>JAVRBO020000087.1:0-71363 GCA_034531195.2 Nostoc sp. ChiSLP01
CCTTGAGTATTTCTACTCATTTCGAGCGAACGAATCGCACTAATAAATTCTTGCCCAAAGTCTAACTAGTCACAATAACAACATCTACCTAGACCAACCCACTAAACTCTCAGAATTCTTTCGTCAATCTCCCCTGGCTGAAGCAGATGAATTAGACCTGAGCCGAGATCGCAGCTTTTCTCGTGATGTCTTCACGCCATGAACTATCTTCTTGATACCTGCCTGATTTCTGAACTAGTTGCCAAACAACCAAATCAACAAGTTTTAGATTGGCTAGATGCCCAACTGCCAGAAACACTTTACCTCAGCGTCATCACAATTGGCGAAATCGCTAAAGGCATCAGCAAAATTACTGCATCTATAAAGCATTTCATTATTAACTGTCTTCTTCATACCCCTCATCTTCCTCATCCCCATCTCATATATATATAAAACTTTACATTAAATCTTCCCTCTGACACTGAACACATTGCTTTCTGGGTAAACTAAAAAAAGCACTGGCTATCTTAGCAGCATAAGGCTTTTAGCTCATCACAGACAATTCAAAGGGGTATAAAAAATGCTCAAGACAAGTTACGACTTTGACCAGGCTATCTTACCCGCAGGCTCTTCATTAAAGACTAATATTCTGCTACGTTTTCGTGCTGACATAGCTGAATCTCCTCGACGTAATCTGAATCTTTCATTGGTAATTGACCGCTCAGGCTCAATGGCAGGCGCTCCCTTACATCATGCCCTCAGAGCCGCTGAATCTGTGGTGGATCGACTTGAGCCAGACGATATTCTCTCAGTGGTTGTTTATGACGATGAGGTGGACACAGTTGTAACGCCCCAGCCTGTGAAGGACAAAGCTGCACTGAAAAATTCTATTAAAAAAGTCAGAGCAGGCGGTATTACTAACTTATCTGGCGGATGGCTCAAAGGCTGCGAACATGTCAAAAAGCAACTCGATCCGCAAAAAATCAACCGCGTTCTCCTGCTTACGGATGGTCACGCCAATATGGGTATTCAAGACCCGAAAATACTGACGGCGACATCTGGGCAAAAAGCTGAGGAAGGCATCACCACAACTACCTTGGGTTTCGATCGGGGTTTTAATGAAGACTTGCTGATTGGTATGGCAAGGGCGGCTAACGGCAATTTCTACTTCATTCAGAGCATCGATGAAGCAACTGAAGTGTTTAGCATTGAGCTAGATAGCCTCAGAGCAGTAGTAGGTCAAAATCTCAAGGTGACAGTTGAGTTGGCTGATGGTGTCAAGCTGATAGATACCTTAAGTTTGGCTAAAGTCAACCAGAATGCTGGTCAAACTGCGATCGCCTTGGGAGAACTTTATGAGGGTGAAGACAAACTTTTGGGATTGAGTTTAGAGATATCCGCTGCTCAAATTGGCGAATTACCTGTGATGAAGATACATTACAGTGCTGATGTTGTGCAAAATGACGTGATTCAAAATGTGTCCGGCACAGCGGATGTCGTTGCCAAAGTTGGTACTGTTGAGGAAGCAGCCCTCGCTTCTTCGAGCCATATCATCCTTGAACTCAGCCGCCTCACCATCGCTAAGGCTAAAGAGACAGCCCTCGATTTAGCTGAGCATGGCAAACATGAAGAAGCTGAGCAAATTCTCCGGGCGCTAGTCAAAGATTTGCGCGATAAAGGGTTAAATGAGAATTTTGAAATTGCTGAAGAGATAGATCAGCTAGAGTATTTTGCAGGTCGCATCGCCCAAAAAGCCTTGGGTAATGCCGGACGTAAAGAACTGCGAGATCAGAGTTACCAGACAATGACGCGCAATCGTAGCGATTTAGCGGCTCGTGGTGTCACGACTGGGGATGAAATCTATGCGATGCCGGTTGTCAGTGAAGTCGGTTCGGGTGTAGAACTACACTGTGTGCGTGAAGGCGGTAAACTGCGAATCAAAGTCATATCCGATGGCTACGATTCCAGCAAGAATGTCCAATTTCCGAGAGCGATTCGTGCCGAGGGCGCACGCTATGTAGTTGAAGGACTAGAACCTTCAAGTGATGGCTCTTTCTACCGCGTTCGTGGTAACATAACGCGTCTTACTCGACCTGGCGAAGCAGATATCTTCGTTGCTCCCAGACAATCGAGGTCAACTAGCACAGGCAAAGCATCCAAAGGCCCTGCTAGTGCCGCTGACTTGCCCACAACTGATACTGCAAAGGATGGTGTTCTCGTTCAATGCGTCAAAGATGGCAGTAAGCTACGTGCTAGAGTGGTTTCTGACGGATATGAACCGAATTGGAACATGCGTTTTCCGCGATCGGTTCGCGAAGAAGGAATGCTTTACGTCGTTGATGAAATCAAAATCGGCCCTGATGGCAAGTCCTATATTGCCTGTGGTGAAATTAAGCGATTTGTGCAACCCACCATTACCAATTAATATCAGCAACAAATTAAAGAAGAATAGAGAATTGAGAATCAATTGATAGCAAGTCTCAATCCTTAAATAAATTAAACGTGAGTCTCAAACACAGACGCACGTTTTCTTATTTTTGCTTTTATCGCAGTTTAAGCATAGTTTAGGACATAAACTTTCGTCGCTTTGCTCTAATTACAGCTATTTTTAGGTAAATAAACCACGGGTTTTTTTAATCGCGCAGAGGCGCAGAGTCGCAGAGAGGAAGATGAGTATGTGGTCTCAATAGATGAAAACTGCTGTAAATTAGGATTGCTATAAAACGTTTTGAATTACGCCTCGATCGCCGGACTATAATCATTTGGATTATCAAAACCTGCAACCCAAGCAGCGGCTTGATGACAAGTTTGCATATATGGGGGAACGCGCAAGATATGAATGTGTCCTGTAGATGGACAAGTGACTTTCAAAACCATAAATGGCTCGTCATCCTCGAAAGGAATGCAGATAAGTTGACGCTCTCCACCCGCATCTCTATCTCGATGACGGACTAAGCCTCCCACTTGCTGCAAAAATCTCTCGTAGCCCAGCCGCTCAATCAGTACGCGGCGTAACTCAACGTTCTCTGTGTTGAGGATATCTTGCCCGGTTATGGAGTCAGATGCAAAGGCAATGGTATCACTCACCTGCACGCCTCGCCAGCGCAAGACGAAACCATGCCCTTCAGGTAAACTGGTAATCCCACTCCCAGCTAACTCAATCCAATGGGTGACATGGAGACCTTTACCAAGGGTTGTGAGATTCACGCAATCGCTGATATCCAGACTTTCACAAGTGAGATTTTCAGGTAAATCGTAAAGTTCCAACGCACTGCTTAAATCCAGATGACCTAAAACCCGCATTCCATCCCATGCACGATGCTCAAGGATGAGCTTTCTTGCACGTTGTGGCGATACAGGCTCGTAGCTTTGCTGTGGGCGTTGCTGAACTGGTCTATTCGGCACGCGCCCATTTGACATTATTTTCAGCATTAGTCCGCAACCTCTACATAAGCTTCAGGGCGATATTCACGTTGTCTCCAAACGCGGTAAAGCCCTTGGGGTAATTCAATTGCCCGATGTTCTTCATGAACTAAGGTAGCAGTTGGTTCTTTAACCTCAAGAAAAAGCTCATTACCATTTGCCCACAACTGAACAGTATGGGATTGCTGAATGCGATGGCTGTGTCCTGTGAGTTCACCATGAGCCAAAGTTGTACCTACACGTTTTTGAGCGCCTATTGGTAAGCTAGCAATTCTTTTGAGCAGAACGTCACCATGTCTGTAGAGCATACCAGCTTGGTTAGTTTGGGTGTTATTACGGTTATTCAACATCTCCTTATTATACAAAAATTTGGTCATTAGTTCTTAGCTAATGACCAATAACTAATTACTAATGACTTTATTCATCAATCTGCCATGAATCTTTCGTTAATTCTTCATCCAGAATTTTCTTAGGACGCACAATAATAATTATTCTTCCTAGTAGAGGAATTTCTGGCTCAGTTTCAAACCATTGAAAATCTAATTCACCAGCATTTTCAACGACAAAATAGTTGGAAGCATCCCATTGTCGCTGGGCGCGATCTACTACTACTAGCACCGATTCTATCCGAGTTTGGGTTTGGTTAGACAAGCGATCGCTATTCGCTAATATCGCTACTGGATCTTCTGCTGCCAACAATACTTGCCAACCCGGTAACGGCACCCAAGCTTGTTCGCCAGCAAACTTGACCATCCGAAATGGTTCAATTTCGGTAATTACGGGCACAGCCTGTAAATCTTGTCCTGATAATGGCAATTCGCCTACTACTGGCACCATTCGAGGCAATTGTTCTTCCGATTCCAAGCGGTAAAAGGGTAATATTGGAGCCGGACGCTTGGGAACGGTGGTAAAATCAGTCAGTAATTGTTCGATTTGTTTCCTGGATGCTGGTGTGTGAGCAAAACGCAAACCTTTGGCTATTAAGCGCGATCGCTCTTGTAAATCTGAGTTTTGCCGTGCTAGTTTCCAACTTTGGTAAGCAAGTGCATCCCCAGGATGATTAGAAAATCCTTCTGGCAAAGTACGCAAATAAGAGAATTCTTTAACTGCTTTGGCAACTTCCCGCGCTTCATCAGCATCGAGTTTGTGAACGAAGATCAGTTCGGCTGCGGTGGCGCGTTCTTCTTGGGTGAGCAAACGCAATTCGTATAAAATATCGCTACCACGCGTGCTGTAATGCGATCGCGTGGCTTCGGAAGCTCCAAATTTTTCTAAAGAATTGTAAACTTGAGAACCAACAATCACCTGATTTTGTTGAATCGGCTCAAATCCAGTGGCTTCAAAAATTTCTTGGGGATTGTAGCCAGTTTTCTGCAACGAGGCGATCGCTGTTCCCCATTCCACCCAGTTACCTTGCTTTTGCCTCAACTTTCGCAGTAACTCTTGCGTTACATCGTCGTTGGTAGTATTTTCGGAATTCTGACTGTTGGGCGGTAGATCGGTCATAAATCGGTGTGTGAGCTTCAACTTGAGAGGTTGATTAATAACCTCATGAGCAAGTTTTATTCTAATCTATGAACTGCCCAGAGAATGCAGTGGGGAGATGGGGAGACAAGGGGAATAATTCCTCACTCAACAGTCAACTGTCAACAGTTAACATTCCCAATGCCCAGCTGCCAAACAATTTTTTCCGTGTTGAACAATATAAATGTGTCTAAAAATATGAATTCCCTCAGTAATAACCCATGACAAAATACAACTCTTCTCGATTAAGCTTGGTATGGAATATAACAAGATAATCAAATATTTAAGGGAAATATCTTATGGATAATCCTAGCCTCGAAATTGAGAAAATCCAGTATCAAGTGATGACTCTTGAACGACCTAAAAAACTGAAAATTCTGGTGGTTGACGATGAGCCAGATAATCTCGATCTGCTTTATCGCACTTTTCGACGCGATTTTAATGTTTTGAAAGCTGATAGTGGAGTGAATGCCCTCCAAGTTTTGGCAGCGGAAGGGGAGGTAGCTGTGATTATCTCCGATCAACGGATGCCAGAAATGAAAGGAACTGAATTTCTCAGCAAGACGGTACCTCAGTTTCCCGATACAGTCAGGATAATTCTCACGGGATTTACTGATATTGAAGACTTGGTAGAAGCGATTAATGCTGGACAAGTCTACAAATATATTACCAAGCCTTGGGACCCAGGGGAACTCAAGGCAGTAGTCCAAAGAGCAGCAGAAACCTACGACTTGCTCAAGCAGCGTACAGAAGAGTTACGCCGCGCCCACGCTCAAATGGCACTCTTGAGTGTTTTGGTGCAGTTGACTCAAGCAGCTTCTAGCTTAGAAGAAACTCTTACCCCAATTGCTAGGGCTTTTTCTGAAACTTTTGGCACCCAGGGCTGTATTATACAACTTATAGATGGACATAATCTGGCTGCAAGTCAAGGAAATTACAGCGATACAGGGACAGTAGAAAATTGGCTTTCCCAAGACCCCCTTGCCCAAGAAGCGATGGCCACAGGAAAAATACAACTTTCCTTGAATATACCCAAAGACAGCAAATTAAATAATGCTATTCATTACCAAAACTCAGGCGTGCAAGCACATTTAGTGATGCCGATTAGCTACCGTAATGAACTTTTGGGCGTATTATCACTACAGTGGAAACAACCGTGCATTTTGCGAGAAGATGAATTAAAGCTGATTGATTTATCAACGCAACTGGTGGCGATCGCTCTAACTAGTAGTAGCTGCCATCAAACTATTGTGTAATTGTCATTAGTCATTTGTCCTCTCTTACAAAGTTCTGTTCGCCGGAAGCCGGCGCTCAGACTTTGCGCTTTGTGCTCTCTTAAAAAGTTCTGATGTCTTTGACAAGCTGCCCTTTGGGTGTCTAGTTCAGAAACTCCCTTCAGACTTTGGGCTTAGTCTTTGGTAAATGGCCAATGACTAATGACTAATACTTCGGCTTCTCTACCAGACGCTACGCGTAGCTTGCTCGTATTGTAGGGGTACGCTCAGTACAAGTGACTAATGACTAATAACTAATGACTAACGAAATTCAGTCCATTTTTAACCGCATTGCTCCAGTTTATGACCAGTTGAACGATTGGTTGAGCCTGGGACAACACCGAATCTGGAAAGAAATGGCAGTGAAATGGAGTGCGGCTAAATCCGGTGACACTGCACTAGATTTGTGTTGCGGTAGCGGTGATTTAGCTTTACGTTTGGCTCGGCGCGTAGGAGCCACAGGACAAGTGTATGGAGTAGACTTCTCCCCAAACCTGCTAGAAACTGCTAAAGAACGCTCGCAAAAGCAGTACCCCCGACCTGTTATCGCCTGGGTGGAAGCTGACGTGCTAAATTTGCCCTTCGACGATAATCAATTTGACGCCGCAACAATGGGCTATGGTTTAAGAAATGTTAAAGATATTTCCCGCAGCCTGCAAGAGTTATATCGTGTTTTGAAGCCGGGTGCCAAAGCTGCGATTTTAGACTTTCATCGACCGAGTAATCCTCAGCTACGCGGTTTTCAGCAGTGGTATCTGGACAATTTTGTCGTGCCGGTTGCTGATTATTTGGGCTTAAAGGAAGAATATGCTTACATCAGTCCCAGCTTAGACCGCTTTCCCATTGGCAAAAAGCAAGTAGAGTTAGCTCATCAAGTTGGTTTTGGGGCTGCCACACACTACCCCATTGCGAACGGTATGATGGGAGTGCTAGTAGTCAAGAAAAATGAGTGAAGAGTTAGGAATTAAAACTTATGAATTATGAGTAATGATAAATTATCATTGAGAACTTATCATTCCTAACTCTTAATTCTTAACTCCTAACTCGTCACTCCCAAATCGAAAATCCAAAATCCTGTGGACTGGTCTCATCTTTGGCTTTATGTGTCTCCCCCTATACTGGGTGGAATTATCGGCTATTTCACAAATGATATAGCCATCAAAATGTTATTCCGTCCCTACCGAGCAATTTATATTGCTGGACGAAGAGTACCCTTCACCCCTGGATTAATTCCTCGCAACCAGGAACGTCTGGCTCTGAATATTTCTAATACAATCATGGGGTCGCTACTAACGCCAGAGGAATTGCAAAATCTGGCGCGGCGTCTGTTACAAACAGAACGCGTACAAGGAGCAATTCTCTGGTTGTTGCGGCTGGCGATCGAACAAGTCAAAACAGATAAAAACCAGAAAAGTGCTAAAATTGTAGCGGGAATTTTGCGGGATTTATTAGGAGAATCCTTGCCAAGATTGTTGAAAGTTTTGTCTCGACGAGAAGACTTTTTAGAAGCGCAGATCAATCAAGTTTTTGAACAGATATTGCTGGAATTTCAATTGACTGAAGAACAAGCCACGCGGCTTGCTGATTGGCTGTTGCAAGTTGTTTTACCGCCAGATGTATTGCGCCAAGCAATAGTTGATTTTTTGACCGATCGCACAATTCAAATTATTGATGAAGGCTTTCGAGAAAAAACCAGTGGTACTTACTGGGTAGTGGCAAATTTGTTTGGTTTACGTAATACTCTGACGCGACTAAGAACTTTTTGCTTAGATGAAAAAGAAGCCACCAATACTCGTTTGCAGGAATTAACTCAAGATTTGCAAATGCGCGATCGCATTCGCAAATTATTGCAAAATTTATCATTACAAAACTTGCCCATTGGAACAGTCCGCCAACTACGAAAAACCACACGCGAAAGCGTGCGTCATTACTTGCAAAATAGTGGCGGCGATTTACTACAAGGATTAACTGATTCTGTTAATTGGGAAAATATTGCTGTAGTATTGTTGAATCGGTTGAGTACTTCACCTGTTGTCAATACTTCTTTAGAAGTGATGAGTCAAGAATTGGCTTTTATTTTAGAGAAGTATTTGGAAAAAGATTTAGAGGCAATTGTCGCACAAGTAATTCCAATTTTGTCCATAGATCAAGTGATAGTTGACCGTGTAAAATCAACTTCGCCTGCTGATTTAGAAGATGCGATCGAAGGAATTGTCAAAAATGAATTGCAGGCAATTGTTAGTTTAGGTGGTATTTTGGGTTTCGTTGTCGGGCTATTTCAAACAGGGTTTTTATTATTTAGTCAATTTTAATAGGACTTACGCAAAAACTCTCTCTTGCTCTTATTTCTCCGTGCCCTCTGTCTTGAAAAGTTACGAGCGTCGGCTTCTGGCGCTCGTAACTTTTCGCTGCGTCGCGCCAGTTGCTTCTCTACGAGACGCTTCGCGAACAAGTCTCTTAACCGCAAGGGCGCACTGGCTTCTCTGTGGTAGCCTGCGGCAAGCCGCTTTGCGTCTACGTTTTTTCATATTTTGCGTAAGTCCTAGTATATAAAAAATTTCTGACAAAATATCAATTTCAGATTTTTTGTGTCAATTGATTCTGATAAGTTAGTAAAGTAAATAAGCTATTACGCTTTAAAATTGCACACTTACTTATAAGGTTCGTTGACCGCTGACGGTTAACACTTAACAGCCAACACGTAAAGATGTGCGGCTTTAGATGCAAGGGCAGCTTATTATAATACTTTCAAAGCTTCCTAACCCGGCGGGGGCGTTGAGCAAAACAGACACAATTGATTGGCTAAAAGTTATGGCGCTCATAGTTCAGAAATATGGTGGTACATCTGTCGGTTCAGTCGAACGCATTCAGGCTGTTGCACAGCGCGTTTATAAAACTGTCAAAGCTGGAAACTCCCTGGTTGTAGTGGTTTCGGCAATGGGCAAAACCACTGATGGACTCGTCAAACTAGCTAATGAAATTTCGTCAAATCCTAACCGCCGGGAAATGGATATGCTACTTTCCACTGGCGAACAAGTCACCATTGCCTTACTCAGCATGGCGTTGCAGGAACTCGGACAACCAGCAATTTCTATGACTGGCGCTCAGGTAGGAATTGTTACTGAAGCCGAACACAGCCGCGCTCGGATTTTGCATATTGAAACTAGCCGTTTAACTCGCCACATCAAAGCAGGAAAAGTGGTTGTTGTAGCTGGCTTTCAAGGCATATCTAGCACGGGAGAAATGGAAATCACAACTTTGGGGCGTGGTGGTTCGGACACTTCAGCGGTAGCTTTGGCAGCAGCATTACAGGCAAATTTTTGTGAAATTTATACAGATGTTCCAGGTATTTTAACTACAGACCCGCGCTTAGTTCCCGAAGCTCAGCTGATGGATGCCATCACCTGCAATGAAATGCTGGAACTAGCTAGCTTGGGAGCAAAAGTGTTGCATCCCCGTGCTGTGGAAATTGCTCGTAACTACGGCGTTCCCCTCGTAGTCAGATCTAGTTGGACGGATGACCCAGGTACTTGGGTTACCTCTGCCAAATCCAAAGGACGATCGCTAATTAATCTAGAAATTGCCCGCCCAGTGGATGCTGTAGAATTTGATACTAACCAAGCAAAGGTCGCTTTATTGCGGGTTCCCGATAAGCCAGGTGTGGCAGCGAGGTTATTTGGCGAAATTGCCCGCCAAAAAGTAGATGTAGATTTGATTATTCAGTCGATTCATGAAGGTAATAGTAATGACATTGCATTTACAGTGACAACACTGAATCTCAAACGAGCCGAAGCAGTAGCAGCAGCGATCGCCCCAGCCCTGAGAAGTCCATCCAACCCCAAATCTGACGAAGCCGAGGTAATGGTAGAACATAACATCGCCAAAGTTAGCATCGCAGGCGCAGGTATGATTGGGCGTCCGGGTGTAGCTGCGAAGATGTTCGCCACCTTAGCCGAAGCGGGCGTAAATATACAGATGATTTCCACCAGCGAGGTAAAAGTCAGCTGCGTAGTAGATGCAGCAGAATGCGATCGCGCTGTTACCGCACTTAGTACAGCATTTGAAATCGAAGCAGGGGAAGAAGACGCGGTGAGGCGGGGACACGGAGAGAAGTCTGAGCGCCGGCTTGGTGGCATCGGAACTTCGGGAGACACGGAGAGAGTATTTGATAATTTCTCCGTGTCACCGCGTCTCCCCATCTCCGCGTCTCCTACTCCTCCCGTTCGTGGTGTCGCCTTAGACTTGAACCAAGCGCGTCTGGCGATTCGCCAATTACCAGACCGACCGGGGATGGCGGCAAAGTTGTTTGGATTATTAGCACAACACAACATCAGTGTTGATATGATTATCCAGTCTCAACGTTGTCGGGTAATTGATGGTATTCCCAGGCGGGATATTGCCTTTACTGTCTCGCGGATGGATGGGGAAAATGCAAAACAGCTGCTCACCCAAGTAGCAGCAGAATTAGGATGGGGTGAAGTTGTTTTGGATAGTGCGATCGCTAAAGTAAGTATTGTAGGTACAGGTATGGTAGGGCATCCTGGTGTTGCCGCTAAAATGTTTGAAGCCCTAGCCCAACAACAAATAAATATTCAGATGATTGCCACTTCAGAGATCAAAATTAGCTGTGTCGTGGCACAAGACCAAGGTGTTAAAGCTTTACAAGCTATTCATAGCGCCTTTGGACTGGCTGGCAGTGAAAAATTTGTTGTGCCAGCGTAATCATGACTTATATTACGACTAACGGAAAAACGCGTCAGCCCTAATCAATCCTTCTCTGGCTTTTTCGATCGCTTTTTTAGCAAGACTTATTTATTTTTGGCTTGCCATCTTTCCATCATGGCTATGATTTCGGAAATTTCGCGTTCGCCACGCCAAACTAAATCAAGTTTTTTAAGTTGGTCAAGGCTGATACCGCCATCTTCCTCAGCAATGCGGTGATGTTCTGTATCTCCCATTGCTGCTAATAAATGTTGAAAAACGATCGATTCATCAAACTGGGGATTTTCTTCCGGATCGTTGAGAATTAGCATTGCTCGTTCTTCGGACAATCCTTGGAGAGTGCTAAGTATAAATCGTGTGGGAAAGTCTGCATCCTGAAGTTGAGGATGACGCGACACTAACCCAGCTACTAGTACTCCGAGATAAGCCGCTGCTTGAGAATTGCTTAATACCTGAATTTGTTGGATGGCAATTTCAGTTAAATTACTAAAAAATGCACACCCTAATTGCTGTTCAATAGCAATGATTCGATCTTGGCTTACCAAAGGTTCTAACTGTGCTTCAAACAAAAATTTACGTTGCTCTGGCACTTGGGATAGTAAAATTTCCTTGGCGCCATCGCTCATCAAAAGTCTGCCATCAGATCCAAAGCTAAAGTCTTTCCCTGGTTCTAAACCGCTATTTAAAAGAATTTGAAAAACGTTAGTTTGGGATTTTTCTTGCATCTGTTCGTATTGCGCTTGCCCAAGAAAAATTCGATAAAACCAACGGTGAGTGTCAGAGTCGCATTCAACCATTACCTGATTAACTATCAAATTAGTTAACTTTTCTGTTCCCACAACTTTTTGCCAGTCTACAATCAAGCTACTAACAGTAGCTATATCGCGACGGTTCAGCGCCTCAAGTAATTGGCGCTTTACAGTAGCCGCTAGGTCTTTCTTCTGCCCAAATCTGTTGATTTTCAATCTTCTAGACTCTTCTAGACGCAGATATGTGTCATTCGCTGCGATATTTTTATCGCATTTGGCGATCGAGTGTCATGGGTGGGATTGCTGAAGAATACGGATCAAAATAACCTACTAATATTCTCATTTTTCGTGCCCAGTCTCTTTTTATGCACAAATCTTACTTGATTCTGGTTGTATATAACCGTATACAGCTAGTAACATCCTACTTGGAAATAAAAATATTAGTAGGAAGGAATACGCAGTAAATTAGATAATTAATCGGACTTCTAAACAGAATTTCGCTATGATTATTTTTCTTTTCAGAAATTTTTATATTTTAAAATGACCAGTAATAACACGTACACTATAATCAAATACAATATCAGACTATAAGACTATAATTGATATTGATGGATAGTCATTTCCTAGATAGACGCTACCGAATACTAAAAGTTCTCAATGATGGGGAAAAGGCAAAAGCTTATCTAGCAGAAGATGTTAATCTTCCTGGCAAAGAATTTGTACTCAAGCGACTATATCTTTCTACTAGCAATCCCCAAAATTTAACAATCCTGCACCGCTTGTTGGCTAGCAAGGTAAAAATTTTAGAGCAACTCGCACAAGAAAACGACCAAATCCAGAAGCTAGTTGCTTATTTTGAAGAAAATGAAGAATTTTATTTAGTCGAAGAATTTATTCCGGGCAATCCTTTGACGGATGAAATTTTACCAGCACAACCCCTGAGGGAAGACCGAGTAATTAGTTTGTTATCAGAGATATTAGAAATTTTAGTAGTTGTGCATAGCCGTGGAGTAATTCACCAAGATATTAAACCAGAAAACATTATTCGCCGTGATTCAGATAAAAAGTTAGTTTTAGTTGGTTTTAATACTATTAATGAAGTTAGCACAAATTCTAATCGTCTGGAATATACGCCTATAGAGCAAGCTAACGGCAACCTGAAATACAACAGTGATATCTATGGTTTAGGTATAGTTGCGATCGCCGCACTTCTCGGTTTACCAACAAACGAAATATCTAATTTGCGAAGCCAGAAGAATCGGCTCACAGGTGAAATTATCTGGCAGCAGAAAAATCTAAAAATTAGCAACAAATTAGCAAAAATTATTAATAAAATGGTGCGTTTTGACTATAGAAAACGCTATCAGTATGCAACAGAAGTTTTAGACGAGTTAAAAAAATTAACTAGTGCTGAAGGCGAAGAGCAAAACCAGCATCAAAAAAAATTATTCTTAGCCATGACAGGCATAGCTGGTTGTCTTGCGCTTGGTATTGCAGCGTGGTTTTTCCAGTTACCAAAATCTCAAAGTAGTGCTGAAAACAAATTATATCAAGAAGGAGTAAATAAATATGATATAGCAAACTATGAAGGAGCAGTTCAAGATTTCAGTCAGCTGATTAAATTAGAACCAAAAAACGCTTTAGCTTATAATAAGCGAGGCGATGCTTATTATCGATTAGGAGACTACGAGCAAGCACAAGCAGACTCTAGTCAAGCAATTTTGCTCAATCCTCAAGATGCTAATGCCTATTATGACCGGGGATTTGCTTTGTATGAATTAGGCAAGTATAAAGAAGCGATCGCTGATTACACCCAAACAATTAAGTTAAATTCTCAAGATGCATACGCTTATTATGGTCGAGGATTAGCTCGCATTCAAATTAAAGATAATAAAGGGGCGCTTGGAGATTTTACCAAAGCGATCGCCATCAAACCTGAGTATACTGAAGCGTACTTGCAGCGGGGTATTCTCCGCCGTCGTCTCAAACTTAGACAAGCAGCAATCCAAGATTTTGATAAAATAATTAAAATCAACCCTAGTGATGCCAAAGCCTATTATCAAAGGGGTTTAACTCAAGTTATTAATAATCAAAAAGATGCAGCCCTGGAAGATTATTCAGATGCAATTAACATCAACCCTAAATATATAGAAGCTTATTTAAATCGTGGTGATATTTATAGCGATTTAGGCAACAAAATAGCAGCTAATGAAGATTACAATACTATTTTACAGCTAGATCCAAAATTTATTGCTGCTTACATCCACAGGGGTATTCACCGCTTTTCTTTCGGAGATTATAAAGGCGCCATTCAAGATTATAGTGAAGCATTAAAACTAGATCCTAATTATGCCGTAGCTTACAATAACCGTGGTAACGCCTATCTCGAACTAGGAAATAAAAAAGCTGCAAATCAGGATTATTCACAAGCGATCGCCATTGATGCTAACAACGCCTTAGCTTATTATAATCGGGGTGTAATTCGCGCCAAACAGAAAAATAAACAAGGAGCGATCGCAGATTTCAAAAAAGCTGGAAAACTATTCCAACAACAAGGCGAAAAAGCTAGTTATCAAGATGCTCAAAGGGAAATCGCAATTCTGCAAAACAACTCAGTAGCAAGAAAAACTGCTCGTCTAAAGTCTGGAAGAAGAGAGAAAAAAGGGAGTGGGGAGTAGGGAGTGTGGGTAGGGAGGCAGGGGGGGTAGGGGAGAATGAAAATGACTAAAAATAGCCGACTTCGCTTAATTTATCGTAGACGCTTTGCGGCTTGCCGAAGGCTACCGCCAAGACGCCAAGTACCCCAAGATTTCGTAGAGTTTGCGTAAGTCCTAAGGGGCTACCAAATAAAAAAATATACAACTTTTATTGTGGGGTGGGCGACACGAGGGCACAACAATGTTGTGCCCCTACCCGTTTACTTCATTTACTTGAAAAGCGCTGTAAGTGGGGTGCGCCATAGTGTCTTTTCATCCAAAGCGATCGCACTTTCTTTTTAGAAGATTTGCTACATTTGCAAACTCAAATATAGTTAGTTTTTGAATAGAAATATTCCTGAAAAATCGGTAAAATTTGATATCAAAATTACATAGCAGTTTCTAACTAAGTAAGACCGTGTATTCAAACTTTTAGCTCCTCAAATATAAATAAATTTTAATAACTCAATAGTTATGCAAATATTAATAGTTAAATAATCTTAGGAGAAATAAAAACAGCTGGGATCTACATCAGCATTGGTATTTGCTGGATAGATTAATGCAGATCCTCTTTAAAGCTGGAATCACAATTTTTTAATGGTACTAGCAGGCATCCTGAGTGATGAATGCCTGGAAACCTTGCACTTGAACATCAAGGAAGCAACAATGAGTAGCAATCTCGCCATCAAACTGCGCTCTGGAACTCAACAAGCCCACACCTCAGCAGAAAACGTGGGATTTATGAAATGTTTTCTCAAAGGAGTTGTAGACAGAGACTGCTTCGCCAAGTTCTTAAGCAACTTGTATTACATTTACAGCGAACTAGAAGCGGCCATACAAAGCCATACAAACAATCCTGTGATTAATGCGGTTTATTTTCCCGAACTTAATCGCCAAGCTGCGCTCGAAAAAGACATGGTGTTCTATTATGGGGATAATTGGAGAGAGCAAGTCATCCCCTCATCTGCTGCCCAGACTTACATTGACCGGATTCGGGAAATTTCTGCTAATGAACCGGCTTTATTGCTAGGTCATGCCTACACTCGCTACATGGGCGATCTTTCCGGAGGCCAAATGTTACAAAAAATTGCTCAGTCAGCCCTCAAGCTTTCTGGCTATGAAGGCACGGCTTTTTACAATTTTGAGCGAATTCCTGATAAAAAGGCATTTAAGGATCGGTATCGTCAGGTATTGAATGAACTACCCATTGATGATGTTACAGCAGAACGGATTGTTGCAGAAGCCAATAATGCCTTTGGATTGAATTTAAAGATGGCTCAGGAACTAGAAGGAAGTTTAATTAAAGCGCTGGACCAAGTTGTATTTAATAACCTGACTCGTCCTCAAAACCCAGGCAGCACCGAAATTGCTATTTAGTCATTAGTCATTAGTCATTGGTCATTAGTCATTGGTCATTGGTCATTTTCTCCTCTGCCCCCCTGCCCCTCATCTCCCCACCTCATCACACATTTATTGGAAAGTAACTCAATGGTTTTTCTATTACCTGGTGTCAAATTCGATCTGGATTTGATTCAAAAATATGACACTCGCGCACCCAGATATACGAGCTATCCACCGGCTACAGAGTTAGACGAAACATTTACCCAAACTGATTTTAAAGCTGCGATCGCCGCCTCGAATCAACGCAAAACTCCTCTTTCTTTGTATTTCCACATTCCCTTTTGCCAAAGTGCTTGCTATTTCTGTGGGTGTAACACGGTAATCTCTAACAACAAGAAAATTGCTGAACCTTACTTAGACTATTTGGTTCAAGATATCAAAAACACCGCAGCTTTAATAGATTCCGAAAGAAAAGTGCTGCAAATCCACTGGGGTGGTGGAACTCCTAATTATTTGGAACGCGACCAAGTAGAATTTTTATGGAAAAACATCAATCACTATTTCAACATTGACCCACAAGCAGAAATCTCCATCGAGATTAATCCTCGCTACATTGATAGAAACTATATTCTGTTTCTCAGAAAAATTGGGTTTAATCGCATTAGTTTTGGTATTCAGGATTTTAATAGCCAAGTTCAAGTAGCTGTGAATCGCATTCAGCCAGAAGAAATGTTGTTTGATGTCATGAGTTGGATTAAAGAAGCGAAGTTTGAAAGTGTGAATGTAGACCTAATTTATGGTTTACCTTATCAAACTCGTGAAACTTTTCGAGAGACGGTGCAAAAGACTATGGAATTAGATTCTGACCGAATTGTTGTTTTTAATTTTGCTTATGTACCTTGGCTGAAACCAACTCAAAAAAATATTCCTCAAGAAGCTTTACCTCCAGCCGAAGAAAAGTTAGAAATTCTGAAAATGACCATTGAAGAATTAACCAATAACCAATATATATTTATTGGGATGGATCATTTTGCCAAAACTAATGATGAATTAGCGATCGCTCAACGCAATGGCACTCTCAAGCGTAATTTTCAAGGCTATACCACCCATGCTGAAACAGAACTTTTTGGTTTTGGTGCCACATCCATCAGTATGTTAGAAGATGCCTATGCTCAAAACCACAAAGAATTAAAGGATTATTATCAGACAATTGCAGCAGGTAATTTACCTATTAGTAAAGGTATTAAACTGACTCAAAATGATATCATCAGACGAGATGCTATCATGTCTATAATGTCCCACTTTCAGTTACATAAGCAAGACATTGAAAACAAGTATCATATCATTTTTGATGAATATTTCTTTGAGGAACTAGAGGCATTAAAACCGCTAGAAGCTGATGGACTAGTGAGTTTATCAAAAGATCGCATCCAAATCACAGATATCGGTAGATTACTAGTCAGAAATATTGCCGTAGTGTTTGATACTCATACAAGAACGCGAGAGTCAAAATTTTCTCGTGCCATTTAAGCAATGGGCAATAGGCGATATATTTTTTCATGAGTAATTTAGATTGCTATATGCATTACTAAATCATTTGTGAAATTTGGCACTTTTCAAAACCCCTACTTATTTTTAAAGTTGGGGTTATAATTTTTCATAAACTTTACATCTCCAAAAAGTTAGATAATCAAATTACATCTTTAGATAGATATAGTAATGTTCAAGTTACCGATTTTTTTTCAAAAATCAAAATTATGTTATTTTCAACAATCTAGTTTTGTAATCAATAAAGCCTAATATAAAATTCAAAATTCAATAATTGACTAACTCATTTCGCTAGCAAAAACTTTCATTGACGATTTTCATGCTATACATGCCAAATGTCAATTCTCATATAATCTCGATACAGCCTATTTTATCTAACTTTTGGATTCAGCATTTATCCCATGTGATAGAAATAATTGTGAATTAAAGTTGATAACTTATATACAAGTCTAATTGATGAGGTAATTATCGATTATGAGTATTATTGCTTGGGTAGTTTTAGGACTTTTGGCAGGTGCGATCGCTAAAGCTATTTATCCAGGTTATCAAGGCGGTGGTATTCTTTCCACAATGATTTTAGGCATCATTGGTGCCTTTATTGGTGGAAGTTTGTTTACATTGCTAAGAACTGGAACTTTGCAAATTACCTCGGCTGGCGCTGGCTTAACTATTCCCGGTATTTTAGTAGCTGTCCTTGGCGCGATTATTGCTATCTATCTATGGGGACTAATCAGAAGAAGTAGCAACGCCTAATTGCTAAACGGCAGTTATTAATCATGAAATTACCGCTGGTATTTAATTCTTTCGTAGTTTTCCAGCTGAGAAGCTATGCAAGCTCAATTTGCCCCGATACATGTGGGAAATACTACTAGGAACTAAAACCAGTCCATCTATTTTGTCAAAATGTTTTTTGGAAACTTAAATCTATGTTCTTTCACAAAAAAGATCCTATTCATGTAGTAAACGTTAAGGAACCAAACCCTCGTTATGCTCAATTACTTTTAGAGCAATTTGGGGGAGCGACCGGAGAACTAAGCGCAGCTTTGCAATATTGGGTTCAATCATTCCATGTGGAAAACGCTGGAATTAAAGATATGCTCCAAGATATTGCGATCGAAGAATTCAGCCATTTAGAAATGGTTGGCAAACTCATCGAAGTTCATACCAAAAATACCGATCAAACAGAAGCTTATAAAAGTACTCTGTTTGCAGTACGAGGCATGGGCCCTCACTTTTTAGATAGTCAGGGTAACGCTTGGACTGCAAGTTACTTGAATGAAGGCGGAGATGTAGTCCGTGATTTGAGAGCTAATATTGCAGCTGAAGCTGGCGCTCGTCAGACTTACGAAGAGTTGATTAAGCTAGCAACTGACGAAGGAACTAAAGAAACTTTAGTCCATCTTTTAACACGAGAAATTTCTCATACCCAGATGTTTATGAAAGCTCTAGATTCTCTGGGTAAGTTAACAGATCCCTTCTTTGGTAATGTTCAACCAGATGAAACTGTTGCGCTTTACTATAACCTATCTACAAACGGTGGTAAAGATGAGCGTGGCCCTTGGAATTCTGAGCCAACATTCAAATACATTGCAAATCCCCTAGAAAGTCACTCTTAATTCCATAGTTTGCAGTTAGAACATAAGTTGATTGACAGCAAATATTTTTTGGCTTATTCTTGTGAGCTTTGAATGATTGCCAAGCTGTATTTGCCGATATTAATTTCCATAAGACACACCATAGGGGCGCACATCTGTGTGCCCCTAAGAATGGCTATAAATATTCAGGCACACAACAATACAGAGTGATGTTTCCGAATTCAGAAATTACAGCAGATTTAGTGAAATATACCCCTTCAGTCTAGTAGATAAGTATAAAGCTTATTTCACTTCTCAATTCTGAATTCCCTTTAATTCAACCCTAAATCAAAACTGTCGAGCAGGAGATTAATTTGTGATTGTCAACGCGACTCAAAATGGTTGGGAAATTATTTATCATCGTGCCCATGCTTTGTTAGCAGCTCAGCTAGGAGGACAATGGCGACGTAAAGATGCTCCACCGCGATTATATGAAACAATAGCTGCAATTTCCCATCACGATGATTTAGAAAAAGAGTGGGAAGAAGATAATCTGACTAAAGCTGGTGCGCCAAGAGACTTCACTCTGATGACAGATAGTGATATAGAAGAAGGCGTTCAGAAAACTGCTAACTTGGCTAAGAATGCTCTTTACCGCGGACGGTGGGTAGCTCTATTAATTTCTATGCACATTAGTCGTTTAAATGAGCCAAGCCGGGGTATGTCTCCAGAATTAGACAAACTTTTAGACGAGCAACTCGTAAATCAAAAACGTTGGCGCGAGGAACTAGGTATTGAAAAAGAAGAAGTTGACGCAGCTTACGCATTTATGCAATGGTGCGATCGCCTTTCTTTAATCCTCTGTCAGCAAGAACTACCTGCTGATGAACGCTTTTTAGAAATTAGCAAAGGCCCTGACGGTCAACGCTATGATATCATGCAACGCAGCGATCAGTTAGTTGTTGTCAAACCCTGGCCTTTCCAAGACGAGCAATTCACCGTCAACATCGAAGCTTGCGACCTCTCCCAGATAAAATTTGAAAGCAATACCGAACTAACTCAAGCACTACAACAAGCCCCCATCAAGGTATTAGAGTGGACGTTTGTTAAGAGTTAGATACCTATGGCAGTTGTCAGCAGGTTAGGCTACAAACCGATGGCCAAACCCTCACTCAAAGAGAATTTTAAGCCTATTGCCTATTGCCTTTACAACTCAGTATTGAGTCAAAAAAGAGCCAGATAAGTAATTTTCTGGCTCAAAGCTGGAGACAAAAAATCATCAAATAACGGCTAACTTGAACAAGAACCTAAAGTCTACCCAAGTTATGCAGTCCTAAAATAGCGCCCACTCCTAAGATATGACCAAAGGCGGTAGTTGCTAATAAAGCAGGTACACCAAAATTACCAAAGAAATTGGGTGATGGTAGTTTTGGTTCTGCATTTTGATACTTGATGGTAGATTTGCCAAAGGCAATGGCAATTATGTTGGCGATAATCATAGTCAAGCCAACGTAAGGACTCCATTCCAGGGGTGCGGTTGCAGCAGCAAGTAACGTTGAAGTAAACACTGATTTGCTCCTGAAATTTATTAATGATTGAAAATATAATCTGAAAATTCCCGAAGCTAATTCAAGAAAATACCCGATATTGCATCAATATTTAACACTTATTCTTACTACTTAATATATCTGCCCCACATTGGGTATTTTTGCCCCTGAAATCTGAAAAAATGTAGTACATTTGAATTGATTGCCATCGATTCATTAACTGTCAAATTGAGTAGGTATGCAAACAGCCCAACTTCAAGAAAAGAATTCAAAAAGGCTGTAGTGGATGTCTTTAAAATTACAAATATCTTTGCATCAAGTGACACATAAATTTCACCCTTCGCAAACACTTACGTAATAGCTTAAAGTCTACAGTGATACAACTCCAACTTCTGTGAGTTGCTGTCAAAGGCAGTTTAGAAGAAAATGAAATTGTTGCGATCGCACAGATTCAAAAATCTCGCTAATATTGAGTGCTTAGGCGTAGCCCGCCCTTAGACATCGCGTCAATTATCTAGATTTGACAACTTCTAGTCAAGGTGAAGTACAGGCGCGATTACTCTAAAGATAATTTACACTCAAGATGATAGCGATTATTTCCAGCTTCTGTTATGTCCTCAACTCTAGACTCTTTGCCACCTGCACTTGCTAAAATTGTCCAGCGCTTTCAACGCGCTTCCGAACCGAAGCGACGCTACGAACAGCTAATCTGGTATGCTCAGAAGCTCAATGAGTTCCCAGAAGCTGATAAATTACCTGATAATAAAGTTCCTGGTTGCGTTTCTCAAGTTTATATCACAGCAAGCTTGAATGATGATGGTAAAGTTGTTTTTCAAGGTGATTCTGATTCCCAGTTAACCAAAGGATTAGTCGGGCTTTTGGTGGAAGGATTGAATGGACTAACGCCAACTGAGATTGTACAACTTACTCCAGATTTTATTCAAGAAACAGGTTTAAATGTTAGTCTTACACCTTCCCGTGCCAATGGCTTTTACAACATTTTTAAAACCATGCAAAAAAAAGCTTTGGAATGTAAGTTAGATGTAGGTAACTAATAGTTGGGCATTGGCCAAACAGGGCATTGGGCATTGGTGAATAAACAAATGACTGATGACTAATGACTGCTGACTAATGACTAATAGCAAATGACAAAGGAGAAAATTTAATCTCATGTCAACAAATTTATTATCTACTTCTGCTGCGGTTGGATTTGGTGGAGTAGTTCAAGAATATCTCTGGAATTGGGAAAATCAGCAATTGCGCGTTGTTTATGAAACCCTTGGTAAAGGTTCGCCCCTATTGCTACTACCAGCTTTTAGCAGTGTTTCGACGCGTTTAGAAATGGGCGAACTTGCTAGATTATTAGCTCCCAATTTTCAAGTTGTAGCCGTAGACTGGCCTGGTTTTGGCGAATCTTCTCGCCCTAGTTTAAATTATCGACCCCAAATATATCAGCAATTTTTGTCAGATTTCGTCAACGCTATTTTTAAGACTCCAATTACTGTAATGGCGGCTGGTCATGCCTCTACTTACGTCTTACAATTAGCTTTGAAACAGCCTGCTGCATTCTCAAGAATTGTTTTGTTAGCTCCTACTTGGCGCGGCCCTTTGCCGACAATGGGCGCAAGTCAAGAGATAGCTGGTATGGTGAAAGAATTAGTGCGATCGCCTATAGTTGGTCAAGCTCTCTACAAACTTAACACTACCCCATCTTTCTTAAATTTTATGTACCGCCGTCATGTCTTCACTGACACGGCTAAACTTACACCCAGTTTCATCGATAAAAAATGGCAGACAACTCAACAACCAGGAGCGAGATTTGCTTCTGCTGCCTTTGTAACGGGTAATCTTGATGCTGTACGCCAGCAATCCGATTTTCTCCAACTCGTACAGTCTTTAACCGTACCACTGCTGGTGGTAATTGGAGAATCCAGCCCTACCAAATCACGAGAAGAAATGAACGCTTTAGCAGCATTACCAGGAGTAAGAAGCGTCGTCATTCCTGGTTCTTTAGGACTGCATGAAGAATACCCAGCAGAGGTTTTAACAGCAGTTGAGAATTTTTTGTTCCCCATTGAGAACTAAAAATATTTACAACAAGTTAATTCGTTGTAGGGGCGTACAGCTGTACGCTCCTAGCAATATGTTTCTAGCAGGAATTTCCTAAAATGGTATAAAGCCTGTTTTACTCAACAATTCTGAATTCTTAAGCTAACTTCCCACAAAAAAATAAAAAGAATTATCATAGGCGATATTGATTATCCATAAGGTGAGAAAAAAGGAATTTAGAGTATGGTGGCTGACGTAAGCACAAATTCAGTTCCCGTTACAGTTCTTACAGGTTATTTGGGAGCAGGTAAAACGACTCTCCTTAATCACATCCTCACCTACGAACACGGCAAAAAAGTTGCTGTGATTGTTAACGAATTTGGGGAAGTGGGCATTGATAATCAGCTAATTATCGATGCCGATGAAGAAATATTTGAAATGAATAACGGCTGCATCTGCTGTACAGTTCGCGGTGATTTAATTCGCATCATTGGCAATTTGATGAAGCGGCGTGATAAATTCGATCATTTAGTAATTGAAACAACAGGGCTAGCTGACCCCGCACCAGTAATTCAGACATTTTTTGTGGATGAAGATTTGCAAAATCAACTGTCTTTAGATGCAGTGGTAACAGTTGTAGATGCCAAGCATATTTGGCAGCATTGGGATGCAGACGAAGCCCAAGAACAGATTGCCTTTGCCGATGTAATTTTACTTAATAAAACAGATTTAGTAGCATCAGAAGAATTGGACGAATTAGAAAAGCGAATTCGGTCAATGAATGCTATGGCAAAAATCTATCGCACCCGCAACTCTGAATTAGAAATGAATGCTTTATTAGGTGTGAAAGCATTTGATTTAGATCGGGCATTAGAAATAGATCCAAATTTCTTAGGCGAAGATGCCCACGAACATGATGAAAGCGTTTTTTCTGTAGCCTTAGTAGAAAAAGGTGCAGTCGATGGCGAAAAATTAAACGCTTGGCTTTCTGAGTTACTGCGTACCCAAGGGCCAGATATTTTCCGAATGAAAGGCATATTAAATATCGCTGGAGAAGAAAATAGATTTGTGTTCCAAGGAGTGCATATGATATTTGATGGCAGACCCGATCGCCCCTGGAAACCCAGCGAAACTCCGAAAAACGAACTAGTATTCATCGGCCGCAACCTTGACGTAGAAAAACTCAAGCAAGATTTTCTTGCCTGTCTAGCTTAAAAAGCGAGTTAGGAGTTAGAAGTGATGAGTTAAAAATTCTTAACTCCTAACTCCTAACTTCTAACTCCTCTATATAAATATGAACTCCATAACCAGCCAATCTAAACTATTTGAAGAACACTATTCGGGGATAGTTGCAGATTATGTAACTGCGATCGCTTGGTCACCCCAAGGTCAAACCTTAGCAGCAACTTCCGCAGCAGGGGAAGTAGTACTGTGGAA
Organism: Nostoc sp. ChiSLP01; assembly: GCA_034531195.2. GTDB lineage: Bacteria > Cyanobacteriota > Cyanobacteriia > Cyanobacteriales > Nostocaceae > Nostoc. The sequence continues at coordinate 23,864 of JAVRBO020000087.1, forward strand.
TGATGGTCAACTGACAACCTTGCAAACTAGTAACGGTAAATCAATAGATTGCCTTGCCTTTTCCCCAGATGGGAAATTTTTAGCTGTTGGCGGACAAAATGGACAAGTTAAAATTTGGCAAGACGCTGAATTAATTGCCACATTGGAAAATGCACCTGCATGGGTAGACAAACTAGCTTGGAATTACACCAGTAACCAACTAGCTTTTAGTCTGGGGCGTTACGTCCAAGTGTGGGATGCAGATACTCGTGAAATTGTCGTCACATTGAATTTCGATAACTCATCAGTCTTGGGAATAGATTGGCGCATTGACGGCGAGTACTTAGCCATTGCTGGTTATAAAGGAGTCAAGATTTGGCATAGTCAAAACTGGGATGACGAACCATATATTTTAGATATGTCTACCGTCAGTTTAGCTATGGCTTGGTCGCCCGATGGGAAATTCCTTGCTTCAGGAAACATGGATAGGAGCGTCACCGTTTTGGAATGGAACAATCCCGATCCTTGGGTGATGCGGGGTTTCCCTGGCAAAATTCGCCAATTGGCATGGTCAGAAGCAACTACAAACCTGGGTGCGCCAATACTAGCCTCTTCTAGCGTTGAAGGTATTGTAGTGTGGGAAAAATTAGAAGATGATAACTTAGGTTGGGAAGCGCGAGTTTTAACTAATCATGTGGATGTAATTAATGCGATCGCCTTTGCACCTAAAAGCTTTCTTCTCGCTTCAGCTGGTGCTGATGGCTGGTTGTGTTTGTGGAACAAAGCCAACGAAGTATCCCAAATAATCACAGGTGTCTCTGGAGGCTTTTCTAGCTTAGCTTGGCATCCCCAAGGCAAATTACTAGCCGCAGGCGGCGAAAAAGGCGAATTAATTATTTGGTCAGAAGCTTTGCAACATTAGGAAAATAGGGGGCAAGGCATAAGGAGAATAAATCTTAACTCAGTACTCAGTACTAACCATAGAGTATTGAACACCGTCAATTTATTAGCTATGCTGTTATTAACAAACGTATACTTGTGTAAATTATGAAGATAGCCAAACTGATTTTACTTGCCTGTCCTGTTTTTCTGGCATCCATTTTAATGCTAGCCAATCCGGCACAAGCATTTAGTCTGAAATCCGCATATACTACACCAGTTATTACAGTAGTATCGACACAAGAAATTCCTAGTTTGGCAGCACCACAATTGATTCAAAAATCTAATCCGATTAGCGATCGACTCGGTTGCAATTGTGCCAAGTGTACTGAAGCACAGTTTGAGTTAATACAAGGCAAACTGCCATCTGTTGATTTTTAATCAGATTACATCGATCGAAATTAATAGGGGCAAAGGAATACTTTGCCCCTATTAATTTTGATAAGCGAAAATTTAGTCTTGTGGTTTTGGCTAAAATCAATCAACCACACATACCACTTTTTAAACCACTTTTGCGATGCATAAAACCTTAAAATAGTAAAGGGTAAAGCCCAAACGCTTTACCGTATATACGTTATAACGGAGAGACAGGGATTTGAACCCTGGAATACGTTTCCGCATTACAGCATTTCCAGTGCTGCGCCTTAAACCACTCGGCCATCTCTCCAGATGTCACGATTTACAATCTTACTATACAATTCCAAAAAATGCAAAGATAAAAAAAGATCTTTTAGGTTAATCTCAAAGTTCAAGTTTCAAAACCCAAATCCAGATGTCCCGTAAATATACAATTCGAGTTCGCGATCGCGCCACTGGCAAAACATACTCCCTAGAAGTACCAGAAGACCGCTACATTCTGCACACTGCCGAAAAACAAGGAGCAGAACTGCCGTTTTCCTGCCGTAATGGGGCTTGTACCACTTGTGCTGTGAGAGTGTTGTCAGGAGAAATTTATCAACCAGAGGCGATCGGATTGTCGCCAGAGTTACGTCGGCAAGGTTATGCACTGTTGTGTGTGAGTTACCCCCGTTCCGATTTGGAGGTGGAAACACAAGACGAAGATGAAGTTTATGAACTCCAGTTTGGACGCTATTTTGGTAGGGGTCGAGTTAAAGCGGGTTTACCGTTAGATGAAGAATAGGATTTTGTTGGCACGCGAGGCAACACAGATGCAGAGGAGGAAATTACTGCTTTGACAGTGTATTTTGGTGACTGGGCGCGAAAAATAGCTATTTTGGCTTGCCTATTGCTTTTGGTAAGTTGCCAAGGTAAAAATCCGCTGCCAAACAATCAAGCACAGGTGAAAGTAGCGCGGGTAGTTAGCGGGCAAAGTTTGGAAGTGTTAGGTATGGCCGAACAACCAAATCTGATTTCCCAAGTGCGCTTGGTAGGAATTGATGCACCAGATGTGCGACAGCGACCTTGGGGCGAACAAGCAAAAGAACAGTTAGAAAATCTAATTGGTGGTGCAGAACAATCAGTAACGCTGGAATTTGATTTAGAACCAAAAGACAAAATTGGTCGAACTCTAGCTTATGTATGGAAAAATAAGATTTTGTTGAATGAGGAATTAATCAAACAAGGGAATGCATTGTTCGTTGCGCGATCGCCTAATCACAAATATGACCAACGTTTAGAACGTGCCCAACAATGGGCTAGACTCATGGGACAAGGAATTTGGAACCCAGAAAAACCTATGCGTCTGACTCCTGCTGAATTTCGCCGTCAAAATCTCTAGGGAGTGGGGAGTGTGGGGGATAGGGGAGTGTGGGGAGTGTGGGGAGTGTGGGGAGTGTGGGGAGAGAGGGGGGAAAAATTTCTTCACCATCCTCCCACACCTCCCACACCTCCCACACCTCCCACACTTCCTGCTTGCCCAATGACTAATGACTAATGACTAATGACTAATAACTAATGACTAATCTACAAATTTTTCTAGATATTGCGACAGAAGCGGCGTTAGCTGGTGGTGGTATACTCCAAGCTTACTTGGGTAAGTTAGAAGATGCGATTGTTGAAAAAGGACGCCCTGGTGATTTAGTCACCGCTGCTGATAAAGCCTCAGAAGAGTTAGTTTTAGAAATTTTGCGTCGCCATTTTCCGCAACATTCTATTCTTGCAGAAGAATCGGGAAAATTAGGCGATCGCGAAAGTGAATACCTCTGGGCAATAGATCCTTTAGATGGCACAACCAATTACGCCCATCAATATCCACTCTTTGCCGTTTCCATCGGGCTGTTAATTAATGGCGTTCCACAAGTTGGTGTCATTTATGACCCCTTTCACAACGAACTATTTCGTGCCGCTGCGGGTTTAGGAGCAACGCGCAACCGCCGTCCGATCGCAGTTTCGACAACCTCAGAACTGAATAAAAGCTTACTGGTAAGTGGATTTGCCTACGATCGCCGCGAAACCCCTGATAACAATTATGCAGAATTTATCCACCTCACCCATCTAACTCAAGGAGTTAGACGCAGTGGTTCCGCATCCCTGGATTTAGCGTATGTTGCCTGTGGACGGGTCGATGGTTACTGGGAACGGGGACTTTCACCTTGGGATATTGTGGCTGGTATCATTTTGGTACAAGAAGCTGGCGGCAAAGTTACCGCCTACGATGGTACTCCCTTAAAAATTGAATCAGGTAGAATTCTCGCCACAAATGGTCATATTCACGACACCGTAAGTCGCGAACTATTACAAGTTCCGCCCCTGTCAGCCTGGAAATGAGGGGAGATCGAGAGACACGGGGACGCGGGGAGATTGAGAAACAAGGGATATAATCAATGCCCAATGACAAATGACAAAGGACAAATGACAAATGACAATTTGCTACTGACGGATCGCCGATCGAGCGAAGTAAACTAGAAAAAATCTAATTGCTCCTTTGGTGCAAATTGCTATATGTCTTTCAAAATAGATCGTGGATTATTTAGATATGATTTCATAGATCATCACGCAATATTGTGCGTTCCAGTTGATGCGGATGTTAAAGACATTCGCAAACGCTATCTCCAAATCGCCCGCCGTTTACACCCGGATAGTAGTACTACTGAAAGTCCCGAACAAAAACAGCTAGGTAATGAATTGTTATCTAAGTTGGTTAACCCAGCTTACGAAAAACTTGCTAACGAACGCACTAAAACAGAATATATTTTGATTTTGTCGCAAATGGGCAAGCGTCTGGTACAAGAATCTACTTCGGTGACTTTACATACAGAATTAGGTAGACAGTTAGCTAATGCTGCTAATATCGATCGTGCGTATAAAAGTGCGATCGCTAAACTTGCCCAAACCCAATATGATTCTTTAGAGCAAGCCCAGCAAGTTATTGCCCAAATTAGCGAGTTGAATTTGGTCTACTTAATGCGGAGTGCAGTTAAAACATCCCCAACACCACCAATAGCTCAACCCAAAGTTAACTCAGCTACACCTAAGCCAGATACCGCAAAACAGACATCACCAGCACCGCCACCAGCACCGCCAAAAGAAGACTCCGTTGTAGAACAGTATGTTCGTCGCGCTCAATCTTTGATTGAGAAAAACCAATTTGCCCAAGCCAAAGTAGAGTTGCAGGAAGCCTTGAAGCTAGAACCGAAAAATAGTCATTGCCATAGCTTGATTGGAATGGTGTATTTGAAGCAAAATCAGCTAAAAATGGCAAAAATCCATTTTGACAATGCTCTCAAATTAGATCCTAACGACCAAATAGCGTCGCAATGGAAACCTAAAATAGATAAAGCTTTAGGACAACAACCTACCGATCGTAAGGTGACTTCATCTCCTAATAATGAAGATAAGCAACCAGATAAATCTGGTAATGGTGGTTTGTTCGGTGGTTTGTTTGGTGGGAAGAAAAAATAATGGTGTATCAACCAGCAGCGGGAGCCAGGGATTTATTACCCTTAGATGTGGCGAAAAAACGCTGGATTGAAGATAGATTACAACAAGTGTTTCATCGTTGGGGATATCACAGGATTATCACCTCGACTTTGGAACGGATGGATACCTTGATGGCGGGGGAAGCAATCCAACGCCAAATGGTGATTCAACTACAAAATAGCGAAGACGATGAATTGGGCTTGCGTCCAGAATTAACAGCCTCTATTGCTCGCACTGTTGTGACTCGCATGGCAGGTGTAACTTATCCCCAACGGCTATACTACAATGCCAACGTATTTCGCCGCACTTGGGAAAGTAGGCATAATCGCCAGCACGAGTTTTATCAAGCTGGAGTCGAGTTATTAGGTGCTGGTGGATTGCTAGCGAATGCAGAAGTGCTGCTATTGGTAGCAGATTGTCTGGTTGCACTGGGTTTGCGCCAATGGCACTTAATTTTAGGTGAAGCGGGAATTACCCGATCGCTCCTGAATGCTTTTGATGTTAACTTACAAGATAAAGTCCGCAGTGCGATCGCTCATCTTGACCGCATCACTATAGATACCTTACCTCTGAGTGACGAACTACGCGATCGCGCACGCATCATGATGGATCTGCGCGGGCCAAGTGCTGAAGTCTTGGAAAAAGTCAGTAGCTTGCAGCTAGACGAACAACAGCAACAAGCAGTAAATAATCTCAAATCCTTAGTAGAATTACTGGAATCAGAGAAAAAATTCTCCTTAATCCTTGACCTGAGCTTAATCCAGACCATAGACTACTACACTGGCATTGTCTTTCAAGTTGTTAATGATACCACATCTCAAGCTCGAATTTTAGGGCAGGGTGGTCGCTACGATCAGCTTTTGGGGCTATATCATCCACAAGGAGAAAACATACCCGGAATTGGTTTTGTACTTAACATCGAAGATTTATACCAAGTTTTATTATCTACTGGGCAATTACCGCAGACAACACCAGCTAGCAACTGGTTAGTAGTGCCAGAGACACCGAGTGCTGACGCTCCTGCCTTTGCTTACGCGCAAAAACTACGAGATTCCACTCATTTGGTGCGAGTAGAAATAGATTTGCTCAGAAGGGATGCAGACGGCATTCGCCAATACGCACGCGATCGCGGCATTGCCCAAATCGCCTGGATCGATCCTGATGGCTCACCCAAAATCGAATCATTGCGTTAGTGGGCATAGGGCATAGGGCATGGGGCAGGTGTGGGAGGTGTGGGAGGATGGTGAAGAAATCTTTCCCTCCTCTCCCCCCACACTCCCCACACTCCCCACACCCCCGTCTCCCCCCACACTTCCTTGTCTCCCCTGCCCCTCCGCCCCTCCGCCCCCTCCCCTGCTAGTCTAGAAATAGCCGATACAGAAGAGAGGGAATCGAGAACATGCCGCACACAATTGTTACAGAAGTCTGTGAAGGCGTCGCGGACTGCGTAGAAGCCTGTCCGGTAGCTTGCATTCATGATGGCCCAGGCAAAAATGCTAAGGGAACCGATTGGTACTGGATTGACTTTACTACCTGCATTGACTGTGGTATATGTCTCCAAGTTTGTCCAGTTGAAGGGGCGATTCTTCCAGAAGAAAGACCGGAGTTGCAAAAAACTCCGGAATAGTTCATAGTCAGTGGTCAGTTGTCAGTTGCTTTTGGCCAATGACTATTGTACAGACGCGATTAATCGCGTCTCTACTAATGACTAATGATTAATAACAAATTACACATGACAAATGACTATTTACTAGAAGTTCAAAATGTCCACGCCGGATATATCAAAGATGTAGATATCCTACAAGGCGTGAATTTTCACGTTGCACCAAGGGAATTGGTAGCAGTAATTGGCCCTAACGGTGCTGGTAAATCTACTTTGGCAAAAACAATTTTTGGGCTTTTAACTCCTCACACTGGCGCAATTACCTTTAAAGGTGAAAATATTGTGGGGCTAAAGTCGAATCAAATCGTGCAGCGGGGAATGTGCTATGTACCGCAAATAGTTAATGTTTTCCCTTCCCTTAGTATCGAAGAGAACTTAGAAATGGGAGCTTTTGTTCTCAATGTTCCTTTGAAACCACTCAAGGATAAAATATTTACCATGTTCCCCAAACTAAGCGATCGCCGCAATCAACGCGCTGGTACATTATCTGGAGGAGAACGCCAGATGCTAGCGATGGGCAAAGCTTTGATGTTGGAACCTAGTTTGTTGATTTTGGATGAACCTTCTGCTGCTTTATCGCCAATTTTGGTAACACAAGTGTTTGAGCAGATTAAACAAATAAATCAAACGGGTACTGCGATCGTATTAGTAGAACAAAATGCCCGCAAAGCTTTAGAAATGGCTCATCGCGGATATGTACTAGAGTCTGGACGCGATGCTATCTCCGGCCCTGGTCAAGAATTATTGAATGACCCGAAAGTGGGCGAACTGTATCTAGGAGCAGGTAAAAGGCATTAGATAATTCAAAATTCAAAACTTGTACTGAGCTTGTCGAAGTATTCAAAATTCAAAATTAGAATAGTTTTGTCAGTCTTTCAAAATAGAAAATGGCTAACAGCTTAAAAATAGTTTCTGGCGGTCAAACAGGAGCAGACCGCGCAGCGTTGGATTGGGCTATAGCTCGTCAAATTCCTCACGGAGGCTGGTGTCCCAAAGGGCGTAAAGCAGAAGATGGTGTTATTAATACACGTTATCATCTCACTGAAACACCATCAGATGAATATTCCCAGCGGACTGAATGGAATGTCCGCGATTCTGATGGAACTGTGATATTTTCGATTGCTAAAGAACTTTTTGGAGGCAGTTTATTCACTGCTAAATTAGCTCAAAAATATCAAAAACCATGTATTCATATATCTAAAGAACTAACTCATATCAATCCCGTCAGTGAATTATTATTATTTATCTCCACCTATAAAATAGTAACTCTTAATGTTGCAGGCCCAAGAGCTTCAAATGAACCAGAGGTATATGAGTTTGTGAAAAGTACTTTGGAAGCAGCTATAGCAGTCCTAAATCATTTGTGAAAATTATATATCTCTTTCTTCTTTCTTAGCTTTGCGTCCTTGGCGTCCTTGGCGGTAGCCTGCGGCAAGCCACTCCGCGTCTACGTTTCCTTATCCATATTTTTCACGACTCATTTAGGATTGCTATATTTTTTAATAGATACACTAGATTTATAGCAAATTTAAGTACACAATCTCAGTTTCAACGCCAAGCTGAAAGCTTTTTTAAAAATGAATTCTGACTCCTGAATTCTGAATGATATTTTGTTAAATAACTCTTAAACAGTGTAGCAGCGTACTCTTGCATTCTATTTATATCTGATATCTTCCTGATATTAAGAAAAATGTTGTCAGGTAGATTTATGAGTCAAATTAATGGATTCGTAGGGCGACGTGATTTCTTGAAATTTGCAAGTGTAATGGGTATTGGGGCTGCTGCTTTTGGTCGCCACTTTTGGGATACACAACAAGCTGTTGCGGCTGATGTTCATTCAGTTAACCCTAATCCAGTTAGTCCTAATGAAGCTATTAGACGCTTGCTCAATGGTAATCAAAGATTTGTTAATCAACAAAGTAAATGTCCCGATGGAACATTAGAACGTCTACGATTAGTTGCTAAAGCTCAGTATCCATTTGCGGCAATATTAGGCTGTGCAGATTCTAGAGTACCTGCGGAAATCGTTTTCGATGGAGGATTTGGAGATTTATTTGTTGTGCGAGTAGCTGGTAATGTTGCTAGTGACATGGCTATAGGTAGTTTGGAATATTCTACAGCCGTATTAGGTTCGCAGTTAATTGTAGTTTTAGGTCATAAAAGATGCGGCGCAGTCACAGAAGCAATCAAAAATGAACCACTTCCTGGCAGAATTGGCTTTATTGTTGAAGGTATCAAACCTGCTTTGGCAACTGCTAATACTAGCGATGATGCGGTTATAGCCAATATTAAATATCAGGCGAAAAAATTACAAGAAAGCTCAATAATTTTAGCTAACTTGCTGCGTGCTGGCAAACTAAAAATTGTTGGGGCTTATTACGATCTTGACACTGGTAAGGTCAATCTTGTTAATTGAACATTTGTTAGATGTATAACTTTGAGTTTAATAATATTTAAAAAAGTATTATTTATATAGCAATTTTTGATTCAATGAGGTATATAAGTTTAACCTCATAATAGTAGAGAAAAGGAGAATTTAAAACTTCTATACTTTGCTGAATTTAGAAAAATACTCCTAATACAAGTTCACAAAATACCTGCTACATACATATACATTGGTAGGGGCGTACAGCCGATATATTTCTTGCAAAGATTCTTGAAAATGCAGCACAACTAAAGTTTGTAAAAAATAAACCTAGCAGAGGTCACTTAACAAGACCGCCTGCCAGGAAGGTATAGTTTATTCTGGCCATGTTTGATTAGGTTAGCGCTTATTTCTCACAAATAATGCGTATCCTTACTTACAATAACTAAAATGTTTGCAAAACTTAGTTAATAAACGTTAAGAAGCAGGTTAATTTACAGTTAAGGCTAAATGAATGGGGAGTGGGGGAGATGCGGTTCGGCTCCGCTCACTGACTAGGAGATGACAAATGGCTAATAATATAAGAAAGCGCTTCACACTTCTTAAATAATCTGCTTTACAAGAACTATGGCCAGAGACTTACGGGGATTCATTAAGATTCTAGAAGAAAGAGGGCAATTACGGCGAATTTCAGCTTTGGTTGACCCAGATTTAGAAATTGCTGAGATTTCTAACCGGATGCTACAGAAAGGTGGGCCGGGGTTGTTGTTTGAAAATGTCAAAGGTGCTTCTTTCCCGGTGGCGGTGAATTTGATGGGAACTGTGGAAAGAATTTGCTGGGCGATGAATATGCAGCGTCCAGAGGAGTTGGAAACTCTGGGCAAAAAATTGAGTATGCTGCAACAACCAAAACCGCCGAAGAAGATTTCCCAGGCGATAGATTTTGGCAAGGTGCTGTTTGATGTGGTGAAGGCGAAACCGGGACGGGACTTTTTTCCGGCTTGTCAACAAGTTGCGATTGAAGGCGATGATTTGGATTTAAATAAGTTGCCTTTAATACGTCCTTATTGTGGTGATGCTGGGAAGATTATCACGCTGGGATTAGTAATTACCAAGGATTGTGAGACTGGTACGCCAAATGTAGGGGTGTATCGTTTACAACTACAATCAAAAAATACGATGACGGTTCACTGGTTATCGGTACGGGGTGGGGCAAGGCATTTGCGAAAAGCAGCCGAACGTGGGAAAAAATTAGAAGTGGCGATCGCACTTGGTGTAGATCCTTTAATTATCATGGCAGCAGCTACGCCCATTCCTGTAGATTTATCAGAATGGCTGTTTGCTGGACTGTATGGCGGTTCTGGCGTGCAGCTGGCAAAGTGTAAAACTGTAGATTTAGAAGTTCCCGCAGATTCAGAATTTGTTTTGGAAGGAACCATTACACCGGGGGAAGTTTTGCCGGATGGGCCTTTTGGCGACCACATGGGTTATTACGGTGGTGTTGAGGATTCGCCTTTGATTCGTTTTCAATGCATGACGCACCGCAAAGATCCGATTTACTTAACAACATTTAGCGGTCGTCCACCCAAAGAAGAAGCGATGATGGCGATCGCACTTAATCGCATCTATACACCTATTCTGCGGCAACAAGTCTCGGAAATCGTCGATTTCTTCTTACCAATGGAGGCTTTGAGTTACAAAGCAGCGATTATTTCCATTGACAAAGCATATCCAGGACAAGCAAGACGGGCGGCTTTGGCGTTTTGGAGTGCTTTACCACAATTTACTTACACCAAGTTTGTGATTGTCGTCGATAAAAATATAAATATTCGCGACCCGCGTCAAGTTGTATGGGCAATTAGTTCTAAAGTTGACCCAGTTCGGGATGTGTTTATTTTACCGAATACACCCTTTGATAGTTTGGATTTTGCTAGCGAAAAAATTGGCTTGGGTGGACGCATGGGAATTGATGCTACCACAAAAATACCGCCAGAAATAGAGCATGAATGGGGCGCTACTTTAGAATCAGATCCAGATGTGGCGGCGATGGTAGATAGACGATGGGCGGAGTATGGTTTGGCAGAGTTGCAATTAGGAGAAGTTGACCCGAATTTATTTGGTTACGATATGAAGTAGTATTTGCGATCGCGGTGCGTTAGGCTGTGGCTAGTGGCTAACAACGCACCCTAAATTTAAAGATAACAGCTTTTTAAGTCACAAAAGCTGCTTTTCAAGTCACAAAAGCAAATATATTCGATGGTTAGAAGTCCCGGCTACACAAACTAAGCCCGTACAGACGGACTTGAGGAATTTGAAACCTGCGTTGGCGGGTTTTTTCCATATAACCGCGAATTCTATTCGCCAGGATTTTTACCTAGAAAGGAAAAGCAGGGGAACATAACCTGATATAAATATCTCTTTGGTCGTCAGCAAAAGCCCTTCTACCATGAAGTATTCTTGTATTGTCAATCATTAAAATATCGCCTTTTTGCCACGAAATTGCTGTAGTGATTTTTTCAGCGATTTCATTAAGTTCAAACATAACCTCATCAGGAATCTCTGAACCATCCTCAAAGTTTAAAATTTTTGGACTTAACTGTTTTGTAGGCAATAGGCTATTAATAAAAACCTGATATTTTCCACATCGGCTAGGGATAATCGCAGGACAAATGTATTGCAGCATAACGGATTGGTCAGCGTTTACCTGGAGATGCGTATTATTATTATGGCAAATCTCTTCTAGCTTATTTAAATCATCTGTTTGATATTTTTTCTGCCAGTCTTCTTGAGACATCGTAACAGTAAATTTTAAATTATTTCTTCTAAATAACTCTTTAGTTGAACTACTAAGTTCATTAAAAAACTCTCGTCCATCACATACAGTAGTTTCACCATCTTTTAACGGCGGATTAGCACAGAAAAACCATAGCATTAAGGGTATATTCTGCTGATAGTACATTTCTCCGTGCAATTTAATTTCCGACTTAAAGTCATTTACACTTAAAAGAGTCTCATCTCCATTAATGACTCTTCTGCTAAATGCACCTCCAGCATAATTTATAAAATCAGTACTCAATGAATTGCTAAATTCTTTGAAAATATCAGCATTTGTATGAAATCCTCTAAAAAGTAAAATTCCAGATGATTTAAATAGATTAATAATTTCTTCCTTGTCTAATTCTAAGAGATTGATATTATTTATATTAAAAATATTTCGAGCTATGACGTTTGACATTGACTGTATATTAGTATTCATAATAATTGTATAATTTAGGATTTGCACTAACTATACCATATATTGATATGATAATAGTCAATTTTGGGATTGTATTGTACGCATAGGCGATTCGCATAACTAAATTTTGTTAAATCAAGAGTTATTACAGAGGAAAATCAAATTTAATAATAGTTAGGATGTGAAATAAGAAGAGAATTCCAGCTTTGATTACGGATGCCAGTAGATGGGAGAAATTATGAACAAAAAAGTGAAAAATTCAGCAAACAAGTTAGCGATCGCATTGGCATTCAGTTGTATTAGTGTAATGCTCAGTGGTATAGCTAATCAAATAGCTTTAGCGAAATCAACTAATCCTCAAAAGTGTGATATTTTTGCCTACGTTACTGATACAGATCCGCAAGGTTTAAATGTGCGGAGTGGTGGAAGTATGAAAAACAGAATTTTAGGCCAAATACCCAGCAACGAAACAGTTCAAGTTGTTGCTGCTGTGAAAAATTGGGTGCAGATTACTAATGCTAGTGATGGTTTTCAAGGAACTGGATGGGTATTTGTGCCAAACTTAGGCTTATCAACTCAGGGCTATGGTACTAATGGCGTAGAGGTTTATGCTAATAGCAACGAACAAAGCCGAAAAGTGGGAAGAATTCCTGCTAATACGCCTGTCAAATTGTTAGGCTGTCGGGGAGATTGGGCGCAGGTAGAATATCAAGGTGTTAAGGGTTGGCTGAAAAGAGAAGATCAATGCGGTGCAGCCCTTACTAGTTGTTCTTAAATAAGGAGTCAGAATTCAGGAGTCAGAATGATTAAAAAATCAAAGGCATCATAGCTTATTGATTTTATTATTAAGCTTCGATATCAAACTCTTCTGAATTCTGAGTTCTTATATAATTGCCAGCATTGGAACATAATAATTTAAAATTTTAAGAGAATTTAGCCCCCTCCTCGCTTGCGGGGAGGGGGTTGGGGGTGGGGTTCTATCTCTCCAAGTAACCAGCAATATCCTCTAACACCCCCTCCATTCTTTCCAGAACATCCTCATTTCTAAATCGTACAACCTGCAACCCTAAACTTTCCAAAAACTCTTGACGTATCGCATCTTCCTGTTGTGTATAGTCGTGAATTTCGCCATCCACTTCCACTACTAACCGCGCTTCATAACAATAAAAATCGACAATAAAACGATCGATTGCTTGCTGACGGCGGAACTTGAAACCCAAAACTTGTTTGTGTCTCAACTTTTGCCAAAGTAACTTTTCTGCTGGAGTTGGTTCACGCCGCATCTGTCGCGCTAAGGGTTTAAGTTTTTTCCAAAGTTCATACGGCGTTTGCCAAACATTTCCTGGAACCCCACCCCCTAACCCCCTCCCCGCAAGCGAGGAGGGGGGACTGGAGTGAGCGATGGGGTTTGGGTTGGGGTTTTGATATTGGGACATTTGCGCTGTTTGTGGCTTTTGACGTATGTATTATTCCCTGCGATCGCATCTTTCCTTAACTCTTCAAAAATCTGGCATAATGACGATGGCCCGACATGAAAACGAAGTCAGCTTAGCGATGAATTATGGGGTTGCGAAGTCAATTTCAAATTTACCATTGTCAAATTACTTGAATATAGTCAGCAATGGAGAGAATTAGAAGCAAGTTCTAACCCATTTGCTACAGTATTTATGGCTCATTATAACTGTGAATACTTAGAATAACTCCGGGAAATCTATCAATAATTTAGTACCCAAATTAAACTGTAAAAATCAGTTAAATCTGACAATAAGCTGCTATATCTTAATACACTCGCTTTCTGCAAATTTAATTGCATTAATTTAAATTAAGATTTACTATATAAGATTAAGCAATTTTTGAGAATATCACCCAAGCTAATTGAAAGGTTTACGCGGAATAAATATTTTAATAGAATAATCTCATCAAAAAATTCGCAGCAATCAAAATGGACTGGATTACGCTACTGCGATCGCTACAGTCTGATTTTATCAAAAGGTTAACATCTGGTTGTCTGCTTCATTGTGAAACAGAAGGTCAACATAGCGAACTAACTATAATTTCTGGAGAAAGGCTAAAGGCATTACGAGAATTTTGCTGGCTGATGGCTGAGAAATATAAGCGTGTTTTGCCAGTTCGTGATGTTTTTATCAGTTATCTAAAGGGAAAACTCGGTGAGGAAGTTGTCAAGGAACGTTTAGCTGATTTTATTACCGAAGTCGATTATGAAAAGCGATTCGGTGGTGATGGTAAAATAGATTTTACCTTGACTTCCGATCCATCTATTGGTATCGAGGTTAAATCTCGTCACGGTAGTCTTGATAGAGTTAGATGGTCAATTAGTTCTGAAGAAGTTGAAAAAAATGCAGTTGTAGTTTGCATTTTAATTCAAGAAGATGTGAGTGAAGCACAATCTGAATATCACCTTTTTTTAGCTGGCTTCCTCCCAACCCGAATGATTAAGTTGAAAACTGGTAAAATTTCATTTGGGATAGACCAATTGCTTTATGGTGGTGGTTTATTTTACTATTTAGAACAGTTACAATCTTCGATAAATTATAATTCTTCTGTACAACAGCTATCAAGTTATAAATATTTGCCAAAACAAGATTTGCCAAAACAAGAAACGCCACCTAAGTTAGCTAACAATCAATTGCTCAAATCTGCTTTGCAAGCTGATGTAGAGAGTTATTTGCATTCTCGTGATGAAGATTTAAATTTACTTTACCTAAAATTGGGAGATGAATGTTTCAACAAAGGAGAATATGCAAATGCAATAGCTAGTTATAGTAAAGTTTTAGAAGCCGATCGCGGTGATGGTGATTTGTATTATAAACGAGGTTTAGCTCACTATCAAATAGGTGATTATGACGCAGCGATCGCAGATTATTCTCAAGCAATACAGATGAATATTAATGATGCTAAATATTATAATAAACGAGGTTTGGCTTTTTATCAAATTGGCAGATTAGAAGAAGCAATAAACGATTATACCCAAGCTATTAGAATTAATCCTAACCTTGCCGTAGCTTATAAAAACCGTGCTGAAGCTCGTTCTCATATAGGAGATAACCAAGGAGCAATTGAAGATTATACCCAAGCTATTAAAATTAATCCTGATTATGCCGATGCTTATAAAAATCGTGGTATTGCTCGTTATTTACTAGGAACCCCACCAGTATTTTCCCAAGCAATTAAAGTTAATCCTCAAGATGCTGTAGCTTACAAAAATCGTGGTAATGCTCGTTCTGATTTAGGAGATTTTCAAGGAGCAATTGAAGATTATACCCAAGCAATACAGATTAATCCTAATTATATAGATGCTTATTACAATCGTGGTAATGCTCGTTTTGATTTAGGAGATTTTGAAGGAGCATTTGAAGATTATACTCAAGCAATCCAGATTAATTCTAATTATGCAGATGCTTATTATAATCGTGGCAATATTCGTTTAGAAATGGCAGATAAACAGGGAGCAATTGAAGATTTTCAAAAAGCCGCAGATATCTATCGTAAAGAAGGCAAGCTAGAAGCCCTCAAAGATACAAAACAAACAATATTAGATTTGGAAATAGAAGAGTCATTAGATATTTTAAATTTTTAGGAAATTGGGCATGGGGCATTGAGTATTATTTATTCCCTGTATTTCCTCCCGATCTCCCAAACCATGTTGGCTCGGTGAGATTAATACTTATTATCAAATTAAAATTTTTGAGAGATTTATAAATCTTAGTAATCGCTAATAATTAATCGTAATATTTAACATTAAACCTTTTGACTTGTGGCTCCTGGCTTCTGAATTCTAACCTATTGATATCGATTATCTTTCTTAAATTATTAACTTGTAAAAAGTTATTTTTTTCATTACCTTAAAAGAAAGGTTCTACATCCAAATAACTTACAATTCTCAAAAAAATGAAGCAAAAACTACATTCAGAATCTTCAGGTTGTTGCAGTTGCGAACACGAACATCACGAGAATCATAACCATAATCATGATGAGAATCATAACCATGACCACAATCATAACCACGGTGAAGAATTCGACCTGAAAAATGAGATATTTCCTTTAGTATTGATTTTAAGTTTGTATGCACCTGGTATAATTTTTGAAAACCAATTGCATAATACACTCTACTCAATAGGTGAATATTTGGTTTTCATTCCCGCCTATTTATTAAGTGGATGGAGTGTTTTAAAAACTGCGGGGCGCAATATACTTAGAGGCAGAATATTTGATGAAACATTTTTAATGACAGTAGCGACACTAGGAGCGATCGCAATTCATAAATTGCCCGAAGCTGTGGGAGTTATGTTATTTTATAAAATTGGCGAACTGTTCCAAGATATTGCTGTCAGCCGTTCTCGTAATTCTATCAAAGCTTTATTAGAAATACGCCCAGACTATGCAAATATTCAAACAGAAAATGGGCTAAAAAAAGTATCGCCAGAGACAGTAAACATTGGAGATATTATCGTCGTCAAGCCTGGAGAAAAGATTCCCTTAGATGGTGAAATTATTGAAGGTAATTCTCAAGTTGATACATCTGCGTTAACTGGCGAATCTGTGCCGCGAACTGTGAAGCTGGGAGAAACAGTTTTAGCTGGAACAATCAATAAAATCGGTGTTCTCAGCATTAAAGTCACAAAACTTTTTGATGAATCTTCCATTGCCAAGATTTTAGACTTGGTGCAGAATGCCAAAAGCAAAAAAGCCGAAACAGAGAAATTTATTACTAAATTTGCTCGATATTACACGCCCATAGTAGTTTTTACATCTTTAACAGTTGCTTTGTTACCTCCTTTATTTATTTCTGGGGCAACTTCTTCAGAATGGATTTATCGTGCCCTGATTTTATTAGTTATTTCTTGTCCATGTGGACTAGTAATAAGTATTCCATTAGGTTACTTTGGAGGTGTTGGAGGTGCAGCTAAACGCGGTATTTTGGTGAAAGGTTCTACGTTTTTGGATAGCCTCAATGCAGTCAAAACAGTTGTTTTTGATAAAACTGGAACTTTAACAAAAGGGGTATTTCAAGTTGCCAACGTAGTACCAAAAAGTAACTTGGATCGGCTAGAATTACTGGAATTAGCTGCCAAGGTTGAATCACATTCTAATCATCCCATTGCCCAATCCATCCGCAATGCTTACGGTAACAATATTGATGCATCTGATGTGAGAGATTATGAAGAGATAGCAGGTTATGGAATTAGAGCTAAAGTTGAAAATAAGGTAGTAATAGCAGGAAGCGATCGCCTATTACATAAAGAAAACATTGCTCATGATAATTGCCTAGTAGAAGGAACAGTTATTCATGTAGCAGTAGATGATATTTACGCTGGGTATATAGTCATTGATGATGAAGTCAAAGAAGATGCCAGACAAGCAATTCAAACACTCAAAAAAATGGGTGTAGAAAAAACAGTAATGTTAACAGGAGATAATCAAGCGATCGCTTCTCGAATTGCTCAACAAATTGGCATAGATATCTACGAAGCAGAGTTATTACCAGAAGAAAAAGTCAATGCCATTGAAAAATTAATCAGCACTACCAGTAAACACAGTAAAGTAGCCTTCATTGGCGATGGTATTAATGATGCGCCAGTGATTGCTAGAGCAGATGTTGGTATGGCAATGGGCGGTTTAGGTTCAGATGCAGCCATAGAAACTGCCGATATTGTTATCATGACAGATGCACCTTCAAAAGTGGCAGAAGCAATACAAATTGCTAGAAAAACTCGGAAAATAGTTTGGCAAAATATTGGTTTTGCTTTAGCAATTAAAGGTGTGTTTATTGGATTGGGGATTTTAGGGATAGCAACAATGTGGGAAGCTGTCTTTGCTGATGTTGGAGTAGCTTTGCTGGCAATTTTCAACGCAACTAGAGTGATGAAGTGAAGAACTCAGAATTCCGAATTCAGGAGTCAGAATTCAGGAGTCAGAAAGAGATTAAAACGCCCATTGATTGTTTGTGTTTGGTTTTCCCGTAATACCAATTCTGTATGAAACTGCACATAATCAAGACTCCCCTGTAGTCCTCCCAAGGCATCCTACGGTGTATACACAAGTCAAAAAAACCATTACCAGTAAAGATTTGAGTCCAGTAGGGTGCGTTATGGACGATAGTCCTAACGCACCCCCAGAAATTTGCGGTGCGTTACGCTGGCGCGATAACACACCCTACACCCCACACCCCACACCCCGTTCTCGGTAATTACAAAAACTCATCCTTGTATAAGCCCAGAATAAGCCGTTCTAGAACAACTTAAGTTTAGCTTATACATGGACATGTTTTTCTCGAAATTTGTGTTTTTGTATAAATAAAACTTAAGTCGTTCTCGAACGGCTTATTGTTAATTTATACAAAGTTATCGAATGATAAGTCAAAAAGAATTTTTTCTCGAACGACTTATTGTTAATTTATTAATTAAGACATTTTTGTCGAACTGACACCTTCTGAAGTGACAAATCAACATGTTTTTGCCAGTCGGGCATGTTTTCGAGCGAGTCAGGAACATGTTTTAGTACAGATCCTTAATAAAATCGGGAATCCGTAATTGCGAAACTGTAGAAGTTAAAACTGAAAAGTAATAATTAAAGAAACCATCCTCAGTCGCATCCCGTCAAGGTATACCGTGAACTCATATATTAAAACTATCACTACAGCTGCGTTAGCGTTGTTGCTAATTTATTCTGCAAAAGAAGCAGTTGGATTAACCCAAAAAATCGATAGTTCAGTTACTATTGCTAAATCGCAACCATTAACAGACACCTTAATTGTGCCTGGGGAAAGAGTCGGGCCGATAACACGCACAACTACAAAACGAGATTTAGTTAAGTTATTTGGTGCGTCTCGTGTCGTTGATAAAACCATTCCCGGTGCTGAAGGAATCGGTAGTTTTGCCGCTACTCAATTAAAATTAGATCGGGGGCGAGCGCTCCTGATAGTCTGGAGTGATAATACCCGTACCAAACCTTTAGATGTGCGTAACTTGGGTTCAGCTTGGAAAACCCGCGAAGGTATCGGCATTGGAACCCCATTGAGCGAGTTACGCAAAAAATTAGGTAACTTTAAACTCTATGGATTAGGTTGGGATTACGGCGGTACAATTTTGTTAGATAGCACTAAATTATCCCGCTATCAAGGTAAACTAATTTTACGAGTAGACGCTGCTCCTAATGCTTACGAAAAGTTTCCCAATGACTACCAAGCAGTGTCTGGTGATAGTACTTTTTCCTCCAGCAATTCCCATTGGAAACCTCTGGGAATTAAGCTATCAGAAATTATCGTTCTATTGAATCCAAGTCAGGAATAATCGGCTGCTCAACATCTAATTTGCTGACTTAGGCAAAGGCGGACTGTCTAAACTAGATTTTTATACTAGGTCTAAAAGTGGTAAATTACTTTTAGAAGAAACTACATCAGTTACATCTAGCGTCAAAATGATGTTTCAGCTATTGAAACAGAAGGCGAGTTACCAGATTATTGTATAAACAATCCGGTAACTCCTGTTGAGTAAAGATTATTGACTCAAAAAGTAGTTGAATGTCCTCCGAGCAACACCTACAGCGTAGACGCCAAATATTACAAGAAAATTATGACCTATTAGCCCAGAAGCTAAAAGAATTACGTCATGATTGTACGATCGAGGCAGGCACTGCCATTCGCTTCCACCTCAAAAAGCAAATTGAACAATTTGATGCTGAACTAAACAACTTGGCTCAGGAGCTTAATGAGTTAGAACAAGCTTTATCTAGTGGAAGAGTGTATCGTGCTTTGTTGAAATTGGGATATCAAACGCAAACAGGAGCATTCCGACAATTTATTCAAGCTAATTCTGTAGCAGCTTTCCTGATTCATGGCTCATTGTGGTATGGACAAGGCTGGTTATTAAATCGGTTGGTGTCAAAGTATGTTACCAAGAACGTTAATGCTAAGAGAGTGGTAATTAACCTTAGCCGCATTGCCCGTAGAAGTGATGTTGCTGCGCTGTGGCGTGAACTCAGTTATGGGGTTGGTCTTGGTTGGCAAAGCTTAGAATCAGAAATAATAGAACGAGTGTACAAATGGTCGCGAACTCAAACCATCTTGCTGATTTTTGACAACGTAAATCACTTGTCTGAAACTTTTTTGCAAGAAATGATCCTTAAGTTTTGGTTTCCATTGGTGACTAAAGCTAGGGGGACTACTAGACAAACCAATCAATTCCAGCTATTCATGTTTTTGGTTGACAATGAGGGCTGTGTGGATAGTTGGAATATTTCTTTTGCAGAACAACTCAACTCAGATTGGGAACCGGATATCCCTGTTAAGCTACCTGCGATTACCGAATTTTCCGAAGATGAGCTAGTGACTTGGATAAACTATGAAGCGGAGGAACTGCCAATAGATTTGACAACAAAGCCAGATGAAACAGTACGTATTCTACTGCAAAACAGTGACAATGGTATTCCAGAACCCACCTTACAAGAAATTTGTCGCCTGTCTGATTGTGAATGGAAGCACACATGGTTCAACCCAAACCCATAGATGGAAAACTCTTGGAATATACAGGTAAGGTTCAGCCCCAGTTAGGAGAAAGGGGGGCGAACGGACAGCTTTTATATCCTTATTTGCCTAACCCCGAACTGGTAGAAGCGGTGAACTTAGCAATTTACTTAGAACGCCCATTGCTACTGAAGGGAGAACCAGGATGTGGCAAAACTTTACTGGCAAGTGCAGTTGCTTACGAACTAGGTTTGAAATTAGAGGCTTGGTACGTCAAATCTACCAGTCGAGCGCGGGATGGCTTGTATACTTACGATGCCGTGGGACGGTTGCGGGATGCCCAGCTTGCGGCTTCCGGCCGTCTAACATCAGAACAAATCCTGCGAATTGATGACCCGACTAGTTATGTACGCTGGGGGCCATTAGGACAAGCATTTCAGGAACCGCAGCGCACGGTGGTATTAATTGACGAAATTGATAAAGCTGATATTGATTTTCCTAACGACCTGCTATTGGAATTAGACCAAAAACGATTTATTGTCGAAGAAACAGGGCAAGAAATTGAGGCCAAAGCAGTACCCATTGTTTTGATAACTAGTAATGATGAGAAAGATTTACCAGATGCCTTCTTGCGTCGATGTTTGTTTCACTATGTGGAATTTCCAAGCCGTCAGCGATTAATAGAAATTGTTAATGCTCTGTTTCCTACTTCACCCGAAGCTTTGGTGGAGCAAGCCATAAATAGCTTCTGGTGGCTGCGGGAGAAAATGCAACAAGACAAGGGGGAGGCTGGCAAAAAGGTCAGCACTAGCGAATTAATTGATTGGTTTCGCGTTCTGCGCCGTTATCCTGAAGATGAAGCTCTGGCAAAACTGGATGGCAAGATACCTTATGCTGGCGTGTTGCTGAAAAGGTGGGATGACCATGTACGTTATTTGAGACAGAGCCGTGGACGTGAATGATTTGCCTTTGCTGGAACTGTTCACCAAACTGCGCCAAGCTGGCTTACCACTCGGCATAGAGGAGTATCAGTTAGTTTTGCAAGCGATGCAAGCTGGCTTTGGCTTTTTTGGAGTTCTTTATTAGTTACAACTATAATTTTGAGGTGGTTAGCTAGGCGAAATAATCAACAGCGCATTAGTGAAAGCACCTCTGATTCACAAGTAATTCCCAGTACGACTAATTCATCTCTGGCTGCAAAATTGACCCATACCATAGAAGATGAGATACAAGCAGTTAAGGCAGTGCTGAAAGCTACCAACACAAAAGAAGAAATTTTTTCCAGCCGCCTCATCTTGAGTAGCGAGTATTTGCCCATAACCGATCGACAAATGAAACAGATTTGGCGCTACTTGCGCCACCCAGTACGTGAAGGGCCAAAAATAGAATTAGATGTGGCAGCAACCATTAACCAGATTGGATGCCAAGGTTTATTTGTTGAACCTGTATTTATACCGGGTCGGGTGAATAAATCAGAATTACTGTTACTAATTGACCAAGATGGGTCAATGGTGTCTTTTCACTCGCTGTCGCGGCGGTTGGCAGAAACTGCTTTGCGTGGTGGGCGTTTGGGCAAATCTGGAATTTATTACTTTCACAATTGCCCTATCGAATATCTTTACCACGACCTCCATCATATAGAAGCAAAATTAATCAGTAATATTGTTACCCATATTTGCTCAAATAGAACTGCTGTATTGATTTTTAGTGATGCTGGTGCTGTTCGTGGCAGATATAGCGAGGAACGCTACGAATTAACTCAACAATTTCTTGCCCAAATGAAACAACGGGTGCGTTATATTGCTTGGCTTAATCCTATGCCGAAAAAGCGTTGGTTTGGGACAACAGCCGCAGAAATTGCCCATCTTGTCCCTATGTTTGAAGTCAGCCACGAGGGTTTACAGAATGCTATTGCTGTGCTGAGCGGACGGTTTGCTAACTTTGAGAGGTAAATAATATGAGCAAGATTAGGCTTGAAGATGTTGCAAACCAACGTATTGAATCTTTTGCAAAACGTTTCGGAAAAGCTCATTTGTATTTGGCATATCATGCTGCTTTTCCCTTAGCACTCACACCAGATTTATTGTATCGTCTATGGGTAAAGTTCCAGCAAGATATTGATGACAAAGTGTTAGGTATTCCTTGGGTAGCAGTAGCAGATTTGCTAGTTTCGAGCTTGTGTAATGAAGTCGGTTATGAACTATATGAGATGGATTTAGCAGTACGAAATGTACTTTTGAGTCGTTTGCAGGAAGATAAAAAATTTGGTCAACAGCGAATTAATGAACTATCCAACTTCTTACTCGACTATGTAAGGCCGAAACTTGAAAGTAAAGATCCAGATATTCAAGATTTTGCCCTAACTCAGCAGTGGACTGCTTTAGCATATACGCAGCCTAGTAAATTAGCTTATGAATTGGCATTGGAATTCAACAAATTGGATGATAGCGACACAGCAGGACTGGTGCGAATGGCATTATTGACAGAAATATTTACTAAGCCATTGGCTGACTTCGAGCCACTACTGATTTACGCTAGTGCAATGGGAAAGTTTGTCCGTGGTGACTTGGAGGGGGCAAAAGTTCAGCTGGATGAAGTGGTTAAAGGAGGAGAACAAATATGGGTTGCTGGAGTCAGTTTGCCTATTCCTGAAAAGTTTAAGGGAAATCTTCCAAACCCTAAAAACAAGGTGAAGGCAAGCATACCTCAACTACCAGTTTTACTATTGAGTCTGGCGATAATAGTAGGATTGGTAAGCGCTAGCTTACGGTTTTTTATAGAAAACTGGGCGCAAGTGGTTAAAAACAGCAATAACCTAATAAGTTTTTTTGTGAAAAACCAAGATAAGATGGTAAACCCACCAGAAGGAACATGGTTTTATGGTGGTAGCACATCTTGGGCACCAATTCGGCGATACGTAGATCCTGAAATCGAAAAAGCCTATCCGCAGTTTGAATTGCGCTATACCGATGCGATTAATGCTACGCCAGGCTCTGGTACAGGAATTAGGATGTTGTTGGAAGGACAACTTAGCTTTTCTCAATCCTCCCGTCCGATCACAGACAGAGAATTTCAACGAGCTAGCTCAACAACAGGGATTCAGCCTCAAACAAATTCCAGTGGCTTTAGAAGGATTAGCGATCGCTGTTCACCCCAGTCTTCAAATTCCGGGGCTAACCTTAACACAAATCAAAGATATTTACACTGGTAAAATAACTAACTGGAGGGAGATTAACGGCCCTGACCTCAAAATTACTGCTTACTCCCGCCAACTTGTAGATGGAGGTACTGTACAATTCTTTGCTAACAACATTCTCAGTGAAGAGAAAATCGGAAGTAATGTAGTATACGTTTACGATACAACAGATGGTCTGAGAAAATTAGCAAGGGATCGCGGCGGTATTTACTACGCTTCGGCGTCAGAAGTCGTTCCTCAATGCAAGGTTAAGTCCCTACCAATCGCCAGACAAGGAAAGAGTTTTGTCGCTCCTTATATAGAACCTTTGATTCAAGGCGACCAATGTCCGAATCAGCGCAACAAGTTAAACATTGATGCTTTCAAAACAGGTCAGTATCCAATTACACGCCAGATGTTTGTCATAGTCAAGCAGAATAATGGCAGTTTAGAACAACAAGCAGGTGAAGCTTATGCGAGTTGGTTGTTAACACCTCAAGGTCAAAAACTAATTCAACAAGCTGGATTTATTCAAATTAGATGATCTAGACGCTGATTTACTAGTCACAGTCAAAAATGCAACGGCTATACGAGATATACTAATTGATGGCGATCGCGCCCCTTTATCGCTAATTGTTAAACATTACTCTCTAGCTGTCTGGCTACAAGTCGGGCAAATAAACCTTCTTGGGCAATCAACTCTGAGAAGTTACCCACCTGCACCACATGGCCTGCGTCAATTACATAAATCCGGTCTGCATCACGAATTGTGCTGAGGCGATGGGCAATTACTACTCTGGTAGCATTTAACTTAGCTAAACTTTCAGTAACGATCGCCTGGGTGCGGTTATCGAGAGCGCTGGTTGCTTCATCCATTAAAATAATTTTGGGCTTGGAAACTAGCGATCGCGCAATCAACAATCTTTGCCTTTGTCCGCCAGACAGATTACTACCACCCTCAGCGATTATAGTATGCATTCCCATTGGCATTTGTTTGATATCATCAGCCAAGCCTGCCATCTGTGCAGCTGACCAAGCTTCTTCTAGAGAAACCAAAGCCCCAGCTGTGATATTCTTAAAAATCGAGCCTGTGCCGATTTTGCCATTTTGCAGCACCACCCCCAACTGTCGCCGCACAGCTTGGAGTTCCATCTGTGCCAAGTCTTTGCCATCATAGTAGACATTGCCTGTTAATGGAGTCTCAAACCCCAACAACAAACGTAATATCGTTGATTTTCCACTTCCAGAAGGGCCGACAATGGCAATAAATTCTCCTGGTTCGGCATGGATACTGACATCATTGAGAATTAAGCCTCCATTTTCCGAGTAGCGAAAGCTGACACGATCTAAAGCAATTCGGCCGTTTAATTGACCTGGGTTAAGTTTAGCGGGATCGTATTCAGGCTGCGATCGCAATATCGGTTTTGCCCGTTCCCATATTGGTACAATGCCCCAAATCTCAGATACCGTATTGCTCAGGTCAATTACGCCTTTGAGAAAAATCGTCGCTGCATAGTTAAAAGCAACAAATGTACCAAGTGTCAAGCGTGTCTGCATCAATAGCATGACACCGAAAATCAATATAGAATTTACCAAAGGCAGTGCTTCATTAAAGATCGAAACACCATCTTTAATTTGCTGCCAACTCGCCTTTAGCCGGATCTGCTGGCTATACTTTTTTGCCCAAGCGGCAAATGCGCGTTCTTCTGCCATAGCTACCCGCAGCTTGGCGACACCGTTGATGAGTTGGACGCTAAGTCCCTGAATCGCGCCATCGAGTTCTAGCTGTTTTTGTGATTTCTTCACCAATAAAAAGCTAGAAACAACAGTAAATACAGCGGCAAGGATTGTTAAACCAACTTCCACAAACGCTAATTGCCAGCTGTAAATAAACATCAAAACCAAGTTGAATAAGGCAAAAATTCCACTCAACAACGTTCTTTGAGTAGCACCGCTAACTTTTTGATGAATTTCCCTCACCGCCATCACGCGGTTAACCAAGTCTCCAGAAGTATACTGACGAAAAAATCCCGGACTTAATCTCAGCAACCTATCCCAAATGGCTGGTTGCAATACGCTATTAGTGGCGCTTTCGATTCGGAGGGTAATAATACTTTGAGCAATTTGAAAAGCGAACTGTGCAAAGGCGACTGCAAACAGTACTAATCCAATTTGCCAAAGCATTGGACGATCGCCTTCGGGAATGGCATTATTGATTAAAATAGCGGTTGCTTGCGGCGCAACCATTCCTAATATCGTGCCTAGTATGCCGACTAGACAAATATTAACGATGTCTTTTTCATAACCTTTGATTCCGAACCGCAGCAGGTCGATGGCGCTGAGTGCAACTTGCGGTAACGGTCGATACAAAATATATGCTGTGGCTGACAGTGTTTTTGCTACTGATTCATTTACAGGTGTACGAGTCCGCGCCACTGGGTCAAAAATGACATAATCTCCATTATCTTTAGGCAACAACGCCACCGGGCGTTCCATCTCGGTATAAGCTAACATCGGCCCTTGGTCTTGACGCCACCAGTCGCCTGCCAAAGTCACCCGCCGAATGCGAACTTGGGATGCATTAGCGATACTCCAAAGGAGTCGCTCCGCGAACGCCGCAACCGGGTCTTTAATAGCACCAAAATCATCTGCGGGTGGACGAATCTTTATTCCCAACACTCGTCCCACTGCTCCCAGTGCTACTAATAGAGGCGGGCCTTCTTCCAAGAAAGCAACTTCTGGCTCCGGTTGCAATACTGTTGCTAAGTCTGAGAGGGCGTTTTCTATTACTTGCTGATTAAATTGCTCTCGTTGCTGAAACTGACGAAATTCTGCTTCTGCTTCCTTGCTTGCTAACAAACTAAAATATTCCAAAAAATAAGTATGGAAGCATACTAAGCTTGTGAGTATTTCTTCGGTATTTTTGATGTCTGCGGTTGGCAATATCCATCCGGTAACTGCATTTTCCGCCTCCAACCACATACCACTGGTAACTGGAAACATTGGCGAGGCACAATTGAGCTTTAATTCCTCAACTCCCATCCAGCGAGTACTTCCCTGCTGCAACTTCACCCACACGAGCGTTTGTTGCCATAACACAGCCTCACCACTCGATAAGGAAAAATCCCGCTCAAATGCCTCTACAACATTTAATGGCATTGCCAAGACTGTTTGTTGGGCAGTTAGAGATTGTCCCAAATGGTTCGCCCAACCTTCTAAAAGTGCCACAGCTTGCGGGTCTGCCGCTGCAACTTCTCTCACCAAATCAACTATTAATATCTGGCATAATTTAGTGGGTTCAATTGCTACCGCGACAAAACCCCATTGGCTTGGTGCTACTACTTCAGGTAACAACGCTGCACCGAACAATGCTTCACCTGCACTGACATGGAACAGATAGCGACGACGTTCCTCAACAGTACTGTTTTTCACTCTCGCTGCAAACACCGCCAATGTTCCAGACTGCACCACCCAGACTGTTTTTGGGTCATTCAACAGTAGTGGTTCATTTGCTTGCAAAGAGTACAGTTTAGGAGAAGGATTCACCTGCGGGTTACTCATAGCTTAACTATGCTTGTGCTGAGTGAAGTAAGCGAACATAGGTTCCGCCTTGCTGCCATAATTGCTCATGTGTGCCACGCTGCACGATTTTACCTTGCTCCAACACAATAATTTCATGGCAATCACGAATTGTGCTGAGGCGGTGAGCTACTACAATACACGAACAACCACGCTGTCGCAAGTTACTGTTAATAGTCAACTCGGTTTCGGCATCTAAGGCGCTGGTTGCTTCATCCAGCACTAATATTGTAGGATTTCTTACCAAAGCGCGGGCGATTTCTAAACGCTGGCGTTGCCCACCACTAATATTCATCCCGCCTTCAATTAACTCAAAGTCATATTTCCCAGGCAATGACGCGATCGCATCATGAATAGCTGCGTCCTGGCAAGCCCGTACCAAATCAGCTTCTGATATAGTAGAATCCCAAAGCGTAATGTTTTCCCGCACAGTCCCGGCAAATAAAAAGATATCCTGTTCCACCATTGCCAGCGAGTTAGCCAACACAGAACGCTGAATTTGCGATCGCCCTACACCATCAAAGCAGATTTCCCCTGCCCAAGGCTGATAAAGCCCGCAAATTAATTTCGCAATCGTCGATTTACCAGAACCACTCCCCCCCACAAGTGCTATCCGTTGTCCTGGCTTGACAACTAAGCTCAAATCCTCAATTAAAGCAGGTTCTACACGGCTGTACCCGAAACTGACATTTCGTAACTCAACATGTCCGTGTAATTGCCAGGGAGATGAAGAAGACGCGGAGAGGGGGAGACGCGGGGACGCGGAGAACTCTTTTTTCATACCCTTGTGTCCCCCTGTCCCCGTGTCCTCTTTCCCCGTGTCCCCGTGTCCCCGCGTCCCCGTGTCCTCTTCCTTCTCCTCCACTTCCAAATCAACGGGATTTTGCAACACGTCATCAAGGCGGTTTAAGTCGGCTTCTAAATCTTGGAGTGTACTGCCGAAATTGACGAGGCTATTAACTGGCTCTAAGAAACTGATTGTTAAACTTTGATAGGCGACGAGCATCCCAATGCTGAGATTGCCGTTCATTACCCGTAACCCGCCAACCAGCAGAATAGAAGCTGTGGTTAGAGCTGTCAAAATTGTCGGTAATGTGGTGAGAATTTGAGTTTGTAAGCCTAATTCCTGTTGGGCGTTAATTGCTTTAGCATAATAACCAGCAAACCGAGCAAATAAATCTGATTCCAGCCCGGAAGCTTTGATGGTTTCTATGGATTGAATGCCGCTAACCGTTAGACCACCGACTTTGCCATATTCTTGAGCTAAACGCATATTAGCATCGACACGAGTTTGCGATAAAAATAGCAGGGCAAAGATATTGATGGCAGCAAAACCCAGAGCGATCGCACTCAACAATCGGTCATACTGAATCATAATCAGCAAATAAAAGACCATCATCACCGCATCAATGATTGTGGTTGCCAAAGGGCCTGAGAGTCTTTGTGCCACGCGGTCATTAAGTTGCATCCGGCTACTGATTTCTCCAGCAAAGCGTTGGTCATAAAACCCAATCGGCAATCGTAAAATATGCCAGAGAAACTGCCCACAAGTGCTGACTGACAACTTAACCATCAATCGCCGCAGGTAAGTCAGCCGCAACCTGGCAAGCAACGCCCGCAATATAGTAGTTATACCCATGCCTAACAGTAAAGGCCGTAACCAGTCCTGTCGGTCTTGGACTAAAATCTCATCGATAAATACCTGGGAAAATGCTGGCACTGCTAACCGAGGCAACGTTAACAGTAAACCTGCCAGGAAGCAAAAAATAATAGTTCCCCGTGAGTTTTGTAAGCGGCTACTTAAAGCGGAGACAATGTGATTTTTTTTCCCGCCCTTGTGAAAGTCTGGGCTGGGTTCCATTACCAAGACAACGCCAGTGTATGAGCGATCGAATTCTTCCCAACTAACCGTTCTCCGACCACTAGCAGGATCGTTGAGGAAGACGCGTTTTTTGCTATATCCTTCTACCACAAGAAAATGGTTAAAATTCCAAAAGGCAATGTAGGGAAGACTAGTAGTTGCCACCTTTTGTAGAGGCACTTTTAAACCTTTGGCATTGAGTCCATAGTTTTTAGCAGCTTTGAGGATATTAAAAGCTTTGCTCCCATCCCGTGAAACACCACATTCTTCACGCAGTTTAGCTAGCGGTACAATTCGACCGTAATAGTTAAGAATTATTCCTAAAGCAGCCGCACCACATTCCACCGCTTCCATTTGTAAAAGTGTAGAAGTGCGGACGCGATTTGGAAATTTGGGGGCTGGGGATTGGGGATTGGGGACTGGGGACTGGGGCATTGGGGATTGGGGCATAGGGAATAGCGGATGAGTCTTTGATATTCGTGAATGAGCCTTTAATACTCGTGAATGAGTCTTTAATACTCGCCAACGAGTCTTTGATATTCGCCGATGAGTCTTTAATACTCGCCGACGAGTCTTTGATACTCGTGAACGAATCTTTGATATTCGCCGATGAATCTTTAAACTCCACCCCTCTACCCCCAGTCCCCAGTCCCCAGTCTAATAAATCCCAGTCCAAGAGCGTAGCATAGGAATAATATAAGAAATTGGTGCTTTTTCTCCAACTTTAACTTGGACAGAAGTAGTTGTCCCCGAAGATATTTTTACATCTGAACCATTAGAAGATGACCATTTATAGCCACTAATTGATGTACTATTTTCTTCTAGTTCCACAAGAGCTTGTACTTTTGCTTCACCTTTACCTGCAAGAGAAGCCGCAATTTCTTTGTTACCAACAATCGCTGTGATATCTTGTGTAGTTACTGGAAAAGAAGAGATATTCGCAACGGTTCCAACAATACCACCTTCGCGTTCGCGTTTGGCAAAGCTGGGCGTCACTTGTACTGCCATCCCTGGCTTAATTTGCTTACCATCTTTATTCGCAAAGTAAACAAGACTCATCAGTTTTGAATTTGGCTGTTCAGCTTCGATTGCTCCCAACCGAGTACCCGGATTCATCATTTGACCGGGAACAACACTCACTTCGAGAATGTGACCATTATATTTACTGATGATTCTACTTTCTTGAGATAATTGCAGTTCTAATTGGGCAATTCGGCGTTTTATTTCTCGAATTTGATTGGCTTTGTCAATTCTTTGCTTGAGGTCTTGTTCTTGTAATTTAGTATTTTGAGTATTGAGTTCTTTAATTTTGGTTTTAATTTCGTCAATTCTATTAAGATTTTCGAGATATTCTCGTTGTGTAGTGGTTTCTTGAATTTCCAGATCCTTTAGTTGCACATCAATTTCAGATAGTTCTGCTTGAGTATTAAAGTATTCCTGTTCGGCTTGCACTACCATATCTTGACTGATAACGCGATCGCCAAAAAGCCGACGACGATTATCAACCCGTGCTTGCAAACTTTTCAGTAAGTACTTAATTTGTTGTTTGCGAGAATTAATACTTTGACGTTTTTGGGCGATCGCTCTTAGGGTTTGGTCGCGTAACTTTGGCGCACTTTGCTCTCGGCGCAGATTATTTTCCAAATCCATTTTCTGCTGTCCAAGAGTAATAATCTGTTGGTCAATTAGCAGCTTTTGGAGCCTATCAGTTTCTTGATTTTGAGTTTGGAGTTGTTGCAACTTTACTTGTTCTTGCTGTAATTGCTGTTTCAGCACCGATTGGTCGATGATACCCAGTACATCACCTTGTTTAATAACATCCCCTGGCTTCACCTTGAGAGTGAGTAACGGCCCAGAACTAGGTGCTTGAAATTCCACAACATGGTGCGGTTTAATCAAGATACCTTGACCTGTAACAGTGAGGGGAATTCTACCAAACACGCTCCAAACCCCAGCCACAGCAACCACAAAACCCATAGTAGATAAAGTCAACCAAGCTTGAGGCTTGACCACATTTATCGCTCGATCTAGTTGTTCTGGTGAAGATAAGCGGTCTAGCGCTTCTGGGCGGAAGATGTGGCTATGTTTTAGTTGCATTGTTCTCCTCCTTACTGGCAGCGCTCAGATTCTCAAGGCTTTTAGAGTTCTAAGATAAATTGAAATCGGGGAGAACTAGGGGAGAACGAGCAGGAGGCAGGAG
Source organism: Nostoc sp. ChiSLP01 (assembly GCA_034531195.2). GTDB lineage: Bacteria > Cyanobacteriota > Cyanobacteriia > Cyanobacteriales > Nostocaceae > Nostoc. The sequence continues at coordinate 55,221 of JAVRBO020000087.1, forward strand.
GCAGGAGGCAGGAGGCAGGAGGCAGGAGGCAGGGGGCAGGAGGCAGGGGGCAGGAGGCAGGGGGCAGGGGGCAGAAGGCGGGAGGCAGGTGTATAGTTATTTAGTTTCTCCCAACTTCCTACTTCAAACTTCACTTATCATGAGCTACAGAGAGCAATTTATCTGGCAGCGTGGAGTTAAGCTTGCCATTAACTGCTATCAACTGACCGAAAAATTTCCAAAATCTGAACTTTACGGATTAACTAGCCAGATTAGACGCTCGGCAGTTTCCGTACCATCAAATATAGCTGTTCGCGTAGCGTCCCGTTAGGGAAGGCTATGGAAGACGAACACGTAACGAATATATCCAATTTCTACACATTGCTTTAGGTTCACTTCGAGAACTTGACACTCAGTTGATTATTTCTAAGGAAGTTGGATTAGCACCCCCTGAACTATTTACTCCTATCTTGGAAGAAGTCGATAGGTTTCAAAGAATCTTAGTCTCAAGCATTCAAAAGATCAAATCTTAAAACCCCTCTCCCTCCCGCCTCCTGCCCTCTACCTTCTGCCCCCTGCCCTCTACCTCCTGCCTCCTAACTGCCTTCTACCTCCTGCCTCCTGCCCCCTGCCCGCTGCCTTCTGCCTCCTGCCCTCTGCCTCCTGCCTCCTGCCTCCTGCCTCCTGCCCCCTACTTCCTGCCCCCTGCCTCCTGCCTCCTGCCTCCTGCCCCCTTCAACTCAAAGGCAAACAGATGCTGAAACAAGTTCTACCTGGTTGCGACTTAAACGACAGAGTACCGTAGTGGCGATTCTTTACAATCCGGCGGACGGTTTCTAAACCCAATCCCGAACCATGTCCTACTGCTTTGGTGGTGAAGAAAGGTTCAAAAATGCGCGTTTGAATTTCCGGTGCAATTCCACTGCCAGAGTCAACGATCTCAATGTGAGCAAAGCGATCGCAATGGCTAGTTGTAATTTCTAGCAATCCTTTACCATCCATTGCATCGATAGCGTTGTCAATTAAGTTCGTCCACACCTGATTTAATTCGCTGCCATAGGCAAGGATTTTCGGAAGGTTGCGATCGTAATTGCGTTGCACTTGCACGCCGCACTTGATTTTATGAACAAACAATCGTAAGGTATCTTCTAAGCCTTGATGTATATCTATTTCTTGCTGAGTGCCTTGGTCGAGGTAAGTATAAGATTTCATCGCTTGCACGAGTTCGGAAATCCTCTCGGCTCCTCGCAAACCATGTTTAATCATCGACATGACTTCAAAGGAGAGCGATAACCAGTGCAATCCCATTTCTCGCAATTCAGTGCCGTCGTTGCGCCAACGTTCCATAAGCTGGTCTAAGGTTTCCACCTCAACACCACCTTCTGCTAAAGGTTCTGCTAATTTCCATGCCTGTTTGACACCATAGTCTTCTAACCATTCGAGTAAGACGGCTTCGCGATCGCTTAGTGTCACCGGATCTAGCTGATTATTCAAAATCGCTTCATAGCCGCGATCGCGTACTGTCAACCAGTGTTGAGTATGCGCTTCGTCTACATTGCGTTGCCCATAAACTAAGTTCATTCGTTGTAGTTCCAGGATGGCGGCTGGCATTTCCCCAAAAGTCCGAACCAGCGCTGCCGCTGGGTTGTTGAGTTCGTGAGCTAAACCGGCGGCTAGTGTCCCTAAAGCTGCCATCTTTTCTCGTCCGCGAATGAAAGACTCTAGCCCTCGGACGCGATGTTGCATAATCCGGAAGACCATACGCTCGAAATCACGACATTCATGCAACAGTTTCCGAAAGTCTTCTCCCTTTAATCTATATAAGTTGCAATTTGTCAATGCCCGCATTGTTACAGGTGCAGGTTCATCTGTAAGTACTGGAATTTCACCAAAAAAGGATGGGGCTTCGTGTTGACCGATGGGAATATCAATTCCTTCACTGCGGCGGGTGAGGTTAATTTTCCCTCTTACTAGGATAAATAAGCCACATCCAGGTTCTCCCTCATGGGCGAGGATTTCTCCGGGGGCAAGTTCGAGTGTTTGAGCGCGATCGCAAACCCACTGCAATCGCTCTTTGGGAAGCTGTTGAAACGGCTCTAAGTCAATCAATTCCTCAACACATAACATTAGCGAACCTCCTGCTAATACCGTTTCACTTTAAGGTTGATACATTTAGGCAAGCAGGGGAGCAGGGGAGACAAGGAAGTGTGGGGAGTGTGGGGAGAGAGGGGGATGGGGGAGTGTGGGGAGGTGGGGAGAGAGGGGGGAAAAATTTCTTCCCCATCCTCCCACACCTCCCACACCTCCCACACCTCCCACACCTCCTGCCTTCTGCCTCCTGCCTCCTGCCTTTCTTGCTAAACATTGCTCAGGTAACGGTGAACGAATTGAATAGCAATGGAACCTTCTCCCACACCGGATGCCACGCGTTTAATTGAGCCGTAGCGGACATCTCCTGCTGCAAAGATACCAGGAACGCTGGTTTCTAATAAAAAAGGAGAACGTTCTAAATACCAACCTGGGGGGGATTTGCCATTATGCATTAAGTCTGGGCCGGTGAGAATAAAGCCTTGGGCATCGCGTTGAATAATGCCATTGAGCCAATCTGTTTTGGGACTAGCACCGATAAAAATAAACAGCGATCGCGCTGCCACAGTTTCAATTTGTCCAGTCTTGGCATGGGCGATGGTAATTGCTTCTAAATGTCCTTCTCCCTTGACTTCTACAACACTACAATTCGTGCAAACTTGGATATTTTCGGTAGCGGCAATTTGGTCAATCAAGTATTGGGACATACTCAATGATAGTGACTCTCCCCGCACCAACATAATCACTTTGCTGGCATACTTAGAAAAGTGCATCGCAGCCTGTCCGGCGGAATTTGCCCCGCCTACCAAGTAAACCTCTTCGTTGGTACAGGCGATGGCCTCAGTCATGGCAGCACCGTAGTAAATTCCTGCCCCTGTAAGCTTTTCGGCTCCTGGCACATTTAGCCAACGGTAGGAAACCCCCGTTGCAACTAAAAGTGCATGGCAACTAATCTCGCTGCCATCTGCCAATTCCAGAACCCGGTAAGGATTTTCTAGTCGAACCCCAGTTACTACTTGAGGTGTGAGAATCTCCACCCCAAATCGCCGCGCTTGAGTAACTCCCCGCCTTGCCAAATCGCTGCCACTCAAGCCAACAGGAAATCCCAAATAGTTCTCAATCCGCGAACTCGTACCTGCTTGTCCTCCTGGTGCTTCACGCTCAATTAAAACAGTACTCAATCCTTCAGAAGCGCCATAGACAGCCGCTGCCAGTCCTGCGGGACCACCACCCACGATCGCCAAGTCATAGAAGGGACGTTCTGCCTGAGTTTGCAGTCCAATTTTAGCGGCAATCTCTAAATTAGATGGTTGGATTAATCGAGAACCATCAGGAAATAGCACCAAGGGCAATTGCTGTCTACCATCAGCTTGTGCGTATTCCACCAGTTTTTCGGCGTCTTGTTGCAGTTCAATATCTAACCATTGGTATGGAATCTGGTTACGCGCCAAGAAGTCTTTCACCTGATGAGAAAAAGGCGACCAGCGATTACCAATGACTCGAATGCCTTCAAAGGGTGGGTGGAATCCAGCTAGCCAGTCATCTAGCAAGTCATTTAAAACCGGATATAGCCTCTCTTCTGGCGGATTCCAGGGCTTGAGTAAATAATAATCAAGTTTGGCACTGTTAATTGACTTGATGGCGGCATCTGTATCTGCATACGCCGTCAATAGGGTACGTTTTGCATCGGGAAAGATACCTTTTGCTCGTTCGAGGAACTCCACACCCCCCATTTGGGGCATACGTTGATCCACTAAGAATAAAGCAAGTGGTTCATTCCGTAATTTGAGTTGCTGTACCACATCCAGAGCTGTAATCCCGGAATCTGCTCTGACAATACGGAAGCGATCGCCATACTGATGCCGCAAGTCCCGTGACACTGCTTGCAAAACTTCTGGATCGTCATCAACGGTTAAAATTACAGGTTTTGCCATAACTACTGTTACTCAACAATTGCAGTGCTTGGCCGTTGTCTTCAATAAATCTGTCTTCAAAGGTAACAAAGAACGGCCAACAGGGAACAGTTCGATATCCCATATTTCAAAGCAGGGGATTTAGGAACTTGCAGATAATAAACGCTCCCAAATTATTTGTAAACTTCTAGGGGCACACAGCTAGCTGTGCACCCCTACAATGGAATATTTTTTCCTTGGAAGTGCCTTAAATAAAAACATTTTGTTTTTTTATAAGATTTACTCTTTAACCAGTTGCTTTAAACGAAAGTATGCCTCTTCTGGTGTTAAGGGTTCGGATTGGCTTTCATTAGGTATATAAAATATCCAGCTATCGCGAAAGTAATGCACGACAAAGCTGGGAATCAAACCCAAGTTGAGCGCTTGCTTTCCGAGTTTTTCAGTTTGTTCCTCTAAACTCAGTTGGTCATGAAATGAATGTTGAGCCATATTTTTTCTCCCTACACTTTAGTTTGACCCTGGAAGAACCTTCAACAAAAGCATTACACGAATCATTTATAGGTGGTTTACTATCCACCATGTTCGAGAATAAGCTTGAGAATATTTTGAGAGCAGACCTAAATAATTTCAAATCTGCTTTCGTAGAGAATCATAAAACTATTTTGGTCAGTAGTGTTAACCTGAGATTGAATTGGATAAGAAAGCAGGCTAAAAAAACGTCCAATTGTCATTGCGGAAGCGATCGCCCTATTTAATCAATCAAAAAACCTCTTATACCAATTCTCTGTGAACTTGCACTTAATGATAATTCCCTCTTCCTTGGCGTCCTTGGCGTCCTTCTCTACGAGACGCTGCGCGAAGGCGGTTCGTTTAATTAAGTGCGTCTATCGGTATTAGAAGTTTTACTACGCAAAACCGTCCCTCTCCGACTCGGAAAGGGACAAAGTTGAACTTCAATTCAAGGCATGAGAGGTTCGTCGAACTCCTAAGAAATAAGGCAGGAGGCAGGAGGCAGAAGGCAGAAGGAAAGAGGATTTGACTTGTTTCTTTCGCCCTTCCCGCTGCTGCACCTTCGTTGGAGACTCACGTTAAAAAGGGAGTCGCCGTAGGCGGGGGGATTTTAACCGAACGGTATTGCCCTTACTCCCACAGAAGTACTGAAGGCAAATCATCGCTAGCTAACCGTAAAAGCTCGTAGCCGATGCCCGCTGTACCCCGAAAGAAACTGGGATGGAATACGGAACTAGGTAAATTAACGAACATTTGATATGCTCCAGTTCGTCTAGCTTTAGCCACAACATTTGTGGCATTCTGGAGAGCAATTTGACGCAAATCAGAGCGCGAGTAGCGTTGCGCCCCGACTAACAGCGTTTCAATTCGACCCAAATTGCCACAGCACAAATGGTCGCTGGCTTCTAATCCATAGTTCTGGGTGGTTTGCAGGGCAATTTCAATTTCGCGTTCGATTCCGGGAATTTCTCCAACTCTGACGCAGCCTAAACGCGCCAAGCCAATCCCAGCTGCACCGTGACACCAGACAACCGGAAAGCCTGGTGGCTGATTGGGTTCCAGGCTGCGGAAGTCAGGCCAGTTGGCGTGGGATTCACTAAAGACGCTGCGCTCATACTCGATGCCTTCCATCGCTGCTTCGTAATAAGCTTGATTTTGAGTGACACTGTAGAGTTGCAGCAAAGCATAGGCGATTCCTGCTGCTCCGTGGGAGAACCCAGTTAAGGGCTTTTCGCTAACGGTTTGCCAAGCTTTGGGAGCATTTTCGTAGCTAATTCGATGCTTGAGCAAATGCTCTCCACAGGCGATCGCTTTTTCTAAAACGGTTCCCTCTGTTACTCTATCCACAGACAACAACCCTTCTGCCTTCTGCCTCCCGCCTCCTGCCTCCTTAGTTGGATTCTTTGTTACTCTATGCAAAGACAACAACCCAAGAATGGCTCCCGCTGCTCCACTCATAATATCTAGCTTTTTATCGGCAGCAATCAACTCTGGTGTCATCAACTCTGCTAATGCTTGAGCATCTGCCAATAGCGTCTCATCCTTGAGGAATTGGCTCACCTTCACCAAGCCATAGATTAACGAACCCAAACCTGTTGCGCCACCGATACCCATGAGCCGAGCCATTAATTGCCGAGATTCTAAGTTCGCGGTTTGGATTTGCCGACGTAGGGGTTGCAATGCCCTTAATGCCAAATCGCGGGAGTGCGAGTCATTAGTTACCTGACTGAGTGCGGCGAGAAACAAGGCAACACCAGTGCGCCCATCGTAGAGGTTGTAGCCCAAAACTTGCAATCGGAATCGCTCTGCTTCATGCACGTAACCTAAGCCAATCCAGTTGACACTGCCATCGGGATCTGGTATTGCTGTTGTTTCTAAGTTAGTGGCGATCGCACTGGCTTCGGCAATTAATTCTGCCGAACTCAGTAAGGGTAATGATTCGGCATTCCATTGCGGACTTCCTTGGCTGGGAGTTTGCGCTACCTTAGCATGGAATGAGCCTTGAATAATTGCCGTTTGTCGAGCTAGGTCAATTTCATCCATTGCCTGCAACTGATTCAAGGCGTGCTGGTAACTAGGTTGCTGAAAGTATTGCCCAATAGATAAATCGCTGCTTACCCTCAATTCATCACTAGCAGCATTCGCCGTGAAAAACGGAATATCCAATTGTTCCATTGCTCGCAGTTCTGCACTCAAAATCGGCAAAGCATTGGGTTTTTCTTGAGCAACTAGAAAGGCACAGCTAAGACGATCCAATTCAATGCTATAGTCTGCGCCGTGTTTGAGGTAATCGGGTGATAAAGTTTTTTGCAAGATGGCACTGTAGATGCGAGTGTTGCGGAAGACAAAGCGGACTTGCTGATTCTGCATCGCGGTTAACGGACTTCCAGGAGCCAGTAATATGTCCTTGTGCATCATCAAAAAGCGATACATCACCTCGAATCCGGCAGTAATTTGTGCTTGATAATCGCTGGCAGATAAGGCAATCTCACCCAAGCGCGGCACATTTTTTCCCACGGACATGGTGACAGACTCAGAGTCTAGATACATATCGTCAGTATTGATGTGCTGCCATTTGGGTAGTTTCTGAGGAGCCTTTTGAGAATCTGTACTACCCAGTCCGCTAACATCATAGGCAATGCGGCGATCGCTGCTAAAGTCCCAACGCGGTAACAGCCCAGTCCGTAGCACAGATGCCCAGAATTGCTGTTCTGCGGCTGTCTCAAACTCTATAGCATCTGGTGAATTTTCCATCAAATTAGCTTCATGGTGCAGCAATGTTTCCATATCCACTAACACCAGATGTTCGCCACTGGCAATTAAATTTTCGTGGTGGCAATCTGTTCCCCGCAAAGCGTAAAGCACGCACAACAACATCCCAGCACGCTGATAAAAACGTTCTACAGCGGCTTCATCATTACAAGGTTGATGTGCAATATATTCTACCCAACCGTAATTATCTCGGTTCAGTAACTGGATGACTTTGAAATCTAAAAGCTGACTGTGTTGATTGCACCAGTCTAAAAATTGGTTAAAAGCAACTTCCAGTCCTAAATCTTTTGGTTTATAAACAAGTTTTAGTCCCGACTCAAATGTCAGCAAAATAACTGTTCGCCCGCGCTTGTGTGGATCGGAAAGTGAAGTTTTAATTTCAATAACTTTGCCTAAATTATCAATTTTATCGCTAAAAGTTCGGTGTATTTCTACTTTGTCTTTAGCCAAACGCTGAATAAATTCGGCTGCTGACTCTACCCAAAAGTTGACTGCTGTTGCTACTAATCGTCCGAGAACGGGATATTTATTAAATAGAGTTAAAAATCCATCTTCTAGGAGTTGATTGACAAACTTATTATACTGAGTTTTATTATTGCTATTTTCTGTTGCTACTCCTAGCAAATTGAGTAAATTTTGACCAAATGGACGAACTTGAGAAAATTCAAAATTCAGCGTTTTGGTACAAATTCCTGCCAATCGCTGTAGCAAACTGCGTTCTAATTCGCGGTAGGCAGCTTTTGAAAGGACTGATAAAGGTAAGCTGTCCTCAGTAAGTTGCTTAGAACCAAGTCGAGCCAAAAGTTGCTGTCTGGCAACTGCGATCGCAGGCAGCAAAATATCTTCAAAGGGAATCGGGTTTTCTGGATTGATTGGCAAATCTATTTCCAGTGCAGGCACAAATTCCTTTGCCGTTTCCATAATCTGTTGCAAAGTTTCCGCCCATATCGGCAATGGTGCTTCCACATTCCAGCCGATGCTTCCCAAGCGAGGACGAATGGTAGCAAGGTCTAAGCTTTCCCACTGTAAGCGTTTATGTAAAGTGTTCCAGTCACCTACGATTTGATTCCAGCGATCGAGCCGACGCTGAATTTCTTGTTCGTTAACCGAATCGATGTCAATGACAAATCTTTCTGTATCAAGGCGTTCCCAAAGAAAGCTGGCGTTGGCAACGATAGTTGTGAAATTTGCTATAGACGAAGGGACATCTGATTTAGCTATAACTGGATTTTTCATAATGCTGACAATAAGAGAGCAGGGGGGGCAGGGGAGGCAGGGGAGGTAGGGGGGGCAGGGGGAGAGAAAAAAGCTTAACTCAACGGTACTGCCCCCTACCCTACACCCAAGTTGAACGAAGAATGTTGTTAGCTAAGTCCTAAAATATCAACAAAGACCATTTCCTCCCGGACAATCAGTACAACATGACGCGTGGCCATGACCGGTGTTAATCAACCCTCCACTAACGCCGAGTAATTCTTCTTCACTCAGTTCGCCGAATTCTACAGAGGTTAGTTCTGTCAGTACTTGAGACAACCCTTCAACTGTGAATTTATAACCCTTTTGTGCACCAGCGATCGTTAATAGTTTGATGGCTTCTGCTTGGTTAGCTGCTGCTTGTACTTGCTGTTGTAGTTGTGCGTTTTGCAGCAATTCTTTAATTTGGTGTAACATGATTGTCTTGTGCTTTTTACTTTACTTAATTAATTGGTAGAGATTTTTTGCTTGTGTTATGCGCTGTTGTGTGCATTTCTAAAATTTTTGCCTAAGTGTTGAAATATCAACATTGACCATTTCCGGCTGGACAATCGGTACAACATGACATGTGACCGTGACCGGTGTCAGGCATCATGCCTCCACTAACGCTGAGTAACTCTTCTTCGCTCAGTTCGTACGAGTCCGCACTCAACTGTGCAAGCATTTGAGACAAGCTTTCTACGGTGAAGTTATAACCTTTTTCTGCACCAGCGATCGCTAATAGTTTGATGGCTTCTGCTTGGTTAGCTGCTGCTTGTACTTGCTGTTGTAGTTGTGCGTTTTGCAGCAATTCTTTAATTTGGTGTAACATGATTGTCTTGTGCTTTTTACTTTACTTAATTAATTGGTAGAGATTTTTTGCTTGTGTTATGCGCTGTTGTGTGCATTTCTAAAATTTTTGCCTAAGTGTTGAAATATCAACATTGACCATTTCCGGCTGGACAATCGGTACAACATGACATGTGACCGTGACCGGTGTCAGGCATCATGCCTCCACTAACGCTGAGTAACTCTTCTTCGCTCAGTTCGTACGAGTCCGCACTCAACTGTGCAAGCATTTGAGACAAGCTTTCTACGGTGAAGTTATAACCTTTTTCTGCACCAGCGATCGCTAATAGTTTGATGGCTTCTGCTTGGTTAGCTGCTGCTTGTACTTGCTGTTGTAGTTGTGCGTTTTGCAGCAATTCTTTAATTTGTTGTAACATACCCATATCCTCCGTTTTGTTTGGCTCAATGCAGAGATTTGACGCTTGTTCTGTGCGGTGTTCTCTGCTCTTATGATTTCAATTTAGAGAGTAATAGGGGAAAACTAGGGGAGATAACTACAGCTAGAGAAAAATATTTTGCCACAAAGTAAAAGCTTGCCAAATCCACAGTTGACAAGCTTTATGGTGAATATCCACTTTGCAAGAGCGCTCTAAATCTATGAATAGTATCAAAATTACAGCAGAATTCAGAATTAGAATAGACTCTGTATCTAGCTAACACGCCTAAATACCTACTTTAATTTATTTGAAATTTGCTGTATATCGATCGCAATAAAGTACAGGTTATTGATAGCGATCGCGCCACCTATCTACCAAAAAAAGTCACACTCCTAACCCAAATCTGTGCAACTTTCCAAAACATCCTTGCAGCCTACGACAAATCGTCACCCAGTTTAATATACTGTTATTTGCCTGATAACAATCTGAGTATCCTAACTCAGAAAGCTAGCAAAACAAAGATATTCAGCCAATTGGTGTTTGTTTATACTATTTCAATTTTTTGTAGTCGTTATACTCATGACTTAGGTTCTACCTGGGAATTAGGAAGTGGCTTTGCCACTTCTTTTTATTTATATCGTAGCCCAGCAGAAAATAAATTAAAAGTTAAAAGTAATTTGTTTCAACTTTTAACTTTTATTTAGCTTTTCAGGAATTTGTAACTAAATGAAGTAAAATCGCTCATTCTGAAAGCAAGATATCAAGCTTTTTTCCTCCTGAATTCTCAATATTAGTCATTACTCATACTATCTCGCCATCTTTCGCGCTTGACCTTGTTTTCATCATCGCGCGATCGGGTTTCTTCCCAAGTTCCCCACATTCGAGACTGCTGTTTTTCAACATAATTGATGAACTGCATAATTGAACGATCCATCTTAATTGGGGTCTTCAAATCAAACTGAATAGTTTGGACAACTTTGATGTCACCCATGAGAAATAACTTACCTGCAATCTTAGTCAACCACAACACAACTCGATTGCATAACCAACCAAAAATACCCTTACGTTTTTTAACCATCAACAGAATTTGACCTTCAGCTTTTCCCCCTTCATAAAGGCGCGTAGCAAACATCATGTGAATATGAAGAAAATCGGGGCCAACTGTCACAATGTTAATGCTACCGTACCAATAGCAAATACTGTAAGTAATGGTATTTTTGTAGAAAAGACGGATGAGCTTGATGAAAAATGAGTTTTCTTTGATGGGTGCAATGTTGTTGAAGATAATTGCATTTTCGTTGAGTTGGTGTCTTTCAAAGAGAACTTCCACAGGCAATTTGTGAACTGTATTCAGATGTTGAGCATCAATCGCATTAATCATCACCACATTAGGATGGCAATTCATTAAAAAGTGAGAATGAATAGCAACATCGCACTCTTTTTGTTCTAATTCTGGAACAAAAGGTAGAGGTTGTTGTGGTATTTCTCCAGTCCAAACCCAAATCATCCCGTATTTCTCAGCAGTTGGCCAAGATTGTAACTTCAAAGAAAGCGGCGTATCTAAACATGGAATATCAATACACATACCTTCGCCATCAAACTTCCAGTGATGGAAAAAACAACGTAGTGCATTCCCTTCAACTTTGCCCTCAGCGAGGTGAGCGCCCATGTGCGGGCAGTAGGCATCAAAAGTCACTACTCTTTTGTCTTTCCCTCGATAAATCACTAGCTCTCTACCCAAAATTGTAATAGGTTTTACTTCACCTACCCGCAGATTTATAGAAGGTATTACCCAATACCATCCTTCAATAAAACGCTCTGAATTATTAAAATTTTTAGATTTACGGGTGGAGTTAAAAGTCTGGGAATTGAGATTCATTTTTATAGTTTCGCTTATAGTGAAGCGTTCGATCTACAAGTAACATGGGAACTATAAACAAACAGTTACTTTCAGTACTAGGGCAATGAGTTAGCCAATAAATTGAAATAAAATTTAGAATATTACAGTTAAAAATGTTAAAATTATGGCAAATGAATATAAGCTTAAATAAGCTAGCATAGGCTGATAACAAATATTTTAAAAATTACAACCAGTAAAATTTCGGGTTAAATAAAAATTTCAGCTATCGACCGATATTATGCTTGATAAATTTTCATTAAAAAGACAATCTTTGGTGCAGTAATGTTAACTACAAACTGCTAAATAATTTGGAATTTAATATTGAAAATATGTAATAATAATCACATAAAAGGGGAATCTACCGTGTTAGCTCAGGATAATAAACTGCTTTTAATTGGTCAGGTAACCAACTTAAGTAAAATTTCCATTAGGACAATCCGTTATTACGAAAGTTTAGGTTTAATCAAATCATCAAGGCGAACAGAAGGAGGCTTTCGCCAGTTTTCTTCAGATGTATTGACTCGTCTAGCTTTCATTAAAAGGGCACAAAACTTTGGTCTAAGCTTAGAAGAGATTAGAGATATTCTTCAAATCTATGATCAAGGGCAAGCACCCTGTGGTGAGATTCAAGAAAAGCTAGAAGAGAAGCTTTTGCAGATCGATCGCCAAATCGATCAGTTATTAACCTTACGCTCGGAAATCAAAGGATTACTTTCAGGCTGGAAGAATTTGGAAGATCAGCAGGAAGATACAATTTGTCCCAACATGCAAAGTATTAGATCGGGGAGATGAGGGAGCAGGGGGAGAAATAACTAATGACTAATGACTAAAAACGTAAAATCCCACAGCCAACAGGTGTGGGACTAGCTTAAATAAGTTTTCTGTCAATTTTACAGTTGATCCAATTGCTTGCGTAGGGAATCCAACTCGGCATCAACCACCTCATTAGATTTAGGAGTAGTGGTTTGTTGTTGCGGTGGCAGTTGGGGTTGACTTTGTGGAGTGGCGGGTGGTAGCATCTGGGCTTTCAAAGCTGCCAATTCATCATCAACATCGCTACTACCTTCCAATCGGGCAAATTGGCTTTCTAAATCAGCACCTGCTAACTCTCCTGCTGACTGGGCGCGGGCTTCTTGCATTAAGACTTTTTCTTCCATCCGCTCGAAGGCAGACATTGCACTGCTGGTATTCATCCCACTCACCATGTTTTGGAGTTGCTCTTGGGCTTTAGCAGTAGTGATTCTAGCTCTAAGCATTTCTTTCTTGGTCTTGGCCTCAGAAATCTTGCTTTCCAGCTGGATTAGGTTGCGCTTGAGGGTTTCAACTTGAGTGCTTTGGGTATCCAAACTAGCTTTGAGGGCGGCGCTGGTGTCAGTATAAGTCTTCTTGCGCTCAAGAGCTTGTCGTGCTAAATTTTCATCACCTTTTTGCAGCGCCAGTTGGGCATTGCGTTGCCACTTATTGATTTCATTTTGGGCATCACTGTACTGTTTCTCGCTGCGTTTTTGGGCGGCGATCGCCTGAGCTACTCCCTGACGTAGTTGAACCAAGTCTTCCTGCATTTCCAGGATGGCTTGCTCTAGCATTTTTTCCGGGTCTTCAGCTTTGTTAACCAGGTCGTTGAGGTTAGAACTAACAACTCGTTTAATGCGATCGAATAATCCCATAACTTTGTTTTTCCTTGTTTTGGTTTACGCTCTTTGTTGGACAGTTAGCTTTTTTACTTTTTAATAGCTACCTATTTCAATGTAATCTTTCCGGTTTAAATCGGTACCTCCCAACAACTCTTAATTGTTAAGATATCTCGAAGCTGTGGCATTTCACCCAACTTTAAGAGTCTGGTGTTTTGGGTAGCTGCTGTTGGGGAGGCTCCCCGATTTTCTGGTTGTCTTCCAAGAGGCGATTGTTGGATTGCGTGTTTTCTGCCTCATTTAAAACTTGCACCTTCATAGCTGCCAATTCGGCATCTACATCATTAGTAGATTCCAACGACGTAAATTGTGTTTCCAAATCATCGCCACTAAGTTGAGCGATGGCTTCTGATTTTGCCTCAATCTGTAAAACTTTTTCTTCCATCCGCTCAAAGGCGTTGAGACTGCTGGTAGCAGAAACTCCGCCGAGCATTTCTTGTAAGCGATAAGAGGCTTCAGCAGAACGGGCGCGAGCGATATACATATCTTTTTTAGTTTTCGCCTCGGAAATTTTTAACTCTAGCGATCGCATATCCTTTTTTAGCCTAGCCACTATCTCATTTTGTTGTTCTATCTGGTTAGAAAGAGCTGTAGTAGTTTCTTTATAAGCTTGGCGTTTAGTTAAAGCTTCCCGTGCTAAGACTTCATTGCCTTGTCGCAGTGCTAGCTGGGCGCGGCGATACCATTCTTCTGCTTGGGATTGGGCAGCAGCAGCTTGTCTTTCGGTTCGTTTTTGGGTGGCGATCGCTTGTGCTACACCCTGACGTAACCTCACCAAATTTTCCTGCATTTCCATCACAGTTTGCTCCAGAATCTTTTCTGGATCTTCTGCACTGCCTATCAAACTATTGAGGTTAGCGCGAATCACCCGCAGGATACGCTTAATTAACTCCATCTCTGCTCTCCATTCACGAAACTCAGTAGTGAGTGCTGAGTGTTGAGTGCTAAATACTCAGTACTCTTAATAAATGAGGGGAAGTGGGTAGAGACGCCATTAACCCTTGTGTGTAGAGAGTGGGCAAAGAAGGTGTTTGTTTCATTCATAACGAGTGGCGATCGCCGCTAGTCGAACGCTCCTAAGTATAAGTATTTCTGTAGTAGCGTACTAAACAACCAAGATTTTATATCTCCTACATCTCCACTCCGTAAAAGTAATTAATCGCGTCTAGCCACTCTCTACTCCCCACTTAGCACCGTTATCTCATGGTATCGTACATTTTTACGACTCACGGCTCTTGAACTCGTGCTTTAATCCCTCTTGATTCTAGTAATCGCATGTGTCTTTCTACTTGCTCTTTAGTCTTAAAAGCACCAAGAAAAACCAATTGTTTATTAGGTGATAAATAAGCATCGGGAATTATTTCCCGTGCTGAAGCTAAAGCACGACCTTGATTATCTATCACTACGTGGTAAAACCCATCTGTAGATGGTTTGATTTCTGCATTTGGCCCGAGTGAGGTTTTTGGCTTTGGAGCCGGGGACAAATTCGCAAGAGGTAAGGGTCTTGCCGTCGGTACAGGTGCTGTGGCAATGGGATTTATTGGTTTTAGGGGTGCGATCGGCTCAGGCAATGCGGCTTGAGGATTTGTCGGTGGAACAACTCGATTCGTTACAATTGGAGGCGTTGTTTGGGCTTTGGGTTTTAAGCCAACTACATCATTGGGGTCTCTCACTTCAGGAAACTCTTCGGCAGCCAGATTAGGGTACTTAGGTATAGATGTGCTTGGTGGCTGGATCTGAGATTGGGCATCGACATTACTTGCAACTTCCTGAGTATTTTCTGGTGCGGCAGGCGAGTTACTATTAAACAACTTGGCTAAGTTCCACTGGGGCAAGCTTTTAGGATTGAAAATTACATAACCCAAAGTCAGACTCGCCACCAATAGCAGCAACATCGAGCCGATACCCAAAGGTGAGAGCAAACTGTCACTATAATTATTGGCTTTTTTAGTTTGTGGCTGTTCTTCTGTAAGGCTCCGCAACAGCGCTTCACTAGATTCAAGATAGTCGTCTGGCTGCTTGAGTCCATCATCTGGTTGCACAAGATTTTCGCCCTTAGTATCTTTTACGACTGTGGGCACGATACTGCTGGTAAAGTTGGGCGGTGGTGGTGGAGGTTGGGTTTGTTTTTTACTAGAATCCTGCTTGGGGGGTACATTATTAAGATTACTCACTTCCTCAGTATTTACCGCCACTGGTTCTGAGTCTACCAGAGGATTAGGGGGTGCAGATATCGCTGGTTCATCAATTTTTACTACAGATGAGGCTGAAGTTATCTGAGTATTTACAGGTACGGATACAGGCAGTGGCGGTACATCGATCTTTGTTTCTCCTACTGATGGTGCAGTTATACTCGATGCTGTGGAAACCGCGGTGAACTGCTGAGGTTGACTGTTGATGTAACTCCCAACACGGTATTGATTCGAGGATGCCGAACCAGTTCGCGTGCGTCGGTATCGAGCTAACTCTCGATCTAGGGGCACCTCTAAACTCGCTAGTGCTGCTGCTAGTGCTGGCTTCAGCCCAGGTGTCTTTGGCGATTGATTACCGGAATCATTCAGGGGGTTTTCAGTCATTACCTCTATACCTCAAACGTAGATTGCTGGAATTAACTTTAGACATATTTGTGCCAATATTAGCGAAAATTACTTAGAAGTGGGCATGGGGCAAGCAGGAAGTGTGGGAGGTGTGGGAGGTGTGGGAGGTGTGGGAGGTGTGGGAGGTGTGGGAGGTGTGGGATGTGTGGGAGGTGTGGGAGGTGTTGGAGGTGTGGGAGGTGTGGGAGGTGTGGGAGGTGTAGGAGGTGTGGGAGGTGTGGGAGGTGTGGGAGG
>JAVRBO020000088.1:0-10454 GCA_034531195.2 Nostoc sp. ChiSLP01
GGTTAATTGCTAACCAAGTCAACTGAAAATTAAATAGAATGAAAAGCGCTCTCCTTTTAGGAGGGCGCTTTTGATAGCAACAGTAGTTACGCAAAAATACTGATGGATATAAAGGATTACCAAGAAATAAATTATCCAGTCTTGTGGGGTGGACATTTTGTCTGCCCCTTTCTACGGGCGGGCGAGACGCCCACCCCACAAGAAAAGTTGTATATTTTTTTATTTGGTAGTCCCTAAAATCAATCTCCAGCACAATTTTTCACTTCAGTGTGCGGTAGTGCAAGAATAACTCACTTCCAACTCTACGAGTTTCAATGAGTTCCAGTTTAGGGGCAGCACTCGGAAGAAAGCCCTCACCTTCTACAGGAGTAGGCGCACTTTCTCCTCCATAGATGACGGGCAAAATGGTCAACCACCAATCATCAACTCGCCCTGCTTGCACTAAAGAAGCTGTTAAAGAGCCACCTCCCAAAGCAAATATTTTCCGTATACCCCGCTGTGCTATTAATTCATAGGCTTTATCCCAATCCAAGTCTGTATCGCCCAGTTCGATTAAGTCAGCAAGCTTGTGTAGGGTTGTCGCATCAGAATTGCGCTCTATAGCAGTCCGTGTCGTAAATATCCAACGCTCAATGTCCTGGCGAAAAAAATCCATATCTGGCGATAGATTGAGTGAAGCTGTGACAACGCAGGTAATTGGCTGGGGAGGCTGACCCCGAAACTGACGTGCTGCCAACAATTCCGGATTCTCAATTGTAAAAGCTACTCCTTCATTTCGAGCCGTCCCCGCTCCCATTAATACTAAATCGGCTAAAGAAACTTGGTATTCCAAGTGTTCTTGGTCTACTGGATAGGAATTACGGGGTGCTTTAGGATCTACAGGACTAATTTTCCCATCAGCCGTCATCGCAAGAATTACAGTTGTTTGGATAGTTGACATAATTAGGTTGTGAGAGTTGTGGCGCTTTTTAACTCAGTGGAATAATTACCAATATCATTTAATACAAGCATATCAAGTTCTTCTACGATCGCTTATTCTAAAAATTCTTGCGATCGCTGAACTTGAGTTTTTCATTTTCGACAGCAGGCGCAGCGGAACCAAATAAACCAGTAACAGGCTTTAGTGGCGGCTTTACAATGATAGATCGCCAAAACTATAGAGCTAGAATACCTTATTAAAGTTATAACTTCGTTAAGCTCTGCTAAGGTTGGCTTGGTTAGGCATCTCTAAACAACGCAATGTCCATTCCCGTTGCATTTCTAGCTTTCTAGTTGCCCATTGTCTCAAAGTTCATGAGTGAAACTCCCTCGAAACCCATTGCAACAACCGCCTCTTTACCTGCAAATGAAGTAGAACGCTTAGAGGCACTGCGACGATATAAGATTCTTGACACTCCACCGGAAGCCGCCTTCGATCGCATCACTTCCTTGGCAGCGCGTTTATTTAATGTGCCAATCGCCTTAGTTTCCCTAGTTGATGAATCCAGAGGGTGGTTTAAATCGTCCTATGGCTTAGATATGCGTGAGGTGCAGCGAGATGCAACTATTTGCAGCTTGGTACTGTTATCTAACGAGGTACTTGTTATTTCTGACACTAAAGAAGACAATCGCCTCGCATCTAATCCATTTGTCCACAATGAACCAGGTTTGCGCTTCTATGCTGGTGCGCCATTGCTGACTCAAGATGGTTTCAACTTAGGCACTATTTGTTTGTTGGATACACAACCGCGCGATGCCTTAACAAATGAGCAAAAAGCTATGCTGGCGGATCTTGCTGCAATGGTGATGGATGAACTAGAACTGCGACTGGCAGCCCGTAAAATTACTCAAATCGATGCAGCGTTGCTGGAAGTAAGTGGAGGCGTTTCTGCTGTTACGGGTGAAGCATTTTTCTTTGCTTTGGTACAGTATATGAGCAAAGTGCTGGAGGTTGATTACACGTACATTGGTCTGGTGGACGGAGATAATCAACAAGCAATCCGGACGATCGCCGCCTGCGCTAAGGGGCAGATTATCGATAACTTTACATACCTGCTAGATGATACCCCCTGCCAGGAAGTACTCCAGCAACGAAAATTGTGCTGCTATCCCCATCGAGTCCAAGCCTTGTTTCCCAATGCACCGCTTTTAGAACCTCTAAAGGTAGAAAGCTACGTAGCGATTCCATTTTTTGACACTACAGGTCTGCCCCTGGGTCTACTGGGCGTGATGGATGGCAAGGCTTTGACAAATGTTCAGCTTGTAGAATCTCTATTGAGTATCTTTGCCCTACGCATCGCCACGGAAGTTGAGCGACAGCAAGCACAGTATGAGTTGCAGCGCTTAGTCGAACAACGAACGGCTGAATTATCCCAAGTAAACGAATTACTTTATTTGGAAATTGCAGAACGGCAGCAAGCCGAAGCAGCCCTGGAAAAAGAACAGGAGTTACTCAGAGTGCTGCTTGATAATGTCCAGGCAGGAATCGTAGCTTGTAATGCTCAAGGGATTTTGACTTTATTTAATCGAGCAGCACGAGAATTTCATGGCTTGCCGGAGCAACCATTACCACCTGAAGAATGGGCACAATACTACGATCTGTATTTGCCTGATGGTAGAACGCGGATGTCCAAAAATGAGATTCCGCTATTTCGAGCGTTACAGGGGGAGACGTTGGAGAATGTTGAAATGGCGATCGCTCCCAAACAAGGAAAAGCGAGGACGCTGCTTGCCAGCGGCCAGGCAATTTGGGATAGCCAGGGCAAAAAACAAGGGGCAGTGGTGGTGATGCATGACATTACCGAACGCAAACTCGCCGAAGCAGAGCTACTGATTTCAGATGTTGCCTTACAACAAATGCCCGATGCCGTATTTTTGACGGATTTGGCAGGTAAGATTCAACGCTGGTTGGGCAATGCCGAGCAAATCTTTGGCTATACAGCAAAAGAAGCGATCGCCAAACCGATGAACTTTCTCTATCGCTCAGACATGAAAACTGCAATGATGGCTAAAATTATCCAGTCTATTCAGGCAATAGGAGAGTTTTCTGGAGAAATTCCCTGCATACGAAAAGATGGCTCGGCAGTGCCCATCGAGACAACAGCCAAAACCGTGTCTGACAAAGCTGGGAATCCCATGTTTTTGATTTGTATCAACAAAGACATTAGCGAACGCAAACAAGCAGAAGCGGAACGCGCCCAATTGATGCAGCAGCAAGTTCAAGAACAAACTGCACGTAAAGAAGCAGAAGCCGACCAACAAAGATCCGCATTTTTAGCAGAAATCAGCACGGCGCTGGCATCTTCATTGGATTATGAATTGACTCTAGCTAGCGTTGCCAATCTGGTGGTGCCGTTCTTTGCAGATTGGTGTGCCATCGACCTATTACAAGACAATCAATTTATTCATCGGGTTGCTGTGGCTCACCGCGATCGCACAAAAGTAGAATTGGCCTGGGAAATTCATCGGCAATATCCCAGGCAAATCGACGCGCCCCAGGGAGTAGGCAGAGTGCTGCGGAGTGGTAAAGCCGAGATGGCGGCTGAAATTCCAGATGCTGCATTGGTGATGGTGGCTCAAGACGCCGAACATCTGCGAATCTTACGGGAGTTAGGCTTAAAATCTGGCATTATCTCACCGTTAATTGCCCGCGGACAAATTTTAGGTGCAATTTCCTTTATCACAGACCAAGACGATCGCCGTTATAGTCAAGCGGATCTAGCGTTGGCAGAAGACATTGCTCATCGAGCCGCGATCGCCATTGATAATGCCCGCCTCTACTTAGAAGCACAGCAGTCCCAACAAGCTGCCATGCAATCTGCCGAGCGCATCACTCTGCTTCAGTCCGTGACGGCTGCTTTTTCGGAATCGCTAACTCCCCTCCAGGTGGCAGATGTAATTGTAGATCGGGGAATTGCGGCTCTGGGTGCTAACTTTGCTCTAATTGCCTTAGTCAACGAGACTGGTAGCGAACTCGAAATCCTGCGAACTGTCGGCTGTGAACCCGACCAAATCAATGGTTGGCAGCGGTTTTCCCTGAATGAGCCTGTACCTTTGGCAGAAGCGGTGCGAACTGGACAGCCCATTTGGGCAGAACCATCACAAATACGAGCAATCCGCTATCCGCACCTGGCTCAACAGTATAAGCAGTACAACTTCGATGCTTGGATTTCGATTCCCTTAATGGTTGAGGGTCGAGCAGTCGGAGGTATGTCCTTTGGTTTCATTGAACCGCAACAGTTAGATGAGGAGCAACAAGGGTTTATTTTATCGCTGGCACAACAATGTGCCCAGGCGATCGTCCGTACCCGCCTCTACGAAGCAGAACGAACGGCAAGAAGCGCAGCAGAAGCCGCCAACCGAGTCAAAGATGAATTTTTGGCGATTCTGTCCCATGAGTTGCGTACACCCCTCAACCCAATTTTGGGGTGGTCGCGGTTACTCCAGTCCCAAAAGTTAGACTCGGCAAAAACAACTGAAGCTTTAAAAACTATCGAGCGTAACGCCAAGTTACAAGCCCAATTAATTGAAGATTTGTTGGATGTATCTCGAATTCTGCAAGGCAAACTGAATCTTAATGTTACTCCAGTCGATTTGACCTCGACAATTAGAAACGCAATGGAAACAGTACGACTGGCGGCGGAAGCTAAGTTAATCAAAATACAGACTATACTGCAACCGAATGTGGGGCAAATAGCTGGCGATGCTAGCCGCTTACAGCAAGTTGTGTGGAATCTGCTGACGAATGCGATTAAATTTACACCGTCAGCGGGGCAGGTGGAAATCAGGCTGGAACGGTGTGAGGGGTTAGCTCAAATTACAGTTAGCGATAATGGCAAAGGTATTCCTCCCCAGTTTCTTCCCTATGTATTTGATTACTTTCGCCAGGCTGATAGTACGACAACCAGAAAATTTGGTGGTTTAGGATTAGGACTAGCAATTGTCCGCCGCTTAGTCGAATTACATGGTGGTACTGTTGAGGCACAAAGCGCAGGAGAAGGATTAGGAGCAACTTTTGTGGTTAAACTACCACTAATGCTGACTCAAGGGCAAATCAATCAGGATGCTAGGCAGACGGAGCAAACTTTAGATTTAAGTGGTATCAAGATTTTAGTAGTAGATGATGATGCTGACAGCCGCGAGTTTGTGGCTTTCGTACTAGAGCAGTCAGGCGCAAATGTGGTAATGGCGGATTCTGCAATTGAGGGGTTGAAAACTTTAGGACATTTTCAACCAGATGTATTGTTAAGTGATATTGGAATGCCGCAGATTGATGGTTATATGTTCGTACAGCAGGTAAGAAATTTACCACCAGAACAGGGAGGGAATATAAAAGCGATCGCCCTGACTGCCTATGCTGGTGAGATTAATGAAAAGCAAGCAATAGCAGCAGGATTCCAGTGGCATATTTCCAAACCTGTGGAACCAGAAAAGCTAATAAAAACTCTTGCAAAATTACTTAAAAATTAGCATAAATAACTTTCCTCAAATTTGATTGATAGCACGTAAAATATTCTACTTTATCGCTATGGGCAAATTAGGTTTTATATCGAGCAAACGTTATACGAATTGTCCAAAATTAAGCGACAAATGTAAACTCTAAAGTTATTGCCGCATCTAACTTTATTATTTGGGTAGCTTGCTTACCGATGCAGCGGCTATTGCAAATTGGTATTTTTTCTATTTTGGCGATCGCCAGAGTTTTGCTAAATAATTATTAGCTTCAATTACCTATTCAATATGAGAAATGAAAAGCGTGGATATAACAGCATAGCTAGCAATTATAGTGGCAAAAAGCAACATAAAAAGCTCCTTGTTCTCAAGTGTTACAAAGTATATTTTTAATTTAGAGTTATTGCTAAAAAGCCACATCTACTAATCAGACTATTCTCTAAAACATATTTTTTATACTTTTGATATTTATATAGGTTTTTCGTAACTACCGTAAGATACTAAGGAGGGTATTAAACACCCGAAATTATAATCTTGCTACTATCTAAAGATATACAATTTAAAAAATTTTATTTCATTCTTGGGGATGAGCTTGTTGGGAAAAATATTTTATCTGTTATAAAAAAATAACAATTGGTCATTATTGCCCGGCAAATCCCTTGTAAATAGATTTAAATGGATGAATTGGTGAGATGTCTAAGAATAAGCCGCTTTGTATCTAGGCAACGCTAAAATACCAGCATTTCGATCTGCTACTTTATTTATTACTAATAACCAACAACTAAAATGTTATTTTAAAACTCCTTTAACAGACTGATAATTTGTGTCATAATAACTTTCAAATATTATTGGCAATTTTTGACACCACAAGTAAAAAGTAAGGAGAAAAGTGACGTGAATCGCCAACGTACAACGCTTAACGTATCACTGACTCCTGATTTTAACGATTTTATAGCCTCGCTCTTAGGGTCAGGAAAGTATAAATCATCAAGCGAAGTTGTTCGCCAAGGATTGCGGTTACTTCAACAACAGATATCAACCTCAAAGTCTGAAAAAGAAACCATTTCACAAGAGCAATCCGTAATAAAAGATAGGCAATTAGATCCGTTTCCTGGTTCTGGTGAAATGAGGGAACGCATACGCAATTTTGACTGGGCAAGCACACCTGTTGGCTCTATAGAAACATGGCCGCAAAGTTTGAAATCAACGATACGTACTTTGTTAGGTTCGCGCTATCCGATGATTCTGCTATGGGGAGAGGATTTAATCCAAATTTATAATGACGCATACACTAGCCTAATTGGAGCGAAACATCCTCTGGCGTTGGGCCACTCCATCCGAAAAACGCAGTCAGAATCATGGGATGTAATTGGGCCAATGATTACGGAAGTAATGACAACGGGGGTTCCCAACTGGGTAGAAGACCAGATGCTGGTAGTGAACCGAGCTGATTATAACGAGGAAGCCCACTTTAGTCTGTCTTACAGTGCCGTGGAAGATGATGAAGGCGTAATTAAAGGTATGCTTTGCGTGTGTAGCGAAGTAACCCAGCAGGTATTAGGGGAACGTCGTTTGCGCTTGCAACGCGATTTGGCAGCAAAGGCAAACGATACACGCAGTGTAGACACTACTTGTAAAGATATTCTGTCTACCATAGCCGAATATTCGCTAGATGTGCCGTTTGCGCTGATCTACTTGCGCGAATCAGATGGTAAAACAGTACGATTATTTGGTAGCGTGGGGGTGGACGAAAGCGATCGCATTGCACCAACTACCGTCCTTATTCGAGAATTCAAGGGTATATGGCCATTTGCAGAAGTGATGGCAGGTCAAACAGTTCTAGTTGAAAATCTCAAAGGTCATATTACCATTGGTGGTGGCCCTTGGGGCGAAATTGTCGATCGCGCATTAGCACTGCCCATTCCTTCATCAAATATTACTGCGCCCCTTGGGGTACTGATTGCCGGAATCAGCCCTAACCGTGCCTTGGATGAAGCCTATAAATCGTTTTACGAACTGTTAGCAGGACAGGTTTCCGTTTCCCTCCGCAATGCTGGGGCATACGAAGAGGAACGCAAAAAAGCCCAAGCCTTAGCTGAACTAGATCGGGCGAAGACAACATTTTTTAACAATGTTTCCCATGAATTCCGCACACCTTTGACATTGATGCTAGGGCCTTTGGAAGATGTCTTAAGTAAGGAAAACGGGTCATTAACAACACAGGAACGCGGGCAATTGCAGTTAGTCCACCGCAACAGTCTGCGTTTGCTGAAGCTAGTCAACACATTATTAGATTTTTCCCGCATTGAAGCAAGCCGGATGCAAGCGGTTTACGAGCCAACAGACCTGGCTGTGCTGACCGGCGAACTCGCTAGTGTCTTTCGTTCAGCGATGGAAAAGGCAGGTTTGCGTCTGGTGGTAGATTGTCCACCGTTACCACAACCAGTCTACGTAGACCGCGAAATGTGGGAAAAGATCGTCTTGAATCTATTGAGCAATGCGTTCAAGTTCACCTTTGTCGGAGAAATTACTGTTATCTTGCGGTGGTATGAGGAACGTGTGGAAATGGAAATCCGAGATACAGGTACAGGAATTCCAGCAGCAGAGTTGCCCCACTTGTTCGATCGCTTTTACCGCGTCCAAGGTTCGCGGGGTCGGACTTACGAAGGCTCTGGTATAGGGCTATCCCTAGTGCGGGATCTGGTTCAACTTCATGGTGGTGAGGTTCGCGTCACCAGCCAAGAAAACCAAGGAAGTTCTTTCGTAGTTGTAGTGCCCACGGGAACTGCTCATTTGCCCCCAGAGCGTATTCGAGCAAGTCGAAATTTACCTTCCACTGCTTTTGGAGCAGCAGCCTTTGTTGAGGAAGCATGGCGTTGGCTACCGGAAGAGAGTGTGGGGAGTGTGGGGCAGGAGAGACAAGGAAGTGTGGGGAGAGAGGGGAGAGAGGGGGGAAAGATTTCTTCACCATCCTCCCACACCTCCCACACCTCCCACACCCCCCACCCCTCCCACACCTCCCACACCCCCCACCCCTCCCACACCTCCCACACCCCCCACACCTCCCACACCTCCCACACCTCCCCCGCCCGCATCCTCCTGGCTGATGACAACGCGGATATGCGCGATTATCTCAAACACCTACTTCAGCCGTATTATGAAGTAGAAGCGGTAACAGATGGGGTAGCGGCCTTAGCAGCAGTCCGCAGACAACTACCGGATTTAGTACTGAGCGATATCATGATGCCAGGAATGGACGGTTTGCAGTTGCTACACGAGTTAAGAGCCGATTCAGCTACAAAAGAGATACCCATTGTTCTGCTGTCTGCTCGTGCAGGTGAAGAGTCCCGTGTCGAAGGGCTAGAAATGGGTGCAGATGATTACCTGATTAAACCTTTCTCTGCACGAGAATTGCTGGCGCGGGTAAGAGCAAACTTGGAGTTGTCTCAACTGCGTAAAGATGCCTTAGCCCAACGAGCCGAACGAATACGGGAGCAGGCGGCACGGGTTGAAGCTGAGGCAGCAAACCGCATGAAAGATGAATTCTTGCAAGTGCTTTCTCATGAAATTCGCACGCCCCTCAATGGAATGCTCGGCTGGGTTAAGATGCTTAGTCAAGGCAAACTGGACTCGGCTATGACTGCTCGTGCTTTAGAAACTATTGAACGCAATGCCAAGGCACAAGCGAAATTAGTAGATGATTTGCTGGACGTGTCACGTATTATTCGGGGACAACTGCGACTGGAGAAGCGCCCGCTTTCTCTAATCTCAGTAATTACAGAGGCCATTGAAACTGTAAGACCACAAGCTGAGGCTAAAGATATTACTATCGAGTCCATGCTCGATAGCACTGGCGATTCTGTTTGTGGCGATGCTAGCCGTTTACAACAAGTGGTGTGGAATCTACTTACTAATGCAGTTAAGTTCACACCATCGGGAGGACGAGTAGAAGTTTGGTTGCAAGCCGCAGGTTCAGACGCGCTTTTATTGGTCAAAGATACGGGCATTGGGATTCAGGCTGACGTATTACCATACATATTTGACCGCTTTCGTCAAGCAGATTCAAGTACGACTCGAACTTATGGAGGGCTTGGTTTGGGGTTAGCAATTGTCTGCCATCTAGTAGAAATGCATGATGGAACAGTACGCGCCGAAAGCCCAGGGCTTGGCCAAGGAGCAACCTTCAGCGTGCGCTTACCCTTGATGAATAATTCAAATGTTTCTCATGTTGCAGAATTAATGTCTGCAAAAGCAAAGAATCAAGTTTTACTCAACGGTTTACAAATATTAGTAGTTGATGATGAAGCTGATGGGCGCGACCTTGTTAGTTTTATCTTGCAGCAACATGGTGCTTTAGTAATTCAAGCAGCATCAGTAGCCCAGGCATGGTCAGCACTAGAGCGGGGAATGCCACACATACTGATTTCAGATCTAGGAATGCCAGAGGAAGATGGTTACAGCTTTATTCGTCAAATTAGGGCATTACCAGTAAATAAAGGAGGAAGAATCCCAGCGATCGCTGTTTCTGCTTATGCTAAAGAAGAAGACCGAAGACAAGCGCTACTTACGGGTTTTCAAATGTACTTATCCAAACCATTCGACCCAGATGAATTATTAATTATGGTTGCGAGTTTGGCTGGTATATTTCAGCATTGACCTTTTAAGCTAATATAAATCCCGACTGCGATCCATTTCTTCAAACGAGACAAACCAAGTGTTCTGAGGCATTTACGATAGACCTCACCCACCCAGCCTCCCTCTCCTCGAAGGAGAGGGAGGAGTAATACCATTTCACCTTAAAATTGATACAAATAGGCAGCAGGGGGGCAGAGAGCAGGGGGCAGGGGGAAAGAATTAGAGGCTAATCATTTGTATCAGGTATTTCGTGAAATGGTATAACGAAAAATTAGGCTTTTTGCTCCCCTCTCATTAAAGGCTAAGGTGTACACACAAGTCTTTTGACCTGCATCTTTGTTGCATCGCCTTGCACCTTTGTTGCATTGCCTTGCACCTTTGTTGCATCG
>JAVRBO020000089.1:0-105100 GCA_034531195.2 Nostoc sp. ChiSLP01
GCAGCAATGCATGTAGCCGAGCCGTGCTAACAGACCGAGGGCTTGACCTCTACAAGAAAAGCAAAATAAAATTCGCATTCCTGGCAGTCTTCAGGGTTTTGAACCCTCGAATTGAAAATTCTTAATTCTTTTTTGAATTTTGAATTTTGAATTTTGAATTCTTTCCTGGTGTCTATTGCGCGGTGGAACCACACTGAACCCTTCCCGAACTCAGAGGTGAAACGCTGCTGCGGCAACGATAGTTTAGGGGTTGCCCTACGCTAAAATAGCTCGATGCCAGGTTTATTTATCCAACTCAAACCCTTTTGCTCACATCAATAGCAAGAGGGTTTTTGTTTATGGTGTATTTAGTATTTGGATGAATCGCTATGACTCAAGAACTTTGGGATTTAAGGAAGTCTATTCTTGAGGGGCGCTAGTAGATAAATCACTGATTGTCTCCATAGCAAAAGATTTTTTAAATTTAACTTATACGAATACTCAAAAGTCTTTGCCTGCTGCTATTGATCTGATGTTGAGGGATTTACCTGGTAGTCAACAGTGGGAAGAAGGTAAGTAAAAATGATTATGCAGACAAGAAGCACATAAGAGATAACTATGGATGGGATGATACAGATTTGTAAAATATTTTTGTATATCAAATTGATAGTTTAGCAGTTCTAAGTTTATCTGACTATAAAGTAAAAAGTTTTTCTCTAAGGAACGATCGCTTCTGTAAAAATAGTTTTTACTACACCTTTGATAATTGAATTTCAGCAAATGCCACTCGAACTGCAAAATCTCACAGGCGGTTACACTACAGTACCAATTGTCCAAGACATTAACCTCACTTTACAAACAGGAGAATGGTTGAGTTTAGTTGGTGCTAATGGTTCAGGTAAGTCTACCTTACTTAAATTGCTGAGTCGCATTCTTTCTCCACAGCAGGGAACAGTGCTACTTGATGGCAAAGCAATTCATTCTCAACCCCCAAATTTAGTTGCACAGAAACTAGCTTTTTTACCGCAACAACAAATAGTTCCCGTTGGCTTAACAGTGCGACAATTAGTAAGTTTAGGACGCACGCCACATCAAGCTTGGTGGCAATGGGAATTAAATGCAGAAGATTGGTTAAAAGTTGAAGCTGCAATTAAAAAGACGCAACTACAAAAATTAAGCGATCGCTTAGTCGAACAACTCTCAGGCGGTGAAAGACAAAGGGCTTTTTTAGCTTTAGCACTAGCCCAAGAACCAAGAGTTTTATTATTAGATGAACCTACAACTTTTCTCGATATCAACTATCAATTGCAACTATTAGAACTACTTAAAGAACTAA
Organism: Nostoc sp. ChiSLP01; assembly: GCA_034531195.2. GTDB lineage: Bacteria > Cyanobacteriota > Cyanobacteriia > Cyanobacteriales > Nostocaceae > Nostoc. The sequence continues at coordinate 1,316 of JAVRBO020000089.1, forward strand.
ATCAGCAGCAAGAATTAACTATTGTCACAGTATTGCACGAACTGAATTTAGCAGCACGGTATAGCTCTCGCATTGCATTATTAAAACAAGGTCATATTTGGGAAGTTGGTACGCCTGAAGAAGTTATGACACCAAATGCGATCGCGCAAGTTTTCGGCGTAGAATCAGTGGTTATTAACACACCTGTCGGATTACAGGTTTGTGCTATTTCTGCTATATAAAATAATTATTATCTACTAAACTTAGAATTATAAAACCCCTCTCGCTGATTGTTGAGAGGGGTTTGAAGTTTTCAGCAGTAAATAATTTTAATCCTCAATGGGTGCATTCGGAATTGCGGCATCAATATCAGCTTGGGATAAATTGGGAATCGACCAGTTAGGTTCACCTGCTTTTAATACTTTTGCAGGAGTAACGTTAAATTCAATAGTACCCGTTTGTGGATTAGTCTTAGCTACTAGCTGAGTTCCATCTACAACTTTAATAGCTAAGGGTTGCGTCAATTCTTGAGCATCCGCAGCTATACCAGCCACCTTGCTTCCTATCGGTAAGTAAACACCATCACAATCCCACTCATTTTCTGTAATTCGACCATTTCCTAAAAAGTAGAGGGTATTTCCTTGGGAAGCTTTTTTGGGTTTGTGAGCGTAAATGGCTAGGGTTTTTCCAGTTTCATTGCGGCATTGTGCCCAGTTTCGTGCTGTTTCTAAAATATACTTTTGTAGCTTCAATTCACCTAATTCTTGCTGAATTTCCTCTGGTGTATATTTAGATTGATCTGGTGTATTTTTTAGTTGCAACAGATTATTAATTCCTTGAGTTACCTCAATATAGTCGGGACTAATAGTTAGGTTCGGTCTATCAGCCCAAGAAGGTTGGGCAATTATCAAATTAACTAAAAGTACTAGAGCAACTAGAGCAGTTTTGAAAAGTTTCACTTTCATTCTCCTTTTGAGGATTACAAAATATTTTCAATATTGAGAATTGTACTAGATAAGACTGTTTACTTGAATGAGTTTTTTGGCTTTGCTAGCAAACAGTCTCACAAATATTCAGCCATGATTACCCACGAATTTCAAAACTTGAGGATATTGCTACCTGCCCATTCATTGCATACAGTTTGACAAGTCCCGTTAAACACAAGCAACTAGCTGTTAAAGCAATTGGAGTTAGCGAGGCGCTGTCTAGGATAATAAACACACCTAAGCCTATTAAAACGAAGGGAACAAAACCGTTGCCATAACGAGTTAGCAGATTAGAAATTGCAGGCTGGCACGTCAGCTTGTAGGTCACGTAGCACCAAACGCCGACTAATAGCAAGAAGACTGCAACGATCGCCAGCAAACTAGAGGGGGTACTATTAGCAAACAAGGGCATATAAATACTTACATTATCGCTGCCGTTTGCGATGGTAATAGCGGCCACACTATAAGCTTGGGGAGATAGAAAACTAATCAAGGAAGAAAAACTAGACAATTCTGGCTGCGCCTCGGACTGAAAATCGCTTTCTGGATTCAACAGGCGATTTAGCCCAATAGTGATGGGTACTAAACCTAAAAGACCAATCCAATGGGATGGCAAAACCAGACCCCCCAGAAAACCAACCAAGCTGGCAATCACTAGAGTACAAAAACCTAGATACTGACCAATCACGATGTGTCGATGGCGGAAAGTTGCATTTACCTGAGAAAATAACAGCGTCAGGATGACTAAATCATCGAGGTTTGTAGCTGTAAAAGCTGCGATTCCGGTGGAAAATGCGGTGATGAGTTCGTTCATTTCTATCTCTCCCCACATGTTGGTGTGTCTAGGTTAGCGTTAATTTATATCTGCAAATGTTTGGAAAATTCCGACTTAATCAAAGATCGAATTTTAGAATTTGGATAAAAAATTAAAAATTTAAAATACTAAATTTTTTTCCAGCAAGCAAATTTATTTATCGAAACCAATCCAAAATTACAAATCTAAAATTTTTCATTAAAGTCCTTAAATAACAGAGGCGTATTGAATCAATCTCAAATTCAAAATCATTTGCCTATATAAATCGAATTCATCCAAATCTTATATTTTTCAAAATCTTGACTGGAGAGTCTAATTTTTAAATTGAAGTGTATAGAGGAAAGTAGTATTTAGACTCTCTTGCCATTGTGATAATGAAAAAACATTTGCGATTGCCTATTATTGACGAATCAGCTTTTCAACAACTTTGTTATCTTCCCCAAGTTGTTGTTCATCAACAAAGAGTTTATTACTGGAACTTTCTTTGGTAAATTTGGCGTTACTTTGGGTGTGGAGTCCTGGTAAGACACTTAATTTAACTTCTTTAGTATCCTTGGAAGTAGGCACTAAGGTGACTTTCAGTTCGGTGAGAATTCGTTGTTGCTCTTTGATTATTTGAGTTAGTTCTTTGAGTTCTTGAGTGTGTATCTCATCCAATTTTTCATGGACTAATTCAATATTTTGTCCAGCTCTCAAATTCACTTTGTGGTCAATTTCAGCATTTTTGCGATCGGTATCAGACTGGCGATTTTGACTCATCAAAACGATGGGTGCTGTGTAAGCTGAGGCAAATGAAAATACTAAGTTGAGCATCATGAATGGTGACTCATCCCAGTGGGGAACCCCAGGCATTAAGTTGAGACCAACCCATCCTGCTAAAACGCTACTTTGTCCAATGAGAAATCCCCAAGAACCCACTTGCGCTGCAAATTTATCGGCAAGGCGTTGTCCGAAAGTCAGTTCTTGAGTCGAAGTGTCATGTGTTGCTGATTGTATCTCTACAACTTGAGGCTTTTGAGCTACTTTTGCATTGACTTTGTTGGATGATACTGTTTTTAATGTATTCATGTTGCACCTTTTGGCGTCGTTTAAGTCTGTGTTTATCCTGATGACTTTTAATGTAAGCTGGTTGACCGATAGGAGCAAATATTGTTTTTTTTTAAACCGATAAATAAAATTGATTAAAATACCAAGGCTGTCAGGACTTACACACAGGTAACGGAAAATCTTAGACTCAAAGCGGCTTGCCGCAGGCTACCACAGAAGACGCAGAGAACCCAAAGAGAAGTCACTAAGGACGGTTACCGCAGATTAGAACTTCGGTGTTAATAAGAATTAGAGAGGTTTTTTGCGTAAGTCCTAACAGATTTATAAAGGGTTAAACTGTCTACACGGTTGGATTTTACGATTGTCCAACCCAATGTACTTTTGTTTTTAACCAGAGTATTACTTTATCAATAGCCTCTGGGTTAAAAATTTGCTTTCGGCAGTTTTTTGATTTGCTCAGTAAAGTATGCTTCTTGATGTTTGAGTTGTTGTGCGAGTTCTAGGCCTTTTTGGAAAGCTGTTAGTGCTTGAGGATATTCTTTGCGTTCTAAATACAATTGCCCTATTTGGTCGTAAGCTTGCATCACCCCATAAAAGTTGGCAGCTTGCGTTTGCGTATCTACGAGAATTTGGCTTGCTTCTAAAGCCTCATCTATTTGTCCTTGAGAACGGTACAGGCCAATTATCTTCTGCAAAGCTTCACCAGCACGAACGAACTCCTGCAATTGCCAAGCAGTGGTATAAGCTTCTTGATAATTTTGAAAAGCTTCTACCAGTAACTTCGGATCTGTCTTCCCCAGAGATTCGTAGCCTGAGCCGATCGCTAGCTTTAATTCTGGTATTTTAATAAGATTATTTTGGTTAGTGTAAAATTCTGCTAACTTGTTAAGTATATTTATTGACTGCTGGGGTTGTTCTGTCTGTGCGTAAATCTCAGCCAATTGTTGCAGATATGCAACCTCATTTACAGATTCTCCTTGGGAAGTAGCTAAACTCAACAATTCCTCGTAGATTGGCGCAGCTTGGCGATAATCAAACCAACTCAGATGCAGTTCTCCAATTATATTGAGAGTTTCTACTAATGCTGCGGTATCTTTTTGTTGCCTGACTGCTAGCAAAACTTGGTCATAAGCTTGTATAGCCTGTTTAGGCGATCGCACGTTTTGGTAAGCTTGACCTAGCAATCGCCACAGATCTAAATCAATTTCGCTAGATTTTTTCTGGGATTGTGTTTGCTTTTGAATTGCTTCCAACCGTTGAGTAATATATATTACTTCTTGGCGCTCGTTTTGATTCCAAGCGATCGCACCAACTCGCGATAATGCTTGTACCTCCTCTAAAGAACCTAAAAAGCGCCGCAAGCGGAGTTCTCGGTTCCAAATTTCAAACGCCGCCACCACATCTCCTGCTTGCAGTTTCGCCGCTGCTTCTTGGTTTAATTTATTTAATGCTGGTTCTAACTTTAACCGTTCTTCGACAGTTAACGGCTTTTTATCCTTGAGCGATCGTGGTAAAAGTGGATCGGGTGTAGTCAATTCTAGCGGATTAGGAGGAAATTCATCCGGTGGTTTGGGCTTTTGACTTTGTGCTACTGCCAAAGAACTGTTAAACAATATAATGGCAGTAACAATAACAATTAACCGCTGTAGCATACTAACTTTACCTTGTTGTATTGGGCATAGGGGAGCCAGTGCGATCCTGTCGCCTTGCGTCGGAAAGCAACTGGCGTCATGGGGCATTGGTATTTATGTTAATCTCCCATAAGTTAGGTACTCCCTACTGTCAACCCTGCAAACTTGTTTGACGGATAAAACATCAACAATTATCCCCATTTCTCACTTCCTATTCCCTATGACGGCAGTTGCTCCACTTGGGGAGACCCCAAGACTGCACTGCCTCCCCTATGCCCCATTCCCTAGTACCATTAGCAAGGTCTACAATACTTGCAGATCATTTTTAAGCAACAGGTTGATAGTCTATAATGACCCATTCTACTGATATCATCACCTTAGCCCGCTGGATGGCAGCTGATTTTAGTAATCAAGAACAGGCTTTTGAAAATCCGCCTTTTTATGCACATATTCGTGTTTGTATCCGTCCCTTACCTTGGGAATTATTCTCAGGAGTCAGCTTGTTTCTCGAACAAGCTTATGATTTTATGCTCAATCAACCTTACAGAATGCGAGTGATGAACTTGATTGAAGCAGAAAATCACATTGTCATCGAACACTACACAGTTAACGAAGAACAAAAATTTTACGGCGCATCCCGCGATCCCGAACGCTTAAAAGATTTATCTGTTGAGCAACTAAAAAAAATGCCGGGTTGCAACATGGTTGTAGAGTGGACAGGTCACAGTTTCAAAGGCAAGGTTGAACCTGGTAAAGGCTGTATTGTAGTTCGTGATGGTAAAAATACTTATCTTGATAACGAATTTGAGATTGACGATAAAGAATTTTTCAGTCTCGACCGAGGAAGGGACTTAGACACCGATGAACGTCTCTGGGGTTCTATAGCTGGGCCATTTCACTTTCTACGTTGGAATAATTTTGCTGATGAAGTGAAGGTGTAACAAGCCAGGAGTGAGGAGTGAGGAATTAAAACTCATAACTCGCTTAATATTTTATGGCAGTTGCGATGGCTTAACCGACTGCTGTAGGCGATCGCACAATCATAATCCTGTGACAATCATTAACTAATTTTTTTAAATACAGCATTGGAAAACCCATGATGTATTTGTTACACCTACCTACCATATAATTTCTGGCGTAGTTCAGAAGGTCAAAAATTGATTCGGTTAGGGGTGGCAATTTAGATAAAATGTTGGTACTATAATAAATCGTGGGTCTGGCGGCATAGCCAAGTGGTAAGGCAGAGGTCTGCAAAACCTTTATCCCCCGGTTCAAATCCGGGTGCCGCCTTCGGATGTACGTTAACTAATTATTTGTCACTGTTAACACATTGATGTCATGTTTAACAAAATGATGTCACTGTTAACAGATTATATGTCACAACCACAAAAACAGACCAATCACAAAGGCAGACCTCTGCCTTTGTACTGATTTTTACTGTTGCGTTTGATTTGTTGGTCTTCTAAAAAGCGTTTAAACCAATGTAGCTGCCTTTTATCGCAATACAATTCAAAGATCTGCTCGCTGATTCCGTTGAATTTTACACAAATGCGTCCCTTACATCTATACTTAATGATTTTTTATTGTTGTGTAAAATATCAGTTTCAGGTGCGGAATGTGGGTTTTATCATAAGCGATTACCCGGACATGATATAAATTATTACTTGTATGCCAGCTAGCTTGATCGATAGCCAGTAGAAGTGATTAGCGATCGCTATTCGTTTTGGCATTTGACTTAGATAAGCAGCAATGCAAGGATTCTAGCCTTATTATAATTAATCATCCGGACTTGATATAACGCTCTTCCATCACTCTGGACGAAGAAAAATCTCAGCTAAGTTTTAAACAAGAGACAGAAACTGGATTTGGAGCTTTATTTTCTAACATTATGACTATAATCATGGTTTTTGCCTGAAACTCTTGTGTAGCAAGGATTATTATTTTTTCTCTGGAGAGAGTGATTAAAGAGCGATAAGTTACCACTGAAGAGAACATCCACAAGCAACACGCCCAAATTGCCAGTTGCATTTATCTGATCGTCTTTGAAATTAAAATCTTTTTGGTAGTCGAACAAAAATGGATAGATGACTTTAGATATCACTTCCAATTTGCCAGCGGCATCAATGGTCGCTCCATCATCCACGATCGCCTTGACGGTATTCGTGTAAAATCCTAGTCCTACGGAAACTGCGATCGCTTTTCCTGCTTCATCTTTTCCAGTTGACGAATCAGCAAAGGTCTGAAACTTTTGTTTTGCCGAGGCCTTCTCTACAGATAAACTGGTTTTGAATAAGCCTAAGATTTCTCAAGTTTCCTCAATCGATTTGAATCAAACAGGTGCAACATCAGAAAAAATTGAAGCAGCAACAAGAGAAATTTTCGGTAAAGGGTTGATTACTGTAGTAGTTCCACAACCCAAAATTGCTGCGTGGAGGTCGGCACAGGAGCAGGGGAGCACAGGAGAGGCTTATACAAGTTCTTTCCCCTCTATGAAGAGAAACGTCTATGATTTTGCTTGACTTTTAAACTAAACTGTTTAGTTTGCAGTTCCTGACAACTTCGCCAGCTCTTGCTCAACTATAAAGCAACGTCTGAACATTATGTCAACACCATCAATTCAAAATAATCCGCTAATTGGCATTTGGAAGTTAATTTCTGCAACGGCTATTCACGCTGATGGAACGGTGACTCAAGAGGTGTATGGAACTCATCCTGTTGGCTACATCACTTACACAGAGGATGGTCACATGATGGTGATGTTTTCTAGGAGCGATCGCTTACCACTAAGTCAACAGATCCAATCACCTCTAACTCCACAGATGCAATCTTTACCTGTGGAAGAACTTGCTCAAGCATTTACAACATTCAATGCTTATGCTGGAATTTACACATTGAGCGGTAACACAGTAACTCACCATCTCGAAATTGCATCGATTCCTAATCGGGTTGGTACAAAGTTAGTTCGCACCTTTACTCTGAATGAAAACCGAGTGACGCTTTTGACATCGCCAGTTTTGAGCGATGGCGTTGAAACTGTTTTTGAGGTAGTGTGGGAACGCATTTGATTTTTCAATGCTCATTCACACAAATACTTAGACTTCACTTTCCTCGATCGCCCTGGAAATGCTGAGATTCAACTGCCACTATTTTATGACTATAGAACTAATCCACCGCTCTATCCTGAATCGCAGGAGTATTTCCGCAAACATCACCCCCCACCCTGATTGTATGGGGTAAAAACGACGAAATTTTCCTAGCACAAGGCGCTTATCCCTATCAGCGCGACCTAGCAGTGAGTAAAGAAGGGAAACCCCAATGTATCAAAGGCTAGATGCCTTTTAATCCCATTCGTCGATTTGTAGAAACAATATCCTTTCGATTCAACACTCTTCTTTACAAGTGTTTTTCACCGTTTGCGAGTCGATTCTATAGTTTTAGTAGCAAAAAGTACTATTTTTTCTCTTTTTTCCGCCAGCTGCCCCCGCTTCCCCTGCTCATTTCACGACAATCTCACTATGAGCGCATTGCTCCCGCTTTGGTTCATATTTACGCTCCTTTCCCTCAAGTGTCTCCTTTGTCAATACTCTGCTTTCTGAATCATTAAACAAAATTATTAGTTCTGCTATGGTGTTCACCGTGAATTTGATTTGTTCTTCGGTGTGCAAAGCAGAAACCATAAAACGCAGTCTCGACAAAGCTGCGGGAACAACTGGCCATCCAATCGGAAACACATTTATTCCCTGTTGACGGATAACATTTGCCAACCGAGCAGTTTCAGTATAATCACCGATAAGAATGGGTATAATGGGGGAATCATGGCTAGCTCCAACGTTCAAACCCCTATTCCTAGCTAGGGTTCGGAAAAGCTCGGCTGTTTGATGCAACCTCGCAACTCGTTGCGGTTCGGCTTGAATAATGCGAAGTGCTTCTAAGCTTGCTGCGGCGCTAGCTGGTGGCATTCCAGCTGCGAAAACATACCCCGGAGACGTGTGCTTCAAGTAATCAATTAATGCCTGACATCCAGCAATATAACCGCCACAACCCGCCAGAGCTTTACTTGTCGTTCCCATCCATAAGTCAACATCTTGAGGCGAAACTTGAAAATATTCGCCAATGCCTCGCCCGGTTTTACCTAGCACTCCGAGCGAATGAGCTTCATCGATCATCAACCATGCTTTATGACGTTTTTTAATTTCAATAAATTTTGGTAAATCGGGGATGTCCCCATCCATACTAAATACACCTTCCGTCATGATGAGCGTGCGTCGGTAGTTTGGTCTATGGATAGACAATAAATTATCGAGAGCTTGCCAATCATTGTGAGGAAAAGGCATTGAAGTTGCGCCAGACATGATAGTACCTTGAACGGCGCTGTTGTGGACAAAGCGATCGTAAAGGATTAAGTCACCAGCACCTACAATATGTCCAATAGTATTGATATTAGTAGCGTGACCGCTGGCATAGATTAAGCAATCTTCAACTCCAAACCAGTCAGCAATTGTTTTCTCCAATTCCTGATGTAAAGGCGTTCTGCCAGAAATTAGTGGTGTCGCTTGCAGTGACGTTCCATAAATTTCCAAAGCTTTTTGGGCTGCTTTAATAACTCTGGGGTCGCCCGCTAATCCTAAATAATCATAGTGGGAGTATTCTAGCAATTCTCGCCCATTAACTAATGTTGTTGATGTAGAGAATCTAGCTTTTTCAGGAAAGTATGGATAGTCAAGTTGGCCGTTTTGATAAATAGACAACCGTGACTGTAATTCTAGGTATTCAGGTAATAAGTCAAACTGATAGTTTTCTGGTGTAATCTCTGCAAAAGAGGCTAATTTTGCAGCAGAGGTGACGCGAGATTTATCTGGAGAGTTAGAGAGCGAGTTTTCTTTCTCATTAGACTCGACAACAAATAATCTGCCAGCCTTGTTTAACTGTTCCGCTAGGTAATGGCTCAACCTTTGAATTGTCGAGTAAGTGTAAATAGTATCTTCAGATAGCGACAGTCCAGACCGTTCTTTTAAATCTCCAACTAACTCGATCGCTTGTAGCGAATCAAGACCGTACTCGGTGAAATGACTGGTAGGATTTATTTGTTGTGGCTCTCGTTTAATTTTTCTGGCTAACCATTCAACCAACCACGTCTGTATAACTATAGTCTGTTCATCTTCGAGAGAAGATGGTCGAGCACTATCATGAGTACAAGTCTGTTTCTCGACTGCTAAGTGTGAAAGGCTGCTGTCAACGCGATGAGCTTCTAACATTCCAGCTTGGTAGAGTTTACGGCATTCTTGGCGCTGGATCTTGCCGCTGGATGTTTTGGGAATGCTCGTCGTTTTGAGTAGCACGACATCGTGAATCTGCAACCCGTGTTGAAGAGCTACAGCCTTACGGATGCTGGTGATGATTGCATCTGCATCTAATTTCCGCAGAAATTGTCGTTTGACTTCCTGCGCTACTACCAGTTGTTCTATCCCATCCACTTCGACTAAAAAAGCTGCACCGCTATTGGGGTGAAGTGCTGGATGGCTGTTTTCTACAGTTAACTCGATATCTTGAGGATAATGATTTTTACCCCGAATAATCAGCACGTCTTTCAAACGACCTGTAATAAATAGTTCCCCATTTTGGAGAAAACCCAAGTCCCCAGTTCGCAGAAATGTTTCAGAATTAGTGTCAGAAAGATAAGCCTGAAAACAGGACTCAGTTAGTTCGGGTTGCTGCCAATATCCCTTCGTTACATTACTACCAGAAATCCAGATTTCTCCGATGCGCGAAGTGGCGCACTCAATTAATGTTTCTGGATCGACGATTTTTATTTTTTGGTCTAACCAGGCTTGACCGCAACTGACAACCCTCCTAGTATCGGCATCCTTGCTGGCAGCAACGACTTGGTTTTGAGTTAACGCTGATGCTGAAACATCTAAAACCACAGGTGGCTGTGTACGCACTCCCCCGGAAACGAATAGGGTAGCTTCAGCCATACCGTAACAGGGATAAAAAGCTTCCCGGCGAAAACCACATTCCGCAAAAGTCGCAGCAAAACGTTCTAAAGTTTCTGCTCGGACGGGTTCGGCCCCATTAAAAGCAAGCGTCCAACTACTCAAATCAAGACCGGCGCGATCGCTTGCAGTCGTTTGACGAACGCACAGATCGTAAGCGAAATTAGGGCCACCGCTTGTAGTTCCTCCATATTTGGAAATTGCCTTTAGCCACCGGATCGGCTTCTGTAAAAATGCTACTGGAGGCATGATAATGCAAGGGACGCCGAGATATAGGGGTTGTAGAGTATTGCCAATCAGTCCCATATCGTGAAATAACGGCAGCCAAGCAACGATCTTTGTCGCTTGAGTGTGGCTAAAGGCTGTTTGAATGCTCTGTTGGTTGGCGAGTAAATTGCCGTGACTTACCATTACTCCTTTTGGGTTTCCCGTAGACCCGGAAGTATATTGAAGGAAAGCTAGCGTGTCGCAACTTAAATTTGGCTTGTGCCATAAATTATACTGTTGAGGGTCAATTTTATCGGTAGCCAACCATTGCAGGACTGCGAGATCCGGTGCATTGCGGATGTGTTTTTCTACGGAAGCTAAAACAGTAGAGCTTGTCAATACCATAGTAGCTTGAGAAGAAGCTACGATCGCCTGCAATCTAGATAAAGATTGATTCTGGCGGGGAGGGTAAGCGGGAACGGCGACAATGCCAGCATACAAACAACCGAAAAATCCAGCAATAAATTCCAACCCAGAAGGATACAGTAGTAAGGCACGTTCTCCAGGCATTGTGAAAGTTTGAAGTCGAGATGCGATCGCTTTTGCCTGTTCATCTAATTCTCGATACGTTAGACGGCGTGATTCTGTTTCTCCGTCTTGCAAAAAAATAAAAGCTACAGACTCTGGCTGTTCTAACGCTCTATATTGCAGCAGCTCTACTAAAGTGCTAGCTGAGTTTTCTTGTTCGTATGGTAAAACTTTGAGATTAGCAATCATTCTAGTCAAATCCCAGATATTTACAAGCAAAATTTTGAAGATAGTAGGTAGCCCGCATTTCTCACAAGCTTGAGGGGTAGAGGGGTAGAGGGGAAAGAACTTGTACTTGAACCCTCCTCTGCTCCCCCGCTCCCCTGCTCAAGAGCAAAAGGCTCCATCGAGATGTGGTGAGAAATCCGGGGTAGGTATGGGGCGATCGAAAATAGCTTTTGCTTCTTTGCTGGTTTACTAGCTCCCCGACTTCTTCAAGAAGTCGGGGAGCTAACCCCTTGGCTGGCAACACTATTAATCGTGGAGTATCGAAGGGAAAGTTTAATTTGGCAGGGATGTTTAAAGGAGAAAAGAGTATTTAAACTTAACCTGCCTGATTTCGATCGCTTAAGGTAAAACGGTTAAAAATAAGACTGTAATGTACCGCGGCGTCTGATGTCTAAAGTTGCACAATGAAACGCACCGCCAAAGATGTTATAACTCATAAAATTACAAGGTATTGGTTTAAATCCCCAATCTTTTAAGGCACGAATTGTTGGTTCTTGAGACTTTTCACATATTACCCTCTCTTCATCTAGCAGCAAAACGTTCATACTTAACCACGTACTGCACAAAGAAGCATTTCCATTCAAATAGCCTCCAGTTACAATGGCTGGTTCTGGTGCCACCAATACATCCCAGGATTTTAAAATTGAAGGCAATCTATCAACATCAATGTATTTTGGATTAATCATTACTTTTCCAGGCCCCAGTGGCACAAATGTAGTATCAATATGCATAGGCTGTTTTGATTTTGTCTCAATAATATGAACCTGGAATTGTTCTCCTAAATGACGTTTTACCCAGTTAATTCCCGCGTCGTTAGTTACATTACTCTTCGTGACAAAAATATCTCTACCGCAACGGACAAAATCTGCTGCGTCAAAAACTACTTCAGATTCATTGATTACATATCGTATCGCTTCCTCATCTTTAGGAATAGTGTATTTGTTGTCATATAGAGAATCTAGTAGAGGAGGCTTTGGAGCAGAAGTCCATTTTGCACCTTGCTCAAAATATTCTTTGAATAGCGAATAATAAGCATGACGTTCAAAATAACGGCTCCTCCACGACATAGGTGCCTCGATTATTTCATTGCCTATGACTAGAAAACAGTCTCGCGGACAAGCTCCACAAAAACCCCTAGCTGACCAATTTGGGGTAGAAAATTTTCGATGGTAATCAGTGATACTAGGACGCCTGACTTTAACACCTTCTGATTCAAGAATATGGATAAACTCATCCAATTCTTTTTGTGCTGGCTCAATAGCCCATTTTCGGGGGATTCTATAGCCACCTGCAAAAAGAAGAAGATTATAAAGGTCTTCAGGAATACAACCTAGCAAACCTATGTGTTTAGGAGGATGGCTAGCACCTTCTATTCTACCGACAACAACTTCCTCTAATAGATCCCATTCATTGTACGAATTAACAACGCACTCATTTGTTATCGAAACGCCATTTTCATTGGGAATTATATCTCGCTCAAATTTATTTGCTACTGACATTTTTTCTCCTATTTTTTTAGATGTTTCAATTAAGCAATCTATTTTTTGTACGCGCATTAACCCACGTTTTCCAATTTCAAGAAACGAGGGTAATTTTGGAAAAGATAAAGGCTGAAATCTGAAGGGATGACAAAGAAGCTATAAAGGAGATTGGATCGGGTACATAGCACGTAAGCCTTTGTGAAAACCTGGCAGTTTACTGGGCTTGAAACGCGTGAATTCAAAAGCTAAATCAGCCCAAAATTCCATTGCACCTATCCACAAACAACTATACAAACCAATGTAATAATTCAGATGTTAATATCACTTCTGCTTTATTTTTTCTGACTCCCGATCGCTAATATGGCTCTTGTTTATCCGATTCAATTACCGCATCGTTGTAGCGTTTATCTGCGGCCGGAGACATTGTGACAACCATCGGATATCGAGTATGGGCTGAAGCGTGGTTTTTGAATTGCCGTTGTGAGAGACAATAACTCTACTACGGAACACTCTACCTCTTCATACTCTTATTTTGGCAACGCTATTGTACGAGCTATCTTTTAGTCCTATTAATAATTGATGGAATACAGTGCGAACCTCCATTAATCGTTCTGTCACATTATCACCCTGCACAGCCCAAAGAATACTTTCATTAATCGCACCATTAATCATGGTTGCTATAACTTCTGCGGATTGGGCTTTGAAGTGACCGTCGGCGATCGCCTGCTTGACCCCTTCGAGCAATAAGCCAAATCCATATTCGCGATCGATGCGATTCAACTCTGTCCAACTGAGTGCAGCCGGAGCGTCAATCAGTAAAATTTGCTGTATCTCAGTTTTGGCAACTGCGTTGAGAAAGCTATCGCAACCGAGTTGCAATGCCTCAAATGAATCCGTTGCTCCTTCAGTTGCTCTCAGAATTTCCTCTTGGATTTCGGCTTGCATTTGTTCGCATACAGCCCGTAGCAAATCTGCCATGCTGTGAAAGTGGTTGTAAAACGCATCTTCCGTGATATCCGTCTGAGCTACAATCTGTTCGATACTAGTGTGAGCGTAACCCTGTTCGGCAAAAAATTGGCGGGCAATGCGAATAAATAGGGCACGGTTTTCAAATGATTGTTCGGCTTTGGTTTGCTTATCGATAGAGGATGGATTAGCAGACATACATGCAGTCAATATTTACATATAGGTGCTTTGTATCTTATCAATTCTGATATCTTGCATCTAACCGGATAAATACTGAGTACGTAAATTATAAATAGAAATTCTTACATAAATTTTAAATCTTAATGATTAAATGCATGAACTTATCCCACTCCCATCCCTACATAAGCAGCGAGTAAGACAACTGGAAACAAAAAATACAGTAAGTGCTTACGCATTTCGAGGTTCAACATAATTTTTAGTCACCAATTGCATCAATGGATGCCACTGTATATATCTTCATTGGAACTAAGTAGAACGAGGTGGAAAAACCAAATTATGTAAAGAAAAATAAAATAGGTTTAAACTCTCTTCCCTTCTGCCTCCTGCCTCCAGCATAGCTGCCTTTTCCCAAAAATAAATATTCACCTCGACTTACTTAAATCAATTTACACACTGGTAATTGTGCTGTGGTTGTTCTGGCAGAAGTGATTAGGATTTTGGATTATAACTTTGAGCCACTCTAATTAGTTTTAGTTTTTTATAGTTAATTAATGAAATTTTGAGTCATTTCTTTTAAAGCAAGAGATTGCAAATTTGACCATAATTATTAAGTTTTATCTCTAAAGGTTAAAGAGAATCTCAAAACGGGAATTATCTATATACATAAAAAAAGATTTGTAAATAAAAATAAGATTTATGTTGGCAATAACTGGTTATCGTATAAACGAGCTAATTTATTCCAGTTCCAATACTTTAGTACATCGCGGTATTAGGGAATTAGATCGAAAACCAGTCATTATTAAACTACTGCGGCACGACTATCCCAGCTTCAGCGAATTGGTGCAGTTTCGCAATCAGTATGCGATCGCGAAAAATCTCGACATCCCAGGCATTGTCCAACCGCTGAGTCTAGAACCATACCAAAATGGCTATGCTTTGGTAATGAAAGACATCGGTGGCATCTCCCTACACGATTACATCCAGGCTGCCCCTTTGAGTGTCGAACAATTTTGGCCAATTGCCCTGCAAATTGTAGATATCCTCTACCAGCTCTATCAGCAACGGATTATCCACAAAGACATTAAACCAGCTAATATTCTGATTCAACCAGAAACGGGGGAGATTAAGCTGATTGACTTTAGCATTGCCTCCCTGTTACCCCGCGAAACCCAAGAGATTCAAAATCCCAACGTTCTAGAAGGCACACTCGCCTATATCTCACCGGAACAAACCGGGCGGATGAACCGGGGGATTGACTATCGCAGCGATTTCTATTCTTTGGGAGTTACCTTTTTTGAACTGCTCGCGGGACAGTTACCATTTCCAGTAGACGAACCAATGGAAATGGTTCACGCCCATATAGCTAAACAACCACCCTCTATCTGCGATCTCAATTCCGATTTGCCCATCATGCTCGGTGAAATTATTTGCAAACTGATGGCCAAGAATGCCGAAGACCGCTATCAAAGCGCTCTCGGTCTCAAGCACGATCTGTTGCGATGCCAGGAAGAATATCATGTTGCGGGTAAACTCGCCTGGTTTGATTTAGGCCAACGAGATATCAGCGATCGCTTTTTGATTCCCGAAAAACTCTACGGACGAGAACAAGAAGTTCAAAGCTTACTCGATGCTTTTGGGCGAGTTGCTAACGGAGCCTCCGAACTGATGCTAGTAGCAGGTTTTTCTGGTATTGGCAAAACTGCCGTCGTCAATGAAGTGCATAAGCCGATTGTACGTTGGCATGGCTATTTTATCAAAGGTAAATACGATCAGTTCAACCGCAATCTGCCGTTTAGTGCCTTTATCCAAGCCTTCCGCGACCTGATGGGTCAACTTCTAAGCAGCGATGACGCACAGTTAGCTGATTGGAAAGCGAAAATCCTGACGGCAGTGGGTGACAATGGCCAGGTACTCATCGAGGTGATTCCGGAACTCGAACATGTCATCGGCCAACAACCCCCAGTACCAGAACTCTCCGGTAGTGCTGCTCAGAATCGTTTCAATCTGCTGTTCCAGAAGTTCATCACGGTGTTCACCACAAGGGAGCATCCACTAGTCATTTTCTTAGATGACTTGCAATGGGCTGATTCAGCTTCGCTAAACTTGCTGAAGCTACTGCTGACAGAACGCGATCGCGGTTATCTGTTCGTCATCGGAGCTTATCGGGATAACGAAGTGTTCCCGACTCATCCCTTGATGCTGATGCTCGATGAGGTAAAAAAAGCCCAAACCTTTATCCACACCCTCACCCTACAACCCCTGAGCCAAACCTATGTGAATCAGTTAACAGCAGATACGCTCAGTTGCTCAACTGAACTGGCTCAACCGCTTTCGGAGTTGGTCTATCAAAAAACCAACGGGAATCCCTTCTTTCTCACCCAATTTCTCAAAGCACTGCATGAGGATGGCTATATTTCCTTTGATTTCCAGACAGGACATTGGCAATGTGACTTGGCAACGGTGAAGTTACTCGCGCTCACGGATGATGTCGTCGAGTTCATGGCACTTCAGTTACAAAAATTGCCGACTGCTACCCAGGCTGCTTTGAAACTGGCGGCTTGCATTGGCGCTCAGTTTGATTTGTCTACCTTGGCGATTGTCAATCAGCGATCGCCCGAAGATACCGCGCTCGACCTCTGGAAAGCCTTGCAAGAAGGCGTGATTGTTCCTATTAGCGATGTCTATAAGTTCTACCAACCGTCAGAACTTCAGGTAGCAGAAGTCCAGCAACCATTATCGTTTAACTGTTCTTATCGCTTTCTCCACGATCGCGTCCAGCAAGCTGCTTATTCCCTCATCCCTGACGAGCAAAAACAGACGACTCATTACCAAATTGGACAACTGCTGCTGCAACAAGTTTCTCCAGCCGCTAGAGAAGAGCGCATTTTTGAAATCGTCAATCAGTTGAACTATGGCATCACCCTTGTTGGACAACAACACCAACGGGACGAACTCGCCCAACTCAACCTCACGGCTTGCCGCAAAGCCAGAGCCTCAACCGCCTATCAAGCCGCTCGTGAATATGCCACAGTAGGGTTGCAACTGCTGGGAGGGGATGCTTGGCAACGGCAGTACGAAATGACTCTATCTCTGCATGACTTAGCTGCCGAGGTCGCTTTTTTGGCTGGTGCTTTTGAGCAGATGGAGGAGTGGATTGAAGCAGCGATCCATCATGCAAAAACGCCTCTAGAACAAGTGCCAGTTTATCAAGTCAGAATTCAGGCATTGGTCGCCCGCAATCAATTTGTCGAGGCGATCGCGATCGGTCAATCAGTCTTCCGGATGTTGGGCGTGAACCTACCAGACGAACCAACCCTAGACGACATTCGCCTCCTGAAGCAAGAAATTGATGCCTTAATTGAGGGTCGCTCCATCGAGTCATTTATTCATCTGCCGAAAATGACCGATCCGCAGCAATTAGCAATTATGCAAAATGCGGCGCGGCTGACACCAGTTTGTTACATGTCCGGCACAAAGCTTTATTTCCTGGTCGTGGCACTCCAGGTCAAATTATCGATTCAATTTGGCAACAGTCCGGTTTCGGCGTTTTGCTACGTGGGTTACGCCTTCCAACTGAGGATGCTGTGGGGCGATATGTCAAAGGTGCCTCAGTTTGGGCAATTAGGATACCAACTCGCCTTAGAACCAGATGCCAAAAACATCCGAGCCGCAACTGCCATGTTAATGGGCGCTTATGTGGGTTCTTGGACAATCCATCTGCAAGACACGCTGCCCATTTTACTGGACGGATATCAAGCCGGGTTGGAAACTGGCAATCTAGAATTTATGGGCTACGATGCCCAGTTGTACTGCTTCAATGCGTATTGGTACGGTCAACCCCTGGCTGAACTCGAACCCCAAATTCGTGCTTATTACCAGCAGTTGTCCGACCTCCACCAAGTCACGGCGGCAAACTGTGTATTGGCTTACTGGCAAGCGGCGCAAATTCTCTTGGGTCAGTCAGAACAAGAGAGTCCCTTACGCCAGGATGCCTACGAACAGAAAGTTCTGGATGAGGCAAAAGTCGATTTTTACCGACTATCCTTCTTTTACCTTTATCGCTTCACGTTAAATTACTGGCTGCAAGATTTTGCCAAAGCCCAACACGATGCCGCTCAAACGCGACACTATTTAGCTGGCGGGATGGGAAGTATCGTTGAACCAATCTTCTATTTCTATGATTCTCTGACCGTACTGGCTCATCCTGGCGAATCAATGTCCCTGTCAGAACCGCAATGGCAGCGAATAGAAGAAAATCAAGCCAAGCTAAAAGATTGGGCAGATTATGGCCCGATGAATTACTTGCACAAATATCATTTAGTGGAAGCGGAAAAATATCGCGTTCTCGATCGCAAAACCGAAGCTATAGAATTTTACGATTTGGCGATCGCGGGTGCCAAAGCCAATGGCTATTCTCAGGAAGCAGCCCTTGGCAATGAACTGGCGGCAAAATTCTATCTGGATTGGAACAAAGAGCGAATCGCCCAAGCTTACTTGATTGACGCTTACTATGGGTATGCTCGCTGGGGGGCGAAAGCCAAACTCGCTGACTTGGAAACTCGCTATCCCCAACTGCTAGCTCCCATCTTCCAAGGGGCGCAGACACCACTTTCTATTGACGAAACCTTATTTTCCACTGCAACTGTCACCTCGACTAGTACTTCCTCCACCAGTCTTTCTGATTCCCTGGATCTGGTTGCCATCCTCAAAGCGTCGCAAACTCTTTCGAGTGAAATCGAGCTTGAGCCGTTAATTGCTACTCTCTTGCTGACGGTAATGCAAACCTCTGGCGCGACGCAGTGTGCTTTAATGTTGAGCGAGGGGCAAAATCTCACAGTTCAGGCTAGGGCAGAACTTACGGCATCACGCCAAATCGAAACGCAGATTCTACATCCAACCCAGTCGCTTGTCGATAGTGGTATAGTGCCCATCAGTCTGGTAACAAAAGTCAAACGCAGCTTGCAACCTGCTGTAATTAGCAACGCTGCACAAGAGCCGCTATTGCTCGGCGATGCGTATATCCAAAACCAACAGCCCAAGAGTTTGCTGTGCAGCCCGATTCTGCAACAGGGTAAGTTGCTAGGCATAGTCTATCTAGAAAATAACCTGGCAACTGGAGCCTTTAGCCGCGATCGCGTTGAGGTGCTGAATCTGCTGTGCGCCCAAGCTGCGATTTCACTGGAGAATGCTCGTCTCTATCAGCAAGCCCAAGCATATACTCAACAGCTGCAAGAATCTCAGCTTCAGATTGTGCAAAGCGAAAAAATGGCGGCTTTAGGTAACTTGGTGGCAGGGGTGGCTCACGAAATTAATAATCCAGTTGGCTTCCTCAACGGCAGTATTAATAATGCCAAAGATTATGTACTAGACCTGTGTGAGTATTTACACATCTATCAGCAGCACCAGCCACCTATGGGTGCGGTGGCCGAATTAGCCGAAGAACTTGACCTGGAGTTTATGTTGGAGGATTTACCTAAATTAATTGACTCGATGAAAGGTGCGACCGATCGCATCAAAGGCATCAGTACGAGCCTACGTACCTTCTCTCGTGCCGACACGGAACACAAAGTTAAAGTCAACTTGCACGAAGGGTTAGATAGTACGCTGTTGATTCTCAAGTATCGGCTCAAAGCCAATGAAAATCGGCCTGCCATTAAAGTTATCCGCAACTACGGTAATATCCCTGAAATTGATTGCTTCCCCGGTCAGCTTAACCAGGTGTTTATGAACATTTTGGCTAATGCGATTGATATGTTCGATGAAATAGCACAGCAAACAACCTTTGAAGAGTTAGAAAATCATCCCCAACAAATCGCGATTCAGACTGCATTATTATCCGAACAAAATGCGGTTGAAATTCGTATTTCTGACAACGGTAAAGGCATGAATGAATCAGTTAAATCTAAGATTTTTGAGCGTTTGTTTACCACTAAAGAGGTTGGCAAGGGAACGGGGTTAGGCTTGGCGATCGCCCGTCAGATTGTCATCGAGAAACATGATGGTCGGCTGGAAGTCCAGTCCCAATTAGGACAAGGCTGTGCATTTTCCATCTCGCTCCCCCTCTCGGTTCTGGGTTAAATCAACCATTGCTCCCAGAAACTCGCATAGAACTAGTCAATGCTTTATCCTTGGCAGACCGACTGGTAAGTGTTGGATGTTTCATAGAAATCATCAAGGAGCGCAAGCGAGTGTTTGTGCTAATCGGCGATCGCGCTGCTGCTGTTCTGGCGGCGGTGATTGGGATTTTGAAATAAAAAACTAAACCACTCTAATTAATACTGGACTTTAGACTAAAGCAGTCGAAAGTAGAGGTAGAAGGTAGGCAAAAAGTTAAAGGGATGCCTGTAATATCAAGCACCCCAGTAACGGAAGATGAAAGAAGCACTTGCCTTCCTTCATCAGCCGTTATGGATGTTTTTGCACAATTAAGAGAATTCTGTCAAGCAGCATACGAATGTTTATGTCGGGCAAAGGACGCAACTTGGGAACTAATGGATGCAATATTGCTAACAGGCAACGCATACAGTTTGGCAGATTTATCAATGTGTCCAGTGTTCCGTCGTCGATGGCCAAGTATCTATGAGGCAACACAGGATAGCAGGCCACAACGTCAGAAGTTGATGGGATTGTATAGCCAAAAAATCCCAAAGCAAGGACGTATCGTTCTAGCAGGAGACCATACCCTATGGTCAAGACCAGATGCTCTAACCCTCACAGAAAGAACCTATACTCTCCACTCCCCAACAGTGTGACCGATGGAGTGACCTAATGCCGCTGATGACTTGGGAGTTATGGCTAGCTCGTGATATGAGCAGGATCTTATTCAGGCTCAGTAACTACTACTGGGCTAATATGATGTTTGAGTTTGAGTTTTAGCTCATCTGTAATCGGTAAATCTTGAATTTCATTGAGCAGAAATCTTACAGATTCGGTTTTGCTACGTTCTGTATAGATGAGCTTGAGAATATTTTCAATTCCAAATCCTGCTATATATTCTCCGATAATACCTACTAGTCCAAGCAGTCCTAAACCGCCTAACAAGCCTAACGGCCCTCCCAAAGATGAAAGTAGAGTCACAACAGCAGCTACACTACCCCCTGATGCACCAGTTGCAATCACAAAAAGTATTCCGGGAAGACCTAAGCCAGCAATTTTCTTTACTAGTTCATCCATTTTTATTACCTCTCAATCCTCAATTTTTAGTGTAAATTAATCCATCACAACTGCTTATATATTTATTATTTTGGCTACATAATTTATTCTCCAAATAAAAATCAATTGTAGTTTTGAAAATCCGAGTAACTGCTAAACTCTGATCCACTTCAGTACGTAATTATTTTTATCGTAACAGTAGGTAAAGCCGTCCCTGGCAGTAATCGATTCGCCTTTGCTTGCCTTAGTTCTAATAGTTTTAATGGAATAGAAGGTTAATTCAGCCATTTCCTTATGAGAAAGCCCTTCACTTGTAGCTTTTTGACTAAATCTTTCTAATTGATTTGCCTCTTGCAAATTATCCTTAGCAATGCCAGTATTGTCAGTAGAGTTATGAGTGATTTTTTGACTCCGATAATCTTGCACGGTCAAAAGTTGCCAATCAGAATCAGGTGTAAGTTCCAGAACCCATTGATGATAATCAAATAAACTTTCCCTATGCCCGACACTAATAAATGTTGTTTTTGTCTGTTGTAATTGTTTATATAAATTACCTTCATTAGTTAAATCTAAAGCACTTGTTGCTTCATCTAATATTGTGAATTGAGGATGAGTTACTAATAGGCGTGCGAAAGCCAAACGTTGTTGTTCTCCGAGCGATAATATATTCTCCCAAGAAACTTCTGTATCAAACCCTTCAACTCGACTTAACAAGTTTTGTAGATTTACTTGTTGCAAAACTTCTTTCAGTTGTGCGTCGGTCATTTGATGATTGGTATTAGGATAAAGTAACTGTTCGCGCAATGTTCCCAAGATGATGTAAGGACGTTGAGGTAAAAATAAAATTTCTTCTAGGGGAGGTCGTACCAGACGACCTGTTCCCACATTCCATAAACCTGCGATCGCTCTTAATAGAGAACTCTTACCTCTACCACTAGAACCCACAATCAATAAACCTTCTCCTGGTTGAACAGAAAGTGACAAATCTTTAACAATCGTCTGTTCATGGTCTGGCGTTTGTAAAGTAACTTTCTCAAAAGCAAGATGGTTTTCTTCTATAGTTTTGATAGTACTGACATTTTCAGGTTCTTTAGTCACTGCCTCTAGCGCACCCGAAAACTCCGCTAAACGCTCAGTGTAACTCGAAAAATTTCCCGAAACTCCAAATTCAGTGATTAACTCTCCTAGCGCGCTACCAAATAATTGACAAGCTAAAATACTTTGTCCAAGTTGTCCAAAATCAATTTCACCATTAATATATAAAGGCCCAAGTACAAAAAAAGGAAACAATTGAATAACAGCTTGATAGCCTCTAGCAAAAATTATCCTTCCCCTTTCCCAATTAATTTTACTTTTATTTTTTTGAATAAAATTATTAAATCGCCCTGTAATTATCTTTGATTCTTGTTGTTCTCCTCGGAAAAAAGCTATGGATTCAGCATGATTTCTTACATGAGTTAAGGAATAATTGTATTCTGCTTTAGATTCGATTTCTTCTTTATTGAGCTTGATTAATTCTTGATTTAGGTAAGCAGAAATTAAATTGCCTATAAATGTATAAACAACCATAACAACAGCAATCTGTTGGGAAATTGACCAGACAACTATCAAAAAAGTTGCCATCTCCAGTATCTTTTCTATAAAAGTGGCTGAAAAGCTAAGAGCATTAGTGGTAATCGGTTCAATTTCTTGAGATATACGTTGATCGGGGTTATCAATATCGGTACTAAAGTTAATTTTATAATAAGCACGATTACTAAAATATTTATCTAAAACTTGATTATTCAGCCATTTGTACCAATCAAGAGCGATTTGTTTTCTAATAAATTGAGAAAATCCGGCGACAGCCGCTACTACAAAAAGCCCAAGAGCATAAAGTGCTAATTCTTTAATAAATTTAGAATAATCTTTGTCTTGGATAAGAGCATCAACCATATAGCGGCTAATGAAACTGTTAAAAGCAGTTACACTAACAAGCGCGATTATTAGTATTACTAGGAAAATTAACATTCCCCAGCTACGAATTACATCAGAAAATGCTCTTTCTCCTGGCTTGGTTGGATACCAGTAGGGCCCGGCAATCGCTCTTACATCCACCCAAAATTGAATTAAACTGGAAATAGGATTTTTTGTGGCTTGAGCTTGAATAACTTGAGTTGTCATATTTTAAAATCTTTAACCGTCAGAAGCAATTAGTGTTGTGATTACAATAAGGTTACACCGCCATCTACAGGCAAAATTACTCCGGTAATATAAGGATTTGTCATCAAACTCAACACTGCTTGCGCCAGTTCTTCCCCTTGTCCAAGATGTTGCACAGGTAAAGATGCTTCAGCCCACTTGGACAAATCCGAACGCTCAGACTCGCTTTGATAGGTTAATACGCTTGCATCCTCAACTATGCCAGGAGCAAGAGCATTTACGCGAATCGGTGATAATTCCAAGGCCAAGGTACGCCCAAATACAGCAACAGCAGCATTGGCGGCAGCAATTACTGAAATACCACCCATTTTTGAAGGTTTGGAGATAGTGACGCTCGATGTTAAGGTAATTGAACCATCAGCCGCTATATATTTCACCGCAGCACGCACAGCATAAAACGTTGCCCAGAATTTCTCCATCCCGCCTCGAGCTGTTTGGGTTGTCATCTCAGCTAAAAGCGATCGCGGCATATTTCTGTCTGGTACAGCCGTGACAACTAAATGATCGAAGTTGCCGATTTTCTCAAAAAAAGCATCAACTTCAGCCTCGTGCAGAATGTCAACAGCACTTGCTTGCAAGTGAAAATCAACCAAATCTTGGAGTAGATTTAATTTGTCTTGCGAGGGGCCTGATATCACCACCGATGCCCCCAGTTCTGCTGTTTTAGTGGCGATCGCCAGATCGATCCCAGAGCTTGCGCCAATAATCACCACTTTTTTCCCTGATAGCGAGTTAAACATTAATTTTATCGCCTGATTTTTAGTTTTTAATTTTCACTTTTGTCTGTTTGCGTACCCAATTCAACCAAACTTCTAATCATCATATTCACCCACCTTCCGCACATCCTCTAAATACGGTGCTTTTAAGAAAGTATTAATCCCAGCAAAGTGGGGAAGTTCGCCGCGCGAAAAGGTAGGAATCGAGCGATCGCGTATACTTTCTGCTGCTTCTAACCTTAATTCTAAACCTCTAGAAACTTCTTGCTGCCAGCCTGAAAGGGGTAAGTTCGCTTCTTTTTCTAACGCACGTCCCGCTTCTGTAGAACGTCCTTGGAAATGAGAATTAGGGTCATTCAAAGATTGTTCAGTCATGTTTTGATGCAGTATTATTTGCAGCTAACCTTTCATATCGTATAGCGATGTGGCGAAATTGTTTGAATCGATTTCTTCCTATTCTTGCAACAACGCTAAAAATACAGAGTGAGTTGTTATTGTAACTTTGCCCAAATTCCTTGACAGCGTTCGATAACTAGCGCCTGAAAAATTGATTGAGTTGATGGATGAATATCTATTTTGTACAAGGAGAAAAGACCTGTAGGGCTTTTGAGGTTTAACTCTCTGCGAGTCAGATTTGCTGCTTGTACTCGATGGAGTTCTACAGCTTCGAGTAAACCTGGATAGCTCAAATTACGTAAAGCTAATTGATTATTTTTAGTGATATATATGGCATCATTTTGAAAAAGATGTTCTAAGCTTAAAAGCGCAGCATGTACATCCACATCTTTTTCTAAGCCTCCTAAACGGTGAGCGTCTAAACCAAAGCGAATGCAAAAATTTACTGCTACTAACTTCCCAGCTTCAATTGCAGGTAAAGTGCAAGCAGCAAACTCAAATCCCAAGCTATCAGCACGCCATTCTTCTGTACCACCATAAGTATAGTTTTGGAAAAACTTGTGCTTTAACTTGAAGTCAAATCCCAAACCACTCGCATGTCCAGCTTCATGCACTTGAGTATCTGCGTGGCGATAGCGTTCGCCATTGATTTCGTCTTCTAAAGGTTCTAATAAGAAATTAGCTGTTTCATATTCAAATATTTTTTTGATGCATCCGCGGCTAGAACCTAAAAAACGTCGTCGCTGCTCGCTTGCATTGTTTAATACTGCGCCAGAAGCACTGTTAGCAAAACACCATCTATATGGAACGATGAAGGCTTCACCACTTTCACCGCTGATATTACCGCAACTAGCAATCTCGGTAAAGGAATAGTTTCTGGGAACAGCTTGTCCGAGTTTGCCAAATTTTTCCCGACAGAGATTTTCTAATTGTTCGATAGATGGTTCTTGGATGTCGTGCATTTTCCCATAAATTGCACTTAAAGCGACGTGAGGTTGAGATTGCCGATTGATTTTGTAAGGTGCAATAATCAGGAAATAGCCGTTTTCCCCAATAAAGTCCTTATTAATAAAGCCTTCAGACAAGATATTCCAATCGTTCTTTTCTAAAGCATCTGCTGTTTTTAATAGCCAAGCAGGAGGAAGTTCGCGCGAGTTTGCCGCTTGTTGGCGCAGTTTTTTTACAGATCTTGCGATTTCATTTTGCTCAATATATGCGACTATTTGTTTGGTTAGCTCTTGTTCATTTACAAATATGGCTGTCATTTTTTTACCTAATAATATGGGGGTTTACTCGATGTTTTGTTGTCTAAAAGTACAAAATCGTATTAGCTTTTGTTCTAAAAAACATGACAAACTTTGCTTATTTTTGGTTGGGATAATCACAGAAAAAGAGTTAGCTGTCTGGCTAAAGTAGCAAATTTTTTATCTATAAAGTATGAGTAACTTTTTTTAGCGATCGCCATAGTTTATAAACTGAATCAATAATCACCGCTGTCTTACACAAATTCACAAAATCGAGTTATGCTAGATAGGTCAAGAGCCTATAAGAATTCTGAATTCTCCTGTATCTATCAAATAACTTTCACTGGCTTTTTTGTTGAAACTAATAAATAAGCAATAGATGAAGAAGTTAGCAAACGATCTATGCCATTTACATTTAGCTGATAAGTTTGTTCATTTATCTCTCCTGCTTGAAATTCTTCTTCAATTGAAGATTTTAAATATCGATAGTGCTTTAGCCAACACTCCTCTGTTACGTCCACAAAATCTAAGAGTTGGAATCCTGCCTGTTGGTAAAGATTTTTATACTCTTCAACATCTTTATCTTTGGTAATATTTTTTTCCGGAACAATCCAATCACCAAAATGGCTAATATCTTTAAAGATGATATCAGATAGGATGAAATAACCTCCTGGCTTCAATACGCGCCAAGCCTCTTTAATAAACTTCTCTCTGCTATCAAAATAGAATGCTGCTTCCACACAAATAATATTATCAAACGACTCATCCTCAAATTCCATCTGCACGGCATCCATACAAATAAATTTGCACTCTGGGGAATTAATTCTACTTTTTTCGATTTGTTGAGGAGAAATATTAATTCCTACAATATGAGTAGACGGATAATACTTGAGTAGATGTCTGGTAGTTGCTCCCAAACCACAACCAACATCGAGAATATTTCCATCCTTTTGCGGAATCAAATCTAAAACTTTTTCCATTAAAATTTCACAAGCTGACTGTTGGTTTTGAATGTCCGAGAGCCAATAGCCTACATTAAAAAACTCTTTTATACCGTAGAATTTTCTAATTGAAGGATTTAAAATTAAACTATCAAATCTGCTAATATATTCGTGTTTCTCCATTGCGCCTCACTTATATAAATTTGCCAAATAATATGAATTTTCAATTGGAATTAGATATTTGCTTGCGCTTCTTTGATACAAACTTTTAATTGTCGGGCTAAAACTTGAACATGAGGTTCCACCATGATAGAGACATGATTGCCTAGCACAAAATGAATATTTACTGGTTGACTACAAAACTCACTCCAACCTAAGGAAGAATCATCAGAAATTTCTGAAGCTAAATCACTATTAGGATCGTCCGCCAAATCCTCATTGGCGCGGATAACAGTCAATTTATCTGGATAAAGCTGTTTTGGTACATAATCGACCAGACACAAACAGCTATTTTTATAAGCTTGTACAATATTATTTAGTTGGCTAATTTCGGCATTTGGAGGTAGCATATTAGCCATTTTGAAATAGCGTAAAACGTATTTCAGTTGCTCATCCTCCGATAAGGGTTGTAGAACCTCGTAGGAAATATCGACATTCCTATCTAAATAAACTTCTAAGCCTTTGCTGACTTCAGCCAGCCATCTTGCACGATCCCAACTCAGATAATCAACAAGCATTTGCTTATCTTTATAGGTTGGTGCTGAAGAATCAATTATTGCGAGCATTGCAACTTTTTGTCCTTGTTTATACAATTGTTGAGCCATTTCAAAAACAACATTTCCTCCATAGGAATGCCCTCCTAAAAAGTATGGCCCTTCTGGTTGAATAGTTTGCATTGCGGCAATGTAAATACTAGCTAAATCCTCAATTCGAGTAATTGCGCCTAATTTTTCGTACAAATCATTTTCAAAACTATAGAATGGTTGCTCCTCTCCTAGATGTCGTCCCAAATGATAGAAATAAAAAGGTCGGCCACCTGCTCCCGGAACGCAGAAGAAAGGTAAGTTGTTACCGTTGGGTTGGAGGGCTACTAAACAAGAAGAATTTGCGTAATTCGTATCTTTTTGGATAATTGTTGCAAACTGTTCAATAGTGGGGTTTTGGAACAGAGTTGTTAAGGGAATATCTTTACCGAACTGCTGCTTGATTTGAGTCATTAAGTAGGAAGCTAACAGAGAATGACCACCCAAATCAAAAAAGTTATCTTGTACGCCAATTTTGTCAACTTTGAGAATTTTTGACCAGATTTGCACCAGTTTTAACTCTAATTGGTTCCGCGCTTCAATGAATCTGTCTGAGTCGCTGGTGTAAACAGGAGCTTTCAAGGCACGGCGGTCTACTTTTCCATTGGGTGTTAGGGGTAGAGCCTCCAGAATGACGAAAGCATTGGGAACCATGTAATCTGGTAGTTTAAATTTCAGGAATTGCCGCAATTCGCTTGCTGTGAGTTTTACCTGCTTTTGCGGCACTATATATGCAACTAGCCGTTTTTGTTCGGGGCTATCTTCGCGGGCAATAACGCAACATACTTGTACATCTTCATGTTGGCTGAGGACGGCTTCAATTTCACCCAACTCAATGCGGAATCCCCGAATTTTTACTTGGTTATCAATACGTCCGATGTATTCAATATTGCCATCTGGTAAATAACACGCTAAATCCCCTGTTTTGTACAATTTTGAATTTTGAGTCGCACCTTTGATGCGCTGGAAGGGCAACTTGAATTTTGAATTATTAAAGGGATTGGGGATAAATTTCTCATTAGTTAACTCACTTCGGTTGAGATAGCCACGTGCTAGTCCTGCACCACCAATGTGTAATTCTCCTGGCACACCAACGCCAACTGGTTGCAGATATGCGTCCAAGATGTAGACTTGTGTGTTGTTAATGGGGCGACCAATCGGGATTGATTCTAGAGTTGCCTCAATCTGTCTAGGAATAGGGTAATAACAAGTAAACGTTGTGCTTTCTGTCGGCCCATATCCATTAATGATTTGTGTACAGGGCAGATTTTCTAAAGCTTTACGAACGTGCGTAACCGAAAGTGCTTCACCGCCAATGAGTAACTGTTGAATTCCTGACAATGCTTTTTCGTCATCATCAATGATGGAGTTAAATAAAGCCGCCGTTAGCCATAAAATTGTAATGCCATGTTTTTCGATTACTTCACGCAAATTTTGAGATGTGGGAATCGTTCCTGGGAACAGAACGCATTTTGCACCGTGCAGTAAAGCTCCCCAAATCTCTAAGGTAGAAGCATCAAAAGAGATTGGGGCTAAGTGAAGAAATGTTTGTGTGGCATCTAAATGAACGTAGTTTACGCCAAATAATAGACGATTCACGCCACGATGAACAACTTCAACTCCTTTAGGCTGACCTGTAGAGCCTGATGTATAAATTACATAAGCTAAGTTATTTGCTTGTACATCACTAGTGGCATTATCCTGACTACATTGCTCAATCAAGTGAGCGTCACTATCCAAACAAACAACCTGTGCAGTATACTCAGCCAATTTATTAACTAGCGATCGCTGAGTCAGCAACACGGAAATTTGAGCATCACGCAGCATAAAGCTTAAACGCTCTTGGGGATACTCAGGATCGATTGGTACGTAAGCTCCACCTGCTTTGAGAATGCCCAATAGTCCCACAATCATGTCTAAAGAACGCTCTACACAAATACCAACTAACGTCTCGCCTCCCACACCCAAGGACTTGAGGTAGTGTGCCAAAGAGTTTGCACGGCAATTCAATTGCTCGTAAGTCAGTTGTTCATTTTCATACACTACAGCTACTGCATCCGGTGTACGCTGCACTTGCTCCTCAAACAACTGATGAATACATTTATCAGCAGGATAGTCTGTTTGAGTCTGGTTCCACTCAATTAACAATTGATGACGTTCTGCTGGGGTTAACAGTGGTAATTGGGCAACTCGCGCTTGTGGATTAGCTACAATTGCTTGGAGTAAAGTTTGAAAATGTTGGGCTAGGCGAGCAATTGTGGCAGCCTCAAATAAATCTCGGTTATAGCACCAAACACCCTCTAAACCTCCAGGCGTTTCCCAATAGTTCACTTCTAGGTCAAACCTAGCTCTAACATCAATTGGCAAGGGCATATTCTGGATATTTAAGCCTGACAAATTACCAGAAGACTGGGGCGCATTCTGGAGGGAAAACATTACTTGTACCAAAGGATTACGGCTTAAATCTCGCCCTGGCTGAAGCTTTTCCACCAACATTTCAAAGGGTAAGTCTTGGTGGGCGTAGGCTTCTAAGGTTGTTTGCCGCACTTGGGCTAAAAAGTCTGCAAAGCTGGGGTTATCAGAAAGATTGCCCCTTAATGCGAGGGTATTGGCAAAAAACCCCATTAATTGCTCAACTTGGGGGCTGTTGCGGTTGGCAATGGGGGAACCAACAAGAATATCCGGCTGAGCGCTATAACGAGAAATTAACACCAAAAATGCTGCCAGTAGGGTCATAAATAACGTTGTGTCTGACTCCTGGCTTAACTGCTGGAGGCGTTGCGTGAGGTTGCGATCCAGCATAAAAGAATTAGCTCCACCCTGGAAAGTCTGGATGGGGGGACGCGGTTTATCGGTGGGCAGTTCTAGTACGGGAGGAACACCCACTAACTGTTTTTGCCAGTAACCCAGTTGGCGTTCTAGCACTTCCCCTGTTAGCCACTGGCGCTGCCAAAAGGCAAAGTCAGCATACTGGATGGTCAATTCGGGTAGTGGGTTGGGCAATCCTTGTGTAAAAGCTGCATATAGCTGGGATAACTCACCAAAGAAGATGTTTAAAGACCAGCCATCATAAATAATGTGGTGCATCTTCAACAGCAGTACATATTCCTTGGCACTCAGTTGGAGTAGGGTGAATTGTACTAATGGCCCAGTAGCTAAATTGAAGGGCGCAGACGCTTGGGACTCTGTAATTTGACGAATTTGGGCAGTTTGTTCGTCGGCTGACAACCCCTGTAAGTTGTGGATGGGTAAAGTTAAGGCTGTGGGAGGAGCAATTTTCTGGATAGGTTTTCCGTCTACTGTAGGAAAAGTTGTCCTTAAAATCTCGTGACGGCGGACAAGTTCATTAAGGCTCCCTTCCAGTGCAACTATATTGAGGGTACCGTCTAACCGCAACGCTTCCAACATATTGTAGGAATCATTGTCCGGTGAGAGCTGCTGGACAAACCAGAGTCGCTGTTGGGCAAAAGATAGCGGTAACTCACCATCTCGTGGCACTGGTTGAATAGTTAGCCCATCGGCTGTTTTAGCTTGTTTGGCTTCTTGCAATAAGGAAATAATTTCTGTTTTGCGTTTAGCTATTTCCTGGCGTAGTGTTGGAGTTATAGCACCTTCAGGGGCGTGGCAACGCAAGCGATCGCCATCTGTCTCTAGGTTAATACTCAAATTTTTGAGTTGACGAATGAATTCAAATGTGCTTGTCATTGCTTAAAACTCCACTACTTCACCACTAACTTCTGTAACTGCTGAATCTCCGGCTGCCCAATCCATGACTTCCAAGTACGATGCCAGCCCCGCTACTGTGGGAAACTCAAACATCTTCTGGACAGATAGACTAAATCCTAAATTTGAGTTAATTCGTGACACCACTTGAGTAGCTAACAGGGAATGTCCCCCTAGTTCAAAGAAGTTGTCTTTCACGCCAATGCGTTCTAAACCCAAGACTTCACACCAAATCTGCACCAGTTGAGCTTCAACAGGAGTACGCGGTGAAACAAAGTTAGTACCAAGATTTCTTGTAGCTGTATCTGGTGCGGGTAAAGCACGGCGATCTACTTTGCCATTTGGTGTCAAAGGCAGAGCTTTCAGGAGAACAAAAGCTTGCGGAACCATATAATTAGGTAGCTTTTGTTGGAGGAGCGATCGCACTTGCGGTACTAGCTTTTGAACTAACTTGCCATATAAGGGATTGTTAGTATAGTCAGTCCAAGGTTTAGCAGTGATGGATGAATTATCCCAGAAAGCGGCTTTTTGCTCTGGTTTGCGACAGAACACCACATCGAATGAACCATCTTGGCTACCTCCCCACCAACTGATGTGGACGGTGTAACCGTTTTGCTGTCCCAACTGATAAAATTCTTCAGGGTTAATCCCCACTGTTGGCTGTTGTGTTAATAGTTCGCGCAGTTGTTCCACTGTTTCGACGGCTGGGGGATTTTCTAACCATTGCCAAATCTGTAGTGCTTGCTGCACTCGTTGATTAGGTACACCTCTAATTCCTAAAATTTGAGGCTGTTGTTGCAGTTGATGTTGAATTTGAGTAAACGAGAGCTTGTCTAGTTGCCAGTTTAACCAAGGCACTGCATTTGTTTGCACATCATCACCTATATGCAGGGTGACATCATAGCGGAATTGCGTTAACTCGTTTTCGGCGTAACCGCGCTTAGGCTGAATCTCTACCCATGTAATTTGGGGGAAACGTGTTTGGAGAGCAATAAAGAAACTAGGATCGATGACTAATTCTTCTTCCGCAGCCACACTAGAATTTACCTGCTGCTGCCATTGCTCAATAGTTCTATCTTCCGCCGCTTGGGACAACTGCACGGCAGCATGAAATGGCTCTAATAAAGGCAAGGAGCGGATATCACCCATGAAGATTTTACCTTTTTGAGTAATTGCTGCGATCGCACCTTCGATTACCTGCAACAAATACTCCACGCTGGGGAAATACTGGACAACTGAGTTGATGACTACAGTATCAAACTCTCTTTGGGGGATACCGTCAAAGTTATCTGCCGTTCGTTGCAGCAGACGCACATTGTCTAGATCTGGCAATGTTTTACACATCTGCTCGACGTGTTGTAACGCTGCGCTAGAATAATCAACTCCCCAATACTCTTGACTCTTGGGAGCTACGCGAGATAAAAGTAACCCCGTACCGCAACCAATTTCTAATACTCGCTGCGGTGACAGAGACAGTATGCGAGTGACTGTATTTTCAACCCACTCCCGCATTTCCCAATCTGGGATGGCTTGCTTAGTATAACTGCTGTTCCAACCACTAATATTAAAAGTTAGGTCATCGGCGGCTGTTTGTGGTTGCCCGTAAGCTTGTTCGTAAAGCATTTGCCAGTCACTTACGTACTCACTCTGCCATTGAGCTAACTGTTGGGGTAAGACATTGTTTTTCAGTGCAGGTACTAAGTAAGCCACTAGTTGTTTATCACCAGTGCGATCGATGGCAACAACTACACCTTCTTGTACCAAAGGATGTTGAGTCAAAATGTCTTCAATTTCGCCTAACTCAATGCGGAAACCACGAATTTTGACTTGATTATCGATGCGTCCCAGATATTCAATATTGCCGTCTGGGAGATAACGAGTTAAATCTCCAGTTTTGTATAAAAGTGCTGAGTTCTGAATTGTCCCCTTGCCTCTTTGAAAGGGATGAGGAATGAATTTCTCCTGAGTCAATTCTGGGCGATTGAGATAGCCTCTGGCTAATCCTACACCGCCAATGTGCAGTTCTCCTGGTACGCCAATTGGGACTGGTTGTAAGTGCTTGTCTAAAATGTAAACTTGGGCGTTGGCAATGGGACGACCAATGCTAATTTTCTCATCTTCTCCATTGCATTTAGCGATGGTAGCGCAGACGCTGGCTTCTGTCGGGCCATAAGCGTTAAAAAAGTTTCTGCCAACTGACCAAAGTTTAACTAGTTCAGATGAACAAGCTTCACCAGCGACAATGATTGTTTGCAGATTGGGGAATTCTTCATTTGGCAAGACTGCTAATGCCGATGGTGGTAAGGTGACATGGGTAATACCATAGTTGCGTAAGCTCTCAACTAACGGTGTACCGGGCATGATTGCGTCTTTTGCTGCCAGGTAAAGGGTTGCGCCTGACCCCAAACTCATTAAAATTTCGGAGATGCAAGCATCAAAAC
Organism: Nostoc sp. ChiSLP01; assembly: GCA_034531195.2. Taxonomy (GTDB): domain Bacteria; phylum Cyanobacteriota; class Cyanobacteriia; order Cyanobacteriales; family Nostocaceae; genus Nostoc. The sequence continues at coordinate 35,034 of JAVRBO020000089.1, forward strand.
TGAAGGAGGCAAACTGGAGAACGCGACTTGAGGAATTTACACCGAAAGCTTGAATCTGTGCTAGAGCTAGGTTGTATAATCCCCGATGCTCAACCATAACACCTTTAGGTTTACCTGTGGAACCACTGGTATAAATCACATTGGCTAAATGAGAAGCTGTGACACCACTAGTTAGATTTTGGTTGTTTTCATCAATTTGCAACCAGATGTCATCAATGAAAACTATGTTTGCTGATGTTGGGGGTAGTTTATCAACTAAGTGCTGTTGAGTCAGTAGTATCGGGACTTGAGTATCTTGGAGCATATAGCTGAGGCGATCGCTAGGATACTCACTGTCAAGCGGTACGTAAGCACCACCAGCTTTAAGAATCGCCAACAATCCGATCGCCATTAAAAGCGATCGCTCGACACACAACCCAACTAGTACATCAGCTTTCACACCCAAAGATTGCAAGTAATGTGCCAATTGATTCGCCCGACTATTTAACTCATGGTATGTGAGTTTTTCATTACCAAATACCACCGCTACTGCATCGGGTGTACTCAAAGATTGCTCCTCAAATAACTGATGAATACATTTATCTTGGGGATAATCTACAAAAGTATCGTTCCATTCCATCAACAATTGATGGCGTTCCGGCTCGGCGAGCATGGGGAGTAAGGCTACTGGCTTTTGAGAATTTGCAACAATCGCTTCTAACAAAGTCACGAAATGTTGCATCATCCGGGCAATAGTCGCCCCATCAAACAAATCAGTGTTATACGAGCAGAAGCCGCCCAGCCCTTGAGGTAAGTCCCACAAGTAAACTTCTAAGTCCAACCGGACTGAATCTAGCCCAGAAGCCATTTCTTCAACTGTTAGCCCAGGCAGTTCCAAGGGTGCAGAGGGCGCATTCTGGAGGGCAAACACCACCTGCACTAAGGGGTTGCGATCTAGATGACGTTCTAGTTGCAATTCTTCGACTAACAACTCAAAGGGTAAATCTTGATGGTCGTAAGCCTCTTGAGTTACCCGTCGCACTTGAGCGAGTAAATCTGCAAAGGTCAGTTCCCCAGATAAATCAAATCTTAGTGCTAAGGTATTGACAAAAAAGCCAATTAACCCTTCTATTTCTTTGCGGTTACGGTTAGCGATCGGTGAACCAACTACCAGATCCGTTTGTCCACTGTAGCGAGACAGCAACACCACAAAACCCGCCAGCAGTGTCATAAACAGAGTGCTTCCCGACTCTTGAGACAGCTTTTTGAGTTGCTGTGTTAGCTGGAGGTCTAGTTTTAGGCGTTCTGTACCACCACGGAAACTCTGTACTGCTGGGCGGGGGCGGTCTGTGGGTAATTCTAATAGAGGTGGTGCGCCCGTTAACTGTTTCTTCCAATAGCTCAACTGACGCTCTAAGACTTCATTTGTCAGCCATTGACGCTGCCACACTGCAAAGTCAGCATATTGTATAGGTAACTCTGGTAACATCACCGTAGCAGTTGTGGCGATCGCACGATAACAGGTTGATAATTCACTGATGAATACGCCAAGTGACCAACCATCAGCTGCAATATGGTGAACTGCGAATGCCAATACATACTCGTCAGTAGCAACTTGCCACAGCTTGACTCGCAGCACAGAACCATTAGCTAAATCGAATGGTTTGCAGACTTCTTCTTTTGCCAGTTGCTCAACTTGTGTGCTGGGGTCTGCCAGATTCTGGAGATCCACTACTGGTAAGGTGAAGGTTGTATAGGCATCTATTACCTGTACTGGCTTGTTATCCTTCATCCCAAAGCGAGTTCGCAGAGGTTCATGGCGTTTTACAATTGCTGCAAAAGCTTGTTCCAAAGCAAAGACATCCAGATTACCCCGCAGACGGATAGTGAAATCTATAGTGTAAGCACCACTTTCACCTTCTAATTGATTCACAAACCACAACCGTTCCTGCGCCCAAGATAGAGGGATGTCTGCATTTCTAGAAACAGGTAAAATTGGCGGTACTGTCAGAGCCGTACCAGTTTGCAGTTCATGGGAAATTACTTCACTTAACTGAGCAACTGTTGGTGATTCAAAGATATAGCGTAAAGGCAACGCAATTTGTAAAGTTTCCTGCAAGCGAGAAATTACCTGCGTAGCTAGGAGAGAATGTCCTCCGAGTTCAAAGAAATTGTCGTAAATGCCTACTCGCTCTAACTTCAGCACTTGCGCCCAGCTCGTTGCTAACGTTTCTTCAATGGAGTTGCGGGGTGCAACGAATTGAGACGCTATTTCACTATCTAAATCTGGTACAGGTAGGGCGCGGCGGTCTACTTTACCATTGGGAGTTAGTGGTAGAGCTTCCAGAATGACGAAAGCATTCGCAACCATATAGTCTGGTAGTTTAGCTTTCAGAAACTGCCGCAATTCGCCTGTTGTAAGTGTGGCTTGTTTTTGCAGAACTACATAAGCAACTAGCCGCTTTTGGTCAGGGCTATCTTCACGGGCAATGACGCAAGATAGTTGCACATTTTGATGTTGATTAAGTGCAGTTTCAATTTCGCCCAACTCAATGCGGAAGCCTCGGATTTTTACTTGATTATCGATACGCCCTAAGTATTCAATGTTGCCATCAGGTAAATAGCGTACTAAATCTCCAGTTTTGTAAAGGCGGGAAAGCGGATCGGTGCTAAAGGGATTAGGAATGAATTTCGCTTGTGTTAACTCACTTCGGTTGAGATAGCCCTCTGCTAAGGAAGCACCACCAATGTGTAATTCTCCTGGTACAGCAACGGGAACTGGTTGTAAATACTCGTCTAAGATGTAGATTTGTGTGTTGGCTATGGGACGACCGATAGGTGGTGAGATATTCTGCTCCTGTCCATGAGAAACTACTTTTCCTGAAGTTGCGACAACAGTATTTTCAGTTGGGCCATAATTGTTCACTACTTGGAAAGGAAACCTACTTGATGGGTATCGATGAAGTTTATCTCCTCCAATTAGTACAGTTCGCAAGGCTGTAGTTTCTTTCCATTCCAAAGAAAATAATTGCTCGGCTACTGGTGTTGGTAGAAAACTGATGGTGACATTTTTTGATGTTAACCAATCTCGCATCTGGACTGGATTTGCCAGGATTCCAGGTTTGACTAAATAAACACTGGCTCCGGCGGTTAGGTAAGGCCACAATTCCCATACAGCAGCATCAAAGGCTGTCGAAGCTACCTGAGTGGCTTTGTCATTTGAAGTGATTTCAAAAGCTTTTTTGTGCCAAAATACTAGATTTAGCAATGCATGATGGGCAACTAATACTCCCTTCGGCTGACCTGTGGAACCAGAGGTATAAATTACATAAGCTAAGTTACTAACTTTCGTCGCTGCGATTGGATTTTCTGGGCTGTACTGAGAAATAACCCCAGAATCTGTATCTAAAAGTACTTGATTTGCTTGATGCTGGGGCAGTCTATCCAGGAGCGATCGCTGGGTTAGCAGCACTTTAACTTGAGCATCTTCAAGCATGAATTGTAAACGCTCTTGGGGATACTCAGGGTCAAGTGGTACGTAAGCCCCACCAGCTTTGAGAATACCCAAAAGTCCCACTACCATTTCTAAAGAACGCTCTACGCAAATACCCACTAGCTCATCAGCTTTCACACCCAAGGATTTCAAGTAATGCGCCAAAGAGTTTGCACGATAGTTCAATTGCTGGTAAGTGAGTTGTTCATTTTCAAATACCACCGCCACCGCATCGGGGCTACGCTCTACCTGTTCTTCAAACAACTGATGGATACATTTATCCTGGGGATAATCTAAAAATGTATCGTTCCAATCGATTAATAATTGTTGTTGTTCAACTGCTGTTAACATTGGCAGTTGGGAAATGCGCTCTTGGGGATTTGCCACAATTGTTTCTAGCAGTGTGACAAAATGACCAGCCATTCGCTCAATTGTACTGCGATCGAACAAGTCAGTATTGTATTCCCAGACTCCCATCAATCCAGCGTCAGTGTTGACCATTGCTAAGGTAATATCAAACTTAGCACTGACATTTTCTGTAGAAAGATGACTGATATTTAGCCCGGTCAGTTCTACTTCAGAGATGGGTGTATTCTGAAGTACAAACATCACCTGGAACAGTGGCGTATGGCTGAGGTTGCGTTCTGGCTGCAATGCTTCCACCAGCATTTCAAAGGGCAAGTCCTGATGAGCATAAGCTTGTAGTGCTACTTCCCGAACACGTCCGAGTAAATCACAGAAACTGGGATTGGCTGATAAATCAGTCCGCAAAACCAAGGTATTGACAAAAAAGCCAATTAATCCTTCTGTTTCACTACGATTACGGTTAGCAATTGGTGTACCCACCAAAATATCGTCTTGTCCTGTATAGCGATAAAGCAGAGTATCAAATGTAGCCAATAAGGTCATGAAGAGAGTACAACCTTGCTCATGGCTGAGTTTTGTTAGTTTTTGAGTTAACTCAACCGAGAGTGTAAACTCTTGATGTGCGCCTGCAAAGGTTTGTACTGCTGGTCTTGGTCGGTCAGTGGGCAGTGCTAATAAAGCTGGTGCATTAGCCAATTGTTCTTGCCAGTAATCCAGTTGGCTTTGCAGTACCGAACCTTGCAACCATTGTCTCTGCCATAAGGCGAAATCTGCATACTGAATTGGTAGTGGAGCTAAGTTAGGAGTTTGACTTTGAGCATAAGCATTGTAAAACACCGCTAATTCTTGGACAAACACACCTATTGACCAATCATCAGAGATAATGTGGTGTATACACAGTGACAAGATGTGTTCTGTGTTATTCAGCACTACCAATGTCACTCTGATTAATGCTTCTTTTGCGAGGTCAAATGGTTGCAGAGCTTGTTCTTGTACTAGTTGCTGTACAGTTATTTCTTGCTCGTTTGCCGATAGATGTTGCAAGTCAACAACTGAAATTTGCCAATCTGTATGTGTGTGAATAATTTGTGAAGCTTGTCCATCAAATACGATGAAGTTGGTGCGTAAAGCTTCGTGACGCTGAATGATTTCAATTAAGCTTTGTTCTAAGGCGTTACCATTCAGTGTTCCTACTAGACGCAACACTAAGGGAATGTTGTATAAAGCACTGTTCGGCTGTAATTGTTCTAAGAACCACAAACGCTGTTGAGCGAATGACAGTGATAATTGAGCATCCTTCTCCCTTGGCAAGATAGTTGGCAAAGTGAGTTCCCCTTTTTGTGGCTGCAACTGCCCAATCACATCAGCTAATGCAGCAACTGTGGCGGCGGCAAAAATGCTACGTAATGCTAGTTCTATTTTGAAGATGTTGCGGATGCGGGAAACTAGTTGCGTTGCTAGTAGGGAATGTCCTCCTAGTTCAAAGAAATTATCATGAATGCCTACCTGTTCTTGTTTCAGCACTTGCGCCCAAATTTGCGTTAATGTTTCTTCAGTTAGAGTGCGCGGTGCAACATAGTTGTCTATTTGTTCGCTTTGTAAATCTGGTGCTCTTAAGGCGCGGCGGTCTACTTTGCGGTGTGCAGTGAGTGGTAGAGACTCCAGCGTTACGAAAGTACTTGGCACCATGTAAAGCGGTAGGCGATTGGACAGAAATTGGCGCAGTTCGCTAACAGCAGGTATCTCTTGAGAATACGGTACAACGTAAGCGACTAAGCGTTTATCCCCAGGAGTATCTTCGCGGAGGATGACACAAGATGCCTGCACATCGGGATGTTGGTTGAGTACGGCTTCGATTTCTCCCAACTCGATGCGGAAGCCCCGGATTTTGACTTGATTATCGATACGTCCAAAGCATTCAATGTTGCCATCGGGTAAGTAGCGTGCTAAATCCCCAGTTTTGTAAATCCGGTCTACTTTGGGGTCTTTAAATTGGTTAGGGAGAAATTTCTCTTGGGTCAATTCACTTCGCTTGAAGTAACCTCTAGCTAAACGCACACCGCCAATATACAGTTCACCTTTAATACCAACGGGTACTGGCTGGAGATTTTGGTCAAGGATATAGATTTGCGTGTTGGCGATAGGACGACCAATCAAGACTGTATTGGTTTTCCCTGATTCAGGGTGTAGCAAATCATGAACTACAGCTGTCACCGAGGCTTCTGTAGGGCCGTAGACGTTGAGACAAGTAATGCGATCGCCTACCAACTCCCGCCACATCGTCACAGTTTCCGGTAGCACCGCATCTCCACCTACAGCCACTAAACGCAAGCATTCCGGTACAGTGGCATAGGATTGAGATACTGCCACTGTCCATTCATGCCAGTAAGCTGGGGTGATATTTAAAACAGTCAGTTTTTGTTGTTCAATAAATTGAGCAAGATTGGCAAAGTCAGGAAACATTTGCACGGGTCTAATGACCACAGTTCCGCCTTTATACCAAGTGGGGTAGATTTCTTCGGCGGCGACATCAAAGCCAAAAGAAGCAAATTGCAAAACGCGATCGCTACTTGTCAGACCAAATACTTCACTAATGGCACTGCTATGATTGACTAACGCCGCATGAGTCAGCATCACGCCTTTGGGTTTACCTGTAGAACCAGAAGTGTACAACAGACAAGCTATGTTTTCTGGTTCTACTCCACTTACCAAATTTTCTGAACTTTGCGAGGGTAACTGCTCAAATTCTGCATCTAAGACAATGACTTTCACCCCAGAAATCGGCAAGGAATCGAGTAATGTCTGTTGTGTTATTAGTATCGAAACTTGCGAGTCTTGGGAGATGTCAGCCAATCGCTGCTGGGGATAATCAGGGTCGAGGGGGACATAGCCACCGCCTGCTTTCAGGACGGCTAATAATGTGATGACGATCGACAAGGAACGCTCTAAATATATCCCAACTAGAACCTCTGGCTCCACTCCCAGAGATTGTAAGTAATGCGCTAATTGATTCGCTTGGGTGTTTAACTGCTGATATGTTAGAGACGCAATATATTGCGTCTGTACATCTTCAAACACCACGGCGACAGCATCAGGTGTGAGTTGTGCTTGCTGCTCAAATAATTGATGCAGACATTTATCTCTTGGGTAATCAGCCTGAGTATCATTCCACTCAAAGAGTAACTGCTGTTGCTCAACTGCTGTTAACAAAGGCAACTGGTCAATTCGCTCTTCCGGATTGCTAACAACTGCTTCCAGCAATGTGAGAAAATGACCCGTCATCCGCTCGATGGTGGTATGGTCGAACAAATCCGTGTTGTACTCCCATACACCCACCAGTCCGTTAGCAGTGTTCTCCATTCCTAAAGTCAGGTCAAATTTGGCCATTGCCGTATCTATTTGCAATGAACTGACACTTAACCCTGTTAACTCGACGGTTGATAGGGGGTCATTTTGCAGGAGGAAATCTACCTGAAACAGGGGTGAGTGGCTGAGGTCACGTTCTGGCTGCAATGCTTCCACTAGCATTTCAAAAGGCAAATCTTGATGAGAGTATGCCTCCATTGCCATCGACCGAACACGAGTCAGTAACTCGTTAAAGCTGGGATTGGCTGATAAATCAGTCCGCAAAACTAAGGTATTGACAAAAAAGCCAATTAACCCTTCTATTTCGGAGCGATCGCGGTTTGCAGTTGGTGTCCCAACTAAAATATCTGCTTGTCCTGTGTAACGGTAAAGTAATGTATCAAATGCTGCTAACAAGGTCATAAAGAGAGTACAACCTTGCTCTTGGCTCAGTCTTGTGAGTTTTTTAGTTAACTCAACCGAAAGTGCAAACTTTTGATGTGCGCCACAGAAGGTTTGCTGGGCCGGTCTAGGTCGGTCTGTGGGAAGCGGTAATAAAGTAGGTGCGTCTTTGAGTTGTTGAAGCCAGTAATCAAGTTGACTTTGCAGGACATCACCTTGCAACCACTGTCTCTGCCAGATAGCGAAATCTGCATACTGAATTGGTAGCGGTGTTAACGGTGACTCTTCACCTTGAGAATAAGCATTGTACAACGCTGTTAATTCTTGGATAAACACACCTATTGACCAGCCATCTGAGACAATATGGTGCATACACACTAACAATATGTATTCGGTATCGTACAGCACCAGTAAAGTTGCTCTAACTAATGCTTGGCTTGCTAGATCAAAGGGTTGAGTTGCTTGTTCTTGAACTAATTGTTGTACAGTTATTTCTTGTTCGTGTATCGATAAATGCTGCAAGTCAACAACTGATACTATTCCCGGTTCCCTATCACCCTTCGGGTTCGCCACTTTGCCATCGTGACGGAAACCGCCTTCGCGGAGCGTCTCGTAGAGAAGACGGCAAGTGGTCTCACCTGTCACCTGTTCCCTAATAACTTGCCTTGCATCCCCATCAATAGCGATGAAGTTGGTGCGTAAAGCTTCGTGACGCTGAATGATTTGTTGCAAGCTTTGTTGTAGCGCAGCTTGATTTAAAGTTCCTGCTAGACGCAAAGCAAAGGGAATGTTGTATAAAGCACTGTTCGGCTCAAACTGGTCTAAAAACCATAAACGCTGTTGAGCAAATGACAGTGGTATTTCTACATTCTCTATTCTTGGTAATATAGGTGGGGCAGTAGCTAAATCCTGTTGCTGTAACTGCTCAATGATGCGTGCTAATTCGCCAACTGTAGCTGCGGCAAACAACTCACGCAATGGTAGTTCCACTTGGAAAATTTTACGGATGCGGGAAACTAATTGTGTTGCTAGGAGCGAGTGTCCGCCCAGTTCAAAGAAGTTATCATTGATACCTACTTGCTCTACTTTCAGCACTTGCGCCCAAATTTGCGCCAGTATTTCTTCGGTGGGGGTGCGTGGGGCAACATATTTGTCTGCGCTGCTTTGTAAATTCGGTGCTGGTAGGGCGCTGTAGTCTATTTTCTCATTGGGCGTTAGTGGTAAGAATTCCAAAATCATAAACGCCTGGGGAATCATATACTCAGGCAGTTTATAGGACAAAAACCGACGGAGTTCATTAGTTGTAATTGCCACCTGTTTTTGTGGTACTACGTAGGCGGCTAGGCTATTCTCTCCCGATGAATCTTGGCGAGCAACGACACAACAAGCCTGGACATGGGGATGTTGACTCAGAACTGTTTCAATCTCGCCTAACTCAATGCGGAAGCCGCGAATTTTAACTTGATTGTCAATTCGTCCTAAGTATTCAATATCACCATCAGGTAAATAACGCGCTAAATCTCCTGTTTTATATAGTCTACTTCCTTCTGCCTCCACAAACGGATTAGCAATAAATTTCTCCTTGGTCAACTCTGGACGGTTTAGATAGCCTCTTGCCAATCCTGCACCACCAATGTGCAATTCTCCTGGTACGCCAATGGGGGTTGGTTGTAGATATCGATCGAGGATGTATATCTGAGTATTATGAATGGGTCGTCCAATGGTAATTTTTTGCTCATCAACACCTAGTATTTTGCGCGTTACTTCTACAGTCGCTTCAGTAGGGCCATAGGCATTGATTAACTGTAGGTATTCGCCTATGTGCTGTTGCCACATTCTCAAGCGTTGTTCAAGTGGATGCTCACCGCCAATAATTACCAATCGGATAGAATCAGGAAACAGCAAATTAGTATTGACTAATTCAAAAGTTAGCTGATGCCAATATGCAGTTGGGAAACTTAACACTGTTAAATTCCCATCGCGGCATTTTTGTACCAATGTCTGCACTGAACTTAGCATTTCTTGAGTTCGCAGCACTATTGTCGCACCACAACTCAGGTAGGGATAGATTTCTACTACGGCTACATCGAAGCTAATGGAGGCAAACTGTAGTATCTTGTCACTATTCCTTACACCATATTCAACAATTGTTGACTGTGTAAAATTGACTAGGGAGTGATGTTGAATCATTACCCCCTTGGGCTGACCTGTAGAACCAGAAGTGTAAATTACATAAGCTAAATTTTGACTACTGATACTATTAACCAACTCAGCATCACCCGCTTGAGCAATAGATTGCCAGTCAGTATCCAAACAAACAAGCTGTGCTTGATGCTGGGGTAATCTTTCCATTAAATGCTGTTGAGTTAATAGGAGCGACAGTTGAGCGTCTTTGATGATGAAGTTCAAACGTTCTTGGGGATATTCAGGGTCAAGCGGTACATAAGCCCCGCCTGCTTTGAGAATACCCAGTAATCCCACGATCGTTTCTAAAGAACGCTCGACACACAACCCAACTAGTACATCTGCTCCCACACCAAAGGATTTTAGGTAGTGTGCCAAAGAGTTAGCACGGCAATTTAATTGGTGGTATGTCAATTGTTCTTTTTCAAATACCACCGCCACTGCATCAGGAGTACGCTGCACCTGTTCTTCAAACAACTGATGGATACACTTATCAACAGGATAATCTACTCCTGTATCATTCCACCGGACTAACAGTTGATGCTGCTCATATTCCGTAAGCATTGGCAATTGCGAAATCTGCTGTTGCGGGTTTGCCACAATTGCTTCCAGCAATGTCACAAAATGACCCGTCATCCGTTCAATGGTGCTATGGTCAAACAAGTCAGTGTTGTACTCCCACATTCCCACCAAGCCAGCCGCAGTGTTCTCCATTGATAAGGTCATATCAAACTTGGCAGTTGAGCTTTTTACCTTGAGTTGACTGACTGTTAACCCTGTTAACTCCATAGCTGACATGGGCGCATTCTCAAGCGCAAACATCACCTGGAATAGAGGTGTATGACTGAGGTTACGTTCTGGCTGTAATGCTTCCACCAGCATTTCAAAGGGCAAGTGCTGATGAGTGTATGCTCCCAAAGCCATTTCTCGAACGCGATTCAGTAATTCGTTAAAACTGGGGTTACCTGCCAAGTTGGTACGCATAACTAAGGTATTGACAAAAAAGCCAATTAACCCTTCTATCTCAGAGCGATCGCGGTTCGCAATTGGTGTCCCGACTAAAATATCGTCTTGTTGGGTGTAGCGATAAAGTAGGATATTGTATGCTGCCAACAAGGTCATGAACAATGTTGCCCCTTGTTGCTGACTCAGTTGTGTGAGCTTTTGAGTCAGTTCAAAAGACAGTTCAAACTGTTGACGTGCGCCAGCGAAGGTTTGCACGGCAGGTCTAGGTCTATCTGTAGGGAGAGGTAAGAAAGTAGGTGCATCTTTAAGTTGTTGTTGCCAGTAATTAAGTTGGCTTTGCAATACATCCCCGACTAACCACTGTCTTTGCCATAGTGCAAAGTCTGCGTACTGAATCGGTAGTGGTGCTAAGTTGGGAGATTTACCTTGAGCATAAGCATCATAAAGCGCGGCTAATTCTTTGACAAACACACCCATTGACCAGCCATCCGAGACAATGTGGTGCATGGAAACTAACAAGACGTGTTCTGTCTCGGACAAGACTATTAATGTTGCCCTAATTAATACTTGTGTGGCTAGGTCAAAGGGTTGAATAATTAATTGTTGCGCTAATTTTTGGGTTGCTAGTTCTTGTTCGCTTTTTGGTAGATGTTGCAACTGAACAACTGAAACAATTCCTTGTTCCGTGTCACCCTTCGGGTTCGCCACTTTGCCATCGTGACGGAAACCGCCTTCGCGGAGCGTCTCGTAGAGAAGACGGCAAGTGGTCTCACCTATCACCTGTTCCCTAATGACTTGCGATGCTTTGCCATCAACGGTGATAAAGTTGGTGCGTAAAGCTTCGTGACGCGCAATGATTGTTTGTAAGCTTTGTTCTAAGGCCGCAACTTTGAGATTTCCTACTAGACGCAAAGCAATGTGAATATTATAAAAGGGGCTGTTCGGCTCTAGTTGGTCTAAAAACCACAAACGCTGTTGAGCGAATGATAATGATAATTCCGCATTTTCTGGCCGCCTTAAGATGGGTAGGGAAGTCAGGTTAATATCTTGTTGTTGCAACTGCTGAAGCGATCGCGCTAATTGCGCTACGGTAGCATTAGTAAACAACTCACGCAATGGTAGCTCAATTTTGAAAATCTTACGGATACGGGAAACTAGTTGCGTTGCTAGTAGTGAGTGTCCCCCTAATTCAAAGAAGTTATCATGAATGCCAACTTGCTCGACTTTTAAAACTTGCACCCAAATTTGTACCAGCATTTCTTCAATCGGAGTACGTGGCGCAACAAATTTTTCTAGCTGGGTGTTGTCTAACTCTGGTTTTGGCAGGGCGCGGCGATCTACTTTGCCGTTAGAGGTCAGGGGTAAAGACTCCAATAAGACAAAAGCGTTTGGCACCATGTAACTTGGCAGTTGGTTTGCGAGGAACTCACGCAGTTGCCCAACTGTGGTTGATTCTTCCGCCTTCAGCACTACGTAAGCAACTAAACGTTTGTCGCCCGGTTCATCCTCTCGAACTATCGCCACGTTTTCCCAAACAGCAGGGTGTTGCGCCAGTAACCCTTCAATTTCTCCCAACTCAATGCGGAAGCCCCGAATTTTAACTTGATTGTCAAGTCGTCCTAAATACTCTAACTCGCCATTAGATAAATACCGCGCTAAATCACCTGTTCTGTATAATTTATTTCCTTGTGCCTCCTGACTCCTGCCTTCTGCCTTCAAAAAAGGGTAAGAAATAAACCGTTGTTGAGTAAGTTCGGGACGGTTGAGATAGCCACGCGTTACTCCTTCCCCACCAACATACATTTCACCCGGAACACCAATTGGCACTGGCTTGAGATATTCATCCAACAGATAAACTTGTAAGTCGGGAATCGGACGACCAATGACACTGGCTGTGTCATACAAATCGGCTTTATTTAAGGGACGATAAGTGACGTGTACGGTGGTTTCTGTAATGCCGTACATATTCACTAACTGGGGCTGTTGGTCGCCATGTCGGTCAAACCAAGGCTGCAAACTCGACAGTTCTAAGGCTTCTCCACCGAAAATAACAAAGCGTAAGTTCAACTCGCCAGTAGTAGCCATTGACTGTTCGGCTTGAATTAATTGGCGGAAAGCGGAAGGGGTTTGATTGAGAACTGTAACTTTTTCTTGACACAATAACTGATAGAAAGATTCGGGCGATCGCGTCACCAAGTACGGCACTACTACCAGTCGTCCACCATACAACAATGCGCCCCAAATTTCCCACACAGAGAAGTCAAAAGCATAAGAGTGGAACATTGTCCACACATCATCAGAATTAAATTTATACCAAGCGTCTGTAGCTGCAAATAGACGAGTTACATTATTGTGGTTGACTAAAACGCCTTTGGGCTTACCTGTAGAACCGGAAGTGTAGATGATGTATGCCAGATTATCTGGTGTTGCTGTGTTTTCGGGGTTTGAGGAGCTATTTTGAGTAATTTTTTCTCTGTCGGTATCTAAGCAGACGACACGCGCTTGATGCAGAGATGTTGTCTGCAAAGTGTCTACAAATTGCTGTTGAGTTAACAAGACTGAAATTTGAGCATCTTCTAACATAAAGCTCAAACGTTCTTGGGGATACTCAGGGTCAAGCGGTAGGTATGCGCCACCTGCTTTCAGAATGCCCAACAATCCCACAATCATTTCTAAAGAACGCTCGACACAAATACCCACTAAAGTATCAGCTTTTACACCCAATGAACGCAAGTAATGTGCTAATTGATTGGCTTGGGTGTTCAACTGCTGATAAGTCAGTTGTTGATTACCAAACACCACTGCAACTGCATCAGGAGTGCGTTCTGCTTGCTCTTCAAACAACTGATGGATACACCTATCCTGAGAATAATTGGTCTGAGTATTGTTCCACTGGCGTAATAATTGCTGTTGCTCAACTTCTGTTAGTAAAGACAATTCAGAAACTTGCTGGTGTGGGTTAGCAACAATACTTTCCAACAATGTTTGGAAATGACCCAACATTCTGGCGATCGCTGCATCATCAAATCGGCTAGTATCGTAGCTAATCTTCACCACTAATTGCTTCCGTGGGAGAGCAATTAGCGTTAGTGGATAATTGGTTTGTTCTAAGCCCCGAAGATTATTTATAGAGAAACTATCATTATGTAAACCAAGTGCAGTATCAAATGGATAGTTCTCAAAGACAACAATGTTCTCAAATAAAGATGTACCTCTGGGGATATCACTAAGCCCCTGGATTTCGGCTAATGAACTATAAGAATATTGTTCAGACTCTACTTGTTGCGCTTGTAAATCCTTCAATAAAGGCAGCACTTGAGTATCTGTTGAAATTTGAACTCGCACTGGCAAAGTATTAATAAATAACCCCACCATCGATTCAACACCCGCAAAATATGGCGGACGGTCAGAGACAGTTGCACCAAAAACTACATCTGTTTCTTGACTGTAGCGAGACAACAACAATCCCCAACAAGCCTGCACCAAATTACTCAGCGTCAAGCGATGCTCTCTTACAAAACACTGGAGTATGGCTGTTGCTGATTCTGTTAGTTGAATTTTTTGTTCGCCATAGCTGACACTACTACTTTCACGATTTGGTAACAGTTTATCTACAGTTAAAGACGTGGGTGCAATAAAACCTTGAAGCTTTTGTCTCCAGTATTTTTCAGCTAGTTTTTTATCTTGTTGTTGTAGCCAAGTAATGTATTTGCGATAGCTTGGGGCTGGTTGATAACCGAAAGTTTTACCCTGAGAAATTGCTTGATAAAAGTGCAATAAGTCTTTAAAAACCAAAGGTAAAGACCAGCCATCAATTAGTAAATGATGATGACTCCAAATAAATTGATAAGTATTATTGTCTAATTTAATTAGATGTAGCCGCATCAAAGGGGCTTGAGAAAGTTGTAATCCCTTTTGGCGATCGCTATCTAAAAAAACCTGCAATTGCTGTTGCTGTTCTTGGGCTGATAACCCTTGCCAGTTGTATGTTTGAAGGGTAATATTTACCTGTCTATACACTACTTGCATCGGCTGGGTTGGAGAGTCCCAAATAAAAGCTGTGCGGAAAACAGAATGCTTTTCTACTATTTTTTGCCAAGCTTGCTCGAAGGTTGGTATATGCAAATTGCCTGTCAAAGTGCAACAGATTTGCCCAAAATATACTCCTGAGTCAGGAGCATACAAACTGTGAAACAGCATTCCCTGTTGCGTGTGAGATAAAGGATAAATATCCTCAATGTTTTTTTTGGTTATTTTGTTATCTTTTGTTTGCATGGATTTAAAAATATTTAACTACTTCTAGCTGTTTCACTTCTAATAACTGGAAATCTATGAGTAACCTCATATTTCAGAACAGACTTCTTGCAAAAGTATCAATTTTTAACTTTTTGCCTACAACTCTGGGTGAGATAAAAAACTTTTATGCAAGGAGTCTAATCTATTTCATATCAAACTCGTGAGTAATTGTTTTGTATTTGTGGCAAAAATCGATAATTAATGTAATTTAGTTCTTCTAATTTATTTAAGACTTTTTCTGCACTTTGGGCAACAGTTTCTTCATTGGTTTTACACTCAACATCAGGCTTTATCGGTATTTCATATACATCATCAACTCCAGTAAAATTTTTGATTTCGCCGGCTCTAGCTTTTTTGTATAAACCTTTGACATCTCGCTGTTCGCAAACTTCTAATGGTGCATTAACGTATACTTCAATAAAATTTACGATACGTTGTTTAACTTCTTCTCGAATTTGCCGATATGGCGAAATGGCCGAAACTATTACAATCACATTATTTCTAGTTAAGAGGTGAGCTACAAAACCAATTCGCCGAATATTTTCGTCTCGATCCTCTTTGCTAAAAGTTAATCCTTTATTTAAGTTCTGGCGAACTACATCGCCGTCAAGCACCTCAACTTTATGTCCGTTACGTCGCAGTTCTGTTTCCAAAAATTGACAAATAGTGGTTTTACCAGCACCACTCAATCCAGTTAACCATATTGTTACACCACGCTGTTTTCTCATTATCTTTCTCTGGGAAGTTCACTAAAATTATGATTTCAGAAAGTGTGTTTTTCTAGTTTCAGTCTTACTTTTATTCAAGTTTTGCTAATATTTCGTCTAACGCTTCTTGGCTTAAACCAAATTCAGGAAAATCTGAAGGCGTATAACCTCCGGCTTCTTTTGATAAACAGTGGTCAATAATAGTTTCTAAGATTTTCACATAGTTGTTTGCTAAATTTTCTATAGTAGTTTGGTGATGGAAAGCCGAACTATATTTCCACTCCAATTGCAATCTGTCTGCAATCACTAATCCATTCACATTCAACAAATGGCGGCGCTCTCCTTTTGGACTGTGAATAGAACCGCTAGACTCTTGAGCGTATTTCCAACCAAGGGGTGCTAAGTGCGTTTGGTCAAATTGACCCAAGTAATTGAAACTCATTTGAGCTTCAGGGAGCAATTCAAGTTGCTTGCTTATAGTTGCATCCATACTTAGATATCGCAGAATGCCATAACCAATACCTCGGTTGGGAATGCGTCGCAGTTGCTCTTTGATTGACTTAAGAGCCTCTCCAGGATGGTGAAGACCTTCAAGTTGTAAGCAAACTGGGAATAAACTAGTAAACCAGCCTACTGTGCGAGACAAGTCAACATCCTCAAACAAGTCCTCCCGTCCGTGTCCTTCTAATTCAATCAGTAGGGAGTCATAACCTGTCCATTGGGCAAAAATCTGCACTAATGCGGTCAATAGTACATCATTAATTTGGGTGTTGTAAGCGACCGGAACATCCTGTAACAGGGCGCGAGTCTGTTCTACGCTTAAGGATACAGAGACAATGCGACTTGAGCCGACGGTGTTTGCTGATGCGATCGCAGGGTAATCTAATGGTAGAGCAACTGATGACCTTGAGTGTAGCCAATAGTCTAGCTCTTGGTGAAGTCCTGGAGTACCTGCGTAATCCTGTAATTTAATTGCCCAATCTTTGAAGGAATTTGTTTTTGCACCCAGTTGGATGTTGTTCCCACTTTCTAACTGTTTGTATGCTGTAGATAAATCTTCTAGCAAAATCCGCCAAGAAATTCCATCTACAGCCAAATGATGAATGACAATAAATAAACGTCCTGGAGAAGATTTACCCAAGTTAAATAGTACCACCCGCAGTAGTGGCCCATCTGTGATGTTGAGCGATCGCTGAATTTCATCTGCTTTTAACTCAATCGCCTTTGATTGTTCTGCTGGCGGAAGGTCAGACAAATCAACAATGGCTAACGATAGGCGATCGCACGCATCACTGTTATACTGCTGCCATTGCTCTTTTTGCTGCACATACCGCAGCCTTAAAGCATCGTGATGGTACACCAGCTTTTGCAATGCCTCCTCTAATAATTCCGGTTTGATATTGGGCGGAACTTCTAGTAGGACAGATTGGTTAAAGTGATGGGGTTCGGCTAAATTTCGCTCAAAAAACCAATGCTGAATCGGTGTTAAGGGAACTATACCCTTAACTAAGCCTTGTTCTGCCTTGTTGACGGTAGTAGTTACAGCTACAGCCGCTAATTGGGCGATAGTTTGGTGCTGAAATAGCTGTTTAGGAGTTAGTTTTAATCCCGCTTGAGCGGCTCTGGCAACGATTTGGATGCCAATTAGGGAATCACCACCCAATTCAAAAAAGTTGCTATGAATACTAACTTGGTTTAATCGTAAAACATCTTGCCAAATTTTCACCAAGACTTTTTCATTATCGGTGCGGGGAGAGACAAAGCCAGTTGAGTCATTTAAATCTAATTCTGGTACTGGTAAAGCTCGATGGTCTACCTTACCATTGGGGGTCAGGGGTAAGGTTTCAAGGAACATAAAGATTGCTGGAACCATATACTCAGGTAATTGCCCCTGTAGCCACTGCCTGAGTTCATTAACTGTGGGGCGTTGCTCCTGGTTGAGAACGATATACGCTACCAAACGCTTCTCGTCTGGAACTTCTTCCCAGACAATAACTACAGCCTCACGCACAAAGGAGTTTTGGCTCAATACTGCTTCAACTTCACCTAGTTCAATGCGGAAGCCACGAATCTTGACTTGATTATCAATACGACCCAGAAATTCAATGTTTCCATCACTTAAGTAGCGAGCTAAGTCTCCTGTTTTATACAGCCTTGCACCCATTTCTTGACTAAAGGGATTGGCAATAAATTTCTCATTTGTTAAATCCGGACGGTTGAGATAATTCCGCGCTAAACTAGCACCACCGATATGTAATTCACCGGGAACCCCAATCGGTACAGGTTGCAAATTAGCATCCAAAAGATAAATCTGTGTATTAGCAATAGGTCGCCCGATCGCCGGACTCGTGTCAAATTGCTCTTTGGCTGGAACCAAACCAGAAGTTGCAACTACTGTATTTTCCGTTGGCCCATAATTATTAACCAACTTGAACGGCAGCGAATTTGCCGGATAATGATGCAGTTTGTCTCCACCAGTCAGTAAGGTACGTAAAGTTACATTTTGTGACCAATCTAACGACAATATAGTTTCTGCTAATGGTGTTGGTAGGAAACTGATAGTGATTTCTTTGGATATCAGCCAATCTTGTAGTTGCTGCGGTGCAAGACGAATCTCTTCTTTTGGTAAGTACACACTCGCACCACAGGTAAGGTAAGGCCAAATTTCCCAAACAGCTGCATCAAATGCTACTCCAGCAATTTGAGTGGCTCGGTCAGCAGGTGTAACTTGATAATTACGTTGATGCCAATACACCAGATTTAGTAGTCCTGCATGGGTAATTTGGACTCCTTTAGGTCGGCCTGTAGAGCCAGAAGTATAAATTACGTAAACCAAGTTATCGATGCTAGTAGCACAGATTAGGTTTTGTTGACTCTCTTGGGTATGATGCCAATAAGTGTCAAGGTAAACTGTATAAGCTCGGTGTTCCGGTAGTGTGTCAATCAGTTGCGTCTGAGTCAATAGTACTGCTGGTTTGGCATCTGTCAAAATCCAGGATAGGCGTTCTTTCGGGTATGCTGGATCGAGCGGCACGTATGCTCCGCCAGCTTTAAGGATGGCGAGTATACCAACGATCGTTTCTATGGAACGCTCGACGCAAATCCCCACTAATACTTCTTTTTTAACCCCCAAGCTTTGTAGATAATGCGCTAATTGATTGGCGCGTTCATTCAATTCCTGGTATGTTAAAGACTCATCTTCATGCACTACTGCCACTGCATCGGGTGTTTTTTCTACCTGCTCCTCAAACAATTGATGGATACACTTTGTATCGGGATATGGTGTATGAGTATCATTCCATTCCACCAGTAATTGATGAAGTTCGCGCTCGGTTAGTAATGGTAAAGTACCTACAGATTGTTGAGGATGGCTGACAACTCCCGTTAATAACTCCTGGAAATGACCAGTCATCCGAGCCATTCTGTCTTCATTAAACAAATCGGTGTTGTATTGCCAAAATCCTTGCAAGCAGTTATCTTGCTCCCACATTTGTAATGTCAGGTCAAATTTAGCATTGACATTATCTAGATTTAGAGGAGTGACAGCTAACTCAGGCGTTTCTAATTGTTCCATTGGTGCATTCTGCAATGCAAACATCACCTGAAATAGAGGACTGTGGCTGAGACTGCGCTCGATTTGCAAAGCTTCAACAATCTGTTCAAAAGGAACGTCTTGGTTAGCGTAGGCATCCATACAAGTAGCACGTACTTGCATTAATAGTTCTGAGAAACTCGGATTGCCTTCTAGACGAGTTCGCATCACTAAAGTATTGACAAAAAAGCCAATTAACCCTTCTATTTCTTGTTGATTGCGGCTGGCGATGGGCGTTCCGATGAGAATATCTTCTTGATTGCTGTAACGGAACAGAAGAGTCGCATAAGCCGCCATCAAGGTCATAAATAAGGTTGTTCCTGACTTTTGGCTGAGTTCTTTCAGCGATGCTGTTAGTTGTGCATTTAGCTGGAAGGAAAAACACCAACCCCGGAAAGTCTGCACGGAGGGACGCGGCCTGTCTGTTGGTAGTTCTAAAAGCGGTGGTACGCCTGCTAACTGTTGTTTCCAGTAATTGACTTGGGTTTGTAATGCTTCGCCTTGCAACCATTGACGCTGCCAAATCGTAAAATCTGCGTATTGAATTGGTAACTCTGGTAAGGGAGAAGTATCACCAGCTAAGAAGCCTCGATACAAACTCGATAATTCTTTGATAAATACTCCCATTGACCAGCCATCACCGATGATGTGGTGCATGGTTAATAACAAAGCATAAGACTCTGACTCTAGTTGTACAAGCGTGACTCGCAACAACAGTCCTTTGGTGAGGTCAAAGGGTTGCAATTGATCTTGGGTTGCTACGAGTTGTAATTGTTCTGATTGTTCTTGTCCTGACAATCCTTGCAAGTTGACTACCGCGAGTTTTATGGTTGCATGGAGAGCAATGACTTGTACTGGAGTTTCTTCCACCACACTAAAAGTGGTGCGTAAAACTTCGTGACGGCGGATAATTTCGTTGAGACTGCGTTCTAAAACTTTTATGTTTAAGCGTCCATCCAGACGAACCGCTTTAAACATATTGTAAAAAGGGTTGTCCGGCTCTAATTGCGCTAAAACCCATAACCTTTGTTGGGCAAAAGAAACAGGAAATCTCTGAAGTTCTGTTTTATTCCCGCGACTAACTTTCGCAATAGCACGATTATTTGTTCCCTGTTCCCTGTTCCCTGTTCCCTTCTTATTCCTTTGATACCCCAAAGACTCTGCTAAACTCCAAGTCACATCGCCTAAAAAGTCACTGCTATAATACTGCTTCCAACTATCTGCCGTACTAGCATTAATACCCTGATGCTCGTGGAATTTCACATCCCCAATCATTCTAGATTGGGCATATATCCCATCAGTCATGCGCTGCTTTTTCTCTTTGTAGGGTTGCAGCATATCAGGATGAAAGTCTACCCCTAAAAATTGACATAAGCTCTCTACAGTAGGCTGCGGTTGACTAACTATGTCTTCAAATTTGACTTGATATTGCCTTTGTTGAGGAATTTCTTGCAAGAATTGGAGAATATTTTGATGGCTAATCAGCCAAACTAATTCAGCTAGTTCTCGCCGATTGAAGGGATGTTGATATGGAAATGTTTGCTCTATCCTGGCTTCTTCATAAGAGCGCATGGTTGCTAATGGATGACGCAGAAGATGGATGTAGAGTGGATTTTGGAAGTTTATTTCTGCTCGTTTGAGGTTTTCTAAATCTATGGAGTAGGAGGGGGTCTTATCTACCAAGATTTTATCGCCTAGCCATTGTTGGATGAGGCGGTAGAATTGTTTGGTGGTGAGGTTTTGCGCTTCCAATTCCTCCATGAGTGCGATCGCTTCTTCTGGATTGCACCCTTTAATTTGCATAATAGTACGAATCGTCCCTTCCGCCCAAAAACTGTAACGTCCAGAAAATGCTGCTTTGCGTTCTCTGAGAGTATTAAATGTCAGCAGTTCCAATTCAGGAGGCGCGAACAGTTGCGGGTTCCCTCCTAAGATAACGCGGAGTAAAGTAGAGCCGCTACGATGCGGCGAAAGGATAAAGATAGTTGGGGGGTTTTTCTGTGCGTCGTCATCTATTGAGGGAGCAATTGAAGGGATTAAGGAGCGCATTTGTAAAACTTTAGCTTCATCAATGCGCTCTTGTGGTAACTCGATAATTGTAGTTGTTTCTTTACCTAATAGTTTTGCGGCTGTCTGTGGGTAGTTGGCTTCTATGTAAGCTGCTAATTTTGCTACTGTCTTAGTATCAAAGAGGACAACAAAGTGAATAATTTCGTTTAATTGCGCTTGCAATTTATTAATCAGAATGGCTCCCAGAATCGAATCGCCACCTAGTTCAAAGAAGTTGTCGTTAATACCTACTTTGTCAAGTTTGAGGATTTCTGCATATAGATTGGCGATCGCTTTTTCTATAGGAGTGCGAGGCGCAACAAATTCTATATCTAATTGAGAACGTTGGCGTTGTTGTCGGGATGTAATCTCTTTGAGGATGAGTTCGGGGGTATATAGATTCTGAGTAATGCGTTCAAAGAACTCTGCAATGGAGGCTGTTTTTGCCAAGTTCTCATCAAGCTTCTTATCTACGATATATCTATCTGATATTAGTATATTGCCGTTTTGAGATGAGCTTGTTTCTACCAAGTTCCGATCGAGCTTTTTATCTACGGTATCTGTATCGGATATTGATATAAGTCTGATTTGTGATGTAATTTGAGATGGAAACTCGAATAACCAAGTACCATCTTTTTCTTGCTGAAATTCTTTGCCAACACCAGTTAGAAAATCTTTGGCTGGTTGGTTCTTCTGGGTAGGTTTATAGAAAACTTTGACTCTTGCCAAGCCTCTTTCTTGAGCAAGACTTCCTAAATAGGACAGCATTTTATGTTCTACACCCCGGCCAAGCACCCGACAACTCAGTAAAAATGTGTCTACAACTAGTGCATTTTCCTCAGTTGCAAATAAGAGCAGACCTACTAAACCATAATCTCCAAAGCGGTCTTTGACTTTGACTACGCGAGATTCTAAGTTTCCAGAATGGCAAAGTTGTTGAATTGCGGCCTCAGACCGTCGGATGGTGGTGAAGTTAAACTGATTGGTACGCCCTGTAAGTTGAGCAACCCGTGTAAGTTGTTCGCTTTGCATCGGGGAAATTTCGATTTCTAAGTCCAGTTGGGCAAGGAAATCACTAAAGGAAAGAGAATCCTGCTGCAAACGCTGGCGCTGGACATTCTGTTGATAGAGATTGGTTCTTTGTTGGTCTTCTTGGGTGGCTTGGAGTTGGTCGAAAGCCCAAATATGTTGTAAAAATTGCGGGATGCGACTGCACTCTTGGGGAAGTTGGAGAGTCAGAACTTCTGGAGAGTTTGCTCTAACTTCTGCACACTCAACTGGATTATCATCTATAAAAATGAAGCTATCTAAACTCAGTTGCAATTCGTTAGCTAAAAACTTCAAATTCTCTGATTTCGATTGCCAATTAATGCGCCAATTGACGAGATGATGGCGCTTGAGCACCATATCTTGATGTTGGTCAAAGACCGCAAACACATCCTCTTGTTGATTCTTACTACACAAACAAATCAACTTTCCTGCTGTTTGCTGCTCAAGGATAAATTCTTGTAGGAATCGAAATGGTGAATCGATTTTTACTCCTGCAACTCCATCTTCTCCACAAACACCACTCCATAAGGTATTGTCGCAGTCAAGAGCAATCACTTTATAAGGAGAGCTTTTCAATGCAAATATCTTCCGCGCTAGCATTGTCCCCAAGGCACAGAAAAAGGTCGGTGTGTAAGGTATGTGTCCTAATTCTTCGCCGTAGGGGTCGTAGTAGTCCTCTACTGGGTAGGTAGTAGTCAATTCTTGACTTTTAATCAAATACATACCACTAACATTTTTGAGATCGGCAGCTAAGAGTTCCTGCATTCTCTCATACAAGGTGTTAGTTGCTGCATCGATATTTGGAGATGGAGGACATATACAAATTAAATGGGGGATTGGCGATCGCGTTGCTGCTGTTTTTAAGGCGCTGCTAAAATCTTTAACGGTTTGTTCTAATCGAGCTGTGTTGTCTTCAAGTTGCTGCGATTCTGGGTTGTGGTTTTGGTTGGGGCGAGTAGCATAAATATTAAATAATCGCGAACCGTGTAGCAGAGACTCTTCATCGACAACAAATTTAAAGCCTTTGTCTGCAAGTAAGGCTATAACTTGTTTAAGTGTACTGCCTTCTTGGTCATGCACCTCCATAACGATCTGTTTAATCAGTGGCCAGTGGTTGTCTTTAATTCCTTGGAGAATTGCTAATTCACTTTTTTCTGCATCTAGTTTCAGTAAATCAATCTTTTCAATCTTATATTCTTCGATAATCTCGGAAAGAGTTCGCAGTTTAGTCTGATAAGTTTCTCGCTCTAATCTATCTTTGAGAAATTCATCAGTCAGGCGCTCTAATAACTCTTCATCCAGAGAGTTATCGCGTTGCAGCATATTAATAATGACCGAGCGAATAGCTTTTTCATCTTGCTTTGCATCAGCAGCAAAACTGGAGAAAAGTGATGAGCGAGGGTAAAAAGTGAAGGTATCTTCTCTAGACTCGCCACCTAAACCGCAATTAAAAAGATGAGTATTGTGGCAATAAAGCTTGGTGTTAGTTTGTAATTTATCAAAGGCGTGAGGTGCAGGTTCAAAGGCGTAAATAGTGCTTTTTGGAGATTTTTGTTGGGCAAATAAAGTAAATAGTCCAATATTCGCTCCAACATCGATGATACAGTCGTCTTCATTGAAGACAATTCCATGCTTTAAATAGACGCGATCGCCAAAAATTTCTTGATATAGATACTCTGTTTCGTACTGGTTCAGGTGAGCAATTTCGATGTGATTTGGTAAGGTATGGCGTAGGCGATCGCCAAAAATTTCTTCTTTCAAAGAATCGTCAACTTTTAATTGTAAACCATTTTTATTTGCTTCCCAATCCTCAAACCTCACTAAAACTACGTTTATTCCATCGTTATTATTAGCCGAAAGGCTGGCTGGATTCAGAAGTTCTTGAAATAGCTGATTGTAAGGTGCAAACTCGATTAAATAAGGTATTCCTATTTCTTTGAACCAATATAATAAGGAATTTTTAATTATTTCGCTTGTAAATGTCGCTGTAATAACAATTTTTTGCGGCGAGATTTGTTTTAATAGTTCTTGGCTAGTCATATAGCTTAATTTTCAATAATTAAATAGCTTTCTAATGCTTGTAGAAGACGGAATTTAAATATAGTAAAGCAGGTTTCATCCATTCAGTTTGATAATGACAAAAGCTTTTTTGCCTTGTACATAAATTTAACGCTCGCTTACCTGCGATCGCTAATTTTTTCAGCTAATCATTTTAATGTGCTTTTTATAGTTAACATAATTAATTTATCAAAATTTTAACTCTAAATGTTTCATGATTGCATTTAGTTTAACGAATTTTACTCTTTATTTTTGTCATTATCTAGTACATAATCTCAGACTCATCAAAAAAATGCAACGTCAGTTAAGACATTTAAGAGGACAGTTAAGACAGTTAAGACAGTTAAGACAGTTAAGACCAGTAAAAAAGTATTAAATTAATTGTCTAACCCTCTTTTGTTACCTTCAGCTGAGAATAAACCTAAACTCCTATTTTTCTGTTTATTCTCAACAAGTAAATTTAAATGATAAAGTAGATATGCGTTCAGCCTTGGCGTTGGTGCAGCTATCGCCTAATTTATGATTTTGTTTAGCATTCAGAGTTGGGGCATGATTTTTCTTTGATGTTAAGTGTTCGCTGCTGTGCTGAGGTTAAACACAATTGCTTTGCTGGGATTGCTCAAGTTTAGACTGAACTTCCCCGGTGCAAACGTACTAAATAGCCTTTAAACCTTTACTCTGTAAGCAATCAGGCTTTGAGCGCAGATATTAGTGTACCCCTGTAAGCCCTGGAACTATTGGTACTACAACCGCTCTTTACGGAAGCCACCACCGAGTAAACTGTCCAAGTCGTAGAATCCGGTAGGCAGTGCTGGCGTTGCAGTACCACTATCGGGACTTAAACGAAAAAAAAAGCTAAATATGCTAATAGACCTAACATTAAGTCGTGGGTATCAGCCAGGAATAGACCGCTGAGGATCGTTGAGAATAGTTTCGTAATACTTAAGCCACTCATCTAAACTCACTTTATTGTCACGATTTTTATCAATCTCATCTTTAAGGCGAATCCAGAAATAACTAAACTTGCTAGACAAATCCTTAATTTTTGAAGAATCTGATTTTCCACCTCGAAATTCTTCTACTTTTTTAGCAATTCTTTCAAAGTCTGCTAAACCAATCAGCCCACTATTATCACGAGCGTACATAGTAAATAATTTCGTAAACTTTCGTATTTGCAAGTCTGTAAGCATAAGCAAGCCTTTTTTGATTGAATTAAATCTTTATTATTGTGTTACCAAGGTTGAATAATGTTGAGGGACGGTTTAGTTTCCTCTACTCATTCAGTTTTTCTTCTTTTCTCAAAATATTTTGGCATTGCACCATCAAGGTAATCCCAGTTATTGACTCCAGTTGTTACTTAAATGAAAAACATTCAGTCTACTCACTCTTGAACATACTCAAACAGAATTTTGAGATATTTATCTAAAGATTTGTATGGTGTTTCTTTCCTCCACACGGCGGTTGAGCGAGCGTAGTATATGGGATGGTGGAGCCGCATGAACACAACTTGGGGATGAGGTAATGCTTCTGCCTCGTTTGGCATAACTGCTACCCCCTGCCCTGCGGCAACCAGAGCAATCATAGAAGCATGGCTATCGGCAAACAGGCGTAGATTTGGCATGAAACCAGCACAGCGACAAGTGTCGCGGATGCGATCGTTCCTTCCGGGAAAGGTTTTTTCAGACATACCGATAAATTTTTCAGATGCCAGTTGAGCTAGATTAATCGAAGATTCATGTGCCAGCGGGTGTGTATCTGGTAACAGAGCAGCAATCAGCACTTTCTTCACACATTTGACTATAAACTCTTCATCTAACTCATCAGGTGGATTGCCCATAAAGGCAATATCAATCGTTCCATCTCGTAATGCTCTAACTTGCTCGGCAGGCGGCATCTCTTGTAAACGCACAGCAAATTCAGGATGGCTATGTCCAAAGCGATGTAGGGTTTGACCAAGAAAAGTCTGAAGGATGGTTGGGATATAGCCAACAACTAAAGGCTCATCTATGTTGCTGTAATGAGCCTTGAGGGTTTGTACAGCCACATCACTACGATTCAAAATATCTTTTGCTTGTTCGAGAAAAAATTTCCCCGCTTCTGTGAGTATCAATCCATCAGGTTGTCTAAAAAACAGCACAGTACCCAGCTCGTTTTCCAGGTTTTTGATTTGACGGCTTAACGCAGGTTGGGAAATATACAGTCGCATAGCAGCACGGCTAAAATTGAGTTCTTCTGCAACGGTCACAAAATATTTCAGATGCCGTAGTTCCATGAATTGTATTCGGTATGCTTAAAAGTTATATAGGATTCCTATTTGATTTTTGAAAAAGATTACGATAAAATACCGAAAAAGGTAAAAGTATAAGAGTCAACAATAATAAATCAGCATTTACACACTGCATCACTCCCTGTGGAAGTAGAAACTGCGATCGCCTTGGTTTTCTAGCCATATCATCAAATACCAAGCGATTATTCAAGGGTATTAAGTTGTCTAAAGAGCAGAGTTTGTTCTACAGTTTCCAGAACTTCGCCAATATTCATCATAGTGGTTCCATTTGAATAGTACGCACACAGTAAAGAACGCTCTAGATTTTGGGAGCATTTGAAACAGGTAGTTAAAACAAAAAGGCTTTGATTGAGATATCACAAGAACAAGAGCTGAATTAAACTCCAAATATGAATTATTTCAGTTGTTTAGCTCAAAGAGAAATAGATAAAATTGGTATGTTTGTGTAAAATTATCTTACTTCGAGCTACAATTTCACAATCTATCGCTTTTGTCAATTACCTAAATTGGTAAATTAATTGGTTGTTGATTAATATATTGTTAACCGACCATATCCTAGCCTAGCAACTTGCTATTTGAATGAGAAACATTGAGGAACTAGTTGAATTTGCGCTCCAGTTAGTGGCTACAGAAACAGGGTGTTCGCTGAGCTATATTCACAAAGTAATCCTGCGAGAATCTCTACTTGAAACCAAAAAGACTTACGCTAAACTTGCTGAAGAAAATAACTACTCTGAAAGCTATATTAAATTCACAGTTGCGCCCAGACTATGGCAGTTGCTGTCACAATCGCTTGGTGAAAAAGTTAATAAGACGAATCTTCCAAAGCTGCTAGAACAACGTTTAGAAAAATTCGTTTCTTGGGATAATCCTCAGATAACCGAGACGACAGCAGCAATGCCAATGGGGGACTTGACGAGAGAAGGCTACGTTCTAGAATCTCCAGAAGGATGGGTTCCTCTCGGTTCATGCTTTTATATTGAGCGCCTCACCATCGAACAAACCTGTTGTCAAGAAATTCTCCAACCTCGTGCGTTTATTCGCATCAAAGCACCTCGAAAGATGGGGAAGACTTCCCTGATTGCACGTATTCTGGATTATGGCAACAGTCAGAATTACTACACAGTGCGAGTAAACTTACATTATGCCGGAACACAGGTGTTTACTTCAAGCGATCGCTTCTTACGTTGGTTCTGTACAAATGTCACTCGCCAGTTAGGTTTGGAATCTAAAATAAATGACTACTGGGACGAAGATATGGGAGCTTTGATTAACAGCACGATTTATTTTCAAGGCTATCTCCTCAAGGACATCCCTAATCCCGTCATCTTAGCACTAGATGGTGTAGACCAATTATTTGAATACCCAGAACTCGCCAGTGATTTTTTCGTTTTGTTGCGTTCCTGGTATGAGGAAACAAAAGACATTTCAGTTTGGCAGAAGTTACGAATTGTAATGGCTCATGCAGTTGAAGTTTATATTCCTTTACCGACCCATCGCTCTCCTTTTAATGTAGGATTGGCGATCGAACTGCCAAACTTTAACTCAGAACATGTGCAGGATTTAGCCGAACGTTACAGACTTCAACTCACAAAGTCTGAACTTCAGCAGTTAATGAAACTCACTGATGGCTTTCCGTATTTAATCCGACTGGCATTGTATCAAAGTGCCCACTTAAAGATTCCCGTACAAACGTTACTGCAAGATGCTACGAGGGATACTGGAATCTATCAACAATATCTTCAGTATCAATTATGGAACCTACAACAGCATCCTAAATTAGCTGATGCCTTTCAACTGGCTTTAACGGCTCCAATTCAGTTAGAGATTGAAGTAGCGTTTAAGTTAAAAAGTTTAGGATTGGTGTATCTTACTGATAGTCAAGCAACTGTTAGCTGTGAGCTATATCGAGGGTACTTCCGCCAATGGTACGCTCATTAATTGTTCATTAATTTTGAATGTATTCAAATAGAATTTTGAGATATTTTATCTAATACCAATTCTCTACGAAAATGCCCTAATTATTTTAGGAAATAGTAAATTATCTTTAAAAAACTCTGCGTTCCTACCCTGCGGGAAGGCGAAGCGCCTATGCGTTAAAAAAAGCTAAGATTTAGCGCAGCTTCACAAATAAACGGTATAAGTAATTACAATGTCCACCCTTGTTGAGAAAAGTTTTTACTCTATTCTCCATGCCCCAAGATAGCTATCAACTCGGCGGTAGTTTAGCCATTAATGCACCTACTTACGTACAGCGTCAAGCCGACTCACAACTGTATGAAGCCCTGAAGCGAGGAGAGTTTTGCTATGTCCTCAACTCCCGGCAAATGGGTAAATCCTCACTGTTGGTACGAACCAAGCATCGCCTTGAGCAAGACGGCTTTCGCTGCGCTTCTGTAGATTTGAGTGTACTGGGAAGCGAACAAATTACTCCCCTGCAATGGTACAAGGGATTCGTCGGTGACTTATGGCGACAGTTGGGGCTAATGGAAACCTTGAACCTGAAAACTTGGTGGCAAGAACGCAACGATTTGGGTTTACTACAACGGCTGCGGTGGTTTATTGAAGAATTGCTACTGGTGCAGTTTCCCCAACAACAGTTGTTTATTTTTGTTGATGAAATCGACTCTCTGCTGGGACTTAACTTTTCAATTGATGACTTTTTTGCCTTCATTCGCTTCTGCTATAACCAGCGGGCAATCAATCCAGACTATCAACGCATTACCTTTGCGATTTTTGGGGTAGCAACTCCTTCGGATTTAATTCGAGATAGAACAAAGACACCGTTCAATATTGGACAAGCAATAGAACTCAAAGGCTTTGAGTGGGAGAAAGTCACTCCTTTAATTCAAGGGCTAGACAAAACGGTGGAACAGCCAGCATCGGTTGTGAGAGCAATTTTAAACTGGACGGCGGGACAACCGTTTCTGACTCAGAAGTTGTGTCATTTAGTCGTGCAATTGAGTCAGGGAGCAATAGGGAACGGTGACAAGATGAGTATTCCACCGGGTACGGAATCGTTCTGGATTGAAAACTTGGTCAAAACTCGCATCATTGAGCATTGGGAATCGCAGGATGAACCAGAACACCTGAGAACTATACGCGATCGCATTGAGCGTAACGGTCAGCAGGCTGGGAGAATCTTAGGCATTTATCAACAAGTTTTGCAAGGTATTGAAATAAATTGTGATGATAGTCGAGAACAGATTGAATTGTTACTCAGTGGCTTAGTGGTTAGGCACAAGGGAATATTAAAAGTCAAAAATCGCATTTATCAACAAGTCTTTAATGTCCAATGGGTTGAGAGAAAATTAGCAGCATTGCGTCCTTACTCCCAGGCGTTTGATGCTTGGGTCGCTTCTGGGCAAAAAGATGAATCGCGATTGTTGCGCGGACAAGCGCTCAAAGATGCCCAAGTTTGGGCGCAGGGGAAAAGTTTGAGCGATCTAGATTACTTATTTTTTACTGCCTCTCAAGAAGTCGATCGCAAAGAAGTGGAATTGCGCTTAGAGGCAGAACGTCTTAAAGAAGTAGAAGCCAGACTTGTACAAGAACAAAAAGCTGCTAGGATTCAACAATTCTTGCTTAATGCCAATATGGCGGCTTTACAACAATCTAGACTCAGTGAGATTAAAGCGATCGCCAGTGCGTCTGAAGCCCTCTATGCCTCCCATCAAGGTTTAGAAGCATTAGTTCAAGCTATTAAAGCCCAGCGAAAGTTACAACAATTAGGTTCTGCTGAACCCGAATTAGAGCAAAAAATTGAGAATGCCCTGCGACAGGCCGTTTATGGCACAACAGAATTTAATCATCTGACAGGACACACTGCCGATATTTGGAGTGTTGATATCAGTCCTGATAGTAACCCGATTGTCTCAGCAGGAATGGATGGCACAATCAAACTTTGGCAACGAGACGGCACCCTACTGAAAACTTTGCAAAATGAGTCTGTGACAGTTTGGTCAGTTAAATTCAGTCCTGACAGTCAAATGATAGTTTCGGGCCATAATGATGGCAAGGTTAAACTGTGGCGACTGGATGAAGATGCACCAAAAATTATAGTTAACTATTCGACAACGACTCGTGTTGTCAACTTCAGCCCTGACGGTCAAATGGTTGCTTCAGGACACGATAATGGTGTGGTAAATTTATGGAGTTTGGAGGGTGTTTTGCTCGGCTCATTCAAACATCCAAACCACGCGATCGCTATTATTTTTGTTCCTGAGTGTCAACTGATCGTTACAGAAGCAGAGAACGTCATTTATCTCTGGCATCAGGACGGTACACTGCTCAAAAAATGGGTAGCACACCAAGCCGGGATAAGCGTCTTGGTTCTCAGTCCTAATGGACAAATTCTCGCTTCTACCAGTCAAGATACTACTACTAAATTATGGAATCTTGATGGTACGCTCATAACAACTTTAGTAGGACATAGTGCAGCCGTATGGGACATTGCTTTTAGTCCTGACGGGAAAACTCTCGTGACTGTTAGTGGAGATAAAACGGTCAAAATTTGGAGTCTTGAGGGAACAGAACTGAGTACCCTCAAAGCACATCGTTCAACCGTGCGAAAAATTGCCTACAGCCCAGACGGGAGTTATTTTATTTCTGCTGGGTCAGATCGTATTATGCGGATGTGGAAACCTAATCATAACCTCAAAACTACCGTAAATGCTCACAGTGCGCCAGTTTTTGGTGTTGCGATTAGTCCAGATAGTTCTACTATCGCGACTGCCAGCTTGGATTACACTGTCAAACTTTGGCAGCGCGATGGCACATTGCTGAAAACCTTGCAACACGACGCATCGATGTTTAGTGTTGCTTTTAGTCCTGATGGAGAAATCTTAGCAACGGGAAGCAACGATAGTATTGTGAGACTCTGGCAGTGTGGGAGTAGAAACTGGGACAAAGCTGAACTTCTAAAAATACTGCCAGCAGAAGGCGGATTAGCGTTTTGCCTTGCCTTTAGTCCTGTTGGCAAGCTGATTGCTGCTGGTTATGGGGATGGTAAGGTGAGGCTTTGGACGACTGATGGCACATTACACAATACTCTCACTGGACAAGAGGAGATGGTTTCATGTGTTGCCTTTAGTCCTGACGGTCATTTCATCGCCTCTAGTGGGAATTTAAACGAAATTAAAGTTTGGTATCGAGATGGCTCATTATTGACAACTCTTGCTGAAAATGATGCAAGTGTTAATCATGTTGCTTTTAGTGCTGACGGTCAGTTAGTTGCTTCTTGTAGTGGTGATACGACAATTAAGCTGTGGAAATATAATTCAAAAGATGGAGTTTCGGGTAAATCAACTCAAACCTTTGTCGGTCATAACGGTGTAGTGTCAAAGATTGCTTGGAGTAGCGACGGTCAATTTTTTGCTTCCTGCGGAATGGACACAACTGTGAAAATTTGGAGTCGAGAAGGGCAGTTAATTACTACTTTACTCGGTCATAGTGGTTCAGTTTGGAATGTGGCGATCGCACCCGATGGCAGTTTTTTAGCTTCTGTTGGTGAAGATAACACTCTCATTATCTGGAATTTACCGTGCATACTTAAACTTGACCTGCTGGAATATGGCTGTAACTGGGTGCGAGATTATCTGCGAACTAATGCAGAGGTGGAAGAGGAGGATAAACATTTGTGCGATCGCTCTTAAAGTGCATTTAGGTCAATTCTTTGTTGCTATAATCTTGCTCTGCTCTATAGTGTTGGCTTTCTCTTCAGGAGTCAGTTGTACGCCAGCGATCGCTCGGTGAATAATCAACAACCGGCATAATTGCGGTAGTATTTGATAACCAGCTAGCAGCTTCAACACTTGGGTGGCATTTTTTATCTGGTTACCAAATTGGGCGTTGCATAATGAGAATATGAATTAGGATAAATCTTCATGGAATGCCATGTTGTAAATCCCATCATAACCGTAATAATGGCAAACAAAGAGGTAAACAAAACTACATTTATGCGGATTGTAGTCGTCAATTCATTGAATACTATAGGAATCCTATTTGATTTTTGAAAAAGGTCAGGAGAAAATACGGCTAAGTCTACAAGTGTAATAGTAGACAATACTGGTTACACTTGTAACCGTTCGTTTGGCTTCATTAATTCAAAATTAGATTTAAAATAAGAAATCACAACACTGAATTTATAGCAGCGATATGGTGCGAACCTTATACTATACGCAGCGATCGCCTTACGCTCGTAAAGTAAGAATTGTCCTAGCTGAGAAGCAGCTACCTTGCGAACTGAAAGAGACAGACATTAACAATAAATCAAGAGAATTTCTGAGTTTATCTCCCATTGGCAAAGTTCCGGTATTGGTGGATGAAAATGGTCTGGTTTTTTGGGATTCAACGCTGATTGTGGAGTATCTCGACGAGACTTATCCTCAGCCGAGTTTTTATCCAGGCGAGCGCATTGAGCGTTTGTGCTGCCGTCAGGGGGAAGAGTTAGCCGACAGTTCGATCGACAATATTGTGGGATTGTGGTACGAAACCCGTAAAGGAAACCAAGCTGATTCTGGCACTCAAGCTAAATACCAGTCCAGCATTCATCGCGTTTTAGATGTTTTTGAACAAAAGTTGACGAATTCAGCCTACCTATTCAATGAAACTCTCAGTGCTGTTGATGTTGCAGCTATATCAGGATTGGGTTACTACAGCCTCAGATTTGGCCATGATTGGCAGCAAGAGTATC
The DNA here is from genome assembly GCA_034531195.2 of Nostoc sp. ChiSLP01. Classification (GTDB taxonomy): domain Bacteria; phylum Cyanobacteriota; class Cyanobacteriia; order Cyanobacteriales; family Nostocaceae; genus Nostoc. Next base: position 68,502 of record JAVRBO020000089.1, read on the forward strand.
CTAAATTGAGGCAATGGTTTGAGGTATTGCATCAACGTCAGTCGGTTTACTCTACCATGCCAAAAGCATAAAGCAAGTTAGCTGACTTTAATCGCTTGAATTTAGAGGGCTGCAATTATTTACACCGAGCAAATGACAAATTAAAAAATCTAACAGGTCAAAAGTCTTAAATTTTCATTCTCAGCTTACTAATTCCTTAAAGTGTCAGTTCATCTCAATGGGCTTGTCTGGCTTAAAGCTGACATAACAGGCTCTACTTGTCTGACTTTAATCAGCTGCTACCAAACAACTTTGTCGCTGATAATCGCAAGCTTGGCCCAGAGAACTGCTTTGAGCGTTTTTCTTCTATTATTCTTTCATGGTAGTGCCAGCAATCATCTAAGTTCTAGAAGGGTTTGTGGACAGTCAGCTAATCCTTTGATGAACTGTTGCCGCAATGCTTCTATCTCCTCAATTTTGGGCTGACCATGAAAAACGACCGCAACCTGGTAGCGACGCATCACTTCAACAGGTGACTTTCCGCCTGCCAAACTCCAAAGTGCCAATTGTAATTGCTTTGGCGGTGAGTACAAAATTCCTAATTCACTTAAGATTGACCGGAAGTTACTATCTTCTTGCGGTGAGGGTTGATGCTTTAGCCTAACTCTGATCGCCCAGCCGTCAATAGTATTAATTACAGTGACGTAACTGACTTTAAGTTGAGGTCTATCATTCAGGTATTCAATCAACTGTAGTATCAGGCTGGCATTCTCCAGATAGTAAAGATATTCCATCTTTTAAGTGTGAATTGGGCTGAGTTTAGTTTGAAGATAGAGAAACAATGTGAGGAACTTGTGAGCAATAGAAAGATCGGTTTTTTTGGCACGAGTGTGAGCGGGGTTATTCTCAAGGGCTGTCACCCTTACAGTGAATCAAGTTCAAAATGGCGGCATCTTGGTTAGGCACAGCGATAAAGAGAAATTTTCTGCAATAAAAGTGTCGGGGTTGACGAGGAAGTAAACGATCTGACGGTCAAAGAACGTTAGACCTGATTTAAAAGTGGGAACAATGGCGAAGAAAATACGCTAACAAAATGGAATCATAAAACATGGCTACTTTAAATACTAATATTCCTCGATTCTATTGCTACCTTCGCAAAGAATTTCTTTATGATTGCAGCGCACATCATAATGAGTTTATCCAAGTTTGCGTATTTGCAGTTTCCTCTATTTCTGGGCGGGCGCTGGGTTTTCATGTCTTGACAGATAATGGTGCTGTAATATGGCGTTTACCAATAAATGCTTTCTGTCACAAAATCAATGCGCCTTCAATGCCAGTAGATTATTTGCAGTTTTGGGACTGCTTTAGTTATGAGATTACTTGCACTAAATTTGAGCGACTAGCTGAAAGTAGAGTCAAAGTTCACCTTAAGGATGGGAATTGGTCAGGTGGACAGTATATGTTTACACTCGATTGGTACGGTAATGAAGATTCTGAAGAAGCGGGTGAAGGAGGACAAAAATGCGCTCATATTATTGCTTTAGATAATGGTAACTTTTGTGCTCAACCTAATAATAGGCTGCAATGGTTTTGTCCTGCTTTCGTTACACCTTTTAAACAGAAGCCCGACTATATAACTAATACACACGTTTGGAAAGTTGAAAGAGAACAAGAAACATCTACTGGCTATTTCTACGATTCTAATCAAATGCACTCGCAAGAACAAATCAAATTGTATGCAAAAGGCTCACGCACACAAACTGATATAGTAAACAATCATACTCAGCAAGACTTTTCTGTTTACCCAAATCCTAATGCTCTAGATGCCTATAAAATTGACCAAGACTTAGAGGGGAATGGTAGTGAGATAATTGCCAATTCTTAAGAAGTTGTACGCATTTGATGAGTTTGCTCCAGATTAAGTACAACTAAACTGCAAACAAGCGTTTTCAAACCACAATAAGTAGAAAGGTGCAAAAAAACTGAAGTATGTAACGAAAAGTAAATTTGTCTGAAAACCTCTTCCCTTCTGCCTTCTGCCTCCTGCCTCCTGCCTTAACAGTATTTAACCGTATTTTTCATAGAATGATTGTATATTTTTTAATTTATGGCACAGCCATAAAACCACACCTTTCATTGAATAGAAATTTAAGTTTAGTTAAGTAAACGCTAAAAACTAGCAGTGTGTTGACTTGAGAAAGTAACGATTCCTACTACCAAGTAAAAATTATGAGACAAAACACTTCACGTCGCTCAGTTTTACAAGGTTTGACTACCAGTGCAATTGTTATCGGGTTTGATTTAACTACTCGTTCGTGGGTAACATCTGCCAGTGCCACATCTGTTTTTGAAAGCTTACCTGCCTTAGATGGAGTACTTTACACTGATAATGCGACACTTACTGATGCCAGTATTGACTTTGGTAATATCGTCCATCGTCAACCGATAGCAGTACTTAAACCAGGCTCAATTGAGGATATTGTTCGAGTTATTCAATTCGCTCGCACTCACAAGCTCAAGGTTGCCCCACGCGGTCAGGGTCACTCTACATACGGTCAGTCACAGGTAGAAGCAGGCATTGTCATTGATTTAAGTACCCTCAACAAGATTCATTTCATTGGTACAGACCGAGCGATTGTTGATGCTGGAGTGGTATGGAGTCAGTTATTGCAACAAACGCTTGTACAGGGATTAACACCCCCTGTTCTTACCGATTACATCGAACTTTCTGTTGGCGGTACTTTGTCAGTAGGGGGTATTGGTGGTGCAACTCATCGTTATGGTGTGCAAGTTGACAATGTTTTAGAACTGAAGGTAGTTACAGGCAAAGGCGATCTCGAAACTTGTTCGCTGTCGTACAATCGCAATTTATGGTCAGCAGTACTAGCAGGGCTAGGTCAATGTGGAATTATCGTACAGGCAACTGTTAAGCTAATTCCCGCTACTACCAATGCCCGTGTGTTTCAGTTATATTATGATGATTTAGCTACCTTTACTCATGACCAACGCCAAATCATAAATGATGAGCGCTTCAACTACGTAGAAGGTCAGTTAGTTTCTAATAATGCTGGTGGATGGCGTTATCTGCTAGAAGCGGCTAGCTTTTACAGTCCTCCAAGCATACCTAATAACAGTTTGTTACTTACAGGATTAAACTATACTCGCGGTACACAACAAATAGAAGATAAAACTTACTTTGATTTTCTCAACCGTTTAGCTCCTACAGTTGCTTTTCTCAAATCTATTGGTGTTTGGTCTTATCCTCATCCCTGGTTAGATTTGTTTGTACCTGGTAGCGCAGTTAACAGTTTTGTTAGTAAGGTGGCTGCCAACTTAACACTAGCTGATACGGGTCAAGGGCCAATTCTGCTATATCCAGTCAAAACCAACCGTTTTCATCTACCCTTGTTCCGGGTTCCCAGAGAAGAGATTGTGTTTCTCTTTTCTATTTTGCGAACAGCAGCACCACCAGAAGATGCTGTAGTTACAAGGATGCTGTCTGATAATCGCAAACTATTTGAGCAAAACCGTGACTTGGGTGGTTACAAATATTCTGTAGATGCTATTCCCTTTGACAAAAAGGATTGGCAGCAGCATTTTGGTCGAGTTTGGGGAAATTTGGTAAGTGCAAAGCGACGTTACGATCCAGATAATTTACTAACACCAGGTCAGGGCATTTTTTCAAGCTGTTAGCCTGTTAGGTGTGTGGTTTTGGTTACAAGACTCAGTTGAATACCTCGTATTCAAGCAGTATGAACGAGCATCGGATCGCCATTGGGGTCAATTTTTCTGTTGCAGAAGTCCAAACAGCCCTTGAGGACTGGACTTATGGGTTAGAAGATGCTCTCAGAAGAACAATTGAGTATGTACTGTGGTTACGCGAACACCAAAGAGAGATTTTTCCAAATGCAATTTTAATTCGAGCTTTGCAAGACCAATGGAAGCCAAAAGCATGGTGGCCCGTCAGCTAATCGTCATTTATTTTACCGAGTAATTAGCTTGCAGTAAGATTTTTAGCCCTGATTTTATGCAAATTAAATTTATTTATTTGACCTATTTTTCAATGAAATAGAAAAATCTGTATCTTTAGATACTTTTTACAGCTTTTTTGAGAAATGTCATGTTATCGTAACTTTAATCAAGTCTTGCTCAGTCAATTAAGAGAGTCATAATTATCAAGCGGTTCATGATCGACTATAAAAAAGTTCGGTTGAAATGGGAAAATTATTGGTATAAAACCTTTGGCAGATGGCGCTCGTGTCCCCTTACCTGTCCAATAGAAAGACCCGATCGCCGGCACGTTTTTTGGAGTTGGATTGGTAGTTTCTTGGCTATCACTGCAACGTCTTACCTTGCTGTAAAAACTAATTCTCCTTTGCTGATGGCTCCTTTTGGTGCTACAAGTGTCTTGATATTTGGTGTCCCTGAAAGTCCTTTGGCTCAACCTCGCAATGTCGTTGGGGGTAATCTTTTAGCTGCTATTGTGAGTCTGATAATTCTGCATTTTCTCGGTTCTTCTCCCTTGGCAATGGGAATGGCTGTTTCTAGTGCAATTGGAATCATGCAGCTTACCGGAACTCTACACCCACCTTCGGGTGCTGTTGCATTAGTCGTCATGATGACGAAACCGGACTGGCAATTTCTGCTAACACCTGCCTTTGAGGGATCGATGATTCTAGTGCTATGCGCTGTGATATTCAATAATTTAGCCCAAGAGAGGACATATCCAAAACACTGGTTTTGATCTCTCTAGCAAAGCAGAGCATCCTTAAGCGTCGAACAAAAAATAATTTTCAACCTCTTTTTTTCTTCCACGCATTCAACTGGCGGCAGGCAACGCATCCTTGGGGGATGCGTTGCCTGCCGACTCTTTTGCGTCCATCTTGTTTCGACTTGTCCGGTTTGAAAATAAAGAACCCACTCTCGGAAAGAATTTTCTTTGCCAGATAAAACTGCTGTAGCCCAAAGCTGTAGATAAGGGCATCCACCGAGAACCATAGGGATAGGAAGTCCAACAGCTTGAGTCGATAGAGGATATTATTCCTCTAAAAAAATGCGGGTTCACAAAATTAGGACTTACGCACTCTTAATGGAAAATCAAACCACAGAGGACGCAGAGAACACAGAGGAATAAGAGTTAGAGAGGTTGTTTGCGTAAGTCCTAAAAATTATGGACAAGCAACTCTTATCTGTTATTATCAGTTTGATTCAAATCAGACATAAATTATTCTAGGAGATAAACAATGGCCAAGAAATATGATGTTTATGGTGTAGGTAATGCCTTAGTAGATATAGAATACGAAGTATCTCCAGAGTTACTACAAGAGTTAAAGATTGATAAAGGTGTAATGACACTTTTAGATGAAGATAGTCAAAATCATATTTTGGAAAATCTCAAAAATCTTCATTGCCATAAGAGTTGTGGAGGTTCGGCAGCAAACACAATAGTAGCAATTAGTCAACTAGGAGGAAAAGCTTTTTATTCCTGTAAAGTGGCTAACGATGAATTTGGAGACTTTTACATAGAAGATTTACTCAACTCTCAAGTAGATACCAACTTAAAAAATAGCGATCGCCAATCAGGAATTACAGGTAAGTGTCTGGTGTTAGTAACTCCTGATGCAGATCGCACCATGAATACATTTTTGGGAATTACTGAAGAATTTTCTACACAAGAATTAGTATTAGAAGCGATCGCTGATTCAGAATATGTATATATCGAAGGGTATTTAGTGACTTCTCCCACAGCAAAACAAGCAGCTATAAAGGCGAGAGAAATAGCTGAAAAAGCGGGAGTAAAAACTAGTATGTCCCTATCTGATTACAATATGGTGAAATTTTTTAAAGATGGTTTATTAGACATCATTGGGCCTGGTTTAGACTTGATTTTTGCTAATGAAAGTGAAGCATTAGAACTAGCAGATACACAAGATTTTCAAGTAGCTGTAGACAAGCTAAAAATCCTAAGCAAGAAATTTGCCATTACTCGCGGTTCCAAGGGTTCAGTAGTATTTGACGGTGAGAAATTAATCGAAATCGCTGCACCTCAAGTAAAAGCTGTAGATACAGTGGGAGCAGGAGATATGTATGCAGGGGCTTTCCTCTATGGAATTACCCAAGGTATGAGCTATGAAGAAGCTGGAAAATTAGCATCGGCCGCAGCTTCTAAACTTGTTACATCCTATGGGCCAAGATTAAAAACTGAGGAATTAAAGGCATTAGTTACTGCTTAGAGGGTGTTTGAAAACTAAATGCGACTCAAGCAATACAGTTAAAAATGGACACACTCACTACGGAAAACAATGTTTCAAATGTCAAAATTGTAGGCGACAATTTGTCGAGAGTCCAACCCGATAACCAATTGACAATTCAAAACGTACCTTGATTATAAGCTTTTACTTGAACGGCTTTCATTAGCTGCGATGCCTTCGGCAACGTCTTCGACGAACGCCCGCGTTACCGGAGTCTCACCACGTTGGCTTCAACACTACGTAAATCAGAAATACTACTAAGTTCCGAAATCCGTTGAAGTTACTAAAAAAAACCAGGTAGGTTAATTCTCCAAATTGATGAGCTGTGGTCATACGTGGGTCGAAATCCAATAAATACGCTCATATGGCTTGCAATTGACGCGACAACACGAGAAATTGTTGGGGTGCATATTGGCGATCGTAAAACAATTAATCTGTGAGTTTTGCGGTCAACAAGTGATGTTCACTCTTGATGCTCTGCATTGCCAAAAAAACAGTGTCATTGATTATCAATGGTGGCAACGACTACATGATTGGATTAAAAGAAAATCAACCTACGCTCTACCGTTAGGGTTCAAACTCAGTCACAGACACAGGAATCTTTGAGCAGTACTACAATACAAGACATTCTCAGAATTATCGCAAATTCTCAAACATCTGGCATATTGTATCAAGCTGAGGGCTTTTCGTCGTCAGCCGCAAGATATAAAAAAACCTCAACCAAAACGGACTTATCTCAAGAATCGATCTTACGTTTCAACTTTTAAGATTCTAAACCAGAAAAAACTGGAAAATAACACACCTTGAAAGCGCTAGTTATATTGAAATATTCAACAACACCCTACGGCAACGAATTGGACGACTAGTTCGTAAAATACTGTCATTCTCTAAAATCTTGGACAATCATATTGGTGCTATTTGGTATTTTGTTCGTCACTAAGTAAGTGGGCGTGAAAATTTACAAGTATGTAACGAAAAATTTATTGAATCAATTAAAGTAAGATTTAATACACCATGCACAGTAGTTTCCTTGTTCTCCTCTTGTTTGAACACCATCAATTACTGCGTAGGCAAGTTCTAACTCCTCATCAAACATTCATCCTGCTAGTTCATCTTTTTTGAGGTGTTGCTACTCTAGTTCAATCGAGTTCATTTGAGAACAATATTTAGGCAAAAACAAGATGTATAAACCCTGCTTTTGTCTGGGAAGTCCAATTTATATGCGCCGCTATTTTTTCCACGTACCAGCCATGTGCGTTTAACCAGATGACTTCTGCTTTGTCTTTAACTTTCTGTGGTACGTCTGCTGTTTTTAAGTTTAAAAAGGTTCGGTCTTGCTCGCGAGTTAAAATATTCTTAAACGCGCACCTATATTTTAGTTACCTCGATAGATACATTCTCCGTATTTATCTATCTTCACATAGTTGGTTTTTTCCGTACCTACTACAATGATAATCTTAGAAGTTAAATCATTACTATGCACTACTACCGCAAATCTAATGTCAAGCTAAAAACATATTAACTACTATCTGTCTACTCACTTAGGGTTGTTTTTATTAACACTGTAATACTACTATAGTTGCTATGTACCGCGCCTGTAGTTCCAGAAACCAGCCGCCTTGTCCTTTTAGGAACTAAAAGACAATTGCCAATTCCAAATTACGAACGAATTGCTTTGTCTGGTGAGGTCGTTTATACAAGCAAAGGGGGAGGCTGTTAAGTTGCGGGAGATGTACGGCGGTTTCCTATAGGGGAGTAGGGAAAAAACAGCAGTAATTTTCAAGCGAACTGAACAATAAATTAGTTAATTTACAAATTATTTTTTTTGACTTATCTTAACTGTCTTAACTGTCTTAACTGTCCTTGTTTAATCAAGCTATAAAGTGTATACTACGGCAGTGATATGTTCAGCAACAGCTTCAATGGTGGCGGCTGTTGTGAGAAACGACCGAAAAATTGCAACTTATTGAGCCAACTTGAATTTAGAAGTTTCTTATAAACATTCATGGCATTAAATTAGTATGGAAAAAAATTATTTTGCTGTACTAACTCGCAACGAAGCGACTTTAGTGGATCTATTAGGCAAAAGAGCATTACAGCAACCAAACCAGGTAGGATATACTTTTTTAGTTGATGGAGAAACAAAAGAAATTAGCTTAACTTATCAAGAATTAGACCAAAAAGCGCGATCGCTAGCTGCCAAATTACAGAGTATAAAAGCTACCAAACAAAGAGCGCTGCTTTTATACCCACCCGGACTAGATTTCATCATTGCTTTTTTCGGGTGTTTGTACGCAGGTGTTACAGCGGTTCCCGTATATCCACCACGTCGCAATCAACGAATGACAAGACTGCAAAGTATTGTCACAGATGCACAAGCTAGTTTTGCACTTACCACCACATCTGTTTTCAGCAGTATTCAACAAAGATTAACAGAAGAATCAGAACTAGCAAGTTTGCATTGGCTGACTACTGACGATATTCCGACAAACCTGGATTTGGACTGGCAAAAACCACAGATTAATCAAAATACCCTAGCTTTTCTTCAGTACACATCCGGCTCTACAGGAAAGCCTAAGGGGGTAATGGTAAATCACGGCAATTTGTTACACAACTTGGAATATATCAAGCAAGCATTTGAACTTACCCCAGATAGCGTATCTGTAACGTGGTTGCCTAGCTTTCATGATATGGGACTGATAGACGGAATATTTCAGCCTTTGTACGCAGGGTTTTTAGGAGTATTGATGTCTCCTGTCTCGTTCCTACAACAACCTATCCGATGGCTAGAGGCGATTTCGCGCTATCGAGCAACTCATTGCGGCGCTCCTAACTTTGCTTACGACTTGTGCGATCGCCAAATTACCCCTGAACAATTATCCTTTCTTGATTTGAGCAGTTGGTCTAGCGCTTACAGCGGAGCTGAACCGATTCGTCGAGAAACTCTGAAGCGGCTTGCAGCTAAATTTGAACCTTGTGGCTTCCGCGCTAACTTCTTTTACCCTTGTTATGGTTTGGCTGAAGCCACACTGATGGTTTCAGGAGGTAGCGTCAAAGATGAGCCGATTTACTGTACTGTTCAAACAGATGCTCTGACAAAAAACCAAGTTGTGGAGGTGTCTGAACCCGGTCAAAGTGCTGTTGAGCTAGTCAGCTGTGGTCGAGCATGGATGGATACAAAGATTGTGATTGTTAACCCTGAATCGATGACTACTTGTGCTGCTAACGAAGTCGGAGAAATCTGGGTTTCAAGTCCGAGTGTCACCGATGGCTATTGGAAGCGACCCCAAGAAACTCAACAAACTTTTCATGCACAACTGCAAGATACAAAAGCAGGGCCATTTCTCCGTACTGGAGATTTAGGATTTTTACTTAATGGTGAGTTATTCGTCACAGGTCGGCTCAAAGACATAATCATCATTCGGGGGCAAAATCATTATCCCCAAGATATTGAATTTACAGTCCACAAAAGTCATGTAGCACTACGTCCTAATTGCGGCGCAGCATTTTCTGTAGAGGTAGAAGGTATTGAACGCTTAGTCATTGTTCAAGAAGTAGAGCGAACTTACTTGCGTCGCCTAGATGTGAATGAAGTAGCAAAGGCAATTTCTCAGGCTGTATTTCAGCAGCACCAGCTACAAGTTTATGCTGTTGTACTATTGAAGACGGCAAGTATTCCCAAAACATCTAGTGGTAAAATTCAACGCCACGCTTGTAGAAATCACTTTCTCGATGGAAGTTTGGATGTTGTTGGACAATGGACAGCGAATTTTCCACAAGTAGACTTACTACAACTCCAACAAGAAGTAGAAAATTTGTGGCAGAAAGTACAAAATTCGCCAGAGTCTAAAACTGAGCAGAAATCTATAAAACCAGCTTTGACACAAGAAGCGATCGCAACTTGGCTGATTTCTCATCTCGCCCTATCCCTAAAAGTATCCATAGATCGGATAGACATTTATGAGCCATTTGCTACATACGGTCTAGATTCAGCCCTAGCAGTCAGTATGACAGGTGAATTATCAAAATGGGTTGGTTGTGAACTCGATCCTACTGTTTTCTGGGAGTACCCCAATATCGAAATGCTTGCTCAGTACTTAGCAGCAGAATATCTATTATTGCAATCAGCAACTTCTCCAGTTATATCTAATATAGACGAGCGACAAATACAAATCAGTAGTTATTCTTAATTGTGGATAACGATAAAAGTAAAAATATCTCTACACAGAGATTTTTTCAGTAGTATTCAATTCAGGTTAGCACAAAAAAGCTAACCATTTATAGTCCAATACGGTTCAGTTAAGGGTAAAATTCCTTGTCAAAGTCAATTTTTTTTAACGAACCGCCCTTCGGGTTCAGCAGTTCGCAATCGACGCAAGGCGCCAAGACTGCGACTGCTTCACAAAAGACCCAAAGGACGCAAAGAAAAGGAAGAAATGCTTAACTAAACTGTATTGATTTATAGTCATTATTGGTTGTTGCTCATGGGTAAATATTTTTAAGAAGTTTACTTGATATTGCTAAAGACTAGTCTAATTTTTAGTCACTTAGTAAACAAGCATAAAAATTGTATTAATTTTGGCAATATTCCCAATTCTAAATTAATTAAACTATTGAATACCTGAATCGATCGATAGTTTGTCATAAATCTTTGTCCAACAAAACCTCAATTTTTAACTCAAATTCTGTACTACTTAAAATAAAAATGAATAGAGAACCAATCGCCATTATTGGAATAGGATGTCGTTTCCCTCAAGCTAGTAGCCCCGAAGCTTTTTGGCATCTTTTAGTTAACAGTGTAGATGCTATTACAGAAATGCCTGCTTCTCGGTGGGAATTAGATCCAAACACAGAAAAATTAGACAAAACAAATACTCGTTGGGGTGGTTTTTTAGAACAGGTAGATGAGTTTGATGCTAAATTCTTTGGGATTTCTGCACGGGAAGCTGCCACTATAGACCCCCAGCAGCGGCTACTACTAGAAGTGACTTGGGAAGCATTAGAAGATGCTGGGCAAATACCACAGCCTTTAGCAAGTACTCCCACAGGAGTCTTTATTGGCATATCAACTCAAGATTTTTCTATATTGTCTTGGGGTAATTCCAATGAAGACATTCACATGACCACCGGTACGTCTCATTCCATAGCAGCTAACCGCATTTCTTATGTATTTAATTTCCTTGGGCCGAGTGTAGTGTTTGATACTGCTTGTTCCTCTTCACTCGTTGCGGTTCACTATGCGTGTCAGAGCTTATGGAACAAAGAGTCTACCCTGGCTGTAGCTGGAGGAGTTAATGCCTTGTTGTTGCCCAAAACCACGGCTAACTTTGCCAAAGCAGGGTTTTTAGCAGCTGATGGGCGTTGCAAAACCTTTGATGAGCGAGCAGATGGCTACGTTCGCGGCGAGGGTGCAGGCGTAGTGATTTTGAAGCCTTTATCGCAAGCGGTGGCTGATGGCGATCGCATTTACGCCATCATTAAAGGAAGCGCCATCAACCAAGATGGGCGTAGCAATGGGCTTACAGCGCCTAGCCCCCAAGCCCAAGAAGCCCTTCTGCGCTCTGCCTACCAAAATTCAGGCCTCTCGCCAAGTCAGGTGCAATACATTGAAGCTCATGGTACAGGTACGAGCTTGGGCGATCCTATAGAAATGAAGGCTCTAGGAAAGGTACTAACACAAGGCCGACTCTCTGGAAATTATTGTCGTGTAGGTTCAGTCAAAACCAACATTGGACATTTAGAAGCAGCAGCCGGAATTGCTGGGTTGATTAAAGTAGCGCTGTCCCTGAAACATCGACAAATTCCCCCAAACCTGCATTTTCAAAAGCCAAATCCCTATATTCCCTTTGAGAAACTGCCCCTACGAGTTCAACAAACCTTAGAACTTTGGCCTCAAGAAAATAATTTGGCAATAGCTGGGGTTAGTTCCTTTGGATTTGGCGGCACAAATGCTCATGTAGTATTGACACAAGCACCCCCAGAAATTCCCAAGAATAATGTAATTGAGCGTCCCGTACAACTTCTTACCCTATCAGCTAAAAGTGAAGATGCTCTCTTGGAACTGGCACAACGTTATCAACAGTTCTTGAACAACCACCCTGAGATATCCTTAGCAGATGTTTGTTTTACTGCTAACACAAAGCGATTTCATTTTAACTATCGTCTTGCTGTTGTCGCTGAATCTAGTGGGCAGTTGCAAAAGGAACTAAACGCCTTTACGACTTCAAAAGAGACTGTCACAGTTATTAGTAATCAGGTAAAAACTAAGAAGCCTCCAAAAGTGGCATTTCTGTTTACCGGACAAGGCTCGCAATATATTGATATGGGCCGCCAACTATACGAAACAGCACCCATCTTTCGCCAAACCCTAGACCGTTGCGATGAAATTTTACGTCCCTATCTAGACAAGTCATTAATAAAAGTTCTTTACCCCGAACCAACAGAAACTTCACCACTAGACCAGACAGCTTACACCCAACCTGCTTTATTTGCCATTGAATATGCACTCTTCAAACTTTGGCAATCTTGGGGTGTGGTACCTAGCGCCGTCATGGGTCATAGTTTAGGAGAATATGTTGCTGCTTGTGTGGCGGGAGTCTTCAGCCTGGAAGATGGACTAAAACTGATTGCCGTAAGAAGCCGTCTGATGCAGACATTACCGCCAGGGGGAGAGATGTCCGTAGTGTTTGCGGCGGCAGACACTATACGTGCAATTACTAAAATAGACTATACAAAAGTCGCCTTTGCTGCTATTAATTCACCACAAAATACTGTAATTTCTGGCGAACAGGAGGCAATTCAATCAATTTGTACTGCCCTAGAAGCAGAGGGAATTAAGACAAAAAAACTACAAGTTTCCCACGCTTTTCATTCATCTTTGATGCAGCCAATTTTAGAAGAGTTCTATCAAGTTGCAGCTAGTATCACATATTATGCACCTCAAATTGATTTAATTTCTAACCTGACAGGAGAACGGTTAACTCAAGCAGATATTACACCTGCGTATTGGGTAAAACATTTACGTTATTCTGTGCAATTTGCTGCTAGTTTAAAAACACTTCATGCTGATGGTTATGAAATTTTTGTGGAGATTGGGCCAAAACCTACCTTATTAGGAATAGGGCGTAACTGTCTTTTTGAAAAAGAAGGTGTTTGGCTTCCTAGTCTGCGTCAAGGACAAAATGATTGGCAGCAAATACTCCAGAGTTTAGGAAAATTATATCTCTGTGGAGTAGCTGTAGACTGGTCTGGTTTGGACAGTGGTTATGCGCGACAGATAATCAGCCTGCCGACTTATCCCTGGCAAAGACAACGCTACTGGATTCCAACTTCCGCACCAAGATATCAACAAGCAGAGTCTTTATTGCCAGAAAATACCCAATCTCCTATTACTAACTTGCTTGAACAAGGAGATACTGAACAGTTAATTCAGCTTGTCAAAAAGGCAGGAAATCTATCGCAAGAACAACTAGAATTATTACCTGAACTATTAACAGTTTTAGTTAGGGAACACAAACAACACCAAATACCAGATTTTATCCGAGATTCCTGTTACGAAATACTGTGGCGATGCCTAGGGCAGGCTTCGCCAACGCAAGGTAGTATACAGCAGTCAATTGCAGAATATATACCTACTCCCAAAGAAATAGGCGATCGCCTCCAGGCTCAAACACAACAGTTAATATCGCCAGAAAATCAACGATATCAAGAACTATTAGTTCAACTGGAAGCTTTGAGTATTGCCTATGCGATCGCAGCATTCCAAGCAATGGGTTTCAACTTTCAGCTGGGGCAACACTTTTATCTCGCAGACATCATACAACAGTTAAGTGTAGTTAACCAACATTCGCGGCTAATGGCTCGGCTGTTGGAGATGCTGGTGGAAGTTGAAATACTCCAGCGCCAGGGCGAACAATGGTATGTAGTAAAAGTGCCAGAGAGACAGCATCCCCAGTCACAGGTAACTAGCCTTTTATCCCAATACCCAGATGCCTTTGCTGCACTTACCCTGTTGCAGCGATGCGGGTCAAATCTAGCACAAGTGTTGCGAGGAGAACTTAATCCACTAGATTTGCTATTTCCTGAAGGCGACTTAACCACAGCCACCCAGCTATATCAGGATTCACCAGCAGCAAAAGTGATGAATACCCTGATGCAGCAGGCCATTGTATCAGTACAAGAACATTTGCCACCAGGGCGTAAACTGCGAGTATTAGAAATTGGTGGCGGAACTGGCGGCACTACCTCCTACCTCTTGCCCTTTTTTAATGCCCAGCAAATAGAATATGTCTTTACTGATTTATCTCCTTTATTCCTTGCTCAGGCGAAACAAAAGTTTCAAAATTATTCCTTTGTCAACTATCAGTTATTGGACATCGAAAAAGACCCAAAATCGCAAGGATTTAGCGAACAGCAGTACGATTTAATCGTAGCAGCTAATGTGCTACACGCCACTCAAGAATTGCAAGTTACTTTACAGCACGCACACAAATTATTAGCTCCTCAAGGGATGTTATTGCTGTTAGAAGGAACTAGTAAATCACGCTGGCTAGATTTAATTTTTGGGCTAACAGATGGTTGGTGGAGATTTACTGATTTGCAGTTACGTCCCAACTACCCATTGCTGACAACTGACAATTGGCAGAAATTATTGCATAGTAATGGCTTTCAAAATGTAACTGCTATTGCCCCAAGTTATCAAGGAATTGTATCGCAGCAAGCGGTGATTATTGCTCAAGCAACTAAACCAAACCAAAGCAAAACAGCGCTAGAAAATTGGCTAATTTTTGCTGACAATCAAGGTATTGGTCAGCAGTTAAGCGAACTTTTACGCTCACAACAACAAGCTGCTATTCTCGTCTTTCCTGGTAAGGAATATAAACAGATAACATCCCAAGAGTTCAGCATCAATCCTACATCAGCAAAAGACTTTCAGCTATTACTTGAACAAGCGGCAAAAGATAAAATTTCTTGCCGTGGAGTGGTTTATTTATGGGGCTTAAACACAGTTGCAGCAGACACTCTGACAGTAACAGATTTAGAAGTTGCCTCGCAAATAGGATGTGGTGGTGTTTTATCTCTAGTTCAATCTTTAATTAATCAAAGATTTTCGCCGTCTCCTAAATTGTGGTTAGTGACGCAAAACGCACAACGAGTAAGTGAAGAATCTACACTTGGAGGAGTAGCGCAATCACCTATATGGGGATTAGGAAAAGTAATTAAAGATGAGCATCCAGAATTTAACTGTACTTTGGTAGATCTAGACCCTGTAGGAAATAACAATGCACAAGCTTTATTTGCCGAAATTTTTCCACACAAGCCAACTATTAATGAAACGCAAATAGCTTTTCGTAACGGGGAACGTTATGTTCAGCGATTAGTACGTAGTAATAGAATTGTTAAAAAATCTTTGCGCTTGAAAACTGATGCTACCTATTTAATCACAGGTGGTTTTGGTGGAATTGGTTTACTGATAGCCCAATGGATGGTAGAACATGGAGCAAAGCATTTAGTTTTAGTAGGGCGTAGTCAACCTGATGCAACTGCTCAAGTAACTTTAAGGAAACTAGAAGAAACTGGAACTGAAGTTGTAGTAGTCCAAGCTGATGTATCTATAAAAGAGCAAGTCGCTGGCTTACTAACTCAAATCAAAACATCTCTACCGCCGTTACGGGGTGTTATCCACGCCGCAGGTATCTATGAAGCTCGCTTGTTACAAGAACAGCAATGGGAAAGATTTGCTCAAGTTTTTGCACCTAAAGTAAGCGGTGCATGGAATTTACATACACTAACCAAAGATATACCTTTGGACTTGTTTGTACTTTTTTCTTCAGCTATCTCTATATTTAGTTCTCCCGGCTCAGGTAGTTATGCAGCAGCAAACACCTTTTTAGATGCTTTGGCACATCATCGCCTCTTCCTTGGTTTACCAGTGCTAAGTATCAACTGGGGGCCTTGGTATACGGTGGGTATGGCCGATGTTATCGGTGACAGGCGCTTTGCTCAGTTGATGGCTCAAGGAGTAGAGCCGTTCTCAGCGTCACAGGTGTTACAAATTTTAGAGCAAGTAGTCCAGCAAGATATCACTCAAGTTGGAGTAATTCAGATTAATTGGTCGAAGCTGCTTGAGCAATTTCCATCGGGTGACTACCCTGCTTTGTTTACTGAATTAATGGCAAAAGTCCAGAAACAAACACTAACTGAGCAGAAAGTAGTCCAACAGCCCCAAATTTTAGACCAGTTAAAGATAGCCTCCACAGAAAAACGTCAATTGCTGTTAATTGCTTATTTGCAACAGCAAATTGCCAAGGCTTTAGGAATAAGTGCATCGATGCTCAATATCGATGAGCCTTTAAACCAAATGGGGCTTGATTCTTTGATAGCGATCGAACTCAGAAATCGGCTCAGAGCAGATTTAGGAGTGGATATTGCGATCGCCAAATTCTTAGATAATCTCAGTGTCGTTCGTTTAACAAAACTTGTCAGCGAGCAACTTTTCGAGGTTAATTTCATTTCCAAAACACTTGTTGTACCTACTACATCTACGAAGAAGACCAGGATTAGAGGTGAGTTATGAATTTAGTCAAGTTCCTTCAAAATCTTTTGGTAGCAGGTATAGAGTTGTGGGTTGAGGACGGAAAACTCTGCTATGAAGCTCCAGAAGATGCATTAACCCCTGAGTTGTTGGCGGAAATTAAGCAATATAAACCAGAAATTATTTCCCTGCTGCAAAAGCAAACTTACCCTCTGTGTCATAGACAAAAAGCACTTTGGTTTTTATACCAACTAGCACCCGATAGTGCAGCTTACAATGTTGGATATGCAGCACAATTGGTGTCGAATGTCAATATTTCTGCATTGCAACAGGCAGCTCAAGCCTTAATTGAGCGCCATGCAGTTTTGAGAACTATCTACACCGTGGAGTACGGTGAACCAGTACAAACGATTCAAGAACATCAACAAGTCTGCTTTACTGTGCAAACAGCGGCTAACTGGAGCCAGGAAGACTTGCAAAACTGGCTGTTGAGTGAGAGCGATCGCCCCTTTGACCTCAGTAACGGGCCTGTAATCCGCTTTCACCTGTTAATTAGAGAAATAACAGATGCATCGGCGGCAAAACAAGTGATTCTGCTAATGGCGGCACATCACATAGTTGTGGATTTCTGGTCTTTAGAATTGCTGATCGATGAACTGCGGGTAATTTATCAAGCTATCAACAACGGGTTAGAGGTGACACTCCCACCCCAAAACCTGCAATACACAGATTACATGCAGTGGGAAACCCAGATGTTAGCAAGTCAGCAAGGCGAACGCCTGTGGAACTACTGGCGCGATCGATTAGCTGGGGAGTTACCGATATTAAATTTACCAACAGATCGGCCAAGACCACCAGTACAAACTTATGCAGGTGCTTCCTTTGCTTTCGTTTTAGAGGCAGAACTAACCCACAAACTGACAGAATTAGCAAAAGCAGAAGGTGTAACTGTTTACACAGTTGTGCTGGCAGTATTTCAGGTACTATTACTACGCTACACAAATCAAGAAGATATTTTAATTGGCTCTGCAATGGCTGGACGCAGCCTAGAAGAATTTGAAAAGATTGTTGGTTACTTTACCAGTCCGGTTGTTTTGCGAGCCGATTTGTCGGGAAATCCTAGCTTTAGAGAGTTGCTGCGGCGAGTGCGCGATTGTGTGTTAGGTGCGCTAGAACATCAAGACTATCCCTTTCCCCTACTAGTAGAGCGACTGCAACCATTACGCGACCCTAGTCGTTCTTCACTTTATCAAGTAGCGATAGTCTGGGATCGCTCCCACCAAAATGAGGGACAAGTATCAATTACCGATAGTGATGGGTTAATTGTCAAAACACTAACTCCAGAGTCAAAAGCGACTCCTTTTGATTTAATTTTGACCTTTTTTGACACCACAGAAGCGCTCCAAGGGATTTGGAAATATAACACCGACTTGTTTGATGGCAGCACCATTGAACGGATGGCGAATCATTTTGTCACATTACTTAAAGGGATTGTCGCCAACCCACACCAGCCGATTTCACAATTACCTTTGCTGACAAAACCTGAGCAACAACAGTTACTCGTCGAATGGAATAATACCCAAACAGACTATCCCCAAGATAAATGTATCCATGAGTTGTTTGAAGCGCAGGTAGAGCGTACCCCAAATGCAGTAGCGGTGGTATATGAAAACGAACAACTCACTTATGATGAGTTAAATTGTCGCGCCAATCAATTAGCACATTACTTAAAATCTGTGGGTGTAA
Source organism: Nostoc sp. ChiSLP01 (assembly GCA_034531195.2). Taxonomy (GTDB): domain Bacteria; phylum Cyanobacteriota; class Cyanobacteriia; order Cyanobacteriales; family Nostocaceae; genus Nostoc. The sequence continues at coordinate 87,012 of JAVRBO020000089.1, forward strand.
AAGCAGATGTGCTAGTTGGGTTATGTATAGAACGTTCGCTTGAAATGGTGGTAGGAATATTAGGCATTCTCAAAGCTGGTGGTGCTTACGTTCCCCTTGACCCAGAATACCCTAGCGAACGCTTGAGCTTGATGTTATCTGATGCTCAAATTGAGGTACTGTTGACCCAACAAAAACTTATTGAAAGGCTACCACAGCATCAAGCAAAGCCGATCTGTTTGGATAGCGACGCTCAAATAATTACACGCCAAAACCAAGAAAATCTTATATCGCAAGTTAGACCTAATAATTTAGCTTATATTATTTATACTTCTGGCTCCACAGGCAAACCTAAAGGTGTGATGGTTGCCCATAGCGGACTTTGTAACTTAGCTTTAGCGCAAATTCAGACTTTTGGCGTTGACAACTTCAGTCATATTCTGCAATTTGCCTCATTAAGTTTTGATGCTTCCATCTCGGAAGTTGTCATGAGTCTGGCATCAGGAGCAACACTTTACTTAGCAACAAAAGACTCTTTACTGCCTGGGATGCAGTTAATTGAGTTATTACGCAATTATCGCATTACCCATATCACCTTACCGCCATCGGCGTTAGCAGTTCTGCCTGTTGAGGAACTCCCGGCACTACAAACAATAATTGTGGCAGGAGAAGCTTGTTCTTGGGAACTTATAAAGCAATGGTCTGCTGGCAGAAACTTCTTCAACGCCTATGGCCCAACAGAAGCCACCGTTTGTGCCACAGTGGCGAAATGTTCTGATGGTGACAATAAAACCACCATCGGGCGACCCATAGCCAACACGCAGATTTACATCTTAGACCAATACTTACAACCTGTTCCTGTAGGTGTCCCTGGAGAATTGCACATCGGTGGTGCAGGGTTGGCGCGAGGCTATCTCAACCGTCTTGAATTGACACAACAGAAGTTCATTCCTAACCCCTTCAACAATTCAAAATTCAAAATTCAAAATTCAAAATTATATAAAACTGGGGATTTAGTGCGTTATTTGCCATCTGGCAATATTGAATACTTGGGACGCATTGATAATCAAGTAAAAATACGCGGTTTTCGCATCGAGTTGGGCGAGATTGAAGCGGTACTGAGTCAACATCCGCAAGTTCAATCAGTTGTGGTCATAGCCAGAGAAGATCATCCAGCACAGAAACGCTTAGTTGCTTACATTGTGCCGCAGCAAGCAACACCCAGTATCAGCGAAATCAGGCAATTCCTAAAAACAAAACTGCCTGACTACATGATTCCGGCGGCAATAGTCATCTTGGAATCTCTGCCATTAACACCCAACGGCAAGATAGACCGCCGTGCCTTACCTGCCCCACAGTTACATCGCCAAGACTCAGACGAATTTGTTGCGCCGCGATCGCCTATTGAAAAAATGCTGGCACAGATTTGGTCAGAAGTACTGCGAGTAGGACAAGTGGGTATCCATGATAACTTCTTTGAACTCGGTGGAGATTCGATTCTCACAATTCAAATAATTGCCAGAGCAAATCAACAAGGAATCAATCTCAGTCCCAAGCAGCTGTTTATGCATCAGACAATATCTGAGTTAGCAGCAGTAGCAGGGACAACTGAGGCTATCCAGGGAGAACAAGGGTTAGTCACAGGAATAGTACCACTAACGCCTATCCAACACTGGTTTTTCCAGCACAACCAGCCACAACCACATTATTTTAACCAGGCAGTTCTGCTATCTGTGCCGTCCGAGTGGCAGCCAGAGTTGTTAGAGCAAGTTGTACAGTATTTGCTTTTACATCACGATGCCCTACGTTTACGCTTTGTTCAGTCTGACTCAGATTGGCAACAAATTCATGCTGTAGATGCTGATAACTCTGCTTTTTCTTGGGTAGATTTATCTAGACTACCAGCAACAGAGCAAACATCAGCAATTGAAAGCACCGCAGCGCAACTACAAGCCAGCCTGAATTTGTCAGAGAATTTAGTGCGAGTCGCCTTTTTCTGGCTGGGTGTTGACACGAGCCGATTAGTTATAGTCATTCACCATTTAGTAGTTGATGGTGTTTCCTGGCGAATTTTACTAGAAGATTTGCAGACAGCTTATCAGCAACTCAGCGACGGTAAAGCGCTGCAACTTCCTCCCAAAACAACCTCTTTTAAAGATTGGTCGCAAAAACTAACAGAATACGCACAATCACAAGCTCTAAAATCAGAACTAGCTTATTGGCTGAGTGAATCTCGCTGCTCGATCGCTCCTCTACCAGTAGACTATGTACAAGGAGCTAACACCGTCGCATCTGCCAGCACAGTAACAGTGTCGTTAAATGAGTCAGAAACAAGAGCTTTGTTACAAGATGTGCCGAAAGCTTACAACACTCAAATTAACGATGTGCTAGTGACTGCTTTAGTACAGGTATTGGGGAGATGGACTAACTCTAACTCTGTGCTGCTGAACTTAGAAGGTCATGGGCGGGAAAATATTGTTGAGAATGTAGATTTATCACGCACTGTCGGCTGGTTTACAACAGTTTTCCCCGTGCTGGTGCAACTAGAAGCAACAGATAATCCCCAACAAGCTCTAAAGTCAGTTAAAGAACAGCTACGCGCCATTCCTCACAAAGGAATTGGCTACGGCTTATTGCGCTATCTTAGTCAAGATGCCGAAATTGCTGCCAAATTACAGGCACTTGTGCAAGCAGAGGTCAGCTTTAATTATTTGGGGCAATTCGATCAAATTCTCAATCAGTCTTCTGTAATTCAACTAGCGACTGAATCAGCAGGAGCTTACCAAAGTTTGCAGAACAATCGCACAGATTTGCTAGAGATTAATAGTTTGATAATTGGCAATCAACTGCAAATTAATTGGAGCTATAGCACAAATGTGCATCAACGAGCAACAATAGAGAGTTTAGCGCAAGAATTCGTCGAGAGATTGCGATCGCTCATCACCCATTGTATAGCTCCTGAAAGCGGCGGTTATACACCTTCAGATTTTCCGTTAGTCAAACTCAGCCAGCAAGAACTCGATCGAGTCCTGGCAAGCATCGCATTAAAACCACAATTAGGCAAAATTAACTGGAAAAATCTTGAAGATATTTATCCGCTCTCGCCCATGCAACAGGGGATGCTGTTTCATAATTTGTATGCTCCAGAGTCAGGAGTGTATTTTGAGCAGTTGAGTTGCACTTTGAGAGGAAATTTAGATGTGTCAGCCTTTGAACAAGCTTGGCAACAAGTAATAGCTCGATATTCAACTTTACGAACTGCTTTTGTTTGGGAAGCTATCAACCAACCACTGCAAGTAGTATATCGTCAGGTGAAAGTTACCCTAGAATTTCATGATTGGCGACAATTAACAACAATAGAGCAGCAACAGCAACTAGAAATTTTCTTACAGTCAGACCGACAACAAGGTTTTCAACTTTCTCAAGCACCGCTAATACGCCTAAATCTCATTCAGTTAACTGCGGACTGTTATCAATTTATTTGGAGTCATCATCATTTATTGCTTGATGGTTGGTCGTTACCTTTAGTTTTCAAAGACCTTTTATCTGCTTATCAAGCATTTTCTCAAGGTGAAAGTTTACGTTATCAACCAACAACAAATTACAAAAACTACATTACTTGGCTACAGCAACAAGACTTAGCCAAAGCGGAAACATTTTGGCGGCAAAAACTCCAAGGCTTGATTGCAACAACTCCTTTGAGAGTGGATAAACCATTATTAAACCAACAGCAGCCACATTCTAGTTACAGCGAACAACAAATTCAATTGACAGCGCAAGCAACAGCCAGCATCCAAGCCTTTAGCCGACAGCATCAACTCACTATCAATAATCTGTTGCAGGCAACTTGGGCATTGCTGCTGTGTCGCTACAGTGGAGAAACAGATGTAGTTTTTGGTGTCACTGTGTCTGGTCGTCCACCATCTGTGCTGGGGATAGAGTCTATGGTGGGAATGTCGATCAATACTTTGCCAGTGCGAGTACAAGTCCTAGAAGACACTCAACTGCTGCCTTGGTTGAAAGATTTACAGTCTCAGCAAGTTGAGTCTGAGCAATACTCATATACCCCACTGGTAGAGATTCAAAGCTGGAGTGAAATCCCCAGAGGAATGCCTTTGTTTGAAAGCATTGTAGTGTTTGAGAATTATCCGGTCAATGACGTTGTGCTACAACACAATGGCACTTTGGAAATATCTAATATTCGGGGCATTGAGCAAACTAATTATCCTCTAACAGTAGTAGCTGTCCCTGGCGAACAATTGTCTGTGAAGATGAGCTACGATACTAGTCGATTTGATGATCCCACAATTACCCGGATGTTGGGGCATTTTCAAACATTACTTGCAGGAATTGTAGACAATCCTCAACAGGCGATTTCCCAACTACCTTTACTGACAAAACCTGAGCAACAACAGTTACTCGTCGAGTGGAACAATACCCAAACAGATTATCCCCAAGATCAGTGTATCCATGAGTTGTTTGAAGCGCAGGTAGAGCGTACCCCAGATGCAGTAGCGGTGGTGTATGAGAACGAACAACTCACTTATGATGAGTTGAATTGTCGCGCGAATCAATTAGCACACTACTTAAAATCTGTGGGTGTAAAAGCAGATATGCTAGTCGGGTTGTGTGTAGAACGTTCGCTTGAAATGGTGGTAGGAATATTAGGCATTCTCAAAGCTGGTGGTGCTTACGTTCCCCTTGACCCAGATTACCCCACTGAACGTTTGAGCTTCATGTTAGCAGATGCTCAAATTGAGTTACTGTTGACACAACAAAAACTCATTGAAAGACTACCACAGCATCAAGCAAAGCCGATCTGTTTAGATACCGACGCTGAAGTGATTCGAGAGTGGAGTCAGGACAATCCCATCACTGATGTGCAAGCCAGTAATTTAGCTTATGTGATTTATACCTCTGGTTCTACAGGTCAGCCTAAAGGCGTTGAAGTTCTGCATCGTGGCGTTAACCGTCTGTTGTTTGGCATCGATTATGCTCATCTGGATGAAACACAGAAAATTCTGCAAATGGCCCCAATTTCTTTTGATGCTTCCACATTGGAGATTTGGGGGGCTTTGTTGCATGGTGGAGAATGCGTTCTTTTCCCTGGAAAGATTCCGACATCTCAACAGTTGAGCGATGAAATCCACAAACATGGAATTACTACTTTATGGCTGACGGCTGCTTTATTCAATTCCATAATTAATGATGCCCCACAAGCTTTATCAGAAATTAAGCAGCTATTTATTGGTGGAGAAGCACTTTCGGTTGCTCATGTTCGCAAAGCTTTAGAAACTCTGCCATTAACGCAGATTATCAACGGATATGGCCCGACAGAAAGCACAACTTTTACTTGTTGTTACTCTATCCCGAAATCACTCCAGACAACTATCCAGTCTATCCCCATCGGTCGCCCAATAGGTAATACGCAGATTTACATCCTAGACCAATACCTGCAACCTGTTCCCGTAGGTGTACCTGGAGAATTATACATCGGTGGTGCAGGGTTGGCACGAGGCTATCTCAACCGTCCTGAGTTGACACAACAGAAGTTCATTCCTAACCCCTTCAACAATTCAAAATTATATAAAACTGGAGATTTGGTGCGTTATTTGCTTAATGGCAATATTGAATACTTGGGACGTATTGATAATCAAGTAAAAATACGTGGTTTTCGCATCGAGTTGGGCGAGATTGAAGCGGTACTGAGTCAACATCCGCAAGTTCAATCAGTTGTTGTTACAGCCAGAGAAGATCGTCCAGGGGAGAAATGCTTAGTTGCTTACATTGTGCCGCAACAAGCAACACCCAGTATTAGCGAACTCAGGCAATTCCTGAAAACAAAACTGCCTGAATACATGATTCCTGCGGCAATAGTTATTTTAGAATCTCTGCCACTAACACCCAACGGCAAGATAGACCGCCGTGCTTTACCTGCGCCAGAGTTACATCGCCAAGACTCAGACAAATTTGTTGTGCCGCGATCGCCTATTGAAGAAATGCTGGCACAAATTTGGGTAGAAGTACTGAAATTAGAACAAGTGGGTATTTATGATAACTTCTTTGAAAATGGTGGACATTCGCTACTGGCAACTCAACTGATCTCACGCATACGCAGCACCTTGAAAGTAGAAATACCATTACGTAGCTTGTTTGCAGCACCGACAGTTGCGGAATTAGGGCAATACATTCAGCACAAGCAGCAACAGCAATTAAAACTAACAGCACCACCCCTTTTACCAACAATCAGGAATGCAGAATTACCGTTGTCATTTGCCCAACAAAGATTATGGTTTTTGCACCAATTACAGCCTAACAGTGGCTTTTATAACATTCCGGTAGTAGTGCGTTTGCAAGGGAGACTGCAAGTAACAGCTTTAGAACAAAGCTTGCAGGAAATCATTCATCGTCACGAAGCCTTACGCACCAACTTCATCACAATTGATGGACAACCGGTGCAAATTATTCATCCAGAAACTTCTCGTACATTATCAATTGTGGACTGGCAGCATTTACCTGCCAACGAGCAAGAAATTGCAACTGAGGAATTTGCAGCAGCCCAAGCCCAACAACCCTTCGATCTGGCAACATCACCATTAATCAAGACAACTTTAGTAGTGCTGAACGAGACAGAACACATTTTACTAGTGTGTATGCATCATATTGTCTCAGATGGCTGGTCAATGGGTGTGTTTGTCCAAGAGTTAGCGACCTTGTACAATGCTTTTTGTCAAGGTCAACCGTCACCTCTTGCACCACTGCCTATACAGTACGCCGACTTTGCCCAGTGGCAAAGACAGTGGTTGCAAGGTGATGTATTGCAAACTCAACTAACTTACTGGCAACAACAACTAGCAAACGCACCAGTTTTGTTGTCCCTACCCACAGACCGACCAAGACCGGCAGCGCAAACCTACAAAGGCGCACATAAACACTTTGCACTGTCTTTTGAGCTAACTAATGGGCTGGCACAACTGAGTCAGCAACAAGGAGTCACCCTGTACATGATGCTGTTGGCAGCATTTGATACTTTACTATACCGCTACACAGGTACAGAAGATATTCTTGTGGGTACACCAATTGCTAACCGCGATCGCAGTGAAATTGAAGGCTTAATTGGCTTTTTTGTCAACACTTTAGTTATGCGTGCTGATGTCTCAGGCAATCCCAAGTTTAGCGAATTACTGGATCGGATTCGGGAAATGGCAATGGATACCTATGCTCATCAAAACTTGCCTTTTGAAATGTTGGTAGAAGCATTACAGCCAGAAAGAAACCTCAGCCATACACCGCTGTTCCAAGTGATGTTTGTACTTCAGAATGCCCCTATGTCTCAAGTAGAGCTTTCTGGATTAACTGTGAGTTCATTAATTACAGAAAGTGCAACTGCAAAGTTCGATCTCACCTTACAAATGGAGAACACAGCCGCAGGATTGGTTGGATGGTGGGAGTACAATACTGACTTGTTTGATGGCAGCACCATTGAACGGATGGCAAATCATTTTGTCACATTACTTGAGGGGATTGTCGCCAACCCACACCAACCAATTTCAGAATTACCTTTACTGACAGCAGTTGAGCAACAACAGTTACTCGTCGAATGGAACAATACCCAAACAGATTATCCCCAAGATAAATGTATCCATGAGTTGTTTGAAGCACAGGTAGAGCGTACCCCAAATGCAGTAGCGGTGGTATATGAAAACGAACAACTCACTTATGATGAGTTAAATTGTCGCGCCAATCAATTAGCACATTACTTAAAATCTGTGGGTGTAAAAGCAGATGTGCTAGTTGGGTTATGTATAGAACGTTCGCTTGAAATGGTGGTAGGAATATTAGGCATTCTCAAAGCTGGTGGTGCTTACGTTCCCCTTGACCCAGATTACCCTAGTGAACGTTTGAGCTTCATGTTAGCAGATGCTCAAGTTGGGGTACTGTTGACTCAACAAAAACTCATTGAAAGGCTACCACAGCATCAAGCAAAGCCGATCTGTTTGGATACCAACTGGCAGACCATTCAACAACAGCGTCAAGATAACCTCAACAGTAGTGTAACTGCTGATAATCTCGCTTATGTCATCTACACATCCGGTTCTACAGGAACACCAAAAGGGGTAGCCGTTGCTCACTCAGCGGTAAATCGACTAGTTTTGAACACCAACTATGTACAGTTACAGCCTGACGACAGAGTTGCTCAAGCCGCGAACATTGCTTTCGATGCTGCTACCTTTGAAATTTGGGGAGCGCTCCTAAATGGGGCTAGGCTGGTGGGAATTAGTCAAGAAGTACTTCTTTCACCCCAAAAATTTGCCGCGCACATCCAGCAAACAGAAATTAGCGTATTGTTCTTGACAACGGCCTTATTCAACCAGATAGCCAGCTTTAAACTACAGGTATTTAATTCTCTACGATATTTATTGTTTGGTGGAGAAGCCGCTGACCCAAGATGCGTCGAACAGGTACTTTACAATGATTGCCCACAAAAACTGCTTAATGTATACGGGCCTACCGAAAATACCACCTTTTCTTCTTGCTATTTGGTACAGGACGTACCAGCCAACGCTATTACCATCCCCATCGGTCGCCCAATAGCCAACACCCAGCTTTACATCCTAGACCAATATCTGCAACCTGTTCCTGTAGGTGTTCCTGGAGAATTATACATCGGTGGTGCGGGGTTGGCGCGAGGCTATCTCAACCGTCCTGAGTTGACACAACAGAAGTTCATCCCTAACCCCTTCAACAATTCAAAATTCAAAACTTGTACTGAGCGTAGCCGAAGTATTCAAAATTCAAAATTATATAAAACTGGGGATTTAGTGCGTTATTTAAGTAATGGTAATATTGAATACTTAGGACGCATTGACCAGCAAGTGAAGATTCGCGGCTTCCGCATTGAGTTGGGCGAGATTGAAGCGGTACTGAGTCAACATCCGCAAGTTCAATCAGTTGTTGTTACAGCCAGAGAAGATCGTCCAGGGGAGAAATGCTTAGTTGCTTACATTGTGCCGCAACAAGCAACACCCAGTATTAGCGAACTCAGGCAATTCCTGAAAACAAAACTACCTGATTACATGATTCCTGCGGCAATGGTCATCTTGGACTCTCTTCCACTAACACCCAACGGCAAGATAGACCGCCGTGCTTTACCTGCGCCAGATACAGACAACTTTGCTATGCAAGCTAGTTTTATCCCAGCCCTTGACATTGTGGAACAAAAATTAGCACAAATTTGGGCAGAAGTTCTAAAAGTTTATCCTATTGGTGTAAAAGATAACTTTTTTGACCTCGGAGGTAATTCTCTTTTAGCTGTACAACTAATGGCACGCATTGAGCAGCAATTCAATAAAAATTTACCCTTGGCAACACTCTTCCAAAACTCAACTATTCAGCAATTAGCAAATGTTCTCCGTCAACCGATAGATGCTTTCGATTGGTCTCCTTTAGTACCTATTCAGCCTCATGGTTCTAAGCAACCTTTCTTCTGCTTGCCTGGAGCTGGTGGTAATACCATTTATTTGTACAATCTGGCACATTATTTAGGCAAAGACCAACCATTTTATGGACTGCAATCACTCGGTCTTGATGGGGAATCAAAGCCGCACACCAGAATTGAGGATATGGCAGCTTATTACATTGAAGCAATACAAGCTATTCAACCCAATGGCCCATACCTTTTAGGCGGTCATTCCTTTGGAGGTATGGTAGCTTTTGAGATGGCAAATCAGTTACAGAAGCAGGGATATAAGGTTGGTTTATTGGCTATTTTAGACTCTGGTGCGCCAGGCTGTATTCCTGATGACCTAGTTGTTGATGGCGTTGATGATGCCGGATGGTTGACCAAAATTGCCAGCTTGTTTGAAGGTTTTTACGGAAAGAGCGTAAATGTATCCTATGAAACTCTTAAATTATTAACTCCAAATGAGCAATTGAATAATCTTAAAGAGCAGTTGCAAAAAGCTAATTTACTGCCTGCCGATGTCGGACTTAAACAACTTCGTGGTTTGATAGAAGTTTTCAAAACTAATCATCAAACTGCTTGTGTTTACCTACCACAGAAAATTTATTCTGGTCAGATTAAGTTTTTCAAAGCTAGTGAGATTGATGCTGTTAGCAATATAAAGTCTGAGATTTTCCAAGAAATAGAATTAGGATGGAACAAATTTTCTGCTCAACCTCTAGATGTTCATTACGTACCAGGTAATCATCTCTCTATCTTGAATGAACCTCATGTGCGATTTTTAGCAGAACAGCTAAAAATCTGCATTGAGCAAGCACAAGGTGAATGAAGTTCAAAATGGCGGCATCTTGATAAAAATGTTATTCATTTCCCCACCGGATACCGCCGCATCATCTGAGCTAGGTCAAATTATCGTTATGATGTATTACGCCGAGGACTTTAACTCAATAGGTATGATTTCACCAGCTTTAGAACGTGTTACTAAAGTACGCAATCGCTCTTGCATTTGTGGTGTCGGTTGAAATTGTGCAATTTGTTCGGGTGTGGGATTGCTGTCCAGAAAGTCGAGAATGTATCGATAAATTTCTGCGGGGATTGCTGGTTGTTGCAGACTTAAAGCCAGTAGTTCCGGTAAGCGATCGCTTGCCTTGTGCTAGTTGTTGAGATAATTCTTCGGATACTTCTAGGGTAATTCTTGGCATATAGCAGTTGGCTGACTAGTTGGACTAGGATCTTTCAAATTAATGTTAGCAATCAAATTACTAACTAAGCTCCTGCGATCGGCGATTAACCGATGCTACAAATAAATTGTTTGGAATTTTTTTGAACAATTGTATCGAGAATAGTGATTATCTCATTAGGGCCTGGACAAGTACTGCCAGAATCGAATACCAATATTGCTTTTTTTCCTACAGACTTTGCTTTGGGCAAGACTGAGTATTTACAGTAAGTGGTAGAACCAGAGTTGTACTTAGTATTATCGGACTTAACTATTCCCTGGTATTTAAATATAGGTTTTTTTGGAGAGCCTAAGTTGATTTCTCCGGGTTTTGTTGAAGTTGCAGGTTCTTCGATATACTCCTGGCTAATTAAATAAACTTTAACGTCCTTACATTGTACTTTGTAGCCGTATTGACCTCTAACTCCTGGATTTCTCACAAGTGAGAAATCCAGGGGTGTGGGAGGTGTGGGAGGTGTGGGAGGATGGGGAAGTATTAATTCTCTTTCCCCCCACACTCCCCACACTCCCCCATCTTCTCATCTCTCCCCACACTCCCCACCTGTGCGTGAGAAATTCGGGTAACTATTTCTAAGTTTCCAGATACGGATGGCAATAATTTTATATTTCGGGGAATTTGTATACTATTGGCTGGAATATTCAGATTGGGTTGTGTTTTTTGCAATTGAGCTTCGGCAATTCCTAGAGTATTCATAACTGAAGTCGCAATCGCCATCACTGCAACACCAACACCAAATAGACTCGATTTCATAACTACTCCATATAAGTTGAACCTTGTACTTACTATGTATGTCGAGTGCGATCGGTTTATGCACTTTGAGTAAAATTCAATCAGTTTACTGCCTTAAAATGGCAGAACTGGACTAAAACCGCTTATTCTTAAAGCTTTTTTGGCGATCGCTTCAATATAAAAAGTGATTTATATGACAAATTATCTTAGTTAATATACTTAAGTCAGAATAATTATTTAGCCTGGATTAGCAGTGTATACATAAAATATGTAAGCCGAGCAAGCGATCGCCAATGTGCAGACTCTTCTTGATTTAGTGCATCCAGAAGATGCGGCAGATCGGCAGCAGTCGATTGCCAACTCAATACAAACTTTGACTCCTTGGCAATGGACAGGTCGAATTGTCACACCTTCGGGAATTGTTAAGTGGATTCATGGGGAAGCTCGCATTCAAAAACTTGTCGATGGCACAATTTTGTGGGACGGCTTATTGTTAGATATTAGCGAACGCAAACAAGCAGAACAAGAACTACAACAAGCCCAATTACAAATTATCCAAAGTGAAAAAATGTCAGCTTTGGGTAATTTAGTCGCTGGTGTTGCCCATGAAATGAATAATCCTCTTGGTTTTATTGCTGCTACTCTCAAACAAACTAAACCCAATTTAGCCGATCTGACTGAACATCTCAAACTCTATCAAGCAGTTCTTGAAAATCCTGGCGATGAAATTCAAGACCATGCGGAGGAAATTGATTTAGAGTATCTATTAGCAGACTTACCTAAAACAATCGATGCAATGGTTATGGCGTGCGACAGGTTGAGAAATATTAGCACTAGCTTGCGGACATTTTCTCGCGCTGACAAAGACTACAAAGTAAAATTTAATCTCCATGAAGGAATCGACAGTACAATTTTAATTCTCAAGCATCGCCTCAAAGCCAACGAACAACACCCAGTAATTGAAGTAATTACTAACTATGGTGATTTACCTTTAGTCAATTGTTTTCCTGGGCGAAGGGACAGAGTTTATAATTTCTCTTCCCATTGATATCCCGCCACACTTTCCCTTTTCCCTTTAACCTTTTCCCTGCCGAAGGGCTTTGACAGTATTCTCGCAAAATCTATTTCACCGACTCCTGTTATCACAAATGCAGCCGCTAAATCATCATACTGGACTGATAAGAATAGAAAACGCTATGGCTAAAAAAATCTAGCTATTGCTAGATGCGATAATCCTCAAAAACGCTATAGCCTACAATTGTTGAGTAGAAAGATTCGCTTGTGGATGCCATAGTAAAAAGAGCGCACACACTCAAACAAGCCTTGGTTGATTTTGTCCTAGATGCTGACGGCGAACTAGCACAACCACTGAAAGTTTATGCAGCTGCACAGATGTCTAGGGGTAATGGCGATCGCACCCAACAACAAGTAATCATTGACAGGTTTATTATAGAAGGGAAAATTGGCGATCGCTCACCTATAGAGTTATTTATCGCCAGTCATGCAGATTTATCACAGAGCGATCGCAATCTACTCAATAGCTGGCATCGTAGTTTTATTGGTTTATTTACTATCACCCAGATTTTACCTGATGGCTTAGAACTCATGAACTGGCTGACAGCTAAACATTACATAGTTCTGACAGCTAAAAATTACATTGTCAAGTCTAACAGCCCTGAAAAACAACCAGCCATATCTCGTTTCAAGTTAGGAGATATTTTACTGACACGCATTTTTCCTCTTACTGATAATGAGTGGATATTTTCTGGCTCTCACACATTTCTGGGTAAACTCGGTAAGCCAAAACTCGCCATCGCCATTGGAAATTTTAAAGATAATTATAAAAGTCATCTTTACAGCGATGCTCCAGACTTGCTAGAACAAGCATGGCAGTCAGTAGAGCAATATCATCAGCAGTTTGTTGAGTTTTTTGGGAGTGATAAAGTTACATTACCAGGATATCAACTCAATAAAAAGATAACTGAATTTCAAGAAATTATCACCGATAAATATCTCAAAACCGCCGGAATTGATAGTTCCAAATCTTTGAATGAAATAGTAGCAAAAGCTGGTATTGGCGCAGAAGAAATTATCGCCGCTACTAAAGAATTTGGAATTGATACTAACACTGTTTCTCAAATATTGAATGTAAAAAACAGCAAGCAAAAAATGGTTGCATCTAAAGTAGATTTACCTGCTGAACTCAAGAAAGCAGAACAAGTCACAGCGATTTCTCACCCACGTTGGGGATTGATGTTTTTACCAACATATACTAAATTCACAACTATATTATTAGCTGATGATTGGCAAAGTATTGAAGGTGCAGCAAAACTAATTCGTCACTACTTGGAAGATAAAAATATTAATGCTTATATCTGGCATCGGTTAGCACAAAAATATCCCACTCAATTAGAAAAAGTCTTTCAAGATTTCTTGCAACGTCCTGAGTTTAGCCTGAGCAATGATTTAGATAAAATTTTGCAACAGTATGGTAAACGTATCGAGCCAGAATTACCAGAAATTGCTAGTGTTCCTTTACATCTACATAATTTATTTCAAGAAGCACTTACAGAAGTGAATAAATCTAAATCCAAAGGTAAAGGACAACAACCAGCGAAAGGTTTTCAAAGAGGTTAGTTTAATATAGGAATCCTAAATGAGTCGTGAAAAATATGGATAAGAAAACGTAGACGCGGAGCGGCCTGCCGCAGGCTACCGCCAAGGAGGCCAAGGACGCAAAGGTAAGAAAGAAGAAAGAGATATATAATTTTCACAAATGATTTAGGACTGCTATATCAAGTGCATATCAAATCAAAGTAAGTAAGAATTGATAGCTTAATTCTGCCAATTTAGCTACTAAGAATAGCCAAGAAACTCTAAAAAAAGGAGTTAAGTTTTATGCTTTTAAACTAACAATAACTATCTCAAAGCCCGATCGCTACGTTTTTACGCAAATATCAAAGTTTTGCCTCAAAGCTTTGAACAATGTGGCGCGAGGAGTTTTCGGACAAGTCTAGTTTTAATTGGGATCTTTTAACCTAAAGTTAGCGTTTAATACCATTTCACGAAATTATTGATACAAATCATTCTTCTTGCTTCCCCTGCCTCCCCTGCTTCCCCTGCTTGCCTAAATGTATCAATCTTAAAGTGAAACGGTATAACCCACTCCGTTAAAGTCTTACACCCAAGGCAGAAAATTGAACCGAAAGGAGAAATCACCATGACCTTGACAATGATACCCACTATTACCGCCTTTGAACGATCGCCTGATGGCGGCAAGGGACTGGCGCGTGACATGCGCGTTCGCTGGGCGCTCGAAGAAGTAGGCCAACCTTACAACGTTCGTCTTGTTTCATTCAGTGACATGAAGCAACCCGCGCACCGTGCGCTTCATCCTTTCGGGCAAATTCCAACCTATGAAGAAGGCGATCTCGCCCTGTTCGAGTCGGGGGCTATAGTGTTCCATATCGCGGAGCGCCATACAGGGCTGTTGCCAGATGATGCGAATAGTCGAGCGCGAGCGATCGCATGGATGTTTGCCGCACTTAACACGATGGAGCCGCCAATCGTTGAGCGGGAAATCGCCACGTACTTAGAGCGCGATCGGGACTGGTACGAGCAGCGCCTGGGTGTCGTCGAAGATCGCATCCGTAAACGGCTCTTAGAACTTTCCAGTCACCTTGGAGATGCCGATTGGCTCGATGGTGCATTCAGCGCAGGCGACCTGATGATGGTGGAAGTGCTGCTCAGGTTGAAAGAATCGGGTATGCTCTTTGACTATCCAAATCTCTCTACCTATGTCGCCCGTGGCGAAGCGCGACCCGCCTTCAAGCGTGCTTTCGCCGCTCAATTAGCGGTTTTCACCCGTCAGCAACCGACTGGCTGACTAGCGCAAAAGATAGATGTAACACTATTGTCTATAGTGTTACATCGGAAGCTAGCTATGCGCCTCGCCCAGTGATTTGGCACTGGAAGCAAAGCGATTTTGCGATGTCAGGCAAAAAATAAGCGATCGCTAAAATACATTTAAGTAGAAAGCGAGGGATATGAAAGTCGTGCGAACAATTTGACCCCTACAGCTAGCTGCGCGTTAAAGGAAACGTTATGCCTACTCAATTTTTGGGAATCATTGCTCTTAAGTAGAGTTTTCCCAGAGTAGGATTTGTAGGTCATGAAAGTTGCTCAGATTATTGGCACATTGGGTATCTGGTGGAAGCAAAAGTTGAGATTAGCTATCAAGTCTACCTTTTTGTACTTGTTTGTAATCGCTCTTTGCCTTACCTTTGCGAACAGTGGCTGTAGTCTTGAACAAAACCAATCCCTCAAACCGCTTCGGGTTGGAATTACAAGCTGGGCGGGGTTTGATATTGCGCGCTATGCTCAACCCTCTGGAATCTTCAAACAGCGAGGGCTAGAAGTTGAGTTGGTACGATTTGATAACCAGCAAGATTCCAGTCAGGCTGTACTCCGAGGCGGATTAGATGCGGCATTTGTTTCTTTCTGGGATGTGATGCAAGTCGATCCCGGCAATGATAAACCTGTGGTATTAATGACAACCAATATCTCTGCGGGCGCAGACGGAATTGTTGCCCGTCCAGAAATTAAATCCGTCGAAGATTTGCGTGCTAAAAAAGTCGGGGCAAAACTAGGAACTGTCAACCATTTAATTTTGCTGGAAGCCTTGAAAGCCCATCAAATCAAGCCCTCTGAAGTTCAGATTCGAGATTTATCAAATGATGTGGCAGCCGAGAAAATTAGAACAAGTGAGATTGATGCTGCTGTGCTGTGGGAACCAATGCTAGGAGAAACTGCCAAGAGTATTAAGGGGAATGTGATTCACACTACAAAGCAAGTGGACAGTCTGGTGATTGATATCTTGATGTCTAGTGAGAGTACAGTCAAAACAAAAAAAGCAGAACTCAAACAATTTATACTAGCATGGTTTGATGTGATGCACGCCGTTGAAACGCAGCCGACAAAAGTGTTTGACACTGTAGGAGAAAAACTAGGGCAAAGTGGTAAGTCTTTTGCCAGTGATTATGCTGGGTTGAAAAAAGGAGATATTACTTTAAACCGACGGATGTTTGCCGCAGACGGTCGTCTCAATTCGGCAAAGGTAGAAATTGTGCAACTGCTACAAGCAGATCCGCGTCATGGTCGAGTGATTCGGCAAGATGTAGACATTTATGCCGCACTTGTCAATGAAGCTATGACAGGATGGAAGTTATGAGGCAGCCATCTAAAAATCACTTATCCCAGCAACTACTGATGGGTTTTGGAATTTCTCTAGCAACGGTTGGCTTAACTACACTCGGATTAAACTACTTCTTGATTCAATCAAAACTGGAGCAGGAACTAGAACAACGCGGCCAATCAATTACCCAGGGAGTCGGGTTTTCTACAGAAGGATTAATCGAACTGGGAAATACGAGCATTATCAAGCGAGTGGTACAAAATTACGCCACACTACCAACAGTTATAGAAGTCGCCATCGTCAGTCCAAACGGACAAACCCTAGCAAGGAGTGGAGCAGAACTACAAAACCCGCCTTATGCTTCAATTTACCCAGCACTGGCTCATGTCCTAAAACAGTCTTCCCAAACAGGTTTGCAAGGGAGTTTCAGAATCACGATAGACGGTAAGCCAGCATTTGTTGAAATTTTGCCCTTTAGTAGTACACTGTTTGGTCAGGCAAACCGACGCGGGTTAGCGATCGCTATTCTTGATGTCAAAGAACTACAACAGCAAGCTTGGCAAACCCTCTCTACTTCTACCATTATCCTACTCATTGGGATGTCAGCTATTCTAGTGCTGATGACAGTCATGATTCAGCGATTTGTCTTACATCCACTCCAACGTTTGAATAAAGCTGTTACCGATAGTCACAGCATTGACCATTTTGTGATGCCCACTGGATTGCCAAATAACGAAATTCAATTTCTTGCCCATACAATTGAACAGGCAGCTACACGAGTTGAGGCTTACCAGCAACTTGAACAAGAAGTAGCCCAGCGAAAGCAAGCCCAAGCCGCTTTACTGGAGTCAGAAGCTCAGTTACGGCAGCAAGCCCAAGATTTGGAGAAAGCCATCCAAGAATTGCAGCAAGCTCAAATGCAAATCATTCAAAGTGAGAAAATGTCTGCTTTAGGCAATTTGGTTGCGGGTGTTGCTCATGAAATTAACAATCCAGTCTCCTTTATTCACGGCAATCTGGCTCATGTTAACAGCTACACTCAGGATTTACTACAATTAATCGACCTTTACCAACAACAATATCCCCATTCGGTAGAAACAATCCAGACAGTAGTAGAAGCTATCGACCTAGAATTTCTTAAACAAGACTTTCCCAAACTGCTCAGTTCTATGAAAGTAGGAACAGAACGCATTCAGGGAATCGTGCAATCTTTACGCAACTTCTCCCGTCTGGATGAAGCTGAGTTTAAAGCAGTAAATGTGCATGAGGGCATTGAAAGTACGTTGCTGCTCCTGCAAAACCGTCTCAAGGCACAAACAGACTCTGACAAAATTGAAGTAATTAAAGATTACGGTCAGTTACCCTTAGTTGAGTGTTACCCTGGTCAACTGAATCAGGTTTTCATGAATCTTTTATCAAATGCGATCGATCCCACATTCCGCAGGTTAGTTAAGAAAGAAGATAATATTTTCGACAAGGAGCA
>JAVRBO020000090.1:0-124272 GCA_034531195.2 Nostoc sp. ChiSLP01
ACACCTCCCACACCTCCCACACCTCCCACACCTCCCACACCTCCCACACTTCCTGTTCGTCCCATGCCCTATGCCCAATTACGGGTATAGTCTTTTGGCCAGATGTCAACGGGTGGCGTTGTCATCTAGTTTGAGAGGGTTGAATAACCTAAATTTAGAGTGATGATTAACCCTACTGCTATTTACATACCCGACCAACCACAAATTCCCAGCCCTGAACCAGGCCCGCTACCAAGTCCTGAACCAGTACCTACTCCTATCCCCCAACCCTTACCTGAGCCTGTACCAGAACCAGTACCTGCTCCCATTCCTCAAACTGTACCTGGGCCAATTCCTCAAACAGTTCCCGGAACAATTCCCCAAACCATACCGGAACCGGTTTGAATTACCTTGGTAATATAATCGAAAATTCAAAATCTAAAATCCAAAATGTTAAGAGCCGGAATCGTCGGACTTCCCAACGTCGGAAAATCTACTTTATTTAATGCTGTAGTTGCTAATGCCAAAGCAGAAGCGGCTAATTTCCCTTTTTGCACGATTGAACCGAATGTCGGCGTTGTCGCAGTACCGGATGAGCGGTTAAATGTTCTCGCTAAAATTGGCAGTTCGGTACAAATTGTCCCCGCACGTGTGGAGTTTGTGGATATTGCCGGTTTAGTTAAAGGTGCAAGTCAAGGTGAGGGACTAGGCAATCAATTTTTGTCCCACATCCGGGAAGTTGATGCGATCGTCCACGTGGTACGCTGTTTTGAAAATGATGATATTATCCACGTTGCTGGTTCTGTTGACCCAATGCGAGATATTGAAATCATTAATTTAGAACTGGGTTTATCAGATTTAGCACAAATTGAGCGACGAATCGATCGCACTCGCAAACAAGCCCGCACTAGCAAAGATGCTCAGTTTGAAGTCACAGTTTTGGAAAAGTTAGCTGCGGCTTTAAATGAAGGTAAATCGGTGCGTCAAGTCAGTTTGAATGACGAAGAAGCGGAGATTATTAAAGGATTAGGACTGCTCACTAATAAACCAATTATCTACGCCGCCAATGTATCTGAGGATGACTTGGCAACGGGTAATGATTTTGTGGAAAAAGTGCGACAAGTTGCAGCAACAGAAAATGCTCAAGTTGTCATAGTTTCTGCTCAAGTTGAAGCTGAATTAGTGGAATTACCAGAGGAAGATAAAGCTGATTTTCTGGCGTCTTTAGGTGTGGAAGAAGGTGGTTTGAAGTCATTAATTCGTGCTACCTATACCCTTTTGGGCTTGCGGACATATTTCACCTGCGGCCCCAAAGAAACCCGCGCTTGGACAATTCATGCAGGAATGTCTGCACCTCAAGCCGCAGGTGTCATCCACAGTGATTTTGAGAGGGGATTTATCCGCGCTGAAACCGTCGCTTACAAAGACTTGGTAGCTACTGGTTCTATGAATGCTGCCAAGGAAAAAGGATTGGTTCGTAGTGAAGGAAAAGAGTATATTGTGCAGGAAGCGGATGTGATGTTATTCCGCTTTAATGTGTAAGGAAGTATAGGTTTTTTATTGAAAACTAGAGCAAGCTATTTATTGTCTTGGTCTAGTTTTCAATTAGTTACACTTCAATGACCATAGTAATATAGTGGATTGATTTATGTCTATTAAAGTTATATCTGCAAAGATAAATAATTTTAAAAGCTTAGGAAATGTTGAATTGAATTTTAGAGATTTAACAATTTTAGTATATAGGTAAGGGCACAATATATTGCAGGCAAAAGATTTTTTATTTTTAATTTTGCCCTTTAGCGTTTTACTTCCTTTCCATCGCTAAAGTACCTTTTGTAAAGAAAGTAATAATTCTTTGACAGTATATGGTTTGGATAAAAACGTATTCACACCACTATCAGTGACGGCGCTGAGTTTAGTATCGGACATCAATCCGCTGCTGGCAATAATTTTGACTTCTGGGTTGATTTTTTTTAAGGTACGGATGGCAGTTAAACCATCCAGGGAGGGTAGCATAATATCGATTAATACGGCACTAATTTTGTCCATATTTTTAGCGTATATTGCGATCGCCTCAATTCCATCACCAGCAATTAGGGTCTTATAGTTGTGGGCTTCCAATGACGATTTAGTAATCTCCTGAATGGCGACTTCATCATCCACAACCAAAATCAACTGTCCATGTCCTGTCTGTGGGAGCGAATCTTCTGCCGTCGGTGTTTCCATTCCCTCTACAGCTGGCAAGTAAACTTTAAAGCTGGTGCCATTTCCAAGTTCGCTGTAGACGTTCACAAAACCTCCGTGGCTTTTAATGATTCCCAGGACAGTGGAAAGTCCTAACCCCGTGCCTTGTCCGACATCTTTTGTCGTAAAAAATGGCTCGAAAATTCTTTCTAAAATTTCCCCAGGAATGCCAGTTCCATTATCAGAGACAGTAATTACTGTGTAAGGGCCGACCTTGGCTTCCAGGTTCATCCGCGCATAATTTTCATCAATCAACAGATTTTCCGCAGAGATTCTCAAACTACCGCCATTAGGCATAGCATCACGAGCATTAACGCAGAGGTTCATCAGTATTTGATGGAGTTGGGTACTATCTCCAGAAACCATCCACAAATCCTGCGGTATGTCAACGCTAACTTCTATAGATTTGGGAAACGTTTCTTTGAGAATCTTGGCAAGTTCTACAATTAAGTGCCTGAGTTGCAAAGTGATGCGTTTTCCCTCCACACCCCGTGCAAAGGAGAGCACCTGTTTAACTAACTCCGCTCCGCGTTTAGCGTTGATTTCCAATATCTCCAGTAAATGGCGAGTTCGTTCATCTGCATCGGGAAATTTCAGCGGTAATAGTTGCGCTCCTGCCAAAATCGGCGTCAGGATATTGTTAAGGTCGTGAGCAATACCACTGGCTAATGTGCCGATGCTTTCCAAACGTTGAGCGCGAAACAATTGGGCCTCTAAATGTTTTTTCTCAGTAATATCTGTGTCAACGCTCAAAATTGATTTGGGCTTTCCCTCTTCATCGCATACCAGACTCCAACGACTGGAAACAAGGACTTCCTTGCCAGTTTTAGTAATTTTAGTTAACTCGCCTTGCCAGTTACCTTTACTAATAACTTCTAAAAGAGCCGCTTCGATTTCCGGTGAAGGTTCGTCAGACAAAAGCTCACTTACACTTTTTCCCCTAGCCTCTAGAGCTAGCCAACCGTAAAGTGTTTCTGCGCCTTTGTTCCAGAACAAAATCTGGTTGTTTAAATCTCGCACGCAAATGGCATCTGTTGTGACATCAAGTAATGCAGCCTGTTCTTTGATTTTTTCTTGGGCTAATTTGTGTTCGCGCAATGCGGCTTGCCGTTCGGTAATATCAATACTGGCGCAAGTCACCCCGACAACTTCTTGGGACTCATTCCGCAACGGCTCAACTGTCAAATCATAATATCGAGTCGTTTTTTTAGTTGTAATTGATACTTCTTCTCGCGCCCCTATGCCACTGTTTAGTACCCCAAGTTTAATACTGGTGAGGCATTGAGCATCTTCGACTGAGATGATATCCACGTCTTTTTTGCCCAATATTTGCTCAACCGTCAATCCATAGGAGGGATTGTAAACCCAAGTGTACCGTAACTCCTTATCTTGGTTGTAGACAAAAATCGGAGAGTTTTTTAATGCTACGCGAAATCGCTCCTCACTCTGTCGCAATGCGTTGTCTGCTCGTTGACGTTCAATTGCATAACGCATAGAACGCACTAGCAAATCGCCAGTTACTTGCCCTTTGACTAAATAATCCTGCGCTCCTTCTTGCATTGCCCTAGTTGCCAGGGTTTCATCGTTTATACCCGTCAGCACAATAATTGGAGTTGCTTTTGCCTGTTGGTGAGCAGTAACAAAGCTTTCCAGTCCCTGACTATCTGGTAGGGAAAGGTCTAACAAAATAACATCAAAAATTTCTTTTTCTAGGTGGTTCAGTGCTTTGGAAAGCCGCTCAACTGGCGTTAAATTAACTACAACTGTGTTAACTTCCTTTAAAAACTCCTGTAACAAAAATACGTCACCAGGGTTGTCTTCTACTAACAAGACTTTTATATTTTCACCTGCCATTGCCATTACTCCGGTGGCAGTTTTACGATCGCAAACCAAAAATTTTCGATTGATTTTACAATTTTAACGAATTGATCGAAGTCTACTGGCTTAGTTATGTAACAGTTTGCAGACAGATTATAGGCTTTGAGGATGTCTTCTTCGGCTTGAGAAGTCGTCAAGACGACTACAGGAATTCGCTTGAGGTTTTCATCTGCTTTAATTTCTGCCAATACTTCTCGCCCATCTTTTTTAGGGAGATTCAAATCGAGCAGCACAATATCTGGATGAGCTGCTTCGACATATTTTTCTTGTTTTCGCAAGAATGCCATTGCTTCGACACCATCTTCTACAACGTTCAGGTGAATCGAGATTTTGCTATCTTCTAACGCTATGCGTGTAAGTTGGGCATCCCCAGGATTGTCCTCTACTAACAAAACCTCAATAGGCATAAAGGTTTGCATGTTTACGATTGCTTAAGAGCTCCTATCTGGAATTGTGAAGTAGAAAGTCGAGCCTTGGCCCGGTTTCGACTCAACCCAGATACGCCCATCGTGGCGTTCTATAATCTTCTTACAGATTGCCAGACCAATACCAGTACCTGAATACTTATCTCTAGTGTGCAAGCGTTGGAAAATTACAAAAATACGTTCGGCATATTGGGGTTCTAGACCAATGCCATTGTCCTGTACCCAGAAGACATATTCCTTGGGAGATGAAGAAGACGCGGGGACAGGGGGACGCGGTGACGCGGGGAAAGAAGAAGACGTGGGGATGGGGAGATGCGGTAAGGCGGTGAGTAATTTCTCTCTATCTTCATGTCCCCATGTCTGTGCGCCCTCTTTCTCCGTGTCCCCGCGTCCCCCTGTCCCCGCGTCCTCTTCCTCATCTGCTCTCACAACACCAATATGAATTTCTGGCTGCTGATTTTGACAAAATTTCACGGCGTTACCGATGAGATTTTGAAATACTTGTGTCAATTGAGTAACATCAGCCATGACTTGAGGTAAAGTATCATAGGTGATAATTGCTTTACTATCAGCGATCGCCAGTTGGAGATTTGCGATCGCTTGTTTTAAAACAGCATTACAATCAACTCGTTTTAAGGGCTGTCCGCGGGTGCTGATGCGGGAATAATTCAACAAATCATTGATTAGTGTCTGCATCCGACGCGCCCCATCTACTGCGTAGTTGATAAACTCATCGGCATTAGTATCGAGTTGATTTTTGTATCTTCGCTCCAGCAATTGTAAATAACTAGTTACCATCCGCAATGGCTCTTGCAAGTCATGGGAAGCTACGTAGGCAAATTGTTCTAATTCCGCATTGGAACGAGCGAGTTCTTGACTTTGGCGGGTTTGCTGTTCTAGTAGTTGTGCCTGAGATAAAGCAATGCCAATTTGGTTAGCTAGTTGCTCTAACAACTCTGTCTCAAAGTTATTCCACTTTCGAGGTGCAGCACACTGGTGAGCTAGCAATAAGCCCCAAATGCCGTCTCTGACAAGAATCGGCACTACAAGGTTAGCCTTGACAGCAAATTGCTCAAGAAATTCTCGATGACAAGGTTGAATATAAGCAGTTTGAATGTCTTCAATTGCACTAATTCTTCCTTGGCGATATCTTTCTATGTATTCTTCTTTAAAACAGGGGTCGATAATATTTTTTCCCAGAATTACAGGCCAACCAGGTAGTACAGCTTCTTGTACTACTGTTCCTGAACCATCACGGCAAAGTTGAAAAATTAAAACTCGGTCAGCTTGCAGTAGTTTTTGGACTTCGATAACAGTGGTTTGGAGAATTTCATCTATTTGTAAAGATTCTCGGATTTTAAAAGTAATTTCCGAAAATAATTGCGATCGCAGATTTTGCCGCTTCAATTCCTCTTCTGTTCGCTTGCGATCTGTGATATCTGTATAAGAACCGACCATTCGCACCACATCACCTAATGCGTCCCAAAGTGCCTGTCCTCGATCGAGAATCCATTTATAGCTGCCGTCTTGGCATTGGACTCGATACTCACAAACATAAAATGGTGTTTTCTTGGCAAAGTGATCCTGGAAGGTCTCAAGTACCAAATCTCGCTCATCAGGATGGATTCGTTTTGTCCAATCATCCCAACAATTGGAAACTTCGTGGTCTTTATACCCCAGCATTTGCTTCCACCGAGTTGAGAAGAACACTTCATTAGTCTTTAAGTTCCAGTCCCAAATACCATCATTATTACCCTGCAACGCTAATTGCCAACGTTCTTCACTTTCTTGAAGTGCTTGTGCTGTTTGGCGTCGCTCGGTAATATCTTGAAAATAAACCGATAAGCCATCTTTTCCTGGATAAGCATGGACTTGAAACCAGCGGTTGAGGGGTGGATAAAACTCCTCAAATTCCACACTTACCTGGTTGAATACTGCTTTTTGATACTGCTGTTCAAATGTTGTGCCGATAATTCTGGGAAAAACTTCCCAGAAATTTTTACCCAAAAGCTGATTCTGAGTTTTTTCTAAAAGCTGTTCTGCTTGACCATTAACATAAGTAAATCGCCATTCTTTATCTAAGGCAAAAAACGCATCAGTAATACTTTCAAGAAGATTGCTGATTCGAGTTCTCGCTGCTTCTGATTGTGCGCGTGCTGCTTGCTCCTGCGTCATCAGTTTCTCGGTAATTTCAGATACCTCTGTTACATGACGCCTGAGTTCTAGTTGGTCAATCACTAGGCGACTCAAAGCCACAAGCGCCTGGATTTGTTTTTGGCTTAATTCTTTGGGAACTTGGTCAATGACGCACAGAGTCCCCAACATTTCCCCCTTGGGAGTGATTAGGGGTACACCTGCATAAAATCGTACATAGGGATACCCAATTACTACTGCATTGTTCGCCAACTTTTCATCAGCTAGTGTATCTGGAACCACAACAACACTACGCTGCTCTTGGCAAAGGTAAGATAACCCAATACTGCGGGGCATTTCTGATACATCTAAACCTACTTTTGCCTTAAACCATTGACGGTTTTCATCAATAAAATTTACTAAGGATATACGAGTGTTACAAATAAATGCCGCTAACTGGGCGAGATTGTCGTAGGCTTCTTCAGGTTCCGTATCAAGAATTTGATACTGCCGCAAGGCTTCTAGCCTTGCCTGTTCTGTAATCATATCTCCAATGTTCATTAAGTTTTATTAAGAAATCTCAATTATGATATCCAGTCAGCAGCGTAACTACTTCATAAATAGATTAACCTTTTTTAACATTAGTTAACTATCTGTGTGCTTCTGGTTATTCAGGAAAGTTTTGAGAACAAGGCATAAGGCCTTTTTGTAAAAGCTAAATTCACATTTGAGAAAAGCCATGCCCAGCAGTCAGCTACTGTATTTACGCCGCCAATTTTCGCGATCGCCACAATCCCAGTGTAAACACATTTTGGACTGATATTATTTACAAATACACATTTATATGCATAAAAAGATTGGCTTGTTGCAGACTATATTAATTTTCACTTAATTAAAAAAGCCTCTATTTTAGCACAGTATAGGCTAAATACAAGGAAAAACATTTATGTATATTCCAACTATTTTTCGAGAAGATGACATTGAGAAACTGGTAGCTTTCATGCGTGCTAATAGTTTTGCTACCTTAGTGTCGATTGTGAATAATGTCCCTGTTGCCTCACATATTCCGCTTGTGGTCACAGTGGAAAACAATGTTGTTAAGCTGTCAGGCCATCTTGCTAAACCAAATCCTCAGTGGAAAGTTTTTGGCTTTGGTGAGACACTTGCTATCTTTACCGGGCCCCATGCTTATATCTCACCATCTTTGTATGAAAAAAAAGAGAGCGTACCAACGTGGAATTACATTGCTGTACACGCCTATGGTTTAACCCAAGTTCTCACCCTCAGCGATTCACCAGAACTAATGGATAAAATGATTGACGAGATGATTGATACCTATGATTCTCATTATAAATCTCAATGGCATAGCTTATCCGATAACTTTCGTGAGGGAATGATGAATGGGATTATTGCTTTTGAAATGACCGTCATGCGATTGGAAGGCAAATATAAACTCAGCCAAAACCGCAGTCATTTTGACCAATCTAATGTTGCAGATGCATTGCTACAAAGTACGGATTCAACTG
This sequence comes from Nostoc sp. ChiSLP01, assembly GCA_034531195.2. Taxonomy (GTDB): domain Bacteria; phylum Cyanobacteriota; class Cyanobacteriia; order Cyanobacteriales; family Nostocaceae; genus Nostoc. The sequence goes on from JAVRBO020000090.1 coordinate 8,186, forward strand.
TTCATGGCATAGGTGCGGCAATGAAAGAGAACCTTGAAACTGACCGAACAAAGCAAAAATAAAAATGTCTAGTATAGCAATACCTTAGCCAAATAAGAGGATGAAGAGAGAGGGCGCTCTGTAGTAGAGTTATTGTCTTCCCAAACGACAACTCAAAAGCCACAATCAACCCATGCCCGATATCCTATCGCTGTGTAAGATGCCTGTTACACAGCGATAGGATATCCCATTCTGCGGATGAGATAAACGCCTATCATATCCAAGAAATAACGTAAAAAATAATACAAGCATTGACGTACTGATATTTGGCAAATAATCTTGAAATCTGATGACTAACAGGTGTATCTTTATCTATTTGTATTATCTATGGGAATGATATTTTTAATTATCTTAAGCGTTTGGGCAATCGTAAATTTTGTAGGTTTATGCTCGGTTGTAATCTCATTCACTCGTTGTCGGACTGTACGAGGATACCGAAATATTGCAATTATCGGATCGCTTTTCATACCAGCGATCCTTCTATTTTTAACCTTTTTGGATCTGTTAAACAATAAACCCGGCCCTACCCCAATTGTCGTTCCTAGCGTAATTGCTGATATTCAGCTAATGGCAGTTATCGTATGGTCTAAAACTTATTTAATTTGCTTTTTGGGCGCTTGTGTAACTGCGGCGATTACCTTCTTTAAAGCTAATGCTATTCGCCGTTACTCAGGACTTGCTTGGGGTTTCCTGATTTCATCTCTTTCGGCTTGTGCGTTTGTGTTTATCAAATTTTGATGGCAATATCTTTGAGTTAGGGCGGTGCGATCGCTAGTAAAAGTTTACTGAAGAATCGCCACTCACCACAAATCTTGAATTTTGTCATTAGTCATTTGTTCTTTACTAATGACCAATGACTAATGATTATTAAACCCCTAACAAAACAGTCTCCCGCACTTTACTAATCACATCACTCAAATTGCCAGTATTCAGACGGTAACTCAGGGGATGGGCTATTAATCGCCCTGTACTTTCATACAAAGTAGCGATTTCAATCAAACCATTTTCGCGTAAAGTCCGCCCTGTGGAAACTAAATCCACGATCGCTTCTGACATACCAGTTATCGGCCCTAGTTCTACTGAACCATATAGCGGTACTATTTCCACAGGTAAATCGAGACTTTGAAAATATTCACGAGCGCAATTGACATATTTTGAGGCAACTCTACCATGTGGTGGTAAATGTAGCGGCGATCGGTAAGAACTCGATGCTTTTACCGCCACTGACATGCGACAATATCCAAACTGCAAATCGACTAAGTGGGCAACTTGCGGTTGTTTCTCCCGCAACACATCGTAACCAACAATACCCAGTTGTGCCTGACCATATTCTACATAAACAGGTACATCCTGTGCCCGCACCAATAGCCCTTTTGCAAGTCCTTTAGCATCAGGAATTTGAAGTTGGCGATTTCCCGAATCTAAAAAAGCACTGAAATCTAACCCGACAGCTTGTAGCAACCGGATGCTATGTTTAAGAAGTTCCCCTTTTGGTAATGCAACAGTCAGCATTATTTTTCTTGGTATCCTGCGTTTTAGCGGTTCAATAATTATTGAGAATATCTCTATATGCTTACCACAAGCAGCATGAGAATTTTATTAGTTGATGATGAAGTTGAACTAACTCAACCCTTAAGTCGCTTGTTAACTCGTGAGGGTTATGCTGTAGATGCCGCTTATGACGGTACAAGCGGTAGCGATCGCGCACGACTAGGTAATTACGACCTACTAATTTTAGATTGGATGCTGCCAGGAAAAACAGGGTTAGAAATTTGTCAGGAATTGCGACGCCAAGGCAAAACCACTCCTGTGCTATTTCTTACAGCTAAAGATACCCTAGATGACCGCGTTCAAGGTTTAGATGCTGGTGCAGATGACTATTTAGTGAAACCTTTTGAACTGCGAGAGTTATTAGCCAGAGTCAGGGCTTTGTTGCGTCGTTCTGGTTCCCAAACTTATGAAACCGCCACCGGACGCCTGACTGTAGCTGATTTAGAACTAGATTGTGAAAATCAAGTAGCCTATCGCCAAGGAAGGATAATTGAACTTTCGCAAAAAGAAAGTCAGTTGTTGCAATACTTTATGGAACACACCGGACAACTGCTGACTCATGCCCAGATTATGCAAACTTTGTGGTCAGACGAAGAACAACCTAGTAGCAACGTCATAGCAGCCTTAATTCGTTTGCTACGGCGTAAGATTGAGGTAGGTAAAGAAACTACACTAATTCACACAGTTTACGGCAAAGGTTATCGTTTTGGCGCTTCTATCGTAGAGTCTGTTTAGCAAAGAAATTTTTTGATGTTAGTCATTGTTTAGTGTTTGCTAATACTAAGTTGCAGCTAAACGCGCATCTAACGCAGCACATCTTTTCTTGTTGTTGTTGATAGTTGACGGTTAACAGTAGAACATCAACTAATCGAAAAACCCTGACATCAAGAGATTTTCAAGCCTATTGCCCGTTCCCTGCCATATCGAAAATTCCTCAATATTATATTAAAATATTCTAAATAGTTTGAAAAACACTAAATATTGACCATACCTGCTCTAGCGTATTCTCATATCTAAAACAAATAGAAGATTTTATATCTACCTTGAGAAACAAAAATGTAATTTTCAATTATGTCTCAAGATTTATGAAATCCTGACAAACAATGCCTATAGTTGGGTCTTAGGTGGTGAAACACCTGATTTTGTAAGTGAGGCCAATAATCATGTCATATCAAATAATTGCATCAGAGTTGCTACTCGATTTATCTGATGAGCAACAACAGCTTTTAGCTGGAGGCGTTGACTCAGAGAATAGTCGCAGCATCTACGGTCAAAACCAGGGATTTATACAAGGAACAACTAGTTCCGGCCCCCAAGGCAGCAGTTCTAATTCCCTAGCAAGTAAGAGTAAGTTAATAACTGGAGCACAAGATACTCTAACCTTGGGAGGAGAAGGTTTCCCTCGTCTTTTGAGACGCTTTGCTAAGTAACTAGCAAAAACTATCTATTAAACTAAAGCGCTTCAGATAAAGCTGCTAATTGCGAGTAGTAGGTGTCAAAAAGTTAAGAGTATAGAACGAATCAATGTTTTCATCAGACTCATTGTTTGTTTCTCCTTTTTTCTACTACCGAAATCTGCAATTTTAAACTAAATAGTTGATATTGCAGGCATCAGCCTACTCAAATTTTTGCAAAGCATTGCAAACTCCACTATGGTAATAGTGGTAAGCAATATAGGCGCTTAAGTTTGTTAATTATTAAGCACTGGAATCACTTGCTGATTCCAGAGCTTTCCTGAAATTTTCGCATTTGCATCAGTAAGACTTCAGAAAATTCTTTAAGACTGGTTAAATTATTATTACCAGATCGCAAATTTGAGTTCTGTATCACTTTTAAACGGTAGAATAAGATTTCAATCTTTTTAACTCGCTAATTCAGCGCTATCAAAAATTCAGGTTAAGTCAGCGCCATTATCAAAACTCGCTGTTACACCAAGATACTTCACATATCTAAAAATTCTTTAGGGATAAACTGATGAGTGAAACTTTTCAAGCCCTCAAAAGTTAAGGATGAATTTTTGCATCTTTCCCTAACTGAAAATCTTCAATCTCTTAGCTGTAACGCTCAAAAATTCCAAAGCTTTTGTGTAATTTTCATTTTTGCACGGCTAAAACTTTGGCTGAGTGCTTCTGGTAAAACTGACTCTGCAAATAAGTAAATTTATGAAATTTTATTTTGCAGATAAAAGGGGGACAGAAGATTTTGATGACTCGCTCAATGTAAGTGAGGACTTTGAGAGAGTTTGAGCGTTCTTCTTGATTTTATCAACCTGTTGTCGGCGTCAAAAATATGAAAAAGGCGATTCTAGCGCATCGCAGTTGCCTTTTTCTTCCCCCTTTATTGATTATAAACAATTATGGAAAATGATGTTGGCTACTATGAACAATATCTGTTACAGTTGGAGTCTTTTGTAAAAGTTTTTAGTCACCACTTGAGTAGTTGAAATTGAGGGAGAAATCTCTCAATCAGAGCCTTGCAATCTGCTGTAATCAATACAGATAGTGGTTTGCCAAGGAAATCTAGTTGGGTAATTTAGTTGGCATTTAAAGTATTTATTAATACAAAAGGTGGAATGTTGTGAGCTTGTCACGCCTTGAAGAAAACTATTTTGGGAATAGGTTTAATGAACCATTACCAGAGCAACTCCATCTAGTTGAAGCTAACGAGTTTCTTCCCCGTCTGAGCAAGTGGACTAGCATCGGTACGGGAGTTTTGCTGATTACTTTTGTAGTAGGGGTGACTTTAACATCTGTTTTGAATTACAACGTTACGGTCAAAGTTCCTGCAAGTATTCGACCGGTGGGAGAACTCCGGGTTGTTCAGTCTGCTATGAGTGGAAGCGTTCAAAACATTAATGTTCAGGAAAATCAAGTGGTTACTCAGGGCCAAGCTATTGCGACTATTGATAATTCCCGCCTCCAGACTCAAAAGAGTCAACTAGAAAGTAGTATTAGGCAAAGTCAATTGCAACTAACTCAAATTGATGCTCAACTGCGTGAAAATGAGATTCAGATTGCGGCGCAGATAAATTTAAATAACCGCTCGATTATAGCTGCACAAGCCCAATTAGATGGTACGCAACGCAACTATGAAGATCGGCAAGTTATAGCTACAGCTGAAATGGCACAAGCACAAGCAATCCTAACTTTCGCCAAGGCGCAACAAGAGCGATCGCAACAACAAAAACTCTCTACCGCAGCTTTAGAAGAAGCTGAAGCCGCTTTGACTTTAGCTAAAGTTCAACGCGATCGCTTGCAGCGAGAAAAAGTTTTAACAGCCACTGTACAAGAAGCGGAAGCTGCTTTAACTTTAGCCAAGGTGCAACGCGATCGCTTGCAGCCAATAGTAACATCAGGGGCTATTTCTCAAAATCTATTTGAGGAAAAAGAACAAGCAATTATATCTGCCGAGGCGAAACTAGAACAAGCTAAAGCTAACGCTAAAAATCTCCAGGAGGAAAAAGAACAAGCTGTTAAAACAGCTCAAGCCAAGCTAGAACAAGTTAAAGACAGCGCCAAAAATATCCTAGAGGAAAAAGAACAAGCCTTGAAGGTCGCCGAAACAAACCTAGAAAAGGCTAAAACAGCCATTAATCCTACTAATGCTGGTGTAACCGTTGCATCTGAACGAATTAAGCAGGAACAAGCCAGAGGTGAGGCTACCTTAGCTGGTTTGAAAAAAGAACGAGAAACTCTACTCCAACAGCACCTCGAACTTCAAAAGGAAATCGATCGCACCACTAAAGAACTGCAACAGATTAAAACCGACTTAGATCGAAGTATAGTGCGATCGCCAATTACCGGAACGCTGCTGCAATTGAATCTTCGCAACCCAGGACAGGTAGTGCAACCAAGCGAAGCCATTGCTCAGATTGCTCCTCTCAATGCACCTTTATTAATTAAAGCTCGCGTACCGGCTCAAGACATTGACAAGGTAAAACCAGGGCAACAAGTTAAAATGCAGGTTTCTGCTTGTCCCTATCCAGACTACGGTATCCTTAACGGCAGCGTCAAAACAATTGCTCCAGACGCTTTACCGCTTGTCAGAAATAATGCAAATCCAAGTTTAGCCCAAGTAGTTGCCTACGAAGTAACTATCGAACCACAAACTCCATATCTTGGTAGCGATCGTCAATGTTATCTCAAATCTGGCATGGAAGGTAGATCTGATATTATTTCCCGCCAAGAAACTGTACTTAAATTAATTCTCAGAAAAGCCAGATTTATTACGAAATTTTGAATTTAGGAGTCAGAATTCAGAATGAATAATATTTTCAGATTCAAGCTTAATAAATTGAATAAAAATCTTTCCTCCTGCCTCCTGCCCTCTGCCTCCTGCCTTCTTTTGTAATTACGAATTATTAAAGGTTAACATGTTTAATCTATTTAAACTCGGTAAAAATTACGAGTGTGTTTTACAGTTGAGTGAAGAGGATTGTGGGGCAGCTTGTCTAGCTGCAATTTGCAAACATTATGGACGTTTTTTAAGCATCAATCGCAGTCGAGATGCAGTTGGAACTGGACAGTTAGGAACAACTTTGTTGGGTTTAAAACGTGGGTCTGAGGCTTTAGGTTTTAATGCTAGGGCAGTTAAAGCTGCACCTGCGATCGTAGACAGAATTAAAGAAATACAACTACCAGCAATTATCCATTGGCAGGGTCACCACTGGGTTATTTTATACGATCGGCAAGGGAAGAATTATGCGATCGCAGATCCAGCAGTAGGTATCCGTTATGTCAGCAGAGAAGAGTTGACAACAGCTTGGAATGGGGTAATGTTATTAGTCGAACCAGATCCAGAGCGCTTTTTTGGGCAGCCCCAAGAACAAGCAAAAGGTGGTTTAGTACGCTTTTTTCATCGGATATTACCTTATCGTTGGTTGTTGACTCAGGTTTTAGCGCTCAATATTGTTTTGGGTTTATTAGCTTTAGGTACTCCGGTTTTAATCCAACTGCTCACAGATGATGTCCTTGTACGCGGCGATACCCAGCTACTTACTGTTGTTGTGTCAGCCGTTGTAGTCATGAGCTTATTCAGCAGTTGTCTGCAAGTATTACAAAGTACGATGATTGCTCATTTTGGTCAACGGCTGCAATTAGGCTTAGTTTTGGAATTTGCCCGAAAAATCCTTCAGTTACCCTTAAATTATTACGAAGCCCGCCGCAGTGGTGAAATCACTAGCCGACTGAGAGATATCAATGAAATCAACCAGTTGGTATCGCAGATTGTAGTTCTTTTACCCAGCCAGTTTTTTATTGCAGTTGTATCTTTCTGCTTAATGCTGTTTTATAGCTGGAAACTAACACTAGCGGTTATTTTTTTTGCAGCATTAATGACCTTATCTACCTTACCTTTTTTACCCATACTTCAACAAAAAACGCGCAATTTGTTGGTTTTAGGAGCGGAAAATCAAGGTGTTTTAGTAGAAACTTTTAAGGGAGCGCAGGTAATCAAAACTACAAATGCTGCACCGCAATTTTGGGATGAATTCCAAAGCCGTTTTGGTCGCCTTGCAAATTTGACTTTCAGCACCATCCAAATCGTAATTATTAACGGTACAATTGCTAAACTTTTGGCTACTCTTGGCGGTGTGGTTTTACTTGGGCTAGGAAGTATTTTAGTAATTCAAGGAGAATTGAGCATCGGTCAAATGCTGGCTTTTAACGCTTTACAGGTGAATGTTCTCAATTTAATTGACTCTTTGATTCACTTTGTAGATGAATACTTTCGTTCTCAAACAGCAGTCTCTCGCTTGCTGGAAGTTATCGATGCTACACCGGAAGTAGTTGGAGGTAGTCAAAAACCAGTTGTTCAAATCGCTGGGGATGCAGATATTCGCTGTTCTCATCTGCAATTTCACCACGCTGGAAGAGTTGATTTATTAGAGGATTTTTCTCTCAAGCTTCCTGGGGGGAAAGTAACTGCTTTAATTGGTAGATCGGGCTGTGGTAAAAGTACTCTAGCGAAAGTGATTGCAGGTTTATATCAGCCAAACTCTGGCAATATTCGCATTGGCTTCTATAACATTCAAGACCTTTCCTTGGATTGTTTGCGACAACAAGTAGTTTATGTGCCTCAAGAACCTCATTTCTGGAGTCGGTCGATTTTGGAAAACTTCCGCTTAGGAACGCCTTATATTTCCTTTGAGGAAATTGTCAAAGCTTGTCAGATTGCAGATGCAGACGAGTTTATCAGTCAACTTCCAAATCAGTATCAAACTGTTTTGGGGGAATTTGGGGCGAATCTCTCTGGCGGACAAAGACAAAGACTAGCGATCGCCAGAGGCATTCTTACTAATCCACCCGTACTCATTTTAGACGAAGCAACCGCCGGACTCGATCCACTCAGTGAATCTCACGTACTAGACCGACTTTTGGAATACCGACAAGGCAAAACCACAATTTTAATCACCCATCGTCCCAGCGTAGTTAATCGAGCCGACTGGATTGTACTGTTAGATAAAGGTCAGGTGCAAATACAAGGCACACTTGAAACTTTTTTCTCTCAGCAAGGAGAGCATTTAAAGTTTTTATCACTGTAAAAAATAGCTTCTGAGCAAATAAAACTATGTCTGAAAATATCAAATCCAGCAATTCTCAGTACTTCAGAGATTTGTCACCAAAAGAACAGGAAACCTTAATTGCCGGGCAGATTACAAATATGCCAAGTGAAGGTAATTTTTTATTCCAGCAAAATAAAATCGAAACTACAGCAAACAACACATTAATACTTGCAAATGGTGATGTTTCTTCACAAAATACTAAATATCTTTCATCGCAACTTACTTTAGCATCTTCTATCAACCTAAACCTGGCGATACCAAATTTTAGCTCATTCCATAATCTAATCAATAACTCTATTGTAAATATTTTCAATAAATTATTCGCAAAATAAATTATTAATTGAAAAACATTTTTGATTTTTCATTTCTAGAAAAATCAAAAATGTTTTTCCTTGCAATTTTACATCTATATTTTTCTTTATGATTCAACAAATCAAGTTAAAAATCAGGTTGGTTGAGCAACAGTGAAAACCAAAAATCTTAATGTACTTATATTTTGCTTTTCAATCTAATCTATATATTGTTAATCTATAACTTTAGGATAATTAAATTTTTAAAAAAGCAATCTATAAAGAAAAGTATGGGTGAGTGACACTTCTGTTTAAAGCACATAGGTGTACGCGCCTACATTTGTAAGGGAGGTCATTAATCATGTTGAATCAAGTTATCCAATCTGATTTACTTGTGGATTTATCCACAGAAGAACAACAGCTTCTGGCTGGGGGACAAAGAAATAGAGACCTAGACATAGACTTCAAAAAAGGTTACTTCTATTTGTTCCCTAGAGGTGAGGACTTCTACTACGAAGGTAGAGCCAGAAGGAGAAGACTAGGAGATAATGACTAACCTGGCTTATAGTCAGTGTCAGTCTGTCAAATCTAACTAGTAACTAGTCTTGTAGTTTAAACTTTGCAATTAGTACAGAAGAAGCAAACTTACATACGCTGAAGATAAATCAGGGTTTGAGAGAGGTTTAAGCGGTCTACTATGTCCTCTAAAGGCATTAAATCAATAGACCAGAGATAACAAAGGTAGAAATTAAGGATAGCACTTACTTTTTTGTTTCTCTTTCTTCATCTATATGCAAATACTTTTCACTACTTGACTAGTAAGTTTTTGATTGTGTAACTCAATTATGCAGCTTAAATTTGGCACCCATGAAGGTATTTTGCCAGTATGGGTGCTTACTTATTCATAAATTAAACCTGTTCATTTAAGCAAAAAAATAGGTGCGATCGCTAACACCTACCTTTCTACTATTCTGATTAATTTCAGTAGAATAAATACTCATAAAGATTGCGAAAATTTTGGGTAGAATTGGGCATAAATTATGCTTCTAATTTTGCCGAGTCTATTAACTGCGATCGCTCCCAAATCCAATCTTGTAAAATCGGATTAACTAACTCTGGTGCTTCATCTTGGGGACAATGCCCCACTCCTTCTAAAGGAATAAACTTTTGTACTTGCTCAAAGTTAGCCAATTCTCTACCTAATTTAATAGGTTCCCAAGGATCGGCTGCTCCCCACAAAATAATCGCCGGACAAGGTAACAACGGTAAAAGGTCTTCTGGTAAAGGCCCTGTGGAATAAGATGTAAATGCCAGAAAGACAGCCACAGCACCAGGATCGCTAGCTGGAGAAGTCAGAATATCTACTAATTCATCTGTAACTACTTCTGCGTTGGCGTAAGCTTTGAGTAGAATTTTCCGTACTGTTTTCGGTTTGGCGACTTGATTGAAAAAGAACTCACCAACTGGTTTAATAGATAACACCCGTTGCAGTAAAGGCGCTCCTGCACGACGAATCCAGGGTAAAGTTGCCCGTTTGCGATCGTGCAACAACCGTAGAGAACAGTTGAGCAAAGCAACTCCTAAAGCAATATCTGGCTGACTCACCGCTGCTTGCATGGCTACAATACAGCCAATGGAATTTCCCACTAAAAAAGCTGGTTCACCTACTACTTCGCGGCAAAAATCTGCTACTTGCTGTCCCCAGGTTTCTAGGGTATAGGCAATTTTTTCACCGGGTTCGGGTTTGGCTGAACCACCAAAACCAATCAAATCAATAGCATAAACACGGCAATTCTCTGCTAATACAGGAATATTTTTTCGCCAGTGCCACCAAGAAGCCCCAAATCCATGCACCAGAACAACAGCTGGCCCAGTGGTTCCTTGGGTTTGATAGCAAATAGTAAAACCTTGCCAAATCCAGGTTTTTGTAGACGTAAGCGCTGTTTTTGAACTTGAGGTTGTCATAGGGAATTTAATGAACGGAAGGGTATAAGATTTTTAGCTGTAAACTCAAGCAAGATTATTTTGATTTTGAGTAAAATTTATCAGATTTTCAAACTAAATCTTTTGGTCTGGTGATAACTTAGACATACAACACAAAAGCTTCTAGGCATTTAATACTAGCGTTATGCTAAAAGTTTTATCTAGCATAGGCGGTGTTCATATTGTTGATAAAGCTAATTTACTCACAAATTAGATTATGTCAGTATTAGGAGCCACAGTTTCTGTCATCTGAATCAAATTCTCGCCATGTTGGCACACATTTATACTGTGATGCTATCCTTGAGCTTTGATAACCATACTACTTATGATACTTTTAATTTAGTAATATTGCTTAGAAAGCTGGGTAAAATATAGAACTAAGGTACTAATGATAAATGTGATGAAATTAGCATCAGTGCTAGATTCAGTAGTTTCACAATTTACGATCGCCAACCTGGTTTATAAAATTGTTGGACATGAGGCATCGGCTAAGGGGTGGTTTGCAACTGGAAACTGACGCTGAATTTAACAATATTTTTCTTGTTCCTAGTCCTGCGAGCCAGAAAAGATGAATATACTAGAAACAATTGATACTCCCATCGGAAGCTACGCACCAGATTTTGAACTCCCAGGAATCGATGGTCAAGTTCACCATCTTAGCCGTTATCTTGAGAAGTTCCGTGCAGTCGGTGTTGTTTTTATATGTAACGACTGTCCTTATGTAGAGTTGTATGTAGACAGACTTAAAAAAATTCAAGCCGAATTTGCTCTTTCAAGCTTTACCTTGATTGGCATGAATGGTAGCGACTCAGGGTCAACCTTTGAAAATATGAAAGTTTTTGCCCAGCGTCATGAGTTGAACTTCCCTTACTTGTGGGATCCAACCCAAGATGTAACCCGCAGTTTTGGCGCTACAAAAACACCAATGGCATTTTTGATAGATAGTACAGGCATAGTACGCTACAAAGGTCAAATAGACGATCGCCCCCAAGATCCATCATCTGTGGGACAGGATTATTTGAAAACCGCGATCGGGTGTTTGTTTGCGGGTCAAGAAATAGTTATACCACAAACAGAACCCATAGGTACTACATTGATTTGGCGTAACTAGACATAGATAGTGCCTGTAACTGCTATCTTAAATTGGAGGCAATTGCAACTTTTTTGATAAAGCGTAACTTCATGGGAACGAATTACCGACGGGTTTTACTCAAACTGAGCGGTGAAGCTTTAATGGGCAACATGGGCTATGGCATCGATCCAGAAGTGGTGAAAGAAATAGCCCAGGAAATAGAAGAGGTGGTAGCCACTGGGTCTCAAATCGCCATCGTTGTTGGCGGCGGCAATATTTTTCGTGGTGTCAAAGCAGCATCGGCGGGAATGGATAGGGCAACCGCTGACTACATAGGAATGATTGCCACGGTAATGAACGCCATGACGCTGCAAGATTCGCTGGAGCGAATAGGAGTGCAGACGCGGGTGCAAACTGCGATCGCTATGCAAGAATTAGCGGAACCGTATATTCGTCGTCGTGCCATCCGTCATCTTGAAAAAGGACGGGTGGTAATTTTTGGCGCTGGTTCTGGAAATCCCTTTTTTACCACAGATACCACTGCCGCATTAAGAGCCGCAGAAATTGATGCCGAAGTGATTTTTAAAGCCACCAAGGTAGACGGAATATACGACGCCGATCCTCATATTCATCCGAATGCCAAGCGTTATAAAACCCTCACCTACGCCCACGTTTTGGCTCATGATTTGCGAGTAATGGATAGTACTGCGATTGCCTTGTGTAAAGAAAACAACATCCCGATTTTGGTATTTGACTTGACAGTGCGAGGTAACATCCACCGAGCAGTCATGGGAGAAACCATCGGCACCCTTGTGGGAGGTTCTTGTGAAATTAGCTGAAGCTGAGAGTACGATGCAAAAAACCGTTGAGGCGACTCAACGAGCTTTTAACACAATTCGCACTGGTCGCGCCAATGCGAGTTTACTAGATAAAGTCTTGGTGGACTACTACGGTTCCCCTACGCCCCTAAAATCAGTGGCAAACATTAGCACGCCAGATGCCTCGACAATTTTGATTCAACCTTACGAGCGCAACACTTTAAACATCATTGAGAAAGCAATTTCTCTTTCGGATGTAGGTTTAACACCCAGTAACGATGGTACTGTTATTCGGCTGAATATTCCGCCTTTGACAAGCGAGCGGCGTAAAGAATTTGTCAAAATGGCTGCTAAGTATGCTGAAGAGGGTCGTGTTGCCATTCGCAACATTCGTCGCGATGCTCTAGACTCGATTCGCAAACAGGAGAAAGCCTCTGAAATCTCCAAAGATGAATCAAAAACCAACCAAGACAACTTGCAAAAACTGACGAATGAGTATATCGCCAAAATAGACGCATCGTTGGCAGAAAAAGAAAAAGACATCACGACTGTTTAAGGTCTAAAGTCTAAAAGATAAAGACTGAAGAATGATAAAACAGCGTATTTCAGCTAAATAAAGTACACGGGTAGGGGCACAACATGTTGTGCCCCTACGATTATCTGTACCTCACTTTGAGAGCAATCCGCTGTAGGTATTGGTAGGCGCGTTAGCTTAAACTAATTGAGAAGCAAAATTTCAGTAATATGTACGATTGCATCATTGTCGGTGCTGGGCCAGCTGGTGGAACGGCTGCATATCATTTAGTGAAGCAGGGGCGCTCAGTATTAGTTTTAGAAAAAGAATCCCTGCCAAGATATAAACCTTGTGGTGGTGGTGTATCTCCAGCGATCGCTCAATGGTTTGACTTTGATTTTAGCCCAGTGATTTCTTTAAAAGCAGACTCGCTGCGCTTTACCTGGAAACTAGGCGACCCCGTGGAAGCGAAAATCGCCACAAAAGAACCAGTTTGGATGGTACGGCGGGATGTTTTCGATTATTTTTTAGTCCAACAAGCCCAGAAACAAGGGGCAAAGCTACGAGACAATACTGAAGTAACTGGTATCGAATTTAAAAGCGACTATTGGCAAGTTAACACAGCCAACGAGCCAGTTACAGGTCGCTACTTAATCGCGGCTGATGGAGCAAAAGGCTCGATGGCGAAATGGCTAGGTTTCAAAGAACGCAAACGCCTTTTTACAGGAGCTTTGGAGGCAGAAGTTCCTGGTATTGCAGATAACAACCCTACAATTTATTTTGATTTTGGCTTGGCTAAAAACGGCTATCTGTGGAACTTCCCTAAAGCTGATGGTTATTCCATAGGTGTCGGGACGTTTATTGGTCGTCAACCCCAGAACTTTAAAAAGATTTTGGATGAGTACGCCAAATCGTTAAACGTAGACCTGACAACCACCAAGCAATACGGTCATCCCCTTTGTATTTGGGATGGTAATCAAAAGCTGCATACTCAAAATGCGGTTTTGGCTGGGGAAGCTGCTTGTATAGTCGATCCGATGACAGCAGAAGGCATTCGCCCTTCAATTTTTAGCGGTTTGCTTGCAGCCGCAACCATCAATGAAGCACTTGCTGGAGACATTAACGCTTTAGAAAAATATAGCGAAGCCATTAACGAAGAATGGGGTACTGAAATGGCTTGGGCGCAAAAATTGGCCAAAGCATTCTATTTGTTTGCCAACATTGGCTATAAAGTTGGTATTAAGCACCCCTTAGCTCCCCAAGTCATGGGTAAAATTATGTGCGGCGAACTCCGCTATGGCGATATTGCCACTCGTGCTTTGAAGAAATTAGTTCCTGGTTTTGTCTCTTAGGGCATGGGGCAGAAGGACGCGGGGACACAAAGACACGGGGACGCGGGGAAGAAAGAGGATGGAAAAGGGGAGAGGCTAGTAGCAAATTAGCCTCTTCTCTCCATCTGCCTCATCTTCTTGCGTCTTTTCATCTTTGCGTCTCCGTATCCCCGCGTCCCCGCGTCGTCTCCCAGTCCTTAATCTCCCAAATAAATACCCATCCCACGGGCGGTTTTAACTAAGGTACCGTTGGGATCGACGGCGCTATATTGAGCGATCGCTTCTGTAATTGGTATGCTTAATACTTGGCGATTTTGCCAGGTGACCATGCGATCGTATTTACCCTCTGCAATCAGATTAACTGCCGCTACGCCAAAGGCTGTGGCAACTAATCTATCCAATGGCGAAGCAGTTCCACCGCGTTGAATGTGTCCTAAAACGGTGACTCGCGTTTCCACACCAATGTGCTGAATAATTCGATCCGCTAAATATTCACCAATTCCACCGTATCGAGATTGACCTAAGCGATTTGTAATTGTGACGTTTTCCCCATCTTGGGTACGAACAGCTTCGGAAACAATAATCAAACAATAATTTTTGCCTTTCTCTTGTCGTTCTTTGATTTTGTGGCAAATGTGTTCGACTGTGTAGGGAATTTCGGGAATTAAAATGACATTTGCTCCGCCTGCAATTCCCGCAGCTATGGCTATGTGTCCTGCATCGCGCCCCATCACTTCCAAAATCATGACTCGGCTATGACTTGCAGCGGTAAAATGTAACCGATCTAATGCTTCCGTGGCAATATTTACTGCTGTATCAAAACCAATGGCGTGTTCGGTAACGCCAATATCATTATCGATGGTTTTAGGAATTCCAACTAAGTTGATACCGCCTTGTTGTGCGAGGCGGCGGAGAATTGCCAAACTACCATCGCCGCCAATACCAATCAAAGCGTCTAATCCTAGTTCATGGTAACCTGCAATGATTTCTTCGGAGCGATCGCATAAACTTCCATCCGCCATTGGAAAAGCAAAAGGGTCGCCTTTATTAGTTGTTCCCAACATTGTGCCACCCGCAGTTAACAGCGAATCAACTTTATCGATTTCCAAGTTTGTGAATTGTGGCGGACGCGCCATTAATCCGAGAGTGGCTTGATGAATTCCTAGAACCTCCCAGCCGTAAGTACTCACCGCACAATTTACTACGGCCCTGATGGCAGCATTCAACCCAGAACAATCTCCTCCACTAGTAAGAATTCCAATGCGTTTGGCTTCTCCCATATCTTTTCTTGACATTTCGATCCAAATATATCTATTAGCTGATTAGACTTAAGCCTGAGTAAGTAATAGATTAAACCCAAACAAACCTCTCTCTGTAAATGCAAAGGTAATTTTATGTTGCTTTTGTGTTTAAAAACAAAACTATGTTTAATAATTCATAACTCAAAAGCTAGGAGTCAGAATTCAGGAGTAAAGCTGAATACTTTCGAGTAAGGCGTCAGAATCCGTCGAAAATCAAGGCTAATATGGGTACTTGACTTTGTTCAAATTTATCAGATTGAGGTTTCCAAGTCCGAGCAAAAATTCACCTATTCTGGATTCTGACTCCTGAATTCTGGATTCTGAATTCTGACAATTAAGTGACCCCAGCTGTAAAATATGAGTGTGGAGGTAGTAGTAGATTAAACCTCAAAAGTAATCGCCGAAAATGCTAGGGTGATTCTATGTCTGTTTTCAAAACAAGAAAAAACCAAGTTATTCCAACTCTAAAATATGAAGGTGGAGCAAGAGGTGACTAGTATTGATAATTACACCTTCTCTTTTTCAGGAGAAGTCACAATCCCTGAGGCTCCTCCTGGTTTTAAATCAGGTTTTATCGGCATTATTGGTCGACCAAATGTCGGTAAATCTACTTTGATGAATGAATTGGTAGGACAAAAAATTGCTATCACATCACCAGTAGCGCAAACCACACGTAACCGTTTGCGCGGCATTTTAACTACATCAGAAGCGCAGTTAATATTTGTAGATACACCAGGAATTCATAAGCCCCACCATCAATTAGGGGAAGTATTGGTGCAAAATGCCAAAATAGCCATAGAATCGGTAGATGTAGTCCTGTTTGTGGTAGATGGAGCAGTGGCTTGTGGAGCAGGCGATCGCTACATTGCCGATTTACTCAGTCGCACCCAAACACCAGTAGTTATCGGTTTGAACAAAATCGACCAACAACCCGCCGATTCCCAGTTTTTAGATGATAGTTACGCCGAAATGGCCAAGTCCCATGAATGGGAAATGGTGAAATTTTCTGCCAAAACGAGTGCAGGATTACCACAACTGCAACAATTATTAATCGAACATTTAGAAATCGGCCCGTTATATTATCCGCCCGACTTGGTAACCGACCAGCCAGAACGCTTTATTATGGGGGAATTGATCCGAGAACAAATTATACTTTTGACTCGTGAAGAAGTACCCCATTCAGTAGCGATCGCCATTGACCAAGTAGAAGAAACTCCTAGCATTACCCGTGTACTTGCCACTATCAACGTCGAACGCGATTCCCAAAAAGGCATACTCATTGGTAAAGGCGGATCGATGCTCAAAGCAATTGGTAGCGCAGCCCGCGAACAAATTCAAAAATTAATCGCTGGCAAAGTCTACCTAGAACTATTCGTGAAAGTAGAGCCAAAATGGCGACAATCGCGTGTAAGTTTAGCCGAGTTAGGCTATCGCGTGGAAGAATAAAAGAAGTTAGGAGTTAGGAGTTAGGAGTTAGGAATTTAACTTCTAACTCCTAACTCTGAACTCATAACTCTTAGATTTATGTTAAAAGTATTAATTGTCGAAGACGATCCAATGATGCAACTGGGGTTAGAGCAATCTTTAATGGCTCATCCCGATTTGGAAATTGTTGGACAAGCCGAAGATGGGTATTTGGGCGTGCAAGCTGCACTGCAACTCAAACCAGATGTGGTGGTTATGGACATTGGATTGCCGCGATTAGATGGCATTGCAGCGACACAACAAATTAAGGCAGCACTACCAGCAACTCATGTGGTGATGCTGACATCGCATCAAACGGAGACAGAAATTATTGCTGCACTCTCTAGCGGTGCCGATGCGTATTGTATTAAAGGTGCAAGTGTGGAACGATTGTTAAATGCGATCGCTGCCGCAGTTGATGGTGCAGCTTATCTCGATCCGCAAATTGCTAGGCGAGTAATTGACAATCTCAAACCTCCCTCACCCACTAACAACACAGCTAATTTATCTGCGCGTGAATTAGAAGTATTGAAACTCATGGTAGACGGATTGAGCAACCCAGAAATTGCACAAAAACTCTATCTCAGCCCCAACACCGTCAAAACTCACGTCCGAGGGATTATGAATAAATTAGCAGTGGACGATCGCGTACAAGCAGCGGTAGTTGCATTGCGTTCGGGTTTGGTTTAATTAATAAACTTTGTGCTTTGTATATTACTAATGACTACTTAAAATTTGATTTTTTTGATGTCAGAACAAATCCAAGCCTTCAGTACCGAATATTTAGATCGGTGCGCCTATTTATATGTTCAAGTGTTTAATAGCGAACCTTGGAACGAGGAATGGAGTTTTAATACTGCAAGAACCCGCTTGTTTGAAATTATAAATACACCAGGTTTTGTGGGATTTGTATTTGAACAAGATGAATTGCTAGGGTTCCTGGCAGGTTATTGTAAGCAAGGGCAAAAAAGTAAAAGCTTTTATCTAGAAGAAATCTGTGTCCGATCTGATAAGCAGCGTCAAGGAATTGGCACAAAGCTACTCAACAAATTAATAGATACTCTAATTTCTATTGAAGTTAACAGAGTTTATTTATTGACCAATAAGGATGGACAAGCAGAGACTTTTTACACGAAACATGGTTATCAAAGAAATCAGCAAATGATTTTTATGAGAAAACAGTTTTAGAAATGAGCAAAAACGACGGCATTCAGAAGTAAAACAACGTTTATAGCTGGCATGAATCGTTGTGTATTTCACCAAACTTTAAATCTGTATGGGTTAACTAACAATTTTAGAGGTAGCTTGCTTCTTGCAGAACGAGTATAAATTAACTTCCTCTGACACCTTTTGAAATTTTGGATTTTGAAGTTTTAATCCAAAATCCAAAATTGAAAATCTAAAGTTTGGTGATTTATCTGGTTATTCATTTATCGCTTCAGTTTTGATGTCCGTGTTCAACGTCTTGTGATATCAAAACTTGGGGTAGATGGTCAGTATCTACCTGTTCTTTTTGCGACAGTTCTTCACCTTTACCTTCCCATGAGTAGTTGCAAATTTTAGTACTAAGTACTAAACCTAACGTTTTATTAATCATAAACGCAAAGCTATCGATGAAAATCAAGTCTAAAGTTCGACTAATCATAAATTCCTTTTCAGCTTTGTAGCATCAACTAACATTTCCTACAAATGAGATAATGCAGTTTCCAGAAATTTACTGTCTCAAAATTTGTAAATTTATAATTCCTACAAATAAAAACTGCTGCGGTATATCTATGTCTAATACCAATTCTTCGTGAAGCTGCATAGAATTTTACCCCTCCCCAACCCTCCCCTTGGCAACTACCGTGTATACACAAGTCGAGTTGGCAATCAAATCAACGAAAAACAACGGAAAATTTTTTTTAAAATCTTTGATTTTCCGTTAGGACTCTATCAATAAGCTGACACTATTGATAATCAGTTCGCTGAACTCAAAACCTTGCCTACCAAGGCTTGTATCTTACCAGGCAATGATTTTAGGACTTGTGTATACACCGTAGCCCCTTGGCAAGGGGAGGGTGCGCGCTAGCGCGGGTGGGGTATTTATATGCGTCTTCATATTAAATTGGTATAAAGATATAGATATTAGGGGGTATAACCCTGCACCCCTACTACAGTTGATTCATGTATGTGAATTTAGCAAAAGGGCATAATTTTTAGACTAAATGTATTGAAGAACCTAGAAATTGCAAAAAAGTTCTACCTTAGTATCAACATTGTTAAAAATTATCCGATTCAAAACCTTCTGTTGTTAAAAGACTTGGAATCGATGAAATAGTTCTACTAAAAAGAAAGGGTAATTACTGTGCGTATTAAGAGATTTAGATATATCTAAATTAATAAATCTATTAAGCAGGCGTACCCAAGATGTAGTAAAAAAGCCCTTAGAGAATGGGAAACTGAGGTCTTAAAACAAATAGAGGAAGTGAGTATAGATTAATGCGTCAAAGAATTTCTTATTTAGTTAGAAAGACTTTATCCTTCTCTAAAAGGCTACATAACCATATTGGTGCTATTTGGTATTTTATTCATCATTATAATTCTTGCTGTATCCCCTAAATTTACGATCGCTACATATTTACCACTACCGTCCTCAATATTCCCCGCGATCGCGGTAAGATTATTGAAAATAAATATCATTAATTTTTCAATATCTACCAGTCATGACCATCACTCTGACGATGAAAGAGGATCGGGAACTGTGGGCAGAAGCTAACTACAACAGCCCACAAAAACCAAAATTAGAGCTATTTGAAATTCTCCATCAAGTACCCAGACAACTGGGAAAAGGTTATGTACAGGATATTGAAGTGTATCCCGATCTCGAACTGAAAATTGTAGACTGTGAATATGACGATGATGTGTTGTTGAAAATCTCTGAATGTTATCACCCACTGCAATTTGGCGTTCTCCTTTGTGGCGTAACCACAGATGAATACAACGGGCAGGTAGGAGAAGGATATACGTGTATTTCTGGTAGCGGTGTTCAACGCCAAATGACTCTGGAGTTTCCCAAATCTCGACGCTTAGGTGTTGAAATTCATATGCCTCCTGACTTATTAAAAATCTTTTTCCCCAATGAAGCAGGAGAAATTCCTCACCAGTTGCATCTATTGGCAAAGGGTAACAATTGGCAGACTTTGCTTTATCCAGAAGCTACGGTTGCTATTCAGGGAATAGCACAGCAAATTATCAACTGCCCTTTCCAGGGAATGACGAAGCGGATGTATTTACAGGCGAAGGTATTGGAACTGATAGCGCTGCAATTAGCTCCCATATTATCTGTTCAAGATGGACTACAACCGTCGCCGCGACTCAAAGCAGAAACTATTGCCCGAATTCATCACGCTAGGGAAATTTTACTGACACATTTGGAGAATCCGCCGTCATTGCTGGAGTTGGCGCAAATTGTTGGGGTGAGCGATCGCACTCTGCAACGTGGATTTCAGGAACTCTTTGGTACAACAGCATTTCGCTACCTGACAGAAAAACGAATGGAATGGGCAGAGCAGTTATTGCGTCAGGGAAACATAACTATTGCTGAGGTTGGTAATAAAATTGGCTATTCTCATCTAGGGCACTTTGCAGCTGCTTTCAAGCGCAGGTTCGGGATTACGCCGAGTCAAAGTTTAATTAGTAAAAAGTCGGTTTCAGGATAGTGATGCGGTTTTTGGGTAGACTCAGTTGCTAATAATTCTCTATACTCAGCTTCATTGAATTGGAAACTATTTGCAATAATCCAGTTTTGATCGGAAATTCTGGATTGATTTGACTCTATAACTCTTCTTCAACAAGCAGAGAAATTATTTTTGTCTTTCCTGAACAAGTGAAAGCGATCGAAGAGTCATTACTGCAAAGTGGATTAATTCAGTAAAGTTCTGCAAGCTGGTGTATCAGGAGTTGTGATGGAGTGTTCGTGGTTGTCTGGTGGTGTGCGACTGTGGTTTTTACTGAGTCTATCGGGATGCTTGAGTGCTGTTGTTATTGGGCCTGGATGGGCAGAAATGAAATCAACGGTTGAGAAGCAGGAAGTCCAAAGCCAGGAAAATTACAAACCTCTGCTGACTCGAAAAATTCAACAATTGAGTGAAGTCGATCGTCCCAGCACTAGCGCTCAAATGCTAGTGCAGTCACCAGCGCCAGAAGTTGTACAGGTGACGGGAGTGCAAGCTAATCCCACCGACAAAGGTGTGGAGGTGATTTTAAAGACGACTCAGGGAGAACAGTTACAAATCACAAATCGCAGTGCTGACAATAACTTTATTGCAGATATTCCTAATGCTCAACTGCGTTTACCCAGTGGCGATGGGTTTACATTCCGTTCCCAAAAACCAGTTGAGGGGATTACTGAGATAACTGTCACAAATCTTGATGCAAATACTATCCGCGTGACGGTGACAGGTAACGCAGGGTTGCCAACGGTTGAGTTATTTGATGGTGATGAAGGTTTGATTTTAGGCTTGACACCAGCTGCAACTGTGGCGCAGCCACCGGAAGCAGAGAAACCAGCAAACCAGACACCGCCACAGCAACCAGCAGCACAGCAAGATGAGCCGATTGAGTTGGTGGTGACGGGAGAGCAAGACGGATAC
This sequence comes from Nostoc sp. ChiSLP01, assembly GCA_034531195.2. GTDB lineage: Bacteria > Cyanobacteriota > Cyanobacteriia > Cyanobacteriales > Nostocaceae > Nostoc. Next base: position 29,745 of record JAVRBO020000090.1, read on the forward strand.
AGTGTACCGGATACAAGTACTGCTACCAAAACCGACACGCCGCTTCGTGATATTCCCCAATCGATTCAGGTGATACCAAAGCAGGTACTGGAAGACCAAAATGTTACCCGTTTAGAAGAAGCCATCAGAAATGTCCCTGGCGTGAATACAACGTTTCCTCCTAACTTTTCAAATGGTGCTTTTTTTGCGATTCGAGGCTTTACCGCTAGGGATGACTCAGGAAATATTCTTAGAAATGGTTTGCCAGATTTTCTGGCTACACGTCAATTGGACTTTTCCCATATCGAACAAGTAGAAGTCCTGAAAGGCCCAGCTTCAGTCCTGTTTGGTCGATCCAATCCAGGAGGCACAATTAATCTGGTTACAAAGCAGCCTCTGCGTGACCCCTTCTATGAGGTTAATGCCACCGTCGGGAACTACAGCTACTACCGTGGTACAGTCGATCTATCTGGGCCATTAGACAACTCTAAACAAGTTTTATATCGAGTCAACGCAGCTTACCAAAATATAGGCAGCTTTACCGACTTTAAAAATTCCGAAAGGTTGTTTGTTGCGCCTGTTCTTAGTTGGGCAATTAGCGATCGCACAAAATTGACTCTGGAAGGGGAGTACTCATCTTCAGAAAATGAAGTTGACTTAGGTCTACCAGCCGTTGGCACGGTACTGCCAAATCCCAATGGTCGAATACCCTTGAACCGTAGCGTTACTGAACCCTCTGCTAAACCCTTTGATGTAGACCTTTATCGAATTGGCTACAGCTTAGAGCATAAATTCAGCGACAGTTTATCGTTGCGAAATGCCTTTCGAGTGTCGGCTTTCGATGCCACTGAAGATCAAGTATCCGGTAGTAGCTTCCAACCTGGGAATCGAATTCTAAATCGTAGCTTTACTACTAGGACAATAAATCAAGCTAGTTATAACTTTGCAGTAGACTTGCTTGGCAAATTCTCAACTGGCTCGATTGACCACCAGGTAGTCTTTGGAGTCGATCTCAGTAGATTTGATACATCAAGGTTTCGAGGCGTTGGCAGGGCGATCGCACCCCTAGACGTATTCAACCCAGTATATGGTCAGCCACTCGGTGCTGCTTTCCTCAGCTTTGATAATGGCAACTTAACAGACGCATTGGGTATTTACGTTCAAGATCAAGTCAAGCTGGCAGAAAATCTGAAGTTACTGTTGGGCGTGCGGTTTGACACCTTTAACCAGACAAATCAAAATTTTATTACAAACACAGAAACAAGCGTGTCAGGAGATGCATTCAGTCCCCGTGTAGGCATTGTCTATCAACCCATTCAGCCAGTATCACTCTACGCAAACTACAGTACTTCATTTACCCCTGTGACTGGGATTGCTTTTGATAACAGTACATTCCAGCCAGAACGGGGCAGGCAATATGAGATTGGGGCTAAAGTAGACTTCAGTAATAAACTTTCTGCAACGCTTGCGTACTTCGACCTAACGCGCTCCAATGTTTTGGTGGATGATCCTGATGTCGTCAACCCAAGCTTCTCCATTCAAACGGGTGAACAAAGCAGTCAGGGCGTTGAACTTAGTATTGGAGGCGAAATTATGCCCGGATGGAACATTTTTGCGGGCTATGCCTATACTGATGCAAAAATCTCCAAAGACACCAACCCTAATCTTGTTGACAACCGTTTAAATAATGCACCTGAAAACAGCTTCAACTTGTTTACTACTTACCAAATTCAACAGGGTAATTTCAAAGGTTTAGGAATTGGCTTAGGCTTCTTCTTTGTGGGAGATCGACAGGGAGATTTAGCGAATACTTTTACTTTGCCAAGTTACCTGCGGACTGATGCCAGCATTTTTTATAAACAAGAACGACTTCGGGCACAGATCAATTTTAGGAATGTATTCAATGTGGACTATTATGAAACTGCCTTTGGTAGCTTTTTTGTTTTTCCTGGTGAGCCATTCACTGTGCAGGGTACAATTTCTTGGCAGTTTTGAGTAATCAGATATCCATGAAAATTTCTCTACATCGCCTTGTTTATCTATTGTTATTGGGAGTTGTGATATTTACACTTGTTTGGGCTGGTAGCAAAAATATTGATCGCCATAAGACAAGCTTGAAGCAACCATTGGGAGATTGCCGAGTCGTACAACACGTGATGGGTGAAACCTGTATTCCTCGCAATCCTCAACGAATTGTGACTTTATGGATGAGTACTTTTAGTAGTGCTTTAGCATTGGGTATTAAACCCATTGGATATATATGGATTCCAGGTGAGCCTTTTCCCAATTATCTTCGAGACAAAGTGGATGGAGTTGAATTTCTTGGCAGCCTCAATGAACCAAATTTGGAAAAAATTTTGCTGTTGAAACCTGATTTAATTTTATCGAATACTCGATTGCAAAATATCTACAAACCGCTAACTTACATTGCACCGACTGTTGTATTAGATTACCCTGGGCCACCTCCTCCTTGGCAAAAACATTTAGAAGATGTTGCCAAGGTGCTAGATAAGGAACAAGAGAGTAAACAGTTAATAGGCGAATATTGGCAGCGGATTGACAAACTCAAACAAGCTTTAGGCGTTGGCGTAGCCTCTCCCAAGGAGAATCGCCGAAAACAAATTCAAGTATCAGTTGTAAGCATAAATTCGTCCTATGGAATGTTTATCTACGGGAAAAAACATCCTGTTGGTGGTGTTCTAAACGATATTGAATTACAACGCCCACCAGGACAAAGTGGAGATTTCTTCGTGAAAAATAACATTTCTCAAGAGCGTTTGTTTGATATAGATGGTGATGTTATTTTCCTTTCGGCTCTTGGAGGAGAAGCTGCCAAAGAGGCTTTAGAGAAGATGCAAAAAGAACCTTTATGGCAAAAACTCAAAGCGGTTCAGAAAAATCAGGTTCATCTTGTAGACTCTGCACACTGGTATGCTTTTGATGTCCTTGCAATGAATGCAGTAATTGACGACTTATTTAAATACCTAACCGGCAGCATCCCCAAGACTATGAGTGTGTCTAATCCTCTTTAGGAGACGGTAGGCGAATAGACCTTTTTAAATTTTAAGTTTTGAATTTCCAATCCAAAATTTAAAATCAAAAATCTAAAATTCGGTGATTTATCAGGCTAATCATCTGATTGATTGAGTATCGTTAAAAATTAGATCTGAGGGATTATAAATTAATTAGTAGTAGACGATCGCGTGGAATCCTGCATGGTATTGTTAACACTAGATTTAATCGATTCTTTATTAGAAGTCGCTAGATAAATACCTCCTAAAATTAAAGCCAGCCCTAGCAAGTTAAAAATACTCAAATTTTCTGAAAAAAGTATCCAAGCAACAATCGCAACAATCACTGGATTGAGTAACAATAGTAATGAGATGAATCCCGAAGAAAAAGTTTTCAGGCTGTATACAATCAGTCCATGACCCAAGGCTTCACAAATAGCACCTAGCGCAAATACTACTAACCATGCCGATAAGGTAACTGGGAAAACTTGTTTTTCAAAGATTAGCACTACTGGTATCATCAATGAAGTTGCGATCGCACAACGCCACACGAGTATGGTGAGAATTGAAAATTTATTACGAATCTGCTCGATAAGTAAAAAGTTTGCCGCATAAAAAACCGATGAAATGACAGCAACAACGTCACCTGTAATATTATTATTAGAGCGTAATAAATCTTCAAATCCAAGAGCGATCGCACCCGCTACAGCCAAAATCAAACCGATGATAAATTTGCGCCCAAAAATTTGACTAAAAAATAGCCATCCTCCTAATGTAGTAAATATCGGATTGAGACTACCTAAGGCATTAGCATTAGCAGCACCAGTTTGAGTTAGCGCCCAAGTCCAAGATAATCGACCTAATACATGAACTAAACCCACTGCTATTAAAAACGCTATCTCTTTAATTCGATAACGCTGCTCCGGTAAAATCGGTTTATCGTCTTTAATTTGAGTACCTGCTTGGTTAATTCCACTCCATAATCCAAAGATAATAGTTGCTATCCACAAGCGATTAAATAATGTAGCAACAGCACTCATCTGGCTAACAGCAATTTTAATAAATATTGCTGTTGAGGATAAAGCTAATAATGCAATTATGACTACTATTATCGGCAGAATGTTTGAAGCTTTATCAGATTTTTCTTGTGTTAGGCTTAATTTATTTTCTACCATTTGATTATTATTGATTAAACAAACTGCCAATTTTCAATTGGTCATTAGTCATTAGCCATTTAGTGAATAAAAAAGGCTAAAACACTGTATTCTCCTATTAAAGAGGCTGTGGGAATACGTAAAAAAGTACAGTTTAGACGCCTATGAGTTTATTACTATTGGCATTATTGAGGTAGTAGTGCCAGAGAAGTCTTGCAGCGATCGCTCGCCACGGTCGCCAGTGTTGGGTCATTGCTTCCAGTTGTGCTGGTGTTGGACGTGTTCCCAAGTTTTTGAGCTTTTGTAAAGCGATCGCTAATCCTAAATCGCCTTTGGGAAAGACATCAGGACGTTGCAGTGCCATGAGTAAATAAATATCAACTGTCCAATCTCCAATCCCTTTGAGACGCTTTAATTGAGTTCTGATAGCAGTTTCGTCCATTTTTGAGAGCTTACTTAGGTCAAGCTGACCGCTGGCGATCGCATCCGCCAACCCACGACAGTATAAAATTTTTTGGCGACTGAATCCAATCCCTTTTAATTGAGCATCATCCAATGTGAGAAAATTTTCTGGCGTCAGCGTTACAACAACCCTAGATAAACGTGTAAATATAGCTTTTGCAGATGCTAAAGAAACTTGTTGTTCCAGAATTATCCACACAAGCGTTGCAAAACCCGGTTCTCTTGACCAAATTGGTGGAGGCCCCAGTGTTTCTAAAATCTGAGCCAAATCATTGTCAAGATTGGCAAGTGCCATTAAACCACGGCTAAAACTTTCTTCGGTCAGCGATTCTAGTTCAGGTATTTGAGTCATGTTTGGAACAAGTCTCATATCTAGCAATTACTAATGTATCAACTTTAACGCAAAGCAAATGCAGCAAAATTCCCAGAGAAATTCAATCAAAACCGAGAATATTGGTGTATCGAAACTGAATCATGAATTCCTTACTTTTTGCCCTAATAGCCGCGAAGAATGGCGAAAATGGTTAGAAAAAAACCATCTTACTTCTTCTGGAGTGTGGCTCATCTACTACAAAGTCAAAAGTGGTAAACCAAGTGTTCGATATAGCGAAGCAGTAAAAGAAGCCTTATGTTTTGGTTGGATTGATAGTAAAGTCAAATCATTAGATGCAGAACGTTATATGCAAATATTTACACCACGAAAACCGAACAGTGTGTGGTCAAAATTAAATAAACAATATATTGAAGAACTTATCGAAGAAGGTTTAATTGCTAAAGCAGGTTTAGAAAAAATTGCAATTGCAAAACAAAATGGAGCGTGGAATTCTTTAGATGCGATCGAAGCATTAACTATTCCCTCAGATTTAAATCAGGCATTAGAAGCAAACAAAACTGCTAAAGATTATTTTGAGGCATTTAGCAACTCATCCAAAAAGAATATTCTTTTTTGGATTGAGAGTGCTAAACGTCCAGAAACAAGGTTGAAGAGAATCGAACAAACTGTTAATTCCGCAGCGCACAACAAAAGCCCCTTGGGACGCTAAAAGTCAGGAAGTCAAGAATTAGGGCAATATTTTTGGAAGTATTACGCTCCTATTTACAGATATAGGTTGGGTTAAGGAACGAAACCCAACGTTATTGCCAATTTTTTGGGTTGAGGCTTTGCGAAACCCAACCTACTTTTGTGCTTAACACCAAGGGGATTAAATTATAAATAAAAGGCGTACCTATGTACGCCTGTATAGTCAATTCATTGATTACAAAGTATTTTCAAAAATGATTGAACTCAATACATTTTAATTAAAAGAGTTTGAGAATTCATTAGGATCTAAATCAGTAGGAAATACTAATATTTCCATACCTTCTAATTTGGCTTTGTGGCACAATAAAATTGCCTTTTCTAAAGAACAATATTTAATTGGAACCCACCCGTCGTTATAAAAGTAGACAGTCACTCGGCTCATTGCATACTCTTTCAACGGTAGTGGAAGATGCCAGGACGAGTCCACAATTTGACCCTTACCTGTTGACTCCATGCTTTGAACCTCTATTACTAAGTATATTTACCTCACCTATTTCTCCTACTACTTTCGCTGATTCAGGTGAGTATTAGTAACTATCATAGGTAATAAAGGAATTTGTCTCGAAGTCGCAACTTTAAGACTCTAAAGATATGTTAATGCCAGCAAGAGGGGCAAAGGGGCAGGGGAAAGAATTAGAGATTAATCACTGGTATCGAGTATTTTGTGAAATGGTATTACTGGTAAAAGTTTTAGTACTATCGTCTCGCTCCTCAGTTTTAAGATTGCGATCCTAGTTAGCGAGTATCAAAGCCTCATTAATGGAGTTCCAAGGCTCATTAATGCAGTTCAAATACTCATTAATGAAGTTCAAAGGCTCATTAATGGAGTTCAAAGGCTCATTAATGGAGTTCAAATACTCATTAATGGAGTTCAAATACTCATTAATGGAGTTCAAAGCCTCATTAATGGAGTTCAAATACTCATTAATGGGGTTCAAATACTCATTAATGAGGTTCAGATACTCATTAATGGAGTTCAAAATTAGGAATTACGAACTACTTAAAGCAGTGCTAGTGTTGGTGGACTCGCTCCAGCAACCATAAAGAGGCGACAGTACCCACATAGTGAGCAGCAATCCCGGTGATGTCTGCCACAGCAACAAAAACATCCATCGGTCGAATAATCCTGTAGGGGTCGGTGATTGCCACTCCTGGAGGTTGAGATATGGATTTTGCCACTAGGACAAATATAGTTGAACCACTACCTAAAAGAGTTAATAATATTCCTACTAAACTCAGAATTATCCCTAAACGGAGGATTTTAGTTGTATCTGGCTTACTAGGATGTAAAGCTGGATTGCGATTTTCTAGAGCTTTGCCTATGCGAGTGTAACGAAAATCCAAATACAGACTAAATAACAATAGTATAATTCCGCATACAGCCCAAAATACGCCAATTCCAAGACCAGTATTCGGTTGCTCAACGAAGCCACGACCAGTCAAGGCGAACAATAACGCTAAGACAGAAACCGCTCCAATTGCCAATTGCAACCATAAAGTAATCCAGCCTGTCAGGCGAATAGTATTACCAATTCCTCGCGTTTCTGGTGCTAGCGAGCGCATTTCCGATTCAGTTTGCATATCAATTACCATTGAGTTTAATTACCTTATCCCCCTATTGCTCAGAATATTTCCCCGCTTTACCTTATACCCCCACCTTGAGACAGAATCGGGTTGTCATCTTGGGGAATAAATGGGAAGTGGGGAAGTGTGGGAGGTGTGGGAGGTGTGGGGGGCATAAATTCTCTTTCCCCCCACACTCCCCACACTCCTTACTTGCCCAATGCCCATAATTTAAAATCCTGCCAAACGATAAAAAGTTATCAAACTCAAGGATGATGAGTGATTAACAGATAAATTGACAAAATAACACTATAAAGAGTGATATTTCAGCGATAGATAGCGCTTGTAAAGGATAAGGGGCATGATTAAATCTTGGATGGTAATTGGGGGTGTGGCTTTCTTAGTTGCCCTAGCGGCTAACGCGATTACACCTGGCGATCGCCAATGGTTCAAGCGCTTACAAAGACCGAGATGGCTAACTTTTGAAGGCGCGATTCCAATTATTTGGACTGTAATATTTATTTGTGGTGCTTGGTCAGCTTATATTGTTTGGGAAAAAGATCCAGGAAGCACTTCAACCTGGTTAATTATGGGTTTATATTTGCTATTAGAAATTGTCACTATTGCCTATACGCCTGTAATGTTTAGGCTTCGGAGCTTAAAAGTAGGTACAATTCTTGGTGGCACAGGTTTTCTCATCGGTGCTTTGTTGATGCTTGCAGTCTTAAGTATTTCTGGTTGGGCAGCACTGTTACTAATTCCTTATTTGCTCTGGAGTCCCATCGGAACTTATACCACTTGGCAGATGATTAACCTCAATCCCCAAGATGCTTAGTAGTATTTTAGATTTTGGATTGGGCAAACAGCTTATGGGAAGAGGACAAAGGGGACGAGGTAGCAATCTTTCTCCCTTGCCTCCCACACTTCCCCATACTTCTCTACGAGAGGCTGCGCCAACGGCTCCGCTGAGTCAAGTCTCCCCCTCTCCCTTGTCTCCCCACTCCCTATTTTCAAGGCAACTCTATTTTTTAGAATCACATAAGATTAGCACCAGCGAATGATTTAACCTATCCTCTAAATTGTCAAACTTGCAGTGTATGGCTTGAGAAAATACACAAGCAGGAGTGCAGTATGATTTCATCTTGGATAGTAATTGGGGCTATAACTTTTTTCGTCGCCCTTGGTAGTTTCTTCATCACACCCCGTGATGTTAAATGGTTTGCAAACTTAAGCCGTCCTCGATGGCTAGTTTTTGAGCCGCTGATTCCATTCATCTGGACTGTGATTTTTATTTCTGGTGCAGTTTCAGCCAATATTGTCTGGCAAAAAAACCCAGCAGGCATAATTACTTGGCTATTAATGGGTTTGTACCTTTTGGTGGAAATTATCACAGTTGCCTACATACCTTTAATGCTGAGGTTTCGTAGTCTTAAAGTAGGAGAAATACTCGGACTAGTTGGTTTAATTTCTGCCGTTGTCCTTGCTATCTGCGTTTTGCCGATTTCTCCACTAGCAGCGTTGTTACTCCTTCCTTATCTAATTTGGACTCCCATTGGAACTTACACCACAGAGGAGTTAAGGGAATTAAATCCCCAAGACGCTTAATCAGCAAACCTCTGTGTCCCTTCGCGTTGACTCTGCGCCCCTTTGCGTTGAAAAAATAGTGTTTTAACGCAGAGTCACGCAAAGGTTAACGCAGAGTCACGCAGAGTTTTCCCCTGAGGTATCTATACAACACGTCCATAACGTGCGGTAACGGGATTGACTCTCTGAGATTGATTATTTAGCCAAGCCCACATTTGATCGCCAAAGGAAAAATGCCACCACTCTTTAGGGTTGCGTTGAAAGCCGGCTTTTAACATTACATCTCGCAATAGCTGACGGCGAGCATGATATTTTTCTGCTTGTGGGTCGTTGCTATTGGCATAATAATCGGAATGCGATCGCCCTGACATTTCATCAATGGGCGAACCCATATCCACAATTTCCCCAGTATCATCTACTAGCGTCACATCCACCGCAGCCCCCGTGCTGTGAGGAGGGGGAGTTTTTTCGTCCAAACTCGGTACAGCCCAAATTTCATAAACCGCCTGCCAAATTTCTTGGCGTTGGTTTGCTGATAATTCCGCCTCAATCAGTCCCCTTTGTCGTACTGCTTGCGGGAAGCTGTAATCTACCATAAACTGCTGGACTGCTACTGGGCGATAGGCATCAAAGATTTGAATTCGCCACTTGGGATACAACAATTCAAGGTAATTTTGCGCTTGAATCAAATTTTCAATGACGCTTTGACGGAGATAATAAGGAGAGCGATCGCCATAAGGCGCACCTAACTTTTCATAAGGATGGGGAGATTCCACTGCAAACAATTCCAAAGGAATCTCCGCCAACGGTTCACCACACTCGAAAATTGGAATTTGATGATAAGGTCTCATCTAGTCAGCCACGCAGGACTTACGGATTTTAACGCAAGCATAGCATTCTGCGTAACGATTCTCTTCTTCCTCTGTGTCCTTTGCGCCCACCGAAGCCAAATTTTGGACTGCGTTACGATTTAGGTATTGTAGAAGAAGTATTGAAACTTACTAATTGTCACCCTTACTGCCTACAATTATTGGGCGCATCAATGGTGAATCAAGCTAACTTTAACCATACTGATTTTATTACTACCGAACTCTTGCAAGCTTCTATTAATGACGCTTTTATTTCCGGTCAGCCTTATTTTACAAATATTTGGACAGAATTTACAGGAACAACACCAGAAGAAATGGGAATTGGTCAAGAATTATTATTACAAGTTGCTAAGACAGATATTTTATTACCTATAACTGCTGAAATTGCTGAAAAGGTATTAACTCGGTTGTTGCGTTATCATATTCTACACAAAATCAATGGAGGATATGATTTTGAAATTCCTCTGTTAAAACAATGGGTGAGAGAACGTGCAGTCAAAAGCTAATTCTTAAAAGTAAGGATGGTGCGTTAGCCTCCGCCATAACGCACCGTACTGGCGTGACCAGTCTACTACAGCCCTGACAAGACTAAAATTCTGTTGTTGCATATAGCCTAACGTACTCCGATGGAGTAGCAAGCTACCCGTAGCGTCTGGCAGAAAAGTATTGCTCCTTTAATCAAATGATTTTGTTGATGAACGGAATGTGTTTGTTCATGAACGAGATGTGTTTGTTCATGAACGAGATGTGTTTGTTGATGAACGACATGTGTTTGTTGATGAACGACAGGTGTTTGTTCATGAACGACATGTGTTTGTTGATGAATGACATGTGTTTGTTGATGAAAATCATAATTTAAGTAAAATTGTGTAGGCGTAGTCCCTCGTAAATAGACATCTAGTAATTTCATCGTCTATGAATGTGCCCTAAGAGACTTGAAATTTTATCATTGACGGTTGGTTTTTTTAAAAATGCTCGATCAAAACCAAACACCTATATTAGACGCCTTAAAAGCCAACACAACACGCCCCCATGCTCCCTTTTACACCCCAGGACACAAACAAGGCAAGGGCATCTCTCAACCTCTAGCCGATTTACTTGGTAAAGCCGTCTTTCGCGCTGACTTAACGGAATTAGGAGATTTAGATAATCTTTTTGCACCCCAAGGCGTAATTCAAGAAGCACAACAATTAGCAGCCCAAGCATTTGGCGCTTCACAAACATGGTTTCTTGTTAACGGTTCTACCTGTGGAGTTGAGGCGGCAATTCTCGCTACTTGTGGCACAGGAGATAAAATAATTTTGCCTCGAAATGTGCATTCTTCTGCGATCGCCGGCTTAATTCTCTCTGGTGCAATACCAGTTTTTCTCAATCCTGAATACGATTCAGTTTTAGATATTGCCCATACTATCACACCCACTGCTGTAGAATCTGCACTCCAAAAACATCCCGACGCCAAAGCAGTGTTGACAGTGTACCCAACATATTACGGTGTTTGCGGAGATTTAAGGGCGATCGCCAATATTACCCATCAATATAATATTCCTCTAATCGTAGATGAGGCACACGGCGCACACTTTAGCTTTCATCCCCAATTGCCTACTCCCGCTTTAGCCGCAGGTGCAGATTTAACTGTACAATCCATCCACAAAGTACTCGGTGCCATGACACAGGCATCAATGTTGCACGTTCAAGGTAATAGGATAGATAGCGATCGCATTAGTAAAGCCTTGCAACTTTTACAGTCTACCAGTCCCAGTTATATACTTTTAGCTTCCCTAGATGCAGCGCGTCAGCAAATGGCACTCCACGGAAAAATGCTGATGTCTCAAACTTTGCAACTTGCCCAAGAAGCTAGAACTAAAATCAGCCAACTTCCTGGCTTATCTGTCTTAAGCCCCCCTTTTCAAGGGGGGTTGGGGGGATCTCCCGGCTTTGTGGCTTTAGATAAAACGCGATTAACTGTGACTGTTTCTAATTTAGGTTTAACCGGATTTGCCGCAGATGAAATCCTAGATGAAAAATTTGCCGTTACTGCTGAATTTCCTTCCCAGCAGCACCTTACTTTTATTATTAGTCTTGGCAATACCGCAGCTGATATTCAGCAATTAATCCAAGGTTTTACTGCTCTTGCTCAAGAATATCGCCGAACCAACACCACTGTTAAAAACTATATTTGGCAGGATATTGCTGAAACATCCGGTACTAATTTGTATTTGTCTCCCCGTGAAGCTTTTTTTGCTCCTAGTGAAACATTACCTTTAGCAAAGACTTGCCACCGTATTTGTACTGAAATTGTCTGTCCCTATCCTCCGGGAATTCCCGTATTAATGCCAGGAGAACTCATCACTAAATCAGTTCTTGATTACTTGCAACAAATCCAGGCGATGGGAGGATTTATCAGTGGTTGCCATGACACTAGTCTCAAAACTTTAAAAGTTGTTCAATAATGTCATAATTTTGTCATATTTAAAAAATCATCATCCATAAATTGATAAGTTAGAAAATTTCAATTTTCTAACTTTACAAAATCAAGCAACTTAGGTACTTGAAAATCAAAAAATTCCATTGCCACTATTACCTGTGAAACTTGAAAATTCAAAATTCAACCACCATCTATTCTTATTTATGTTTTGATTTATTGCGGCTTTAAAATTATTGCAGTCAACAGTAAATATGCGGTTGATGTAATAATTTCAGTGAAAAAATACAGTGGTGATGGTAGCTATAAAACTTCAATGAAACTCCCCATTAAACTAATGTCGTCTTTGATTTCTACTTTTAGGATGATGTTAATAATTCAAGAATTAGAAAATGAAATCAAAAACCTATTATGTTTGGCAACGAGTAGCAGTTCCCATTGCAGTTACTTTGGCACTGGGTATTTCTGCAAAAGCAAATGCAGTTGAGTTGGGCGTTGCTTCTGATTACAATGTATTTGTTTTGGGAGACATCACTCAAAAATATACAGATATCGAAGGAAAGCTTGCTGCTGGCGGTAACGTAAATTTCGTTGGCGGACTGGGAAGCAGACTTGCTAAGAATGGCGGTAACGTAGTCGTAGCCGGACAAAACTTAACTCTCAGCAACGGTCAAGTTTACCACGGTAATGCTGTCTATGGAGGCACGGCTAATGTTTCCAGTAACGTGGGATTTCCCCAAGGAACTCTCAGTAAAGGTAATCCCATTGACTTTAATGCAGCAGGAGAAGAATTGCGATCGCTATCGCAATATTTAGCAACTTTAACTCCCACCGGTCAAACAAAGGTACAACCTTGGGGTGCTATCAACCTCAGTGGAACCGGCACCGCCTTCAATGTTTTTAATCTTTCAGGAACAGATGTCTCCAAAACAAACTATTTTGAAATCAAGGGAGATGCAAATTCAACTATCCTTGTGAATATCAGCGGTAAGGATGTATCACTGCAAAACTTCGGCTTTAACATCCTGGGCACAGATAAACAAAAGGTAATTTACAATTTCTATGAAGCTACTAACCTCACTGCCAGTAGTATTGGCATTCAAGGTAGTATTTTCGCTCCTTTGGCGAATTTCAATTTCAATAACGGTCAAGTTAACGGTAACGTAGTGGTAGCTTCCTTAACTGGAAATGGCGAGTCGCACAACTATCTATTTAATGGCGATTTGCCAAGTGTCCCAAAAACCGAGACTTATTACAATCCGCCCAACACCACAAATAACAATAATCCTCCCACTCCTACTTCAGTTCCAGAACCTGCTAATTTGCCAGGTTTAGGATTAATTGCTTTAGGATTTGGTATCTTTCGCCACAAACGCAATCGAACAACTTGCTTAAAATAATCGCAAATTTTTGGCAGCATAGCGCATGAAGCGAACTTATTTACATATTTTCGCTCATGCGCTATTTCCTTGTCCCCACCTTCTACAATAAAAATAGATTTATTGAGATTTGTATAGTTGGGGAAAAGCTGTCATGGCTCCCGCCGTTTTAATTCAAAATTTGCAGAAATCCTACGGCACGGTGGTTGCTGTTAAGGATGTTTCTTTTCAGGTAGAGTCAGGAGAAATCTTTGGTTTACTTGGCCCCAACGGTGCTGGCAAAACTACCACCTTGCGTGCCTTGTGTACCCTCGCCACACCTGATGCTGGCAAAATCGAAGTATCTGGGATCTCTGTCTTAGATAATCCGAGAGTTGCAAGACAAAAACTAGGCTATGTAGCTCAGGAAGTCGCTATAGATAAAGTGTTGACTGGACGAGAACTGCTGCAATTGCAAGCAGCACTTTATCACATCCCCGGTGCAGTAGCCAAACAGCGTATTGAGACAGTATTGGATTTACTCGGTTTACAAGAATACGCCAATAAAAAAACCGGAACCTACTCTGGCGGTTTGCGTAAGCGCCTTGATTTAGCTGCTGGGTTACTCCACGCACCGGATGTTTTAGTCTTAGACGAGCCAACTGTAGGACTTGACATAGAAAGCCGATTCGTGGTGTGGGAATTTTTGAGAAAATTACGCGCCTCTGGGACGACGGTAGTAATTACCAGCCATTATTTAGAAGAGATTGACGCCCTAGCCGATCGCGTGGCAATTATCGATCGCGGCGTTGTAATTGCGGCTGGCACACCTTCCGAATTGAAAGATAAAGTAGGTGGCGATCGCATCACCTTGCGAATTCAGGAGTTTTCCCCGATTGAAGAAGCCCAAAAAGCCAAAAACCTCCTCCAATCTTTGCCCTTCGTCCAAGAAGTCATCATCAACAGCGCTCAAGGTAATTCTCTCAACTTGGTGGTGACGCCCCAAAATGACGTTCTCATCAAGATACAGCAAACCCTAAATACCGCTGGTTTGCCCATATTTGGCATCGCCCAATCTCGCCCCAGTCTCGATGACGTTTACCTAGCCGCCACAGGACGCACCCTGATGGATGCAGAACTAGCAGCGATCGCTACCCGCGATCCCAAAGCTGAGAAAAAGCAGAATATGAGATAGGGAATGGGGAGGTAGGGGAAAAGGTTAAAGGGTAAAGGGTAAAGGGATAAATTTAACCTTTCCCCCTTACCCCTTTCCCTTTCCCCCTTCCTAATCCCCAATCCAAAATCTAAAATCCAAAATCCAAAATTCTTATGAGTGTTACTCCTAAATCCGATCTCAATTGGCAGACACTAGCATCGCCGCAAGCAGATGCTAATGCTGCTCCTAATTTTTTCGGCGAATTGGTACAAGAAACGTTGGCTTTAACTCGTCGCTTGTTTATTCAATTGCAACGTCGCCCTTCGACATTAATCGCGGGAATTATTCAGCCAGTTATGTGGTTGGTGCTGTTTGGCGCTTTATTCCAAAATGCACCTAAGGGCTTATTTGGCAGTACGACAAATTACGGTCAATTTTTGGCTGCTGGAGTAATTGTGTTTACAGCATTTGCGGGAGCGCTGAATGCTGGTTTACCTGTAATGTTTGACCGCGAGTTCGGCTTTTTGAATCGTTTGCTAGTAGCACCCTTAGCATCGCGGTTTTCCATTGTCTTTGCTTCGGCAATCTTCATCATCAGCCAAAGTTTACTGCAAGCAGCGGTAATTGTGGGAGCAGCGGCGTTTTTAGGTGCGGGAATACCTGATGCAGCTGGTTTAAGTGCGATCGCTTTAATCGTTTTCCTCCTCGCTTTGGGTGTGACAGCCATTTCTCTGGGGTTAGCTTTTGCCTTACCCGGTCACATCGAACTAATTGCGGTAATTTTCGTCACTAACCTACCACTATTATTTGCTAGTACAGCTTTAGCCCCTCTCTCGTTTATGCCCCAGTGGTTGCAGGTTGTGGCTACCTTAAATCCCCTCAGCTATGCGATCGAACCCATCCGCTATCTCTATCTCCACAGCAGTTGGGGATTGGATAGTGTAGTTATGCAGGCTCCTTGGGGTAATGTTACCTTTGGGGGGGCGTTGTTGGTGTTGTTTGGCTTTGCCGTTGTCGCTTTAATTAGCATTCAGCCCCAACTACGACGGACTCTTGCTTAAGATAATAGAGAGCAATTTTCGAGTCAAAATCCATGAAAAAACCATTTTTACAAATTACTAGACTCTTCTTAGCTACCGCAGCCGGAATTAGCTTCCCTGCTTTACTGATGGCTCAACCTAGTTTGGCTCAAATCAGTAGCCCAACGGATGCTTTTCCTAGTACTAGTACAACAGACCAAAATACCGATCCCTTTTCCCGCTCGAATTCAGATAATTTCAACATGTTCGATCTGATTCACCGGGCAAATTTCGGAACTCTCAACTGGAATTCTCAACAACAGAACGAACAACTCAACTCAACCGCAGAAGCTTTTAAAGCTAGACAGCAACAATTACTCCAATGTCGTCAGCAAGGGCAACTAACAACCCCAGCATCGACATCGGTTGCATCAGTGTCGCCGACATCATCAACTCAACCAGCAACAGCAGCTCCTTTAAAAACAAATCAACAGCAACCACTCCAGTGCCAGCAAGCACAACAAGCAAACCCACAGTTACCATCATTTAAATTACCATCGGGTAACTGAATTCAAATGAATAATCCCAACCCCAAAAGCTTGGGGTTGGGGTCAGACTTTTCAAAAATTCTTAGTTCTCAGGCAAAAAACTACAGCCCAAGTGCAGCCAAAACATCCTCAGCATGGGTGGTAGTATTTACACTAGCATCAACATGGGTAATTTTGCCGTCAGGGCCAATTACGTAGGTGACGCGCTTGGCGTAACCGCCGCCATCCACATCGAAGGCTTTGATGAGGGATTTGTCGGTGTCAGCTAGTAGAGGAAAATTCAAATTATATTTTTGGGTGAATGCCTGATGAGAAACTTCATCATCTGCACTGACTCCCAGAACTACAACATCTTTACTTTGATACTTAGATTGGGCGTCCCGAAAACTACAGGCTTGTTTGGTGCAGCCTGGAGTGTCATCTTTGGGGTAAAAATACAAAACAACTGTCTTCCCAGCAAAATCAGATAAAGAAACTGTGTTACCCTTTGTATCTTTGGCGGTAAATGCAGGTGCATCCGTACCAACTGCTAGAGGCATAATTAACCTTTCCTGTTTCAGATTGTTGATGCACTTGAAATTTTACAATAATTTATAATCATTAAATATATTTACTAAAAAATAACACAAATATACTATTTTGCTTTTAATGAGATAACTGGTACAAAAAAATATATTCTGAAATAAATTTTTATTAAAAGAAAAATTTCTACCTATACACAATGCCTCCTGTTGATTTCCAAAACCCAAAAGCTTTTGTCTATCCTCCTAGAACAATCGAAAGGGCCTATCGCTCCCTAAGATGTTCGCCCTTTAATCCATCTTTATTTAAACTCATGCGGCATCAGAGTGTATCGTTGGGTGCGATCGCCTTGGAAAATGGATTTAAGCAGGGATATACTCAGCGCCCTTTATCAGAATTAGCATGTGACGACGCCTTGGGTTGGCTGATTCAAGTGGGTGTATTGCGCCGAGAAGTCGATGGTCAAGGAATTACAGATAGTTTTCGCCTCACTCCCTTGGGACGCCAGTTGATAGAACAACATCAGGGGGAAAATTGGCCTACTCCTTCATGGCGCGATCGTTTATACAATGCAGTGATTCGTTGGTTGCGGTTACCTTTTTAGAACAGAAAACTAATGAGTTAGGATTAGCGAATCAAAGGGAACAATTAATATACGGAAACATGACACCCATTCATGAAGTCTTTACAATGTTGTGAGGTATTGGGCATTGGGCATTGGGCAAGCAAGGAGTGTGGGAGGTGTGGGAGGTGTGGGAGGTGTGGGGGGATGGGGAAGAAATCTTTCCCCCCTCTCTCCTCACACTCCCCACACTTCCCCATCTCCCCATTCCCCAGTCCCCAGTCCCCAGTCACCACAACCTTAAAATTTCACCTTATATATTAAAAACCTGAATAGTGACTATGAAATCAATTATGGTGGTGGGGACAACATCCCACGCAGGGAAATCACTCTTAACTACAGCTATTTGTCGAATTTTGTCGCGGCGTGGTTGGCGAGTGGCTCCCTTTAAAGGTCAAAATATGGCTTTAAATGCTTATGTCACTGCCAGTGGTGGAGAAATTGGTTACGCGCAAGCAGTACAAGCTTGGGCTGCGGGAGTTGTACCTTGGGTAGAAATGAACCCAATTTTACTTAAGCCCCAAGGGGATATGACTTCGCAAGTAATTATGAAAGGTAGACCTGTGGGCAAAGTGGGCGCCGCAGATTACTACGAGCAATATTTTGAACTTGGCTGGCGGACAATTGAAGAATCGCTACAGCATTTAGGAACAGAATTTGACTTGCTGGTTTGTGAAGGTGCCGGTAGTCCAGCGGAGATTAACCTTAAGCACCGTGATTTAACGAATATGCGCGTAGCAAAATATTTGAATGCGCCAACTCTACTAGTAGTTGATATCGACCGGGGTGGCGCTTTTGCCCATGTGGTAGGCACTTTAGAGTTATTGGAACCGGATGAACGCGCTTTAATTAAAGGTGTAGTAATTAACAAATTTCGAGGACAGCGATCGCTCCTAGAACCAGGAATAAAATGGTTGGAAGAACGCACAGGTATTCCTGTTGTTGGCGTTATACCCTACTTACAAGAAGTATTTCCGGCGGAAGATTCTCTTGATTTACTAGAACGTCAATCAAACAAAGCCCAAGCTGACCTCAATATTGCCGTTATTCGTTTGCCTAGAATTGCCAACTTCACTGATTTTGACCCTCTAGAATCTGAAAGTTCAGTTTCAGTAAAATTTCTCAGCCCTAAGCAAGATTTAGGACATCCAGACGCAGTAATTATCCCAGGTACAAAGACCACAATTGCTGATTTGTTACTGCTACAAAAAAGCGGTATGGCAGAAGCTATCCAACATTATGCAGCCTCTGGAGGAACAGTTTTAGGCATCTGTGGTGGGTATCAAATGCTTGGACAAATCATAGCCGACCCAGAAGGAATAGAAGGACAAGCTGGTAGATATCAAGGGTTAAATCTTTTACCAATTAGAACTGTAATTACAGGACAGAAAATTGCCCGCCAGCGGCAAGTTAGCTCGAATTATCCACAATTGGGCTTGCCAGTTAATGGCTTTGAGATCCACCAAGGGCGATCGCGCATTGAACAGCAAGGAATAGATAGTCAATCTTACCATGCGCTATTTGATGATATTAACTTAGGGTTAGTGGATAGTTGTCAATCAGTCTGGGGTACTTACCTGCATGGAATTTTTGACAACGGCCCTTGGCGTCGGGCTTGGTTAAATCGCCTCCGCCAACAACGGGGTTTAAAATCTCTGCCCACAGGTGTTGCTAACTACCGGGAACACCGAGAACAGATTTTAGATTCTCTAGCCGCTGAAGTTGAAAACCATTTAGACTTAACTCCGTTTTTGTCTTAAGCTAAAATGCTTTGAAATGTCATTAGTCATTAGTTATTGGTCATTGGTCAAAGAACAAAGGACAAATGACAAATGACAATACTAAATCAAAAGCGTAAGATTGATGATTGTTCGTGTCCGCTTTTTACCAGATGATGTCACAGTAGAAGCCGAAGTGGGAGAAGCCCTTCTGGATGTAGCAGACCGGGCTGGAGTATTTATTCCCACCGGTTGTCTAATGGGGTCTTGTTACGCTTGCACCGTGGAATTAGAAGATGGCGAAAACATCCGCGCTTGTATCACTGCGATACCACCACGGGAAGAATTAACGATTAATTTGTTTAGCGACCCAACTTGGTAATAGAGAACAACATGGCACGGCCACCCATCCATCCTGGAAAAATTCTTGCTGATGAACTTCATGAGTTGCAGATAAGCGCAAGTGAGTTAGCACGTATCCTTCATGTACCAACAAACCGCATTACTGAAATAATTAATGGTGAACGGGCTATTACCGCTGACACCGCATTAAGATTAGGGCAATGGTTTGGTACTGGTGCCGAGTTGTGGATGAATTTACAAAAGAATTATGAGCTTAGGCTAGCTGAACAAAAAATCGGTAAAGAAATTCAAGCAACTATTTATCCCCGAATCTTACCTGAGTATAAACAAGTCAAGGCATAAAAAATTAATGCCAAAGAAAATCCGGGAACTTAAACAAATGCTTTGCCCAAGCAGGTTTTACAGAACTCCCAGGAAAAGGAAGTCACACTAACTGGGTGCATCCTCTCTATAGTGGAAAAATCACAATCTCAGGAAAAGATGGAGCAGATGCTAAACGCTACCAACAGAAGGAAGTGAAACAGGCAATTGAGGAAGTAGAAGGGAAAAAAGAAGATGAGTAAGCTTAAGTACCAAATGATTATTCAATGGTCAGAAGAAGATAATTGCTTTTTGGTAGGCTTCCCTGATTTCCCAGGACAACAGTGGCGGACTCATGGAGATACTTACGAATCAGCAGTAGTAAATGGGATTGAAGCTTTAGAGTCTCTGATTATTGCTTACCAAGCAACGGGTGATTTACTTCCAGAACCAACAACTTATAACGCTGCATAGTTTTGGATTTAATTTAATGAAACTTGCTGTTAACAAAATCTAGTTTTAGTTAACTAGATTTAACATTCAGGGCGTATTGTTTAAACCTTTCCAAATCAGCTTTGATTGTTGATTCAACTATCCGCCCCAAAAATAAGTTATCCATAATTTTGCCAATAATGCCGGGGATAGCGTAGGAAATAGTCATTTTGACGATAGTACTACTGTGGCGATCGTAAAAGCGAATCGCTCCCTGATTTGGCAAACCATCAATGGATTGCCATTGAATAATTTGGTTAGGAATTACTTTGAGAATTCGAGATTTCCAAGTAAATTCCAGACCGTTACTACTCAATTTCCAAAGAGATATATCCGGATTATCTGGTGGAATCTTGACTGAATCAATCCACTTCATCCATCGAGGCATTTGTTCTAAATCAGACCAGAGGCTCCATACTAAATCTATGGGAGCTTCTACTTCTATTTGCACAGTATGTTCTAACCAATCTGACATTATTTTTTCTTCCTTGGCGTTTACTCTTTGACAAAAGCCACTAGGTGTCTATGTCAATTTTTCAAACTCTCCAAAATCACTTTTGCTGCACGCCGTCCAGAAATGGTAGCCCCTTCCATGCTGTCTATGTAGTCTTGCTGTGTATAACTCCCTGCAAGGAAGAAATTATGCACTGGTGTTTTTTGGTTGGGACGATACACATCCATTCCTGGTGCTTCTCGGTAGAGAGACTGAGCAAGTTTTACCACGCTGTACCAAGTCATATTTAAGTCGCGCGACGAGGGAAACAGTTCGTGGACTTGCTTGAGGACATGTTGAGCGATCGCTTCATTACTTTGTGCAATAAAGGGATCTCCCGGTGTCAACACTAGTTGTAATAGAGATCCCTGTCCTGGGCGATAATAATCGGCAGGGCTAGTCAACGCTAAATCGGCAAAACAAGAAAAATCTGCATCGGCTGTGTAAAGTAAATTATCTATTCCAGCCGCGTGATTTAGCTGTTTACGCTGTTGGGCATCGCTGAGTTCTGTCACCCAACCATCGAAGCGTAATTGCACTGTTGCCACTGGCACTGCATCGAGTTTATAAATATTGTCAAATTCTGACCACTTACGCCATTCTTGGGGTAAAATTCGTTGAATACCTGGAACATCACAGGCAAAGACATAAGCATCAGCTGTAATAGTTTCTACTGTATCACCTTGGGCAACTGTTATGCCTGTGACGCGGGTTTGTTCGTCAGATTCTGTAAACTGAATTTCCCGCACTTGCCGACGGGTGTAGACTTTAGTGCCTCTAGCTTCGAGATATTCCAGAATTGGCTTGTGCAAATACTCAGCTGGAGAACCTTCGAGCATTCGCAGGACTGAAGCTTCAGTTCTGACTGCAAAGAACTGGAATATTGTTAACATACACCGAGCAGAAATGTTTTCGCAATCAATAAATCCCAGCGCGTAGGCGATGGGGTTCCACATACGTTTGATGCTGCCATTACTGCCACCGTGGCTGCGGAACCAGTCGGCAAAGCTAATTTTATCTAAATTGCGGATGGTTTTCATCGCCCCGTTAAAGTCCACTAAGCCGCGAACTATCGGACTAGTACCCAAGGCGATCGCATTTTGCAATTTATCCTGCAATGATAATTGAGAAGTTGTAAAAAATGCTTTTAATCCATTAAAAGGCGCACCTGTAATAAAGCGAAAATCTAAAGCACCAGTCCGGCCTCCTTTGTTAATAAAAGTGTGGGTATGTTCTTTGAGGCGTAAGTTTTCTAACACCCCCACTTTCTTCATCAAGTCAAATAATTGGTAGTAGCACCCAAAAAATACATGCAACCCCATTTCTAGATGGTTGCCATCTCCATCAACCCAGCTGCCAACTTTACCACCCACAAACGGACGAGACTCAAAAATCTGTACTTCACAACCAGCATCAGCTAGATCCACTGCGGTTGCTAGCCCAGCCAGTCCCGCACCTACAATTGCAACACGCATTCCGTCGTTCCTTTTCAGTTTCTTTACAGATTGTAACTGGGTTGGCGTCGGAATTTGCTACTTAATATCAACTCACAAGCATATTAAGCCTAAGCAATGTCAATACAAAAACGTCTTTGAGTACTCCTTCTAGCTCCAGCAAATGACCAGACGCGAGAAAAACGCGCCTGTATCGTTTAGACAAACTCTTGCCCATTGCAGTAGACTCAAAAAAGTATCACAGTTATTTTTTGGGTGGCAAAGCACTTATCTGGTAAGTCATAAAAGCATCTTCTTACCTATTTCCATCTTTGCCATCCTCAGACATAGGCAAACTTCTAATCAGTTCGCGAATAACATCAGTTGCGGGTCTACCTGTTTGCTGACAATATTTTTCTAGTTTTTCCGCTTCCTGTGTTGCGAGGTTGACAGTTATACGTTTTACGGCCCATTTTTTATTTGTCATTATCATGTTATCTGCTGTATATTTACACCATCTGAAAAGGTCTAACTAAAGAGGAAAACGATAAGATTATCAGAGTTTGTGTCATGAAACAAGTAATACCATTAATATTAAGATTGTTCGTTTTGTCAAAGGTTTCATCATTTTCTAAAAAAATCAAAAAACTACACTTTTTGTTACCATTGTGACAGCATAAAAAGCACATACTTGCTTGTGCAAATAATAACCCTAGTAACAGTATGAGTAAACCCGGAGATGAGATTTTCAATAGTAAATTTGAGATATCTACTATTTATTGACTCAATCAAGATTTGGAAAACTAGCGAAGTTTAACCAACGTCCTTAGAAAGAACATCTCAAACTCGAGCTTGAGAATGATTTTCTTGCCTAAATGCTGACCCTGATGTAGGTTGGAATGGTATATACAAGTAGCGATCGCTTACTCAAAAAGTAGGTAAATAAGCGATTGCTTCAAGCCAAATAGCCATTTACAGGCATTGCTGTAACCAATCAGCTAATATTTACTTCAAGCTTTATAAGTTTTAGTTTTTCCCCATCGAACCGATTTATTCGTTCCGTTAATTTCGCAGCCAAAAAATCTGCGGTCTAAATATCCAAGATTTGCTGCTAAATTTTAACAACATTGTCTGTAATATTACACAGATTAATCAACTGCAAAAATGTGGTGTTAGTTGAGTGTTAGCTCTAATAATATTTTAGTTTTGTTTCATACTTTTACATTAACTCCCCGTAAAGATACGATGAATTTTTAAATATTTTTTCTCTTCCCTCTAACGATATAATTTGCTGCCATATCAACAGATTATTTTTGCCTTCGTTATTTTCATCTATCTGAGGATATTGGAAATTGTTTTTAGGCAATTATTTTTTGAGATATTGACAAGTCAATTTTTGCTCATAGTTGAACTAAAATAAAAATATTTGCCCAAAATATTTGATTTGAAACTAAATCATTGTTTAAAAGTAAATATACTTATAATAAATGATTATTTCATTTCCTTTTTTAGGGATTGTGTTTATTATAGCCGCAGTATACGCACTTTAAGTAATCTTCATTTAGACAAAAAAAGCCGAGTTTCTCTTCTTTATAAAAAACTTATAAAGTAATATATATATTAGACTTCTTGCAGAAGTCGGGAAAAGGGTAAGGGGGAAAGGGGAAAGGGATAAGAAAAAACCCTTTCACTTTTACTTTTTCCCTTTGCCCCAAGAGTGCAAAAAGACTTTTGCAAGGGTTCTATTCTTGAGTTTTTGCTTAATAATACCGATACATAGGAAGATACTAAGCTCAAAAAATTGTTAAAAAAAGATTTAGCTATTTAAGCGCATCATCCAGGTTGAATTAAATAAAAGTGTATTTATAAATAGTATTGATTAAAACCTCATAAACTAATTAAAAAATGTATAAATTCAAATATCAGTAAACTTGAAAATATCGATACTTCATGAAATTTGCGTAAAGTAAATCTCTAATCACTAGACCTCTTGCATAAATCAAAAATAAAGAACCGCACCCCGCATTTGAAGACAGCAAACACTCCCCTCCCCAAGGCATCGGGGCTACGGTGCAATACTGCTCGGTTAACGATTTTTAACTCGGCATTGGGTTTGGGGAAAAGGTTAAAGGGTAAAGGTTAAAGGTTTTTTCTTTCCCCTTTCCCCTTCCCCTTTTCCCCTTAACCGACAAGTATTGAGTGGGTCCCCATGAGCGACTGCCGTCGCAAAGGACGCAAAGAAATAAAAGTTTTAGAGAGTTTTTGCGTAAGTCCTATTCTAAATTACGCTTGTGAGTGCAAATTGCTCCCACTTGAAAAGCCCTATATTTGAGGATGTACGCAAATAAAGAATGGAAAAGGGCAAAGCCTTAACCATTTTGCTTTTTTTGAGGCATTTTTTCTAGGAAACGTAGCTGCGGCTAAATATGTATAAATTTTGTAGAGATAAACTTAATCTGTCATAGCCGCAATCTAAGATTGAGGATTACGGCCATAATTGCAACTATTCAAATTTAAGTTGGGGCATGAGTTGGAGAGTACCAATACCCAAATCTTTAGGTGAGAGCGATCGCGCTTCAAACAAAGCCATCATATCTCGTAATTGGGGATTACCGCGGGAAGCTCCGGTAAGTCCTTTGGCAATGATTAAACCGCAGTAGCCCTTAGTATTTTTACACCGCTGATTCCATTTTTTGCGGGCTTCTACATGAATTGGATCTTCATCTAAAAATTCACCAAAGAGAAATAATTCACCATTTTGAGTTTGCAATAAACCTAGGTCGTAGCGATCGCCATCGAAGGGGTCGGCGCCTGGGTTAAAGCAAATTGCTTTGAGTCCGCCTGCTGCTTCAATTCTTTCAATTACAGTTTTAGCTTTAGGCCGGGAAGTTTGAATTAAAATCACCGGCAAACCGTCACCCACTTGTTTGATTTCACCAGCCTTATGGTAGTTGACGCCTTTACGCAGATACTCCAACATTTCCCAGGAGACCACACCTAAACTCAGGAAAGAATCTTCTGGTATCAAGTCATCTTGTAACGAGCGGAAAGTCGCAGAGCCAGGATTGTCAATTTCTTCATCCTCAACACCAAAGCCAGCCATTTCCTCTAATTCTGCTGCTAACTCCGGCATGGTAGAGACTGTCACAGACACAGATTTAGTTGATTCTTCAGACTGTGGGGGAGAAATCCGATAGCGACGGCTGAGGGTGGGGAAGGGTTCAGAATGCAGCTGGCGTCGGTGGTCGCGAAGAAAGCGGCTCAAGCTTTCAATGGCAACATAGATTACCAGTGCTTCCTCATCATATAAAACAGAACGCAGTCCTTCTAAAGGGTGGATATTACCGAAAGTGGGGTCAATATCTGAAAGTGGCAAATCTGCCAAATCATCCATATCATCCTCATCTTCGTCGGTTTCGTCAGCACTCTCAAAAGTGAGAAACAGACAATCTTGCTTGAGGAAAGCTTCTTCTAAACGCTCTTTTGATTCTTCATCTCTTAAAACTGCCGCTCGAAACCGCTTGAGGGAATCTTCTGAGCGGTAAAACAAAATGCCATACTCCATCCCCAGCATTCCCATAATGGAAGCGTAGAGCGTACCAACATCCCACTTGTTAATTTCTATTGATAAAATTTGCTGTTCTTCCAAAAATTCCCAAGGTGCCGCTTGCCAAATTGCAAATGCCTTCTCTCGCAAAATTTGTGCGTACTGTGGGGGTAAGTCGGGGGTTTGACTATCAAGGATATCAGCGAACCCGCGAAACAATTCATCAATTAAAGGTAATTCTGGTGCATAGTCAATGGCGATATCCAAATCTTGCAGTACCCCTCGCAGGTAAAATTGGATCTCGCGGTCTTTGACTACAATTCTTTGGGGTCTAGCGGGTTTTGCTGGACTGTGGGGATGTTCCATTGCTCGCATCAAGGTGCGAACTATTGCTTCCGGGCCGATATCTGAAGCTACCACATCCATACCTCGGACAATACCTTGGGAGTAATCTACCCAAAGAATGCACTCTCCCTTAGCTTCCGAGTCTGAATGCTGGCTTGGTGATGACAACGGACGACGATCGCCCTCCCATACAGAAGGAATTTGAGTTAATTTCTTCAACCGACGACTGGTAGAGCGATTAAAACTTGTCATAGAGTAACTTAATCAAAAGAAGCAATTTGGGAAGTAAACTTTTGGGGATGGCTAGCCTCGGATAAAATTTTCATGGCTCCATCAGAAGAGTGGTTGCATCTGTGGCTGCCAAAAGGCTTGAACTCCAAAAATAAAAATCGATAAAATACAGTGAGTCTCTCAATTCTAGAATAAAAATCTTTGGCCGCTTTTGACGGAGTGTTTACAATTTGGCACTTAGCGACATCTATGCCGCTAGAATGGATACAAAAACACCAAGGGCAATCCAGAGGCAATAACAAGCCTACACAGGGTAACGCTTGGAATAATTAAGGAGTTGAAAAACCAGATGACACAAGCAACTGTGCCACAACAGCGCGGAATTCTATTGAGCGAAGCCGCACTGCGCCAAGTAAAATTACTCCAGGAAAGGCAAGGCAAAGACTTATGCTTGCGGGTAGGAGTACGTCAGGGTGGCTGCTCAGGGATGTCTTACATGATGGACTTTGAAGACGCCAGTAAGATCGGCCCTCAGGATGAAGTTTTCGATTACGACGGCTTCCGAATTGTTTGCGATCGCAAGAGCCTATTATATCTCTACGGCTTAATGCTCGATTACAGTGATGCAATGATTGGCGGCGGTTTTCAATTTACTAACCCCAACGCCAGCCAAACTTGCGGTTGCGGTAAGTCATTTGGGGTGTAATATTGTCATTTGTTAGTTGTCCTTTGTCATTTGTCCTTTGTTGGTTAACAATGACCAATGACCAATGACCAATGACGGATGACTAATGACCAAAGACTAATGACTATTGACGAAAATTTTAGTATGACTCAAACAGTTGAATCCCTGTTTGACACAGGTTTAGAACGTTATAAAGCTGGAGAACCAGTAGAATCTTTAATTCCTGTGTTTAAAGAAGTGTGCGATCGCGCTCCCAAAACTAGTTCAGCTTGGATTTGTTTGGCGTGGTTATATCTACTCAATAACAAACCCAGCTTGGCTTACAAAGCTGCAAATAAAGCAGTCAAGTTAAATCCACAAGACCCACAGGGGAGAATCAATCTTGCCCTAGCAATGCTGGAAACAGGTCAAAAAGGTTTACGGGAACACATCGACTTTGCACAACAGTTAATTTTTGTCAACGAAGAATGGGCAGATGAAATAAAAAATAGTATTGAAGATGGTTTAACCAGGAAACCAGATTGGCAGAGTTTGATAAAAGTCAAAAAATGGCTGTTTGAAGAGTAGGGAATGGGGCATGGGGTATGGGGAGGCAGGGGAGCAGGGAGCAGGGAGCAGGGAGCAGAAGGGAAAGAATTAATTTCCCCTTGCCCTTGCTCTTGGTGTCCTTGGAGCTTCTTCTCATACCCTGTTCGCCCCATGACCAATGCCCAATGCTCCATGCCCTGTTTGCCCTGTTTGCCCTGTTTGCTCCATTCTGAATTATGAAAGATAAGTTGTTAAATTGGCTAAACCTGGTTTTAGTAGCAGATGTGTTTTTGGTTTTGTTTGGCTTTGGTTGGTTAGCGATCGCGGCGATCGGTGATGCTGCGGGAGTCAACCTCGGTTTAGATTTGTGGCATCAATTGTGGCAACCCTTATTTAACCCGGCAATTGGTATCCTAATGGGCGGCGCCATTCTCAGCGGTATTATCAGTTGGGTTTCCAAAAAATTTTTCTCTTCTAGTCAATAGTCAGGGGATTGGGCATGGGGAAAACAGGGCAAACAGGGCATGGGAAAAGGGGAAAGATTAAATTTATTCCTTTTCCCTTTTACCTTTAACCTTTTCCCCTGCCTCAAGAGCACCAGTCCCCAATCCCTATTCAAGAATTTCTTTCAATGCTGCTTGCAAATTAGGATAACGGTACTCAAAGCCAGTTTCTACGGTGCGCTTGGGTAAAACTTTTTGACCTTCTAAAACTACCATTGCCCCGTCTCCTAAAAGGGCTTCGATCGCAAAACTAGGAACGGGTAACCAAGAAGGACGATGCATCACTTCTCCTAAAGAATGGCTTAAGTCTGCCATCCGCACTGGGTTAGGGGCAGTGGCATTATACACCCCTTCGATTTCTGGTTTGGTTAAAGCTTGCAGAATCAGGTTAACTAAGTCGTCTACGTGAATCCAAGAGAACCACTGGCGACCAGTGCCAATGGGGCCGCCAGCAAAAAGCTTAAATGGTGGAATCATTTTAGCTAAAGCACCGCCATTGCCTAAAACAATCCCGAAACGCAGAATTACTAAGCGCACACCAGCATTTTTGACTTTTGTAGCTTCTGCTTCCCAAGCTTGGCAGACTTCGGCAAGAAAATCGTTACCAGATAAACTTGTTTCATCAAATGTAGCCGTTTCGCTGGTGCCGTAGTAACCAATAGCCGAAGCATTCACTAACACAGTTGGTTTAGGATTAGCACTGACTATCGCTTCCACGATTTTTTGTGTGCCTAACTTCCGACTATTGAGAATTTCTTGCTTGCGTTCTGGTGTCCAGCGTCCCTCACCAATGGGTTCTCCTGCCAAATTAACTACCGCATCGCAAAGGGCGATCGCACTTTGCCAAGAACCGGATTGAGTCGGCGTATAAGCAACAATTTCCAGATTAGGGAAAGCCCCAGATGGAAAAACTTTTTGAGCAAAAGTGATGTTCCGAGTTAACACCAGTATTGTGTGGCCTTCGCGGTGGAGTCGTTGTATCAAACGACTACCAACAAATCCTGTTGCTCCAGTAACTGCTACTTTCATTTTTTACCTCTGCCAAAGCCTCATTTTAAAGTTTTTTATCAAATTTTAAGCTTAGGTTACAAGGTCGCAAAGTCATAGTCTCTGTCCCAGACAAATCCTTGCAACCAATCTCGGTATAAATTTTTATTTTTCTTCATCAATGAATTTATTGCCTGCCAAACCCTCAAAACAAGACGAAAAAGCGACAACAGTGAAGAAAATGAGAAGACAAGGAAAATAGAGCACAAGACCAAAGACTTGCTGCAACTTTCTCTTCCTTGTCTCCTTGTCCCCTTGTCCCCTTGTTCCCTTGTCCCCTTTGGTCACATGCTTCGGTATTATAAGATGGACGGAGTGTTGCAAGGCGTGGGGCTATTATGGGTCGCTATACCTGTTCATTTCTTGTTTCTGTTCCTAGTGACCATCTCCAGCCGTTACTTGTAGAACTTCTACAGGACTGTCAGTTGGATGTTCAATACCAGACAAGCGATTATATTATCGCTCGTGAGTTTCCTGGTAATGTTCCTTTTTCTAAATTAGTCACAGTGGAAGTACTGATTGACAAATCAAAAAGTACTGAAACAGAAACCCGGATGAGTATTGTGATTAAAAATGAAGAATTGCCATTACAAGTGGATAATTACTGCCGACAAATGTTTGAATTCATCAAGCAGGCGATCGAAAGTAGCCGTCATTGGCATTTGATTGAAATTCTTGCTGGATAACTTACTTTGATGCTAATTATTGATATTCCCACAGCTTTGGGCTGTGGGAATATCAAACCTTATCGTAAGTCAAACTATTTAAGACACCTACCTCTATAGGTAGTCCCAGTTTCAGTCGGGGTAACAGTCCCCTTGAAGAAAAGGTCTTGAATTTTGAATGCGTGAATTTTGAATGCGTGAATTGTTAATGGTGGGCTTTCCACTTTAATGTTTGTAATTCAGTCTCCTAAATCCTCTAAATCCTCGGTCATACCAGGGTTTATTAATGTAATGTCGTACTCACTTGAGTCCGTTTGCCCCAAACGCTGAGTGTTTCTTAAGAGGTAATAAATAGCACGCACTTGGGGGCCAAAAACGATCTCGTCTTCATTTTTTAGATCGTGGGCTGGCATCTTGCGTCCATTAATCATCAAACCGTTAGAACTAGGCTTTCCTTTGGCATCGCCATCTACTATTCGGTAATAGTAGCTATGACTATTATGCTCTCGTGGCAACCTCACTAATGTGGCATGACGGCGGGAGACAAACTGCGACATCAAACGGATATTACATTCGCGGTCTCTACCAATAGAATAGACAGGCTGCTCTAAAGAAAATTCCTTGCGACCTTGATCGTCTTCAATAATCAGTAGATGGTTTTCATTGATTTCTGCTGCCATTGACAAATCGTTGCTAAAATCGGTGGAACTTTGATTAATCAAGATTTGTTTAGTATCGTATCCTACCATTCTCACGCACTGTAGTTTGTGGTGGCGATTTAAATCAGCTTTAAAACTGCATAATACCTTGAAAGAGTAGAACATGGCCGTTCTACTCGTCATTAGTCATTGGTCATTAGTCATTAGTTATTAGTCATTGGTCATTTGTGAATAACCAATCCCCAATGCCCCATACCCCATACCCAACGATCTTTTACGGGTGATGAGCCAAGCGCCGTAATAATATTGAGTTTGTAACAACGCTAACAGAGCTAAAAGCCATTAACGCGGCAGCACCCGATGGGTTAAGAACAAAACCGAGAGTGGGGAGTAACACACCTGCTGCTAAAGGAATACCAACTGTATTATATGCAAAAGCCCAGAATAGATTCTGGCGAATTTTGTTGAAGGTGGCGCGACTGAGTTGAATAGATTCGACGACATCGTTTAGGCGATCGCGCATTAGCACAATTTCAGCAGTTTCCATCGCCACATCTGTCCCAGAGTATAAAGCAATTCCGACATCGGCTTGGGATAAAGCTGGAGCATCGTTGATGCCATCGCCGACCATTGCGACAAAGGATTGGGGACTAGGGAGCGAGGAGTGAGGAGTGAGGAGTGAGGAGTTTTCCTCCGCTCCAACTTCTCTCCTTGTCCCCTTGTCCCCTTGTCCCCTTGTCCCTTCTAACTGAAGGGCTTGTATGGCAGCTGCTTTTTTAGCCGGGGGAACACCTGCGATGACATCGGCGCTATCTAACCCTAATTGTTTGGCTATGGCGTTGGCTGCTTCTGCCCGATCGCCACTGAGCAGCATTACTCGTAAGCCCATGTGACGTAATTTGTCTACGGTGGTTTTGGCATCTGGTCTGAGGCGGTCGCTAACAGCAATCAGTCCGGCTAAAGTTCCCCCAACTGCTACGAAAACCACTGTTTTTCCAGCTGTTGCCCAATCCTCTGCTACCTGTTGTGCAGTGGCGTTCGTGGCAATCCCATGCCAACTCAACCAGTCGGAATTACCCAACAGCACAACTGTGCCCTCTACCACTGCTGATACCCCTAGTCCTGGTTCCGTGTGAAAGTCTACAGCCTCTGGAATCGATAACTCCTGCCGCTGTGCTTCTTGCTTAATAGCTTTTGCTAGGGGATGGTGAGTACCGCTTTCTACTGCTGCGGCTAGTTGTATTAGGGATTGGGAATTCTCAGTACCTAGTCCCTCAATTAACAAACAATCTGTGACGACGGGTTTACCCGTGGTTAATGTGCCGGTTTTATCAAAAACTACGGTCTTGAGCTTGTGGACTTTTTCTAAAACATCGCCGCCTTTGATTAAAAGACCTCGTTCTGCCCCCATACCAGTACCGACAAGAATGGCTGTTGGTGTGGCGAGTCCCAAAGCACAGGGACAGGCGACTACCATAACGGCGATCGCTAATTTCAAGCTAATTAATACCGGGGAATCGCTAGAGACGTGATGAATCGCGTCTGTAGAAATATGATGAACCGTGTCTGTAATCATTGCGGAATGGTGAGCCATTTCCATACCGCCAGACATGGTGACATCAGGCCAGATGTGAGTGCCAAAAAAGTACCAAAATATAAATGTCAATACAGATGCTGTCAATACACCGTAGGTAAAGTAACCTGCTACTGTATCTGCTAGTTTTTGTACTGGGGCTTTGCGGGTTTGGGCGGCTTCTACTAGGGCAACAATTTGAGCTAAAGTTGTATCACTGCCGACACGTGTTGCTTGAATGGCGATCGCTCCTGACTGGTTTAGTGTCCCAGCTGTCACCAGATCTCCCGACTGCTTGCTCACTGGTACTGCTTCCCCAGTCAACATCGATTCATCAACTGTTGTTTGACCAGCTACTACTTCACCATCAACGGGGATTTTATCACCTGGCAGCACCTGTAACCATTCTCCAACTCGCACCTGTTCGGCAGGAATCTCTACACTAGAAGACCCAATTCCTGTTTTCTCTGGGTTAGCAATTAACCGCGCTAAGAGTGGCTGGAGTGCCAACAATTGCCTAAATGCTGCGGCGGCGCGACCCCTAGCTTGTTGCTCTAATGTTCTTCCTAATAAAATAAAGCCCAGCATCATTACTGGTTCGTCAAAAAAGCACTCCCAACCCATTTGGGGAAAAAGCAGCGCTACTAAACTTGCAATGTAGGCTGTCAGAGTTCCCAATCCCACCAGGGTATTCATGTTAGGTGCCCTTCGCCGCCACCCCAGCCAACCATCTACTAAAATCGCGCGGCCGGGAATTAATATGGCGATGGTTGCTAGCCCACAGTGGAACCAGATGTTATTCAATACTGGCAATACTGAACTGCCAATATTACCAAAATGTCCACTTGCCGACAACACCAGCAACAGTGCAGCAATCAGCAACTGTCTTAGTGAAGAGTGCATTTGTTGGCGTTGTCGTTCTGCTGGGTCTGTTAATTTAGATATCTCACCTGCTACTGTACCGCTAGCTTTTCGAGGTTGAGTCGGGAATCCAACGGTAGTTAATTGCTTTGCCAGTGCATCTGCATCTACCGTACCTGCTTCTGACTCTACAACTGCTACCTCTGTCGCTAGGTTCACACAGGCACTTTTGACTCCTGGATGCTGGGTTAGCTGTCGTTCTACTGCCTTCACACACCCGGCACACTTCATACCTCCAACATCTAGAATAATTTTTTCTAAGATTGGGGCAAATTCTCGGTCTACCTTAGTTTTGGGAACAAGTTGCATGGCAAGTCTTTAGATACGCTACGAAAATTCAACGCTTAACTAAAAGCGCCTCTAATTCGAGCGTAGGCGAAATATGGAACTACGACTTAATGTCAACCATATTAAATTTATTAATTTATCCTACCGTGCTGAGGGGCGATCGCGGCTCCAGCGTAAATAAGTCACATAAACGATCGCTGCAACCTGCATTGGCATGAGGACAATCAGGCTTTTCCAAAAATTGTGAATTTCCAAATTAGACATGGCGCTGAAATAGCCAAACCCCAAAAACAAGAGGACAATCCAGATTAGATGTTTACGTTTGATAGTTGGCATAGTAGTAAAATTCAGAATTTTTTTAGCAAAAATATCTAGTTATATCTAGAGATGGTAGACAAAATACGCACTAACTTAAATTACTAGTTATTCAAAAAATCAGTTTGCCCAAAGGAGAGTTAATAAAAGAAAAATACATTTCTCCAGTCTGTGATAGCTTATACAAGCGGATAATATAGTAAGTCAAAACTATAAATAACCCTATAATTTGTAACTTTCTTTGTTTTAATAGATTACAATAAAATGCTATGATTCGGCGTTTTGTGAGTAGTTCCACAGTAATATGAACTGTCACAATCCCAAAACTGGCAAATAAAAGCGGGCCGAATAAATTTTCTACTACCGCTTGAGGAAAATTTCCTTGGGCAATAGCCATAAAGGAGCGAGTCATGCCACAAGTTGGACATGGAATTCCAGTCAAATGCCGTATTGGGCAAACTAAGAATCCTACTCTATAACCTTGGTGATAAAAATAAGTACCAAGTAGGGGTGTACAGGAAAACCCTAGTAAACCCCAGCGAAATAATTTACCGTGGCATGACAAAGGATAAGGAGATAATTCAAACACCAATGCACATTAAATTAATACGGCAAACAAAATTTTAGAGGCAGGGGATCAAAACCAGCCTTTCTTCTGAATCATGTAAGCACTCAGGAATTCTTCATCAGTCTTGGTTAAGTAAATGATACCTTCAACCAAACCAACAATCCCCATTACTGCCCCACCAATACCACATGTGAGTAAGGTAACAAGCAGCATAATCACACCTTCGGTACTGTAACCAAGAATAAACTTGTGAACGCCTAAGGCTCCTAGCAAGATAGCGCAGATGCCAGCTGCAATTTTTTTGCTACTAGCATCACCTGGGTTAATATTAGACACTATGAGGGATACTCCTCAACTGTAAATGACATCCTAGATTCTAATGTAGTTATTC
Organism: Nostoc sp. ChiSLP01; assembly: GCA_034531195.2. Lineage (GTDB taxonomy): Bacteria > Cyanobacteriota > Cyanobacteriia > Cyanobacteriales > Nostocaceae > Nostoc. The sequence continues at coordinate 64,160 of JAVRBO020000090.1, forward strand.
TTACTTGGCATCTGCATATCTCTCACAGTAATAAATTGTCAAATTTTAACCCTCATACTATTGACTGTTGAAGGTTAACAGTTAACCATCAACAGCCAAGACAGAAATATTTGCTGCGTTAAATGCGCGACAGTTTATATAACTTCACACAGTAACCCCAGTGTGAAAAATAACTTTTTAGAACCAACCTTGTTTATTTACAAAGTAGGTGTTTACAAATTCTTCAGGGGACTTATTCAAGTAAATCATGCCTTCAATTAAACCTACAAGTTGCATAATCAATAAGGCAATGCCGTAGGTGAAAGAACCGCCAACTACGGAAATCACCAACATAATAAAGCCTTCTGGGGCATATCCGAGAATAAACTTATGAACGCCAAATCCTCCCAAGATAATGCCACAGTAACCAGCTAGAAGTTGTTTGGTAGGATGACTGGGATTGAGATTTGCCATATGAGTGCTGCTCCTTAATTACTGAAGTATAAAAATAAAGTCGTTATTGCCATAAAAGTAAGTAAATATATTTGCTAAACAAATATATTTTTAAGTTTTTGAGTATGAATAAGCGCCAGGATCGAAACCACAATCATCCTGCTTCTAGTCTAGAAAAGACGTTAGCAAGATTGGACATCAAATGTCTTAAAAATTTGTAGTTCTTTGATGGCTTTTGGTGGATTTGATTACAAATCCTGGTGCGGCAATTGTACAGATTTTCTGGCAAGACATTTATTCTTGATGGGAATTAACCCTAATTATCAGAAATAACTGCTATGCACACCACTTTTTACAAATCCATCAGTATTATTTCCGGATTTTTTTACGATCGCAACAATCACAAGTATTGGTTGTGTGGCTAGTACAAATGCAAGATTGTAACTCCTGTTTAGTTATCAATCACTACTTGCACAAGTGCAAACAAGATTTGCAATCCAATTAATTACAGACACAAATAACTGTGTAAGCCAATTAAAATCTCGAAAATGGCTAAAATTACCCTATGAGAATAAATGCTTAGCTCGATAGTTTGCTGTCTATGTCCAGAGCATTATTTAATTTGCTTTTGCCTTTGTTTGGTTTTTAGCGAGTATTTATCCTTACAACCAATTATAACCAGTAAATTGTTGCTATCTATGGAGATAAAATCAGATATTTCCATTTTTAGCAACCGTATTTTACTGGCATTAATTACTACCAAGTACAAAAAGACTTAATAATGTACCACTATTCCAGAGGCTGTGGAGGAGTATGGGAGCGAGGAGATTGCGCGATCGCGTGTAGACTACGCCCAATACAATGCCCAAGGCGGTGAGTGGGAGAATTTCTGAGAGGCTCAGGTGAGCGATGGCAAACAACAGACTACTGATAAGAATTGATGCCCACACGGGTAAATAGCGAGTGAGAGAGGGTAACAAAAAGCCCCGAAATAGAAGTTCTTCAAAAAATGGAGCTGCGATCGCCGCTGTAAAGAAAAATATGCCAAGTGCTACAGTATCTTGGCTTTCGAGGGCTAATTGCAACAGGGGATTGCTACCACCTTGTCCTTGCCAAAGTTGTTGATTAATTAAAGATACTACTACAACTATAGGTAAAGCAGCGCAATAGCCCCCCAATCCCCACAAAAACCACTTATCTTGAAAACGAAAGCGAAACCAAAGTTCTGGTAATGGAAAAAAGCGTTTAATAGACAAATACAGTACTAACAAAGCTCCTGATGCTACCAGTACGTAACTAACTAAAACTGAAAAAGCCTGGAGCCGCACATCAGTCACCGGACGCGGGATGGGGAGCAGCGACAGTAGTGCGGGTACAAAAAGTTGTCCCATGAAGAAAAAGCCGACGACAAAAACCTGCAAAACCGTTTCCACATCCCAAGGCGTTGACCAAGCTAAATCAGCATTTTGAGCTAATAAAGAGGCTTTGCCTTTGAGTAAGCGTTGAGCAAACAAGAAAATCAGCAGTATTAGCCCAATTAATGCCGCCAAAGTTGGAATAGTACCAATAATTGCTAACTTCAACACCGCGCTAGTAGCAGCTTCTTGTTGTGCAGCTTTAACTGCTGATAGAGCTTCTTGTCGCTGCTGGAGTTGATATAGCTGAACCAAAGCAGTAGAGCGAAACCAACCTTCTAAATTCTTTTGAATCGGTTGTTGAGCATCGGGAAGCAACCGGGGAGGATTACTCCACAACCCATTCAATACAGCAGCAGTTTTCGCAAATTCTGGATTGATATCTGAGCGCTTTTGTAATTCGCTCCAAGTTTTGAAGGCTGCATCCGTCTGTCCTTGCTGTGCTTGTAAAATTCCCAGCCGCAGGTCTAATTCAGCTAGCAACTTTTGTAGTTCCTGAAACGACTTCTGTAACTGTTGCTGCTGTCCTGGCTGAGAAGTTCTAGTAGTAGGAGAAACATCCGGTAAAGGCTTAGGAGGTGTGGGAGTTATTTCAGATTGAGAGCGCAGCTGTGCAAGTTTGTTGTTAACTTTGTCCAAATTAGTTTGAACAGATTGACGCGCTTCTTGATACTGCTTTGTAGCGCTTTCTAGGGGTTGCTCGCCAAGTATCGCGCCTCGAACCGCCTGAAGATTGTCATCGCTGCTATTTTCCGATCGCCACGCTTGGGCTTGTAGAGCGATATTAGTTTGGTACAGTTCTAAGCGGCTTTGAAACTGAGGTTCTTGCCAACTACCAAATAAAGACAAAACTGCCAACAGAACTGCCATTGGCGTCATGATAAAAACTAAAATCAACCGCTTGAGTGTCATCTATCCCCCTTTTACCGTACTCAGGGCTGAGTGCTGAGAGACGCGATTCATCGCGTCTGTACAAGAATTAAGAATTATTCTCCTTGTCGCCTCTGCTCCTCTGCCTTCCTCGTCCCTTCTCTTTAGGTCTCCTTGGGAATTATCGCAAGAAAAAGTCAGAGGTGGATAGATATTATCAATATTATGAATCTGCTATCAGTCTGCGATGTCTACGAGGGGCTACGCCTACGCACCCACCATGTTAAATTACAACCCATTGCATTGTTTACCCTCCGCCGAGGATCTGCCCGATTCTGACGATGAACCTGTGGATAATCAACTACAACACTTGATTCCTGGCTTGCTAGAAGCCATCTTAGCTTGGCTGTGGGCAAACCGTATGGATTGGTTTTTTGGCGTTGATATGGGGATTTATTACGATCCGGAATTACCTCCTATTGTCCCAGATGGATTTTTGAGCTTGGGAGTCGAGCGAGTTTTTGATGAGAACTTGCGTTTAAGTTATGTGTTGTGGGAAGAAAAGGTAATGCCAATTATGGCATTAGAAGTTGTTTCTCACAGACGGCGTGGAGAATACACCAGCAAAAAGAAACTTTATGCTGAGATGGAGATTTTATATTATGTTGTCTACAATCCCCAACGTCGAAGAAAACCACCTTTAGAAGTTTACCGTTTTGTAAATGGCGAATATGTATTGCAACCTGGAAACCCAGTTTGGTTACCAGAAATAGGTTTAGCAATTGGCTACGAACGCGGAACTTATCACGGAATTACACGAGATTGGTTGTATTGGTATGACGCGCAAAAAGTCAGATATTTGACACCAGAAGAACGCGCTACTGCTGCCGAACAACGCGCTAGCACTGCTGAACAACGCACTCAAAGATTGGCAGAAGAATTGCGAAGATTGGGGATAGATCCAGATGCTTTGAATTGATTTGGTGAAGGGGCGATGGCTCTGTTTATACTCTTATTAATGACTGATTCTATAACGCGAATCATGAATAGTTAAAGTAATTGAACGTAAGATAATACAAGCGTTCAAATATTTCTGTTTTGCCATTGTTTAGGATTGCGTTTGACATGGTAGCAAGCAATTACAGTGATAACATTTTCTTCTACAACATAAATAACACCATAAGGAAACCTACGTATTAATGCTCACCGTGCTTGCCGATACACCACAGAATAAGCTAAGGGGTTACGTCCGATTAAAGCTAAACAGCTATCAACTGCACGTATAAATTCCGAACCTAATCCAGGATCGCGTTGCTCGTACCATTCAAAAGCATCTTGAATATCTAGTTCTGCTTCTGGACTAATTATTAACTGATAATTCATTCAGATAAACCTAGTCTTTGCTTGACTGATTGCCAGCTTGAACCTCGGTTTGGGTCTTGGCGATGCATTTCCAAACGTCTATCTAATTCGTGTTTTTGCTCATCGTTTAGAGGAACTTCATTTGGTGTGGCAAGAATACTGTCCCATAAATCTTCGGCAAGTTGTATACGTTCCGATACACTTAGTTCAGAAATATCTACTTTTAATATTGGGTTCATGATTGTTGTTAATTTAGTTGCTCAATATAATCTTATTTTAGATTATAAATGTTATCCATGTTTGTTATCTATGTTAAGCGGTATATCTGTAAAATTTCTATTGCTACAGCTACCTTTGCCTGCAACCCTTCATCAGCCAACACATCCACAAAAATTACAGATGAGCCTACATCCTGTGCAACTTTAAACTCTAGGCTGCCAGTATATTCATACTCGAACCAAACATCTTTCTCATAATCTGTTTTTTTGACTCCAGAGTAGATTGTATCTAAATCATCTTGATCTATTTCGCAGCCACAAAACATAGCCAAAATTTCAAGAAATGGTTTGAGGTTTTTCTCAAAAATCCAGTTTTTAGCCATAAAGCTATTTTGTCTAAACTAGGAGTGAATATTAAAAAGCCTCAAGCTTTAAAATGAGATTAGCCACTACTAAAAATAATTTGCTTGACAGCAGAAATATTGTAAAATAGCCGATAATGAACACTTACCAAAATATTAGATAATCAACTAAGCAATTAAAATCAGTTGATCTTCTTCCTGACCCAAGCACGAAATAATTTGAGCAAAGCAATTTCACCCATAGTTTTACTCTGAGCAATAAATCTGCTTATATCACTCACTGAAATTATAGGAAAGGCAATACTAAGCTTAGACTCAATATATTGTCCTTCTAGTAACTGATAAAATTTCAAATCTTGTCCGTTATATCTCCAGAGTTCATTTACACCCAGTGACGAGTAAATATCAAACTTATTAATTGAACTGCTGGTAATGTCAATCTCAATTGCTAAATCAGGTGGTGGATCTGTTTCTAAATTCAGTGTTACCTTACCTTTAATAACTTGTTGATTTTGGATATAATAACAAGCATCTGGTTCTATCCCGCGCTTTACAATTCTTCGTTTCAATGTTGTTGAACCAGCACTTATAATTTCAATTCCTAATTCTTCCGCTAAAACTACGATAAATCTGTCAAACTGAATTTTTGGGTTTTCGTGTTCAAACAGTGGTGTCATAATTTCTAAAGTGCCGCAGTCATAAGCAAAGCGAGAACCCCTATCCTCGCCTGTATCTTTCAGCAAGGCTTCAAAGGTTTCCCAACTAATGTTGTATAGGACTGTTCTTTGTTCGGCAGGCGTTGACTGGACAAGCATATTAAAATACTTCTTCTGTCAGAATGTGAGATAAAATTCCTAAAATTTTACCTATGTCACTAATATAATGTTCGCCCAAGTCAATTTCAACTACTTGTCCAATCAGCTTTAAAAATTTCCAGATGGTTCCAGTGGTGACAGTACCATAAATTGTTTTAATGTTATTTCCTTCACGTTCATTAAACAATCTAGCTGCTAACATTTCTGCTACACACTGACCTAATCCTGCATTGATATTTTCTTTTTTAGCTTCTACAATTGTTACTACTGGTGCATTAAGAATTAAGAGTTCTGGCGAACGGCTAATAATAAAGTCACAATTTCCATTTAATCCCTGTGGTGCATCCACAGTAAAATCAATACCTGAAAATAAACTTATTTGATTATTTAAATATTTTCTAATAGCAATTAAAATAGGCGCAATAATCATTTCTGAACGTGATTTTTCTGTATTACTTGCTAAAGCTAAAGGTATATTTTCTTGTAATATTTCTGCAAGTAATGGTGGGATAGATGCAAATATATCAATTTTGTCAGAAACGATCAAATCGAAGGTTTTTCTAACTTTATCAAGAGTAAAGTCACTGTAAGACATTTTAGCTACTCCTGTAAATAATCCAGGTAGTGAAATTGTGCCAAATATTATTACTTAATAATTGACACAATCAGTATCTAAACATTGTCTACTTTTAACTAGAGAATTGAGCAAAAAAGTCTAGGGTTTCCTTTAGTGCTTTGATGAAAACATCTATTTCCTCACGGGTATTGTAGAACGATAAACTGGCCCGTGCGCTTGCAGGAATTCCTAAGTAGCGGTGTAATGGTTGAGTGCAATGATGTCCAGAACGAATGGCAACGCCTTCTTGATCTAATAATGTAGATAAGTCGTTGGCGTGGACTCCTTCGGCGGTGAATGTAGCTAAGGCTGCTCTACCTTCACCTTGAGCATTTGGCTTGGGGCCGTAAAGTCTAATTTGCGGAATTTGTTCTAATTGTTGGAACAAATAAGCTGTTAATTCGGCTTCGTAAGCGTGGATTTTATCCATGCCAATACTACTAAGATAATCTACAGCAGAACCAAGGGCGATCGCTTCCCCAATTGCAGGAGTACCAGCTTCAAATTTATGCGGCAATTCTGCATAAGTGGAATGGTCTAAATACACTTCTGCAATCATCTCACCACCACCAAAAAATGGCGGCATTGAGTTTAATAATTCCAACTTGCCATACAAAAATCCGATGCCAGTTGGAGCGCACATTTTATGGCCGGAAGCAACCAACCAATCACAATCTATTTGTTGAACATCAGTGGGGAAGTGAGGTACACTTTGACAAGCATCGACTAAGAATTTCGCACCGTATCTGTGAGCAATACTAGCAATTTCTTGCACTGGATTAATACAACCCAAAGCATTAGAAATATGCACTACTGACACCAGTTTTGTTTTATCGGAAATCAGCTTTTTAAACTGTTCTAAATCAAAAGTTTGTTCTGGTGTCAGTTCGACAAATTTCAACACCGCGCCCGTTTTTTGTGCCACCAATTGCCAAGGCACAATATTACTGTGGTGTTCTATCACCGAGAGAATAATTTCATCTCCCGGCTGTAAATTATTCATTCCCCAACTATAGGCGACTAAGTTAATTGCCTCACTAGCGTTGCGGGTGAAGATAATTTCTTGACGGGATGCAGCATTAATAAATTTAGCAACTTTGTCTCGCGCGCCCTCATAAGCATCGGTAGCTTTTGCACTAAGAGTATGGGCACCCCGATGCACATTGGCATTATATTGCTGATAATAATCCCGGAGGGTATTTAATACGAGTAAAGGTTTTTGGGATGTCGCAGCATTATCGAGATAAACTAGGGTTTTCTCATTGACTTCCTGATGCAAAATCGGGAAGTCAGCGCGAACTTTGTCGGCAAGGGTTTTAGTAGTGGTGAAAGTCATTGGTAGATTAGTTATTAGTCATTAGTCATTAGTCATTAGTCATTAGTCATTAGTTAGAGACTTTAGACTATTGACTGTGTTTAGTAATATTTCCCTGAGAGAGGGAACTGGTATTTGGTTGATAATTTCAGCGGCGAAGGCGTTAATTAACAATTTACGCGCATCATTTTCATCAATTCCTCGGCTTTGGAGGTAGAAGATTTCCTCATCTTCCAATTGACTGACGGTAGCGCCGTGAGCGCATTTGACGTTATCCGCAGTAATTTCTAATTGGGGTTTGGTATCGACTCTGGCTTTTGATGATAGCAGCAAATTCCGATTTAACTGGGCTGCATCTGTCAGCTGCGCTGGCTTGGGAACGAAAACTTTACCATTGAATACTGCATGAGCGCGATCGCCGACAATACACTTATGCAATTGTTTACTTGTACCATAAGGATAATTCAAAGCGATCGCACTGTGAGTATCTGCCAGCTGCTTGCCAGAAATCATCGTCAACCCATTAAGAGTAGTTTGGGTTTGTTCGCCAGTTTGCAAAATCTCCAAATTATGCCGCGATAATTTGCCACCGAAAGTTATGGCATGACAAGTATATCGACTATCGCGGGACTGAGCGATCGCAGTTTTCCCAATATGAAAAGCCTCTGCACCTTCTCGCTCAACCCTAGTGTGACTCACCTCAGCATTTTCACCAAGCCAAATTTCCGTTACCGCATTAGTAAATCTCTCCTTCTCTGTGTCCTCTGCGCCTCTGCGGTTCGTATACTCCTCCACCAAAGTCACCTGCGAACCACCTTCAGCCACCACCAAACAACGCGGCTGCGAAATCGTCGCACTTTCACCCGTCACCGCAACAAACACCAGATGAATTGGCGTTTCAACTACCACATTTTTCTTCACCCAAACTACTGCAACATCAGTGATTCCAGCAGTATTAAGAGCCGTAAAAACTTCTTGCGCTCCCTCAGCTTGAGCTAAATACTGTTGTACAGCTTCTTGCTCCGTGACAGATAACCCAGCCAAGTTACCCACCACCACCCCAGCCGGTAAATCTGCGACTGCGGATAACTCCGGCGCGTAAACGCCATTCACAAAAACCAAACGACTGTTAGCCGTTTCTGGCAAAATCTCGTGTAGAGACGTTACATGTAACGTCTCTACATTAAACTGCACTTGTCGCAGAGAAGATAAATCTGTAAAGCGCCATTCTTCTTCGCGGGTGTTGGGAATAGTAGAGTGGCGTACCACGTTAGCTGCGCTTTCACGTAAACCTTGCAACCACCCTTCGGTTTTTGATGCGGTGACTTGATTTAACAAGCCAATTAAATACGCATCTTTATCCAAGAGAGTCGCTGTCAAACTCACTGCATCCGAGTTAGGAATTGGACTGGGAGAAACTTGAATACTCATCAGATACTCGTAAAATCATTTAGAATGTTAAGCGGCGCTAGAATTAAAAATCCCTATGAGGGATTGAAACAGCTGCGAATTCTGCCAGCACCCAGTCATAACCGCGAGACTCCAATTCTAGTGCCAATTCTTTACCGCCACTGGTGAGAATCCGCCCGTTAGCCATGACATGGACGAAATCCGGCACTATATAATCGAGTAATCGCTGGTAGTGGGTAATCAAAATCGTGGAATTTTCTGGAGTTGCCAGTTGATTTACGCCATTCGCGACAATTCTCAGCGCGTCAATATCTAAACCCGAATCTGTTTCATCCAAAATTGCCAACTTCGGTTCTAACAGCGCCATTTGCAGAATTTCATTCCGCTTTTTCTCACCACCAGAAAATCCTTCATTCAAACTACGATTGAGGAAAGCGGCATTCATTTTTACCACTTCCAGCTTTTCCTCAATTAAATCGTCAAAATCAAACGCGTCTATTTCTTCCAAACCCTGTGCTTTGCGCCGGGAATTGTACGCCACCCGCAAGAAATCCAAATTGCTCACACCAGGAATTTCTAACGGATACTGGAAAGCCAAAAATACACCACTTCTGGCGCGTTCCTCTGGTTCCAACTCCAGCAGATTTTGTCCTTGGAAAATTACTTCGCCGCCAGTCACCTCATACGCCGGGTGCCCAGCCAACACTTTAGAAAAGGTACTCTTACCAGAACCATTCGGCCCCATGATCGCATGAATTTCACCCGATCGCACCTCCAGGTTCACACCTTTTAAAATCGGTGTTCCATCAACATTAGCCGTCAGATCTCTTACCGACAGCACAACTTCACTATTTTCAATAATCATCTTCTCTCCCTTCTCTTTCTTGGCGCTCTTGGCGTCTTGGCGGTTCGTTATTCTTCCAGAGATGAACACCGAATCTGTGTTCATCTCTACTCCCATCTATCCAACACTGCCTTCTAACTTCAAACTCAACAACTTATCAGCTTCCACAGCAAATTCCATTGGTAGCTGATTGAAAACATCCTTACAGAAGCCGCTAATCATCATCGAAATCGCATCTTCTGAAGAAATACCTCGTTGAGCGAAGTAAAATAACTGGTCTTCCCCAATCTTGGAAGTAGAAGCTTCATGTTCTACTTTTGCAGTATTATTTTGCACCTGGATATAGGGAAAAGTATTGGCGTGGGCGTTATCCCCAATCAGCATAGAGTCGCACTGAGAATAGTTTCTCGCCCCTTTAGCAGTCGGGTTGATTTTCACCAAACCCCGGTAACTGTTACTGGATTTACCTGCGGAGATTCCCTTAGAAATAATTGTACTGCGGGTATTCTTACCTACATGAACCATCTTTGTACCCGTGTCGGCTTGCTGCATGTTATTTGTCAGCGCCACCGAGTAGAATTCACCCACAGAGTTATCACCCACCAACACGCAGCTAGGATATTTCCAAGTAATTGCCGAACCTGTTTCTACTTGAGTCCAGGAAATCTTGGAATTTACGCCCTGGCACAAACCGCGCTTGGTGACAAAGTTGTAAATACCGCCTTTACCGTTAGCATCTCCAGCGTACCAGTTTTGCACGGTGGAATATTTAATTTCGGCGTTGTCCAAGGCGACGAGTTCCACCACAGCAGCGTGCAGCTGGTTGCTGTCATACATTGGCGCGGTACAACCTTCGAGGTAGGAAACGTAGCTACCTTCTTCGGCGACAATCAAAGTCCGCTCAAATTGTCCCGTGTCTCCGGAGTTGATGCGGAAGTAGGTAGACAGTTCCATCGGACATTTGACGCCTTTAGGAATGTAGACGAAGGAACCATCGCTAAATACCGCAGAGTTGAGGGCAGCAAAATAGTTGTCAGCTACGGGAACGACGCTACCCAGGTATTTTTTTACGAGTTCTGGGTGTTCCTGCAAGGCTTCGGAAATCGAGCAGAAAATCACGCCGTCTTTGGCTAGCTTTTCTTTAAATGTAGTCGCAACAGAAACGCTATCGAAAATCGCATCTACAGCTACGTTAGCTAGTCGCTTTTGTTCGGATAAAGGAATACCCAGCTTTTCAAAGGTTTCCAGCAGCGTTGGATCTACTTCTTCCAAGCTGTTGAGTTTTTCTTTCTTGCGTTTTGGTGCTGAGTAATAAATAATATCTTGATAATTAATTGGCGGATACTTGACGTTCGGCCAAGTTGGTTCTGTCATTTTTTGCCACTGGCGATAAGCCTTGAGGCGAAAGTCCAACATGAACTCTGGCTCGTTTTTCTTCGCCGAAATCAAGCGGATAACGTCCTCGTCTAGTCCACGAGGGATAGTATCCGTCTCAATGTCGGTGACAAAGCCGTACTTGTAAGGTTGGTTGACTAAGGTTTTGACAGTGGCACTCATCGGTAATAATCTCTCGCGTTCAGTTCAATCTCTTTAAGGATGGGAGACAAGATTTTTTGCCGACTCCCATCTTCCGTTACGGAGTGGTTACACGGCTGCTAGAATAGTGGTGGAGACAAAAACAACAGCTATGTTGTTTTATGTATCTCCATTTTACGCTAAATTAACAACAACAATGTTGTCAAAGTCAAATTTTCCCAGAAATTTTTGGGGCGTTCCCGCAGCGTCTGACATCTGAAGATGGCGACTATCAACCAGTCCTCAACCAAGCAAGAAATCCTAGAGTACCTGCACAAGCACGAAAAAGCAACCGCTATTGAGCTAGCTGAAGTTTTGGAAGTCAGCAAGCAAGCGATTCGCCGTCACCTCAAAGATTTGGAGACGGAGGAGTTAGTATTGTTTTCGATATCAGAACAAGCCGGAATGGGGCGTCCGCAGCATGTTTATCAATTGAGTCGTCAAGGACGCGATCGCTTGCATCGGACAATGAGCGATAAATTTGGTGATGCTAGCGGCAATTTTGCGGTTTCGCTGCTCGATACCTTAGCTGAAACCGTCGGATACGACCAATTTAAAACGATTTTACAAAAGCAGTGGGAGCGTAAAGCACAAGAATACCGCGATCGCGTGGGTAACGGTTCCCTAAGAGAACGTGTAGCCAACCTAGTAGAGTTGAGAAAAGCTGAAGGCTTCATGGCTGAGTATCACTCCGTTGATGTGCCTGACTCCTCTAGAGGTGAAAGCTTCATATTAATAGAGCATAACTGCGCCATTTCTAACGTTGCTGAATCTTTTCCCACCATTTGCGGTCATGAATTACAAATGTTTGCCGCTGTCTTACCAGACTGTACTGTAGAACGCACCCATTGGATTATCAACGGCGAACACCGTTGTGGTTATTTGGTACAAGCTTGTAATTAGTCAGTAGTCATTAGTTATTAGTCATTAGTGAAAACTAATCTCCAATGCCCAATGCCCAATAAAATAAATTTGAAATAGCATTTTATGGATGTAGCACCACAGCAACCGTCAACCCAATTTTTAACGTTGGAAGAGTCAGCACAAGTAGACGCAGCTTTGTTGTCTTCTCCAGAAAAATTTTTAACCAGATTGACACTTTCATCGCTGAAACTTTTAAAATATATTGCTCAAGAATACGGCGTTGCTATTGAAGATTTGACATCGCAACAAGTAATTGCTTGGTTTGAAAAAGATGCCAAAATTCGACGCGAACAAGGAATTGAAGCTTCATTTTTGAAGTGGTGAACTGTGTAATAAAGTTTATAGCAATTTATATTTGTTGAATAGACTAAAGTAGGGGCGCACAGCTAGCTGTGCGCCCCTATAATAATTTAATTTTCAAAAGTTAATCATATTTGATTTGGTGAAAAAACTCCGTACACATCAAAAAACTGGATTCCTTACTTTCTACTCCCCATTCCCTATTCTCTACCTACGCAAAAAATTTTAAGAATTAAACCGGATTTCTACTTACAGAATATCCCGCTTTTAAAAAGCAGAAACGTTTCTTAAAAGCGGGATATTAATTAATAGATAAAAACCACTGGGCTAATTGAAGATGAGTCTATTTCTTATTTTTGTGGCTCTGCCGTCCTGCTTTAGAGTGTTGTTCTGATGTGCCTCCTTGGGTTCCCTTTTCTTCAGTATCGCTATCGTCGCTATCTTGATTACGATTACCTTTGCGAGAACTCTTGCCACCTTCACGGCCAATTTCAGCCATGTGTTCTCTATCCTTACTTACAGCTTCACCACCTTTGTGTCCAGCTTGACGAGCTTCTTCAGATGTAAATTCATGGGCAGTACCCTTCTCATGAGCAGCTTGTCCGCCTTTGCTCGCTATTTCGCGTTGCTTATCTTCATCCATCGACGCAAAACCGCGTTTGCTTGTATCTGACATGATAATACTCCTTGTAACTAATTAAAGCTTTTGTTTTTCTCAGCCAATCAAAGCCTTAAATCGGTTTCTCATTACGTCAATAATTGACCTTCTCAATTTAGCTACTGTAATCAGCTATCTTCATGAACCTTGGGAAATAAAAAAATAAAAGTTTTACTCAACTTTTGGCGTACAACTAAAGTTCTTAGTTTATATCAAAATTTCTATCTAATATAAAGTTTTATAGTGCCCATTTTCTATCCATATATTTTTATTTATTTAATAAAATAAACTTGCATAAAGATGAGGCTTGATGATGAAGAAAAACCATTTTTTTATATTTAGAACTATCGTTATATTTTTCTTGATAGGATTATTATTTAGTTGTAGCTATGACAATAACGTTAATACACTCATCAACTCCAGCAATAGTAATCAATCAAAAAAGGAAGTAAAAACTATGAAATTGGAAAGTAGTGTTTTTAACCCTAATGAATTAATTCCTGTTAAATATACTTGTGATGGGCAAGATATTTCCCCGCCTCTTCTGTGGAAAGACATCCCAATAGGAACGCAAAGCATAGCATTGGTTGTTGACGATCCTGATGCACCTGGACGAACATTTGTTCATTGGGTTGTTTATGATATTCCAAATACAATTCGCGAACTACCAGAGCATACTCCAACTGTAAAAACTCTACCCAATGGCGGAATACAAGGCAAAAATGATTTTGGCAACTTTGGTTACGGTGGCCCCTGTCCGCCAAGTGGTATCCATCGCTACTTTTTTAAACTTTACGCTTTAGATAAAAGTTTGGGTTTGCCAGCAGGGGCTACAAAGAACCAAATTTTAGCAGCAATGGAAAGTCATGTTTTGGCAACAGCAGAATTCATTGGACGATACAAACGCCAGTCTTAAATAATAGACTTCTTGCAGAAGTTGGGAAAAGGGGCAAAGGTTTGATATTTTCCCTTTTCCCGCAAGAGTGCAAAAAGCACTTTTGCAAGAGGTCTAATAAACAAAAAGCACCTTGAAAAAAGGTGCTTTTAAAAGAATCGAACAAATACATTGCGTAGGGCGCACAGGTAGCTGTGCGCCCTACAGACAATGGATGTATTGGAAAGATTCTCTGAATTGGTATTAGCTGTTACTTATTGCCTGTTCACTGCTAAATTTGATTTTTCAGACAATTCTTTAAGCATTGTAACTGTTAGTGCGGGGACTACGGGCACCAGTTACAGATCCGATCATCGCGGCTATTAAACCCAACAAGGAACCAAACACAAACCACCACAATCCCGAACGCACATTTCCTGCAATATTACGAGCTTCTTGAGCACTTACATTTGCCTGGGGTATGTTAGGAGTACCAACTTGGTTTATGACTTCCCCAGCGTTGGAAGCAGCAACACCAAAAGCACCAGTTACTCCATTTGCCAATAGCCACGAGCTAACTGCCAAAGTAGTTGCCCAAAGAATTGCGCCGTTAAGAAGAGCTGTATTGCGGTTCATTGGCCCACAAGCACGAGCTGTAACCCAACCACCAGTGAATAAGGAAATTAACAAAGCGATGGTTGACCAAAGCCCCGCATTACCCGCAGCGTTAGGAGCAATTGACCTGGGTGCGCCTGAACCTTCGACTGTACCTGCTGCAACAGCACCAATTATAGCGCTCAGAATTAATTGAGTAGCTAAAGCAACCAACAAACCAGCAATAATTGGGCCCCAGCGAACAAGATCGTGATACTCGCCTACTCGGCCTGTTACCACAGGCTCAGTAGAAATAGCTTCATTGCCTGTTCGATTTACGTATGACATAGTTTATATTCTCCAGTGCTGTTCCAGCAAAGTTTTTGTTCAGGTATATTTATCTTCCTTCTATGCTTCAAATTAAATAACTAAATTATCTATTTTAATATCTATCAATAGAAATAACTAATAGGTCTATCTTTAGTCATAAGAAAGAGGCTTTCTTTATTTAATACTTTGTAATAAAATTTCGCCTTAATTCAGTTTTTGAATAATTATTCAGAAAATGCCTATGTAAAAATTTTTAAATTAAAACGCAATTATTAAGTTCTCTGATAGACTAGCCTAGTTGTATCTACAATTAGGTTGAATACAAAACTTTATAAAAATTGTCAAAAGTAGAATCAATTAAAAATTAACGTATTCTCACAGCAGTACCTGTAGCAGTAATCAGCATTAAAACTCCTGACTGGTCAACATTGATTGTGCCAGTATCAATTTCAATACCGATTACAGCGTTTGCTCCTAAGCGTTGCGCTCGTTGTTCTAATTCTTCTAGGGCTTTGCGTTGACCCTGCTCAAATAAACGCTCGTAACTACCAGTGCGTCCACCGACAATATCCCGAATCCCGGCTAAAAAATCTCGCAAAAAATTGCTTCCATAGACGACTTCTGCTGTCACAATCCCTATATATGATTCGATAACGGCTCCTTGAATCACATCAGTGGTAGTTATAATCATAAATTAACCTCATCAATATGCATCAATATTATATCTAGTAATTTGCTGTGATGTTTCCAGTCATCTGCGTAGTAAGATTGGGAATAAAAACTCTGCTATTTAAATTTGCGTAGTCAAGTAGTGAATAGAGAAACCATTAATTGCATTTCTACCTGCTTTTGAAAACTAGGTAGACATTATTAAACTAGCGAGTAAAAGTAATTTATACCTAGACAACTACCTTGTGTTATTGACAAGTTTGATATACATACTTTTACAAAATTGAGAAAAGCGATCGCCACTCTACTTTAGAGTATTGTCTAACTAAAAATCGGACTTTCAGGAACATTTTGTTTGTTCGTTCGATCTTACCGTGTAATCGCTAAAAAAGTGTCTAAACGCCTGGATATTGGTATATGAAAGTTAGTATCAAGGGCTAAAATTTGAGAACAATTGGATACAGACTCAGCAAATTTTTAAACAAAATAACTAACAACTATGAATGTTTTATTCTCTAAAAATATTAGTGCATCGACTCTTGTAAGTTAATTGACACATATGTTGCGATTTCGGAAATACGTATAAGCACTGAGGGAAAAGTGTAATCTTTATTATTTTAATGATTTATATGTAGAAGAATTTGCTTTGCTTATTGAGAGCTTACATTCCACCATTCAGTAAAAACTCTGTTATCTCATGCTGATTGTAAAGGAAACAGCAAATGAACAATTAACATCTCAATCAATGCGAAAAAATACAGTTTTCAAAAGTCCACATTTTTGTTTTAATGTACAAGAAAAAAGTCGTCTAAAATTTCAGGAAATTTACTGTGTACAAGCCAACATCATTTGTGTTTAGTGTGGTGTTATTAGGATGTTTTGCTTTTACTATGCCTACGCCAGTTCAGGCTCAGGTGTTGGTGGCGCAAAATAAAAACCCGGAATTAAAGCAATTACTAGAAGAAGGGCGGAGGTTAGTTGATACAGGTGATTATGGTGGCGCGATCGCTGTTTATCAACAAGCAGCTAGCCTAGATCCTAAGAATGCTAAAATTTATTCCGGTATTGGTTACTTATACGCTCAACAAGGAAATTATCAAGCGGCATTAACAGCTTATCGTAAGGCGATCGCAATTAACCCTAACAATGGTGATTTTTATTACGCTGTCGGTTACATCAAAGCCAATTTGGGAGACACCGCTGGCGCAAAAGAAGGTTACCGTCGTGCCATACAGCTGAACCGTAACAATGTTAACGCCTACTTAGGCTTAGCTGTAACTCAATCTCGTCTAGGAGATTATACTGCTGCTAGCTGGGCATACGAACAAGCACTGAGCTTAGATAAAAACAATGCCCAAACTTATGAATTGATGGGTTCGATGTATAAACAGCGACGGCAAGCCAAACAAGCGAATACTGCGCTTCAAAAAGCCCGCGACTTGTACAAGCGCCGCAATGACTTAGATGGCGTGGACAGAGTAGAAGCCATGCTGCGGCAGTTAGGAGGATGAGATTAATCTAACTGGCGTCCCGTTAATTCCACAAAAATGTCTTCCAGGTTAGAGGGACGCACCATCATTCCGGTTTTATCGGGCTGTTCATTCAAGTAAATATTTGCTTCTTCCAACGAAGGGAAAAACAAATATTCTAGAGTTAAGGCGCTGTCACTTCCTGCTTCAGATAAACCTAATTGCTTCATCACCAAACCTTCACCATGAGTAGAACGCAGTTGTTTTAGCGTTCCCAAAGAAATCAGCTTACCGCCATCCATAATACCGATGCGTCCTGGCTTTGCGGAACCGAAAGCATCGCACAAAAATTCGACCTCATCCATATAATGGGTCGTTAGTAGCATCGTCATCCCCTGTTTATTCAAATCCCGAATAATTTCCCAAAGGCGTCGCCTAGTTTGGGGGTCTAGTCCAACCGTTGGTTCATCCAAAAACAACATTTGCGGTTGATGCAATAACGCCCTCGCTATTTGCAACCGTCGTTTCATACCGCCAGACAGGGTTTTGACCAAATCATTACGTTTTTCCGTTAGCTCAACATATTCCAGCCATTGATTAATTAATTGTTGTCGCTGCGGGTTACTAATGTGATGTAGCCTCCCGTGTAGTTCCATATTTTCCCAAACAGTTAAATCGTTATCTACACTGACTTGCTGCAAGACTACGCCAATACTTCGTTTTGCCAACATTGGTTGGCTGACCACATCATATCCATTGACTTCTATCCGTCCTTGGGAAGGTTTGGTTAGTGTAGTCAGCATCCGAATAGTGGTAGATTTTCCTGCACCGTTGGGGCCAAGTAGAGCAAATATTTCCCCAGCTTCAATTTGGAATGACAAGTCATTGACTACAGGTACATTGTTGTAAAACTTGTAGACGTTTTCTAAACAGACAGCAGCAGTCATGGTAATTTTGCCCCGATTAAAAATTTCAAATAACTCAGTTTTGATGGTCGCAATCAGAATTCAGAATTAGAATAGGCTCTGTGCCTAGATACCAGATATACAGCATTTTTCAGGTATATGAACTACATCGGTAGGGGCATGATACCAATTCGCAATGCACTTCGCCTCCCCGCTTGCATAGGTCTACAGATAAATGAGCTAACGCTAAAGTAGCAAATTTAGTCGCAAAAATAATAAATGCGACTACCAAAATCATAAATGCGATCGCTTGGGATTTAGATCCCCGACTTCTTGAATAAGTCGGGGATCTGGGGCAGAAATGAAAACTTATCGTAACATCAAGGGTTTAAGACCCCAACCATTACACGTAGTATCAGTTGAGTTGGGGTTTAAATCCCCAACTCTAACTATCTTTAATTTTGAATTTACGCATTATGTGGATTAGACGTTAAAACCCTTGATTTATCGTTGTAGAGACGTTGCATTGCAACGTCTCTACAGGGCGCACAATACGGTTCAGTTAAGGGCTAGCGGTAAAAATTTTTGGGTTTTACCAGACGCGATAAATCGCCGTCTCTACAAGTGTTTTGGTCTTATCTGAACTGTATTGAACCGCACATAAGACAGATTAATCGACAAGTGTGCGTAATACAACGCTTGCTGAACATGACTGCCAAGGTCTACCCTGGAAAACTTAAGCAGTCAGTATTTTAAATTAATGAAAAATTGTTTCAAACTTACCTTCGACAACGGACAAACAGCATTAGCTATTCAAGCTAATCAGCAAGCAGAATTGCCAAATGCTCTAAAGGAAATAGGACTTAGCGATTCGCGTCCTGTTTTAGTGGTGGTGGGGGGTGCAAGTAAAATCAGTGAAACCGACTTTCTTTGCATCCAACGGTTGTTTGTGGAAGTTTTAGCCCCCATCGCTGAAACTTTGGGTGCTTATGTCGTGGATGGGGGAACGGATGCGGGAGTTATGCGATTAATAGGTGCGGCTCGTACCCATATAGGTGCTAAGTTTGCTTTGGTTGGTGTGACACCCATAGGCAAAGTGGCTTTATCAAATGAGTTAGAAACTGATTCTGATTTGACGCCGTTAGAGCCAAATCATACTCATTTTGTAGTAGTTCCTGGTAGTAATTGGGGCGATGAATCTTCTTGGATATCTGAAGTTGCGACTGTCTTAGCTGGTGGTGCGCCTTCGGTGACAGTGCTTTTGAATGGTGGTGAAATTACCTTTAAAGATGCGTTTTATAGCGTTAATGCTGGTAGGTTAGTTGTAGTAATTGCTGGTAGTGGTAGAACCGCAGATATACTTGCTAGTGCTTTGGTTAGAAATGTGACGGACGATCGCGCCCAAGAGTTAGCAAAATCTGGTAAATTGCAGTGTATCAACTTAATCGACATAGAGAAGCAAGTTGATAACTTAGGGGAAATAATTAAGGGTTTGCTTTCCACCAAGGAGTAAATAATGGCAAAAAAAGATAGTTATCAAAAATTTTTAAAGGAAGATTTTAACAAATTATTTGCAGGAATGAACTTAAATGATTTGCAAAGACATTTTTTGGCGTCGCGGTGGTTAGACCAAGTACTTTGGATGGAAGGGAAGGCGAATTTTGCACGCGATCGCTATTATTTTTTGCGCCTAACAACTATTATTGGTGGTATCATTCTTCCTACGCTAGTTAGTCTAAATATTAATACTATTTCTCCTGAAAGTAAAACTACAAGAAATTTGATTATCGGTTCGACTTTTGTGATTAGCCAATTAGTTGCTATTAGTGCTGCCATTGAAGAATTTTTTCATTATGGAGAACGCTGGCGACACTATCGCCGCACAGTGGAATCTTTGAAAACCCAAGGATGGCAATTTTCGCAGTTGGCAGGCCCTTATCGTGATTATACAACTCACGAACAGGCATTTAATTTTTTTGCTGGTCAGGTAGAAGATATTATTCAGCGAGATGTGGAAGTATATGCAACTCAAGTTGTACAAGAGAAGAAACAAGAACAGCAGAACCAAGAAAACTATATTTTCACGCAAAATACAAAAATAACTAATGTTGAAGAAAAGAAAGAAGAAAAAGCTGCCGAAAACATTTAACGTTTGAATTCCTAACTTGGGATCTCCCTAGATAAAGCAAGTGGGGGGGTTGATAATTTTGAATTTTGAATTTTGAATTTTGAATTCTGAAATAAACTCCCCCTTGTTAGATAAAAACAAGGGGAGAGCTAAAACTAAAGTCCGGTAGGGTAATCGGGCTATTTAAGTTTTTATTATTTATCAACTTTATCTTATTCCTCCTAAAGATAGAGAAATATCTGCTTTAAATTCTGTTTTGGTAGCTAAAAAAAAAATTCCCCGTTTCTCTTGAGAAATGGGGGAATGTGGAGTTAAAGTTCGTCAGGTGATCGGAATATCTGTTTATTTTGTCTTGATATTATCTTTCTCAATTCCTCCGCGAGATAGATAAATAGCTAATCAATATACTAATGGATGTATTCTTCAACACTTTAATAGCAAAGAAAGCAATCCGATTTGATTTCTGAAATGACTTGGCATGGGCAGGGAACAGGCAACAAGGAACAGAGAAGAAGGAATAAAAGTGTACGGAGTTTTGTTCAAAAATCAAATAGGAGTCCTATAGCATCATTAACTGTCATGACTCAGAAATGATTTTGGCATTGAGCAAGGTAAAAATTCTATCGAGTTCCAATATGCCTAACAATTCAGCCTCTTCTTCTGAAGTTAGCAATTCGGCTTTATTCTTCTGTGAGAGTTCTTCAAGTCGAGACCATGAAGCGTTGAGAGTGCGAAAGAGGTGGGGATGTGGAATAAAATTCTCTCCCCATCTCCCTCAAAGAACGAGTTGAAGTTTCCTTAGCTACCCTTGGGCACAGAATCTCCAGGGCCAGCTGTGACAATCACCAAATTTTCAGGCTGAATTAAATCCTGAATTACTTGTTTAATTTGAGCCATACTAACTGCCTGAATTTGCTGGGGAAATTCTCGAATTTCTGTTCTTGAAAGCCCTAAGACAGCATTATCTAAAATGATGCTAGATACGTTACTAGGATTGGCTAAATCCACAGGGTAACTGTTAGTAATTGAGCGTTTTGCTGTGTTGAATTCAGCTTCAGTTACTCCTTGTTCGCGTAATTGTTTGAGTAAAGCAATAGTACTGGCGATCGCTTTTTGGGCATCTGTGGGAGCAGTCTGCATTTGAATCAAGAAGGGGCCGGGATTAACTCCAGCAGCAAAAGCACTGTAAATACCATAGGTTAAACCCTGGCGATCGCGCACTTCCGTACCCAAGCGACTCGATAAGGTATCACCACCCAAAATTTGATTCAGCACCAATGCTGCATAGAAACGCTTGTCTTTCCTGGAAATACCGTTGTAGCCGATGTAGGTTACAGCCTCGGCTTTACCGGGAATTACTTTGTTTAATTGTGTCAAAGTTTGGGGTAATTGCACCGTCGGAATTTTGAGAACAGGTGGCTTACCTGTGGCTTCCCATTTCCCAAATTCCTGATTTAGCAATGCTTTCACCTTAGCTGGATCGAAGTCTCCCACTAATGCGATGGTTGTGGTATCTGGGCGGTAATTTGTCTTGTAGAAATTAAGCAAATCATCACGAGTAATACTTTTTAAACTTTCTTCCGTGGGGAAACTGTGGAATGGATGATTTTCTGGGTAAATTGCTTGTTGAAATACCCGTCTTCCCAGACCGTTGGGGTCATCTAGCTGGACTTTGAGACTTGTTAGCGCCCTTTGGCGGCTGAGTTCTAACTGGTCGGCGGGGAATGTGGCATTTTTTAAGACATCTGCCAGAGTTTGAATCAAAATTGGCAGGTTTGCTGACAAACCCTCACCAGTTATGTTTACGCCTTCGCGGCTAGCACTGAAGTTTAAACCGGCTCCTTGGTCTTCTAAGGTTTTTGCTAGGGTGAGAGCATTTTTAGTTTTGGTGCCATTCATTAAGTTGATTGCAGTGAGATTCGCTAATCCAGCTTTTTGATTGCCATCAAACTCCGTACCAGCATCAATTTGACCGCTGAGATTAATGGTAGGAACATTGCGATCGCTTAACAACAAAACTCGCAAACCATTATTCAAGGTAAACTCTTGTGGAAGCGATTGTTTTTTAGAATCTGTAGTTGATGTGGCAGCTGGCAGATATTTAGCTAATTCTGCTGGGTCTACTGGTTTACCAGGGCTGAAATTTTCCACTGTGCGACCAGAACCAGCGCCAGAAGTTCCTGGTTGACCATCTGGTTGGGTCGGCTCAAAGTAGCCAATGGTTTGTTTAGCGGGATTGAGGTAAGTTTTTGCTGCTTTTTGTATCTGGTCTGGGGTGACTTTGGCGATCGCAGCGAGATATTTTTCAATAAAATGATAATCCCCGGCTACAGTTTGGTTATATCCTAGTAGGTTCGCTTGACTAGTGATATCCTGGTTGCTCAGTATGTAGGAAGCTTGCAGTTGGGTTTTGGCTCGTTTTAATTCTTCCGCGCTCACAGGCTTCTGTTGCAATTTTGTCAAAGATTCTTGGAGTACCTGGGCAATTTTGCTTAACTGTTGACCCGGAGCCGCCGTAGCATTAATTTCATACCAACCCGGTTCGATGAGTTCCACGGCACCGCCGCTAACTGAACTAGCGAGTCCAGATTCTACCAAGGCTTGGTAAAGCCTAGAACTACGCCCACCTGTGAGAACAGCATCCATCACATCGATTGCTGGAACATCGGGATGGTTGAGACTTGGTAGAGGATACAGTGCTTGTAGTAGTGCTGCGCTTCCAGGTTGCTTGAGAACGATGGGTGCTTTTTGATTAGCAGGAGTAGCTGAGGAAGCATCGGCAAGAGAGGAAGATGTCAAGAAATTATCCAGCGCTTTGCTTGCGTCATCAAGCACCTTATCTTGTTTTGCTTGTGGCGATACCTTACCAAAAGTTTCCTTCACAACTTTCAGCACAGGTTCTGTGGCAAAATCCCCGGTAATCACCAAAGTGGCATTTTCTGGGCTGTAGTACTTTTGGTAATAATTCCGTACCTGCTCTACCGTGAATTTCTCGACATCTGCTTTTGTACCTCCCACTGGTAAGCCATAGGCTCGATTTGGGAAAGCATTCCGCATAACTTCCCGGTTCAAACGATACTCAGGTGAATTTTCGTAGCCTTGTAATTCAGAGATGACTACTCGCTTTTCACTTGTGAGTTGCTCAGGGTTAATTAAAGCATTTTTCATGCGATCGGCTTCTAATGTCAGCAATGCTTCGAGTCTGTCTCGCTGCACTGTGCCAAAATAGGCTGTTTCGTCATAACTGGTGAAGGCATTGAATTGGCTGCCCAAGGCACTAAACAAGCGTCCAAACTGCACTGGACGGCTGGTTGTGCCTTTGAACATTAAATGTTCTAGCTGGTGGGAAATACCATTTTCTCCCTTAACCTCGTTGCGCGAACCGACTTTATACCAAACCTGCACGCTCACCACAGGAGCGGTATGAACTTCTTTGGTTAGCACGGTTAAACCATTATCCAATACCGTTTTTTGCACTCCTTGGGTAAATGAGAGCGCAGATACCGGTGCAGTGGCTGTTGGTGTTGCAGCAATAGTAAAGTTGCCCGAAAACGGCACTAAGGTGAGGAGAAGACTCAGAAAAAATCCAATAAGCATGTATGCACGTAGCTTCATAAGCAATGGGAAATGAAAAATTTAAGTTGAAAAAACACAATTTCGGAAGAAATGCCAAGTTTGGACAAAGTTCAAAAACCTCTAATTTTTAATTTTGCATATCGCTGAGTTAAGTACTTGGAGCAAAAACCTTGCCAAAGATTTTTCTACCTATTGAATGAATAAGCGTAGGCAAAGCCCATCGTAGACATCGCCTTTATAAACTAGTAATTATTTCATCCTAATTCATGTCTCAAGTTCCCATCCGGCTGGAAACACCACGGTTGGTGTTACGTGGATTTCAGGATAGCGATATAGGGGCGTTCTTATGCTATCGCTGCGATCCTCAAGTGGCGAAGTATCAGAGTTGGAATACACCTTAGTCAAAAGTGGAAGCGTTGAAATTTATACAATTTATGAGCCAGTCAACACTAAGTATGTAGGGCGAGTGGTATCAACTGGCGATCGCAGTTACAATCAATGGTATCACTATTTAGTTACACTCATTGTTATGGAACGCGAAGCCCTAACAATCCGTTTTCCCGCTGACCTCCTTGCCAAAGCTAGAAAACTCAAGCAAGGTAGCGAATCATTTAATGATTTAATAGTTGAGGCTTTAGAAAATGAGGTGCGACGCCGCCGGGGATGGGCTGCTCATCAACGAATTATTGCTCGTAGCGAAACTGTCAAAGGCAAAACAGGAATACAACCAGCCTCTACAGATTTAATTCGCAATTTGAGAGAGGATACAGGGCGACGTGACTAGAGTTTTATGCCTAGATACTAGTGTTTGGATTCCCTACCTTGTACCAGAAGTTTATCAATCACAAGCCAGAACCTTAGTAACAGAGGCTTTGAGCCTAAGTATACGTTTAGTGGCTCCAGCTTTTGCTTGGGCAGAAGTAGGTTCTGTACTGCGGAAGAAAACACGGATGGGAGTTATCACAACAGAGGAAGCACAAGGTTTTTTTGAAGATTTCTGCGAACTTCCCATTGATTACATTGAAGAAGAGGTAATTAGGATAAAAAGCTGGGAAATTGCAGAACAATATGGATTATCTACACTTTATGATGCAGCTTTTCTCGCTTGCGTTGAAACTACATCTGCGGAGTTTTGGACAGCTGACGCTGCACTTGTTAGGCAACTTACACCCCGACCAACTTACCTACGAGAATTAGGAGAAATATAATATTTTAGGGAAATTAAACTGTAATGCGATGAAGCAAAGATTTCAGGGAAATATATAACTGTAGCTTTCACTTATGCCCTGAAAAATTATGCTTTTAGATCCTAACCTCCTAAATATTAAATACCTTAAGCTGGTTAATCATACTGCTACTAGGAGAACAAACTGGTCTTATAAAGAATCTTGTGAAATTGGTGCTTCATTCTATTTGCATTGGGCAATGAACGAAGACCAGAAGAAAGGAATGAGCGAGAATGAAATTAATAAGATACTGGCACGAAAAGAAAAGGATGCAAAGAAAGCTGTTCAGGGCGATCGCATTCTCTTGTGCCAAAACCATTACAATCATGGTCATCGCGTAACTCATGTGGTGGAAACAGTTATTTCTACTGCTGAGAAGAGAGATGAGATGTGGACACGCTTAGTCAGGCTAATTTGGGTTGCACAAGATCCTTGGCAAACATACGCGCCAGAGACAAAAAATGTAATTGGCGACAAGTTTTTATTCAAAGGTGGTAATTTGATCAGTGCTAACGCTCCTTCAATTGTTCTGAATTTAGATGAACTCAAATAATTGAACTTGTGGAAATAATGTGGTGCGTTACGCTGCGTTAACGCACTCAACAAATAAATCAATCTCTATCTAAACTTCAACATTTAAAGTACGCACCAAAAAAGCCCATTTATCGGCGGCTTCTTCGATAATCTTAGCCGTGGGTTTACCTGCTCCATGTCCGGCTTTAGTCTCGATTCTAATTAAAACTGGCGCATTACCTGTGTGATTTGCTTGCAAAGCTGCGGCAAATTTGAAACTATGAGCGGGAACAACGCGGTCGTCGTGGTCAGCTGTGGTTATCAAGGTTGCAGGGTAAGCTGTGTCTGGTTTGAGATTGTGCAATGGTGAATAAGCATACAACGCCGGAAATTCTTCTGGATTATCTGGGGAACCATATTCAGCAGTCCAAGCCCAGCCAATGGTAAATTTGTGAAATCGCAACATATCCATAACGCCGACTGCTGGTAAAGCTGCACCAAACAAATCGGGACGCTGAGTCATACAAGCACCCACTAATAAACCGCCGTTACTTCCACCTGCGATCGCCAGTTTATCAGTCTTAGTATACTTGTTCGCAATCAACCACTCAGCTGCCGCAATAAAATCATCGAAGACATTCTGTTTTTTCTCCTTCGTTCCTGCTTGATGCCATTCTTCGCCATACTCGCCACCACCACGTAAATTCGGCATTGCATAGACACCACCCATCTCCATCCACACCAACAAACTCACAGAAAAACTAGGTGTCATGGACGCATTAAAACCACCATAAGCATAAAGATAAGTCGGGTTATTTCCATCTAATTTAATGCCTTTTTTGTGAGTGATAAACATTGGCACTCTAGTACCATCTTTGCTGTGATAAAAGACTTGTTTTGTCTCATAATCATCAGGATTAAAATCTACCTTTGGTTCCCGGAAAATCTCACTTTTTCCGGTTACCATATCGTAGCGATAAATAGTTCCTGGTATGGTAAAGCTGGTAAAATTATAAAAAGTTTCAGTATCGTAACGCTTACCATTAAAGCCACCTGCCGAACCAACTCCCGGTAATTCTACCTCGCGTATAAATTCACCCTTGAGGTCAAAAATTTTAATTTGGGTGCGAGCATCTTTCAAATAATCAGCAACCAATTGATTATTGAGTATACCAACACTTTCCAAAGTTTCTGCTGACTGGGGAATAATTTCTTGCCAATTTTCTGGCGCAGGTTTGTTGGTATCAATGGCAATTAATCTTCCCCGTGGGGCATTTAAATCTGTGCGAAAATAAAAGACGCTACCATCATTATCGATAAAGCTGTAATCTGCTTCAAACTCGTTAATTAGTTCTAAAACTTCAGCATTGGGATTAGTCAAATCTTTGTAGAAAAGTAAATTTTTAGAATCAGTTCCCAGCCAAACTGAAATTATGAGATAGGTTCCATCTTCAGTTACACCACCACTAAAACCCCATTCTTTTTGGTCAGGACGATGGTAAATCAGTACGTCTTCTGATTGGGATTTACCTAGTTGATGATAGTAAAGTTTTTGATAATAATTAACATCTTCTAATCGAGTTTTTTCATTCGGTTCATCATAGCGACTATAGAAAAAACCTTGGCGATCGTGTGTCCAGGATGCACCAGAAAATTTAATCCATTTCAAATGGTCTTGTAAGTCTTCTCCAGTTTCAATATCCCGAACTTTCCACTCTTGCCAATCAGAACCAGATGTCGATATCCCATAAGCTAAAAGTTTACCATCTTGGCTAATGGACAATCCCGAAAGTGCAACAGTACCATCTTCTGAAAGTTTATTCGGGTCGAGTAAAACTCTAGGTTCAGCATCGAGAGATTTTAGTGTGTAGAGGACACTTTGATTTTGCAGCCCATCATTTTTAAAATAAAAGTATTGTTCGCCTTCTTTAAAAGGGATACTGTATTTTTCATAATCCCACAGTTTCGTCAGGCGTTGTTTAATTTTTTCCCTAGTCGGAATTTCACCCAAGTAACCAAAAGTAACTTGATTTTGTGATTCAATCCAAGCCCTTGTTTCTGGGGAATCAGGATTTTCTAACCAACGATAGGGATCTGCAACTACAGTACCGTGATAATTATCGACTCGATCGCTCTTGTGGCTGGATGGGTAAGTGAGGGATTTTTCAGAAGACGGCATAATATCAAGTTAAAAGTACTATTTTACATATTACAAAGATAGACCCCAGATTTGGAGTATATACTAAGCTAATGTGCACCCAAGTTTCAGATTATTTAGTTAAGAGTGTCATTAGTCATTAATACCTCTTTCTTTGCTAATGACCAATAAAGTAATTGTGCGATTGGGTGGAGGCAAATTAATGATGACTGTTTTCAATTGGGTTGGTTAATTAATCCCAAAGATAAACAAGTATAAATTTATCGATCTAATCAAATACCTGAAGTTTTAAAATTTACCACAAGTTTATCTGCTGAAGATATTCTCCTGGTTTTATTTTAAATCTACAACCAATTTTTGGACATCCTTCTCCAATAAAAAGCCCCGTCAAAAGCCGGGGCGGATACGTGCTATTTTCACCTTTAGAACAATTGTACTATAAAAATGGACTGTGTAGAGTATTACCTACGTAGAATCCCAGTCTTTTATAGCAGTCCTAAATCATTCGCGAACAACAAGACCCCCGACTTCTTTGAGAAGTCGGGGATCTGAAGCCCCTCGATTTTCACGAATCAAATCGCATTGCTATAGTTGATTTAGCTAACGAGTTTCTCTCCTTTGAGCATCCGTGATGCAGCTTCTAGTAGCGCTTCTTCAAGATAAGGCTTGGTAAAGTAGCCACTTGCGCCTAGTTGAACTGCCATTTGTCTGTGCTTGTCTGCACCTCTTGAGGTGAGCATCGCAATGGGTAGGTGGTTGAGGTTAGAGTCTTTCTGAATGCGAGAGAGTAACTCCAGACCATCGCAACGCGGCATTTCAATGTCGCAAAATACGATGTCGCAAGGCAAACCGGAGCGGAGTTTATCCCAAGCTTCCTGACCGTCACGCGCTTGTTCTACGCGATAACCTGCTTTGTTGAAGGTCAAAGATAGCAATTCTCGGACTGTGATTGAGTCATCAACAATCAGCACAGTTGGATCGATCTTCGCAGCAGGAGTGTCTGTAGGAGTAGATTTCTGTTGCCAAGAACTACCACTAATTTGTGTAGAAATTCGTCCTTGGAAGATGTCGATGATTTCTAGCACGTCAGCAATCGGCATAATGCGACCATCGCCCAGAACTGTAGCACCGGCTACACCAATAGGTTTAGGTGCTGGCCCTTCAAATTGCTTAATTACAATTTCTTGTTCGCTCAACACCAAATCAATTTGTAGGGCAATGAGCGTATTTCCCGATCGCACCACAACCACAGAAACCATATCATCATCTCGGTTACCGCCATACACGTTACCGCGACTAATTTGGCGATTGAAGGTTAAAAGTTCCTTCAAAGGTCGGAATGGCAGCAGTGTATCCCGCCAAGAAATGAACGATTGTCCATTGGCATTATGCTGAATATTTTTGACTGGGATATCGAGGGTATCTTCTACACCGTCCATCGGGAAAGCAATTCTGGCTCTATCCGAGACACAACACAAAGCTTTACAAATACTCAGAGTCAGCGGCAAACGAATTGTGAAAGTGGTTCCCTTGCCAATTGCAGAATCGGTGTTGACTGTGCCGCGAATTTCGCTAATGGCAGAACGCACTACGTCCATACCCACACCGCGACCGGAAATTTCGTCTGCCTGATCCTTGATGCTAAAACCAGATTGGAATAGTAAATCGTACACTTCCAGGCGAGATATGGTTTTCGCCTGAGCTTCGGTAATCATACCGATTTTAACTGCCTTAGCTTTAACCCGTGCGGGATCGATACCTGCACCGTCATCGCCTACAGAAATTACAGTTTGGTTACCTTGGTGGAAGGCACGGATAGTAATGATGCCTACGGGTGGCTTACCAGCAGCTTGTCTTTGTTCTGGCGTTTCGATACCGTGAGCGATCGCATTATTGAGCATGTGCGTTAACGGATCGCTGAGATGATCTAAAATCATCTTGTCAATTAAGGTATCCCCACCTTCAATTACCAACTCCACTTGTTTGCCACACTTGATGGCGTTGTCGCGCACACCCCGCCGCCAGCGATCGATAGTTTGAGCGAAAGGCACCATTCGCGCTCTTGTCAGTCCCTCTTGTAGCTGGGTGGTTACCTGGCGGAATTGCCGTGCGACTCGTTCGGTTTCTTCGGTGACAAAATCAATGTCGCTAGCAGACTCACGCACTCGGACAATGCGCTCAATCATCTGCTGAGAAAGTGTATGGAAGGGAGTAAAGCGATCCATTTCTAGTTCGCTAAAACCTCTGTCAGAATTAGAGTCCTGGGAATGAGCACCAGATTCTTTGGCTTTGCGTCCGGCTAACAGAGAAGCTTCTAAAAGCGATCGCTCGTACAACTCTTGCATCCTCGCTCCCACATCCGAGAGTTGTTGTACCTGAATCAGCAAGTTATCTAGTGATTGCCGCAACCGTTCGTGATCCTGCTCTAAAGTATTGCGATTTACCACCAACTCCCCAACTAAATTACTCATATCGTCCAGTTGCTTAACTGGAACTTTCATGGTTTCTTCAAATCTCGCAGTACGACGAGTAGAGGGACGTGGAGTTTTATTTGTGTTCGGTTTTGTCAGTGCTGAGTGTGATATTGTTTGATCTGCTTCTGCCAGCAACTTCTCCAAATCGCTAAATTCATCTACGCGTGGTGCTGGAGGGAGAGTTGTCGCTGCGATTGGTTGAGTTAAGGGTTGGCGTTGGCTTAGCTCGTCGTAGACATCGCTAGATGCAGCAGCCTCATTTTTATCTGTACCCAACAATTCTTCCAAGGCAGCAAAATCTAATTCTGGTATCTCTTTAGCTTTGGGAACAGGTGCTAATTCATTTCCTAATAATGCTTCCAAGTTTGCAAATTCATCTTCTGGAGCAATTTCTTCAACCTTTTCTGTTTCTGTCAATTCTTCAGTCAAAGCAACAGCATTTTCCGACTCTAACACTGATGCAGCTTCAGATGTCTCTTCTAAATTAAATAAATTTGCTTCCAGGTTTTCATCTGTTTTTCCACTTTCAGAAATAATCGTTTCTGTTAATTCATTTACGGTTAATGAATCAATACCCGCTAGGTTTTGTTCTAATTCTAATAAAGGAGTTTTTGTAAACAATAAATCATTCGTAAAACTCAGATCTGCGTTTTCTAAATCTCTGTTTTCCGCAAATTCAAAAGCAGTTTCTAAATTATTATCTTCAGTACCTAAAACTTCTGGGCTTGTCTGGAATAGAGTGGAAGTTTCTGGAGTCGATAATTCACCCACCAAATCATCTGGAATCTCCATCTGAATGTAGGTGGACTTGTCAACGGCTACATCCTCAAACAGTGACTGGGGATTTTCATCAAAAGAGCCAAACAAATCATCTGGCTGTGCTTGGGATAATTCTGAAGTTTCTGGAGTCGATAATTCACCCACCAAATCATCTGGAATCTCCATCTGAATGTAGGTGGACTTGTCAACGGCTACATCCTCAAACAGTGACTGGGGATTTTCATCAAAAGAGCCAAACAAATCATCTGGCTGTGCTTGGGATAATTCTGAAGTTTCTGGAGTCGATAATTCACCCACCAAATCATCTGGAATCTCCATCTGAATGTAGGTGGACTTGTCAACGGCTACATCCTCAAACAGTGACTGGGGATTTTCATCAAAAGAGCCAAACAAATCATCTGGCTGTGCTTGGGATAATTCTGAAGTTTCTGGAGTCGATAATTCACCCACCAAATCATCTGGAATCTCCATCTGAATGTAGGTGGACTTGTCAACGGCTACATCCTCAAACAGTGACTGGGGATTTTCATCAAAAGAGCCAAACAAATCATCTGGCTGTGCTTGAGATAATTCTGAAGTTTTTGAACTCGGTAGTTCACTCACCAAATCATCTGGAATCTCCATTTGAATGTAGGTGGAATTGTCAACCGCTACATCCTCAAACAGCAGTTGTGAATTTTCATCAAAGGTGCTAAGTTCTAGCTCTGGAGATGTTTGATTAGAATCAACAGCAGATATCTCTGGGGATTGATTAGTAAATTCTGGAATGAAATCAAGAGTTTCTGGCTGTTGCGATGAGCTATGAATTTCCTCTTCTACAGTATGCACTGCGAACAACTGGGCTGATTCTTCTAATGTTGCTACTTCATTAATTTCAGATAAAATAGTTGAATTAACAGGCGTTAATTCTTTAAATAAATCATCCCCAGGATTTGATGATAATGTCAGATATAGGTGTTCTTCATCTTGTAAATTCAGGTCGAAATCTTCTATATCAAAACTGCTTATTGCAGAAGGATTGGAATCATGATTATCAGTAAAAATATCATCAGAGCTAGCAGTAAATAAATTGTCTTCTAAGAGATTTTCTAGATTTTTTTCAGCTAAAGGATCGAATTCGTCCTCTGATTTTTCTGTGCTTTCCTGGCTCCAGAAGTTGCTCAAATCATCTTCTGTTGGAGAAAATTCAGATGTATCTATCGAAGATATATCAAATAAATCAGTAATTTGAGAATCGCTATTCGGCAGTACTCCATGTTCTTCTTCGTCACCAAATAGGTTATCTAAAGACAAGCCTGTTGCCTGAGGTAAATCTATATAGTCACTAGGGGTAATTTCTTCTATCCAATTTTTATTTTCAGTTTCTAAAAATAAGTTATCGAGAGTGTTTTCTTGGTTGCTGGATAGTTCTACACTAGCAAAGGTGTCATTTTCAGGTTGAGTTACTTCGCCTGGAATCAATGGCTCATCATCATCTAGTGACAGTGATAATAAATCTGCAACTACCTCATTATCATCAACATTATTTGGAACAACTTCTTCATTTTTTTGTTCCGTAAGTTCTGATAAAATTGCTTCAGAACCTGCATCTAAATTAAAATCGAGTTCATTGATATCGCTCAACTCTACATTGGTAGCAGGAGTTTGTTGAGTTCGCGGTTCCGAATTTTCTTTTTCTAGGAAGTTGTCGCCGAATAACAGCGATAAATCTTCTGTCTTAGCAGTGGTTGTGGTCTGCTGTTCGTTGCTGACATCCTCATCAAATGAAAGTAAATCTGATAAATCTCCATCAGAATCTTCCGTTTCATTGCTGTTGAAACCAATTCCCAATTCATCAGTAGAAGTAATCTCTAAACTTTCTTCTTGATGCCAAGGTTCATCTAAATCAGGAGTCTCGCCTTCAAATAAATCGGCAAGGGTATTTAACTCAGCTATTCCTACCTCTGGCCCGTTGGGGTCATGATTCTTACTGATTGGATGTACTTCTTCGTGTAGAGTAAAAGTAAAGCTAGCCTCAGTTGTAGCGTTTGATGATTGTTGTAACTCAAAAGAGGCGCGATCGCCAGTATGTTCTTCAAAATTAAGTTCTTCAATTGGCTCAGATAAGTTAGTTATCGCTAACTGTTGGGCATCTTCAGTTTTTTGAGCAATTGACTCTGCTGGAGACTGTTCGTCAACTAAATCATGGGAAATTTCTAACAACTCAATTTCTGCAAAGTTCAACAGTGCTTCTAGTTGTTGACTAATTGCAATTTCGGCTTCCTTACCTTGCAGAACTAATTCTTGAGCTTGCTTGATTTCGGTAATGACGATTTTAGCTAAAGTTAAATAACTATTTTCGGGATTGGCGATCGCACTCGCCGCCGCTTGGCACAAACCGCACCACTTGGACAACTTCCAAGCCTCGCCAAGTTTTACTAATTGATGACAGCATTCTTGGAGATTTTGCCGAGTTGAAGATGTTGTTGTTTGCTTAAACAATTGCAACATTTCCCGCAGTGTTTGTAGCACCTGGGTTTGAAACTCGTTCCAATCAAGATTTTCTTTGGCGCTGGCTGAAGATGACACCTCTTGGGATGCTACAGCGAAAGATATTTCTGTAGATTCCTGATGCCCGTCTTCTGCCAAATTGGGAATATCTCGCCGCAGGAAAAGTTCGGTCAGTGTGGAGACATTCTCTACGGAACCCCCATGTTCCGTTGCAGATGAACCGGCTACTCCACTATTTCCTTGTTCTACAAGTTGTTCTAAATGCTCATTGAGCCACTGAAAGACAGGCTCAGTTTCTGACATTAATGTATTAGCTGTCTCTTCAGAAAGACCATAGGGCCCGCTTAAATGCTCTAACAGCGCTTTCAGGGTATCAGATACACCGAGGAATAAAGACTCTAACTTTTGGTCAATCTGAACCGGATGTTCTTTAAGAACTTTGAAACAATCTTCCAGACGGTGGGATGTATGCTGGATGCTAGTCAATCCAAGCATTGCCGCTCCTCCTTTGATGGAGTGAGCCGCCCGGAAGACTTCGCTAATCATTTCCGGGTCGTTAAGGGTACTTTCTAAATTCAGCAACCCCTGTTCAATTGTATTCAGGTGATCCCTGGCTTCTTCAATAAAGTAACCCAAAATCCGCTGTTGTTGTTCCGGCAGCATAGTTTTTTAGTCAAGAGTCATTACTCATTAGTCATTGGTCAAACAGGTCATTAGTCATTGGTCATTGGTCATTAGCAAATAACGAAAGACGAATGACAAATGATAATTTATCTACTTTCAAGGGTTTCCACTCGGAAACGTTCCACGGAGGCGATCAAGTCGCGGGATACACCTACTAAGTGTTGTAGGGCACCTGAAACTCGCTGTGCTTCTTGGGAAGTTTCTTGGGCTGTGAGTTCTACTGATTGCATTACGTGAGCGACGGCGCGGGAGGTTTCCGTCTGTTCCACAGTATCGCTAGTGATGGAACGCACCAAGATATCGATGCGATTTGCCACTTGAATAATGTTTTCCAGCGATCGCTTGGCTTCTTCTGCCAATTTCGTACCTTTAATTACTTGTTGTGTGCCTTCTTCCATCGCGGTCATTACGGAGCCTGTTTCGCTTTGGATTTGCATCACAATTTGTTCAATTTCTTTCAAGGATTTGGCAGATTTGTCTGCTAACTGGCGCACTTCATCTGCTACAATTGCAAACCCGCGTCCAGCTTCTCCCGCCCTTGCCGCCTCAATACTGGCGTTAAGTGCCAGCAAGTTTGTTCTGGAAGCAATCTGAGAAATTAACGCCACAATTTTAGAAATTTCTTGGGAAGATTCCGCCAGCCGTTTCACTTTTCGAGTTGTTTCGGCAACGGTTTCGCGAATTTCCAAAATCCCTGCCACAGTATTTTCTACTGCTTCGCCACCCTTGAGAGCGATCGTACTTGCATCGCGGGCGACGGTTTCGGCTTCCCGCGCCGCTTCTGCTACCCGCTGAATCGAATCGGTCATCACCTGTACGGAATTCAGCGTCACTGCCAATTCTTCTGCTTGGCGCAAAGCATCACTAGACAAAGCTCTAGCAAAGGTTTCCGAGTTGGTTGCACCTTTTGTCACTTCCTTGGCTGCCACTTTTACCTGTTGGACAATATCCCGCAGGTTTTGAATTGTCAGGTTAAATGCGTCGGCTACGGCTCCGAGTACGTCGGCTGTGACTTCAGCTTGCACCGTTAAATCGCCTCTGGCTGCTCCTTCCACATCGTCCAACAACCGAATCACCTGGCGTTGCAGATTTTCCTTGGCTTCCTCTTGTTCGTCGGCTTTGCGTTGGGCTTCATTTGTGGTCGTGAAAATAATTCGCGCCATTTCATTAAAGCCACTGGCTAAATGCCCCAATTCGTCTTCCGAATACACTGTGGCTTGAGCATTCAGATTTCCTTGACTAACAGCGTCAAACTGAGCTTGCAAATCCTTGGTTGTGCGCCGAATTTGCTTGAGTGTGATATTTCCCATCAAACCTGCGGTAGTAAAACCCGTCAAACCAGCCGCTAGTGCCATTGCCCAACCTGTATTCCGCACACTTTCCCTTTGTTGGGCTGGAGAAAACGTAGTAGCAACAAAGCTAACTGTAGCTACAACCAGTGCTGAGGCAATACCCACAGTCCCAGCAATTAACCATTGCTTCCTTTGGATGGGGGCATTTTCTAACGGTGCTAACCAGCCTTGCTCGACGCTGACATTGGGTTCTACCTTCGAGACTTCTGCTTGGGTAAAGGCTGGAACTGGTTCGTGCGAACCAGTGATCGTAAATAGTTCCTCTTCCCGATCTGCTGTAGTACTTGGAAAAGCCTCCAGGATTTGAGCGCGTCCAGTACTACCGGTTTCTGCTGCGGCAGAATGCATCGCCACATCACCGAAGTCAGAATCTCCTTCAATTAGGTCAAACCCTGGAATATTGCCTAAATCATCAAATTCTTCAAAGTCATCTAAAAATTCTATATTGCTTTTAGAATTTTCTCGATTCGTTATATTGTTTGGCTCTTTATCAGAGTCAAAGCTCTCTGAACCAAAGGCAGACTCAAATGCCTGGATATCAAAACTTTCATCGTCATCAAAGCTATTTTCATCTGAGAATTCAACTGATTTAAACTGCTTTCGATCCGAAATGAAATTGTTGTCACCAGGTGAAGAATTATTAGAAAAATTTGGTTGAAATTTTGGCTCTGTGTCCAAGTCTTTTTGTTCCAACCAATTCTTTGCTTTGTTTTGTGATGAATTTTCTTGGGTGTTATATTCTAAGTTATTGTTTGGAAATCGATTGTTCGGTTTTTCTTCAGCAATCAATACAGTTTCATCTGCAAAATGATGCTGTTCGAGTTCTAAACTTTCAACATTATAATCTTGAGGCTGGGAATCACTCAAAAACTCTGCAAAATTATCGTTAGTATTACCAATTGGTGAGGTGGAATTTGAAGAGTAATTATGATTGTTAATAGCTGAGTTTTCGTTAGCGGAATTTATTTCATTTTCTGTAAAATGATTACTCACTAATGATTCTTCCAGACCTTCTTGGAAGCTATCTTCTTGCCAAAAAGCAGGTAAATCTAATTCGGCTTCCTCGTCCAAACTATTACTATTCGATTGTTCCTCTAATTCTTCATTTAAGGCAAAAGGATCTTGCCCAAAATTTATAGAAGAATCTGATATGTCTTCTGTTCCAATATTGCCCTCTGTGGGTATATCAAATGGATTCTTTGAAGATAGTTCTTCAACTGTATTCACAGTTTGTTGAGCATCTTCAAAAAAGTTCATATCCAGATTTTGGCTGTCAAATTCCTCACTAGCAGGCAAATCTTCCAATTCTTCTTCGCTATATGCTAGCGGATCGGACATCTCTAGGGAATTTATTTGCTCTTGGCTTGCGGATGTATCAAGCTGACCACCAAACGACTCTAAGTATTGATTAATATTCTCAATTCCATTATTGGCAAAACCAATAATTTCTGGGTCGTCAGTCAAGTCTAATACCTGCTGATATTCTTGTTTTGCGACATCGTACTGCTGCAAAACATAGTAGATGTGACCCCTTAATAAATGGGAGTTTGGGTCATCTGGTAAACTTTGCACCACTTGGTCAACTAAAGTGGCGGCAACGTCGTAATTCCTTTGAACATAGGCGGTCATCGCCTGTTGATATGTTGGTTCGCGATCGTCAATACTTGCTCCCATTTCCTCCTCCAATTTCATCCTGCCCATCGCGCACTCCGTAAAATAGCCGTTTGATCGAGCAGTCGTAGACACTGATTATTTTTAGCACCTAATACCCACTCACCACGTAAAAAAGGGGCCATAGTATCTGGAACACTGGTTGGTGGCATGAGATTCTGGACATCCAGCCAGTCCATACCGCCGATTTCCTCTACTGCTAAACCCACTATTGTGTCTTGTTCTTCAATGGCAATTACTGGAATTTCAGCTTTATCCGTGTTTAATACACTTGGTTCGCCTAAAAATTGACCCAAATCAGCCACCCAAATAACTCGACCTCGTAAATTTAGAGTACCCAAAAGTAAAGGAGAAGCATTAGGAATCGGGGTGATTCTATCAGGACTTAGTTCGATTACTTCCCGGATGCCAGTTGCTTGTAGTGCAAACTCCTGATGCGAGGGAATGTAAAACCTCAAATGTAACTCACCTTCAGGACTTTCTACTTGTAATTCTGGTCGGAAATGATCTTGACCACTGCCACTTAAAAAGTCCGGTTTGCTGACCATATTGCTTTTATCCTTATCCTCGCAGCAGTTGTTTGACTGTTCCTACCAACTCGGTTGGTTGAAATGGTTTGGCGATGTAGGCGTCTGCACCTTGTTTCATGCCCCAGTAGCGATCGAATTCTTCGCCTTTGGAAGAACACATAACCACAGGAACATTTTGGGTTTTTGGATCGGACTTTAAGCGCCGACAAACTTCGTAGCCATTCATCCGAGGCATGACAATATCCAACACCACTAAATCGGGAGGTGCTACTTGAATTGCCTCCAATGCTTCTAATCCGTCACTGGCATGGGTGACTGTTAGTCCAGTTGCTTTCAGGAGGTCTGTAATCATCTCCCTTTGCGCGATACTGTCTTCTACAATCAGAACTGTACTCATAAGTGTCTATCTACCTCCTGATGTAACGTTCCTATTTGGAACATTCCCTGATTCCCCCGCAAGTATTAACTGTATAAATTAAATTTAGCTTTTCACTAATTTCCTGGATATTGAGGTTTCACTAGGTTGGCTCATTCTGTGATAACATCTTTTACCTCATCTTTTAGTAGATCCACAAATCTGAGATCTTTTTATCTGCCTCATAGATGAGGGAGACGCGGGGAATAAACCAATGCCTAATGCCCATTTTCATTAGTTATTGATATATTTCCCTACAAGCATTAGTAATTCATTGTCTGTAAATGGTTTTGTTAAATAATCTGTTGCGCCGACCATGCTAGCTTTGACTCGATCGATAAATCCATCTTTACCAGTAAGCATGATAATCGGTGTGAGCCGAAATGCTGTTGAGTGTCGCAGCATGGCGCAAACCTCGTAGCCTTCTAATTCCGACATAGCAATGTCGCATAAAATTAAATCTGGTTTAAGTTGAAAAACCAGAGCGATCGCGTCTAGGGGATTGGTGAGAGCGATCGCTTCATAACCTTGTGCTTGTAAGATGGAATTTATAGTCTCACCGATGGCGATCGCATCGTCAATACATACTATCCGCCCCCTGTTTTTTTTATCCAATTCTGAGTTTTCAGTGCCAATATCCGGTTCCTTTGTAGCCGAATATACTAATTGAAGCCAACTCTGTTGCACATATGGATATATTGCCTTAGCCACTGTCAAAATATCTCGGTTAAGATAACGAGCCAGTTGACGCAGGGATGTTTTACCATCAGCCCAATGTTGTAGTTTATTGACGGTTGCTGCTGGTAGGGACGAGTGTGTGTGAACTTTGTCAGATAGCACCAGTAATTGTTCGGGAGAGTGAATGTGCGGATAAAGTTGCTTCCATTCTTGCACTTGCTTAGTAATTTTTGTCACAAAGTGAGCAATCTCAAAACTGTTTAATTGTGGGGCGAGCGCCGCACCTTGACGAAAAATGAAATTACCTTGATGTAAGCTCAGCAAATCAAATAGGGTTTCATGCACCAAGCCTTGGATAATACTAGCAGCTATCTTGGGGCTAATGATATTCTGTTCTAAGAGTGCCCAAAGATACGCATACTCTGGCGCATCGGTTGATGAAAGGGAAGCAATTTGTTTGTCAGCAAGTCGCATCTCAACTCGGTAATGATGTAAATAATCGCTAATCCTGGATAAACTACTTTCCCCTTGTTGGCAATAGATGATTTGACCATTGAGAAAAAAAACGAACCAAGACTGTTGTTTGGGGGGATATTTACTAACTTTGTCTGTAGCAGATTTGTTGTTATGGTAATAGCTATAAGCTTCTACCCATAGTTGCCCAGTTCGTTGTCCCAACTCAATTAGTTGCAAAATACTGCAAATATCAATTTCATTTAAATTTCCTTGCATTGAGCTAAAAACTACTCCTCATGGTGGCGTTTATATTATTTGTCAATTGTGTCTGTCAATCAATTTTGAATTTTAGATTTTGGATTGAAATAGATGCTTTGGGTAGGGACTTGAGAATTTGAAATTTTGAATTTTGGATTTCCAGGGGAGTTACTGTAGTGGACGGGTCTCCAGATTTGAGCAGACTCTTATCAACTTACATCGGAGTATATAGCTTGTTTGTTTGTACCACTTCGTGGAAGGAAGCTACGCATGGTGTTCCGTAGTAAAGGAGTACCAAGGTAATTTTTAATCTAAAATCTAAAATCTAAAATCTAAAATCGACACAGCTATAAACCTTAATCTTTCGTAATACACTTTGACAAAGCTAGTGTTAACACGGAAGTCATCATCACTGTCATCAGTACAAAATATAAAGGCGCGGCCAACTCGCTTTTATAAGTATCAAGACGTAACATCTCGCGTCTATAAATAGTTTTGTCTGTTTTGTTCTCCTTTACTTAGGTTAGGTGAGACAAGTTAACAGAATTATCTCAGGTATATCTCAAAACACGAACTTTAAGTGCATCAATAAGGACTAACAGTGTGCTGTATTTAGCAGAAGTACAAAAACAGAAAGGTGGTTTACTCAGTGGTGGTGGCAAAGCCGAACTGAAACTACTAGCTTGTCAGCGAACTGACCAGAATTGGAGTACTGTGTCGGAAGAAGTGATTGCCGCTGAGGACGCAAGTAAATTAAATGATGGCGCCTTGGTACTGGTGGAACTGAATCCGAACCGCCAAGTACAACGGATTCAAGAAGCAGGGCGGCCGTTAGTCAATATTTTGCAGAATTTTTCCCGTCAATTGGAAAAATTTAAGCTCAAGGAAGATGAAATCGATCAGTGGAAGCAGTCGCTGACGTTTCAAGCGCAAGAGTTGAATCGGCGTGAAATGGAAATGGAAGCACGCTTAGAACAGCTGCAAAACATGGAAGATGAGTTACATCAACTGGAGGAGCAAAAACAGGAAGTTGATACATCTCGTGGGGAGATTGAACGCTTACAGGCAGAAATTGAGCGCAACCGTCAGGAATTAGAAGGCGCTTGGGAGCATTTGCGCGGTGAGCAGCGTCGCTTAGACGAACGTCAAGCAGATTTCAAACAAGGGACGACTTTGGATGAGGAGCAAAGTCGGGCGATGAGTGAATTACTCAATCGCTTATCAAGTCGCGTTCTTCCTACAGAAACAGTAAAAGAAGACCTCGATCTTGGCTTGGAATTGCTAGAAAAGCAGCAAGCTATTCTAAGTCCTCACTGGGAACAACTACAGCAACAAAAAACTGCGATCGCACAACAACAAGAAGAAGTTGAGCGCTTGTCACAAATATTTAGCGATCGCCAAAATGCATGGCAACAAGGACAAAATTCGCTAGTCCAGCAAACAGCGCAATTGCAGATAAGTACAGCAGAGCTTAACAGCAAACAAGAGTATATTCAAATACTTAAAGAACAGTTACGCAATCAAGAAGATTTATATCAACAAATTCACACTTTAGCTGCAACATCTAGTGATGTGGTTCTCGGCCAGAAAATTGATGTGGAAGCTTTACAAAAAATGCCTCTAGATGAACTACAAAAGATAGTCCAAGACTTAGAGCAGAAATTGGAAATAGACGCAAGCTTTGTTCACGATCAAGAACAAGAACTGAAATATAAGCAAGAAGCTATAGAAGAACTAGAAAAGAAATTAAACCAAGCATCTGACCAGGATCACATCAATTTAGAACTGGAACTAAGGGATGAAAACGACCACTATCAGATGTTAAATTCCAGTTTAGTGGGACAACGCCGCAACATGCTACAGCGGCAGAAGTTTCTCAAGCAACATCAAAATATATTGCTGCGGCGACAAGGACATACTCTTCCTGACGAACAAGAGGGTAATCAAATTAATTTAGAGCCGATTCTGTTACAAATTGAAACCCAGCGACAACAATATTCACAGGAAATCCAAAAGTTGGAACGCGAGATTGAACAGATGCGTGCTGGTATTGATTTAGCTCAAGGAATGATTGACAATCAAACCCACGATTTGGAAGACAAGCAGCAAGAACTCAAAGCGATCGAAGAAAACTTACTGTCTCTACGGACAGCAACCGCTCAATGCTGTGGTCGAGTGAATCTCTACGAAGAAGCACTACAACCAATTCAGGATTGTCTAGACAGTTTACGGCAAAAGCTTCAAGGAATTGGAGAATCTTTGGATCGATTCAAGGAAACAGGCGATCATCAGCTACAGGCGATCGCTCAGATGCGCCAAACTCTGCAAAGTTTGATATCTCAACCAGAATTGTTAGCGTCTTAAAAAGTGCCCAAAAAATCTTTAGTCATCTAGGGATAACTCTAGCTATTAGCCTTGAACTAAAGTTAAAGGTGGATGACTACGGACTCTCCTGTGCAGCAAGCCGGACAGCTTCTACATCAACATTGAGTTGTTGAGCAATCTGTTCTAGACTCATCCCTGTTTTTAGTAACAGAGGGACGGTAACTTTCAATATTTCAGCTTCCCGTTCTTCTCGACCCTCAGCTTTCGCTTCTTGATAAACTCTTGTTTCCTGTAAAGTCAATCCCAGCATAGCTTCTACTTCCTCTCTACTCAAGGTCGAAAACTTATAAACAGCGATTGTGGTAATAATATCTATGATTTCGTTTTTCGGCAGTGCGTCTGTTGACTCTAATTGTACCCTTTGAATTAATTCCTTAGCTTGCTGTGCGATCGCTTGCTTTGAAGCGATTGTTAGCTGCATTAAATTAATGCCTATTGGCTGCTGATTAAAACTGCCTAACTCATCCAAATAAATACGCTGCACTTGGTCGCTGTTTAAAAATATTCGATGAGTTCTTGTATCGCTTGGCTCCAAACTGCGTGATGGAAAAATTACTACACAATACCAGTCGTCATATTGAGACTGATTCCGGTTCAAATACATCATCGACTCAGTAAAGAACCGATGATAAAGAGCTTCGTCTTTCTGAAATTGAACTTCTGCAAAAAAGATAATTCTGGGTTTTACATCCTCTGGAGGTAAAAAGACCCCATCAATACGAAAGGCAGTTTCTTTCACCTCAACGGACTCAAATCGATAGTTCTCTACCTGCTCAGGACGGTAATCTATCAGTTCAAAAAGTAACCCAGGAAAGCGCTTAAAAATTTGGTAATAAATTGAGTCTCGTTTCACTAAAATATCGAAATGAGTTTATTAATTAGTATTAATTTTATCATTAATATCTACAAACATGCTGTCTGACCTTTTATCTAATCTCATTAATCCAGGTTTGAACAGCATTGAGTAAATTTGCCTGGTTAGGTGGAAAACCTCTCAATGGCGCGTCTAATGGTTGGTCAGTGATAAAGGCAATATGCAAAACATCTGTTAATTTACGGCAGAAGTTAATAATTGCCTTATTGTTTTCACAGTTATTGATTATTAACGCTATATTTTCTTTTTGTAGATGGTTCTTAATTGGCAGAATATTACCCTCTAGTTGGAATGCGTTATTAACTTCTAATTTTTGATCGTGAAAATATTTGTTGATAGATACGGTTGCAAATTCATTGAGCAACAGCACTAATATCTGTTTCGTCTTGAAGTGTTTTGAGATTCAGGGTAAGCGGATGTGTTTTATCTGTAGTTTGCAGCTGATTAAGAATTGAAAAAATATCTGTAAGTTGAGTTTCTAAATTTTGAATTAGAGAGGATAATAAAATTATTTAAAACAGATCCAATCGCCTTGTACTTGAGCGATCGCACCACCAGGAAATGGATCTGTTTGCGATCGATTTGGCGCTGTAATTAAAGCCGTTAATTTTTCAATATGTTCAAAACTAGGCGCGTCAGTCAGTATTTGCTGCAATACCTGACGCATCACGCGACGTTGCAACGCCAATGGTGCTTTCTGCAATACCCGACGATTTAACCGTAAGGGAACTGAATTTTCTTCATCCCCCATGCCCCACACCATAGCCTCTTCCCGCAACTGTTGAGCGGCTTTTTCCAAATATTCGACTTCTGCTTGTAGAAGTTCTGCTGTTTGAGCTAAGGCTGATTCTACTTGGGGGTTGAAATTTTGGCGTAAATATGGTGTTAATTCTTGGCGGATGCGGTTGCGGGCGTATTTTAAATCTTGATTTGTGGAATCTTCCCAAACTGGTAGTTGAAAATCTTGACAAAATTGCTGTGTTTGCGTGCGAGTAATTTCTAAAAGTGGACGCACTAGCATAATGCCCGGAGTTAGGGGGCGTTGCCAAGTCAGAGCTTGCAAACCATCAGCACCAGTACCGCGAATTAAATTGTAAAGAAGAGTTTCGGCGCGATCGCTCTTCGTGTGTCCTGTAACTATATATTGATAATTATTTGCTTGGGCGATCGCACTTAAAGCTTCATACCGCCAATCCCGTGCAGCAGCTTCACTATTTATAGGTTCGTTGGCTATTTCTAAATAAAACGATATACCCCAACTTTTAGCTAAGTTTTCTACGTGATTAGCATTAGCTTGGGAGTCAGAACGCCAGCGATGATCGCAGTGAGCGATACCTAAATCCCATCCCCATTTTGGTTGTAAATCTAACAGTAATTTAATTAAACACAGAGAATCTTGTCCGCCCGAAACAGCGACTAATAGCCTTTGATGACGCTCAAATAAATGCCGCGATCGAATAGTGCGATGTATTTTTGCATGTAGAGGAGTCCATGCCATTTTTAATTTTTCACCGCAGATGGACAAAAATAATTTTTTATTCTATCAGTGTCTATAAGAATTTTATTATTCACATGCTAAAAAAAAATTCATAATTCGTAATTGAATTATGAATTACGTAGTTTGCTTCTCACGCCTTGCCGAGTATTACGAATTATTATAATTTTCTACTTGTTTGAGCTTTTGAAAAATTTCATCAAGTGGTGATTCAGAACCTTCAGGGCAAAATTCTAAAGCAAGTCTAACTTTTCCTTTTTTCCATCCCTGAGTACTAAATTGTAAAACTTCACAATTTAATCCTTCGGTATATAAATCTACTTCATTTGTTCCCTCGGCTCCAAGATAATCCTTAATTGCTGTAATTAAATCACGAACCTTAAAAGTTTTAGCAATATTTAACTTGTTAAAAGTGTCTGGTTCTATAGACACGACTTCATCGTGATTTAGTCTTTCAAATCCATCTTCCATAAAAATCTCCTCTTACTAAATCTATAATTTCCATTGATTTAGCAGTTCATCCGAAATAAAATGATGATTTTGTAGATTTAGTGGTTGAAAATTCGGTTTGATTTGTGAGCTTATTTATTTAGGCAGGGAGTTAGGAAGTGGGAATTAGGGAATCATGCTTTTTGAGTTAAGGGCGAGTTTTTTCACACAATCAAATAGGAGTATGAAATAAGTACTAAGTGATTAGCAAAAAATACTTAACACTTAGCACTATTTTGCTGAAATGTTTAGAAAAACCAACCGTAAGAATGCAAACCTTTACCCAAAAGATTTACACCGAGATAACAAACCCAAACAACGACAAAGCCAGTGGCGGCTAAAATTGCAGGACGGCGGCCTTGCCAAC
The DNA here is from genome assembly GCA_034531195.2 of Nostoc sp. ChiSLP01. Taxonomy (GTDB): domain Bacteria; phylum Cyanobacteriota; class Cyanobacteriia; order Cyanobacteriales; family Nostocaceae; genus Nostoc. The sequence goes on from JAVRBO020000090.1 coordinate 109,116, forward strand.
CGCGGGTAATTCTCGCGTGGAGGTAGGCGGCGAACACTAACCAGGTGATTAGTGCCCAAGTTTCTTTAGGGTCCCAACTCCAATAAGAACCCCAGGCTTCGTTAGCCCAAACGCCACCGGCAATAATACCAATTGTTAGCAGAGGAAATCCTAGCCCGATAATACGATAGCTGATATTGTCAAGAGTTTCGGCAAGGCTAAGGCGTTGGGGTGAAAGAGGTTCGGAATTTGGGATTTCGGTTTTGGGATTTGCGATTGGGGTTGCTGTGGCTAAACCCAAAACAGCTGTGTTAGCGTTACCGTTGCCATTGCTAGTACTTTCAAAACGAGCAAAGCCGTTATTTTCCACAGGGGGTGCTAGTGATTCAGAAGTCAGTTCAGCTGCTTTGTGTAAGCGGTAGCCGTTGCTGCGATAGCCACCAGTACCAACAGAACTGCCTTGTAGTTGGATGTTTTGGCCGCGAGTGACAATTAGAAAAGCGATCGCCAATAGCGAACCTACCATCAAAGCAGAATAACTCAGCATCATGACGCTGACATGCATCATCAGCCAATTTGACTTCAAAGCAGGTACTAAAGGCTCTGACATTTGCATCTGAGATGGTAGCGTCATCGTAGCAAAAGCCACGATCGCCATTGCCACCGGAGCTGTCGCAACTCCAACTAAGCGGCTACGGCTGCTGTTTTCAGCAATCAGATGAACTGTAGTAATTCCCCAAGTTAAGAAAAACAAAGATTCATACAAATTGCTGAGGGGAAAATAACCCGCTTCTATCCATCGTGCCCCTAACAGTGTAGCTATACACAAATTAGCGATCGCCATCCCAGCTGTCCCCAAAGCGGCTAGATAAGGCAGATTCGGAAAAGCCGCACCTCCCCAATACACCAGCATTGTCAGGAATAATACGGCAAAGGAAGCATTGTCCAGCCAGTTCTGGAGTACAACCAGATTCATAAAGTCTTCTCTCCGTGGATTCTTTAAAATATCGATTCTGACTGTTTCGATCCTATCTGCATTAGACGGCAATGGGGAAGACAAGGGAAAAGGTTAAAGGGAAAAGGGAAAAGGAATAAATTTAATCTTTCCCCTTTTCCCCTTACCCTGTTTGCCCAATGCCCTATCGAGTAACTTTTTTGAGTGCTATAAAAATGTCATAACGATTACTACGACTGTCGCTGACAGCAGATGTCATACCAATTGAGCGCGTTGCACCCAGCAAAGTTTGTTGATTGGGGATCAGAGTTGGTAAGGGAAAATTTTTCGCAGTTCGTTCCACATCCAGGAAAAATTGACTATTTGTTGGATTGGGTTCTGTGGGAACTGTTTGCACAAAGGAAAGAGAACTAGCTAGTGGGATGTTGGGTTTGGGAAGTATTTTATCAGCGATGGGAGCGCCCATGACAAAGAAAGCTATATCTCCATCTAACCAGCCGTGAGTGGCGGTTAAAGTACCATAAGGTGATACCCAATTAACAACGGGTTGACCTGCAACTTTCCCTGGTTGGACTTGAAACTGGTATTGATTTGTCATCACTTCATCAAGCTGACTGATAGCTGCTTGGGCTGATTTGCGATCGCTTGTCTTTACCATGAACAGCAAACCCGCACGGAAATTATCTGGCGAACCTTCTTTTGGTGTATTAGGAATTATTGATAACGAAAACTCGCCTTTCATCCAACTGAGTAAATCTTTATCTAAATCAAGATCGGTAAGAGATTTTACACCACTTCGTAGTTGTTCTGGTGCCATCGGTGAGAGGGGATTTCCCTGAGAAGTTAAAACATATTCTCCCCACAACCGCTGTAAGTTTCCGCCAGAGAGCATCATTAAGGTTTCTGCTGGTAGGCGGCTTTGCATTTTCCCGGCTTTGTTTTCCACCGCTAGCACGCGTTGACTATTAGGATTGAGCCAAGAAACCCCTTTTAAGCGGATTCCTTCTGGTTCTAAGGTCATTGTTGCTGCTAAACCTTGGTTGTTTTGCAGTTGAGCTAAAACTTGAGTCGGTAAAGGACGGTTTGGAGAAGCAGCGGCTATTTTGGCTGCTGTTGGTACATTGACATAAAACTGGGCAAAGGGTTGGTTATTGGCGATTTTGGGGAAATTTTCCGCAAAGCCCCCTGTTGTGGCTAGGGATGTTTGGCTTTTGTAGGCATCAATCGTTCTTTCTGTAGCTTTGGGGCTATCAGTTATCACTAAAAAACGTCCATCTAGCAATGCTGCGGAAAAGTTTTCTCCTGAGAGTCCCTGATTTTGTTTGATGGCAATTCCTTGATAAGTGCGCTCAACCCATTTGCCTTGTTTGAGAGTTTTAGGTTGTGCGAAGATGCTTTTTGCTATTTCTGGGTTTTTTACTGGCAATACCATTACCATCGACTGCTGATCCGCAGTTACATCTTCATTGGTGGTAACTGGTTTGGGTACGGATTTATTCGTTGTTTTTGGTGCAAGAATCGCAATTGTAACGTTATTGCCTACCCAAGGAGCAATATCTTTCTGGAAGTCGTAACCATTATTAGTTAGAAAGCGATCGCGCAACTGTACTAAATTTTTATCTAGTTCTGCTTGGGTTTCCTTTGTCCCAAACTCCCGTAATTTCTGCCATTGCTGGGGATCTGTTGTTAAGGAAACCGCAAACAGAGCATCACCAGGAATAATATTTGCACCTACTAGCAAATCGTTCCAAGATGATTGCCTTTGCAACCAATATGCTGCACTTCCCGCAGCAATTAATAGCCCAGCAGACGATAGCGTCAGCACCAAAGACGGTTTCTTCTTTTTCTTCATGGGAACAGACACAAGAGGCGGTGCCATTGAAACCTAATACCTCATACTTGCAAACTCATTACTTACTTGATTGGTTCAGTCAATCAATTTTGGATCTTAAGATTTTGCGGAAAGTTCCGATCTGAACTTTCCAAGACAAATTTTGGATTTGTTCCGCACACGAGGACCGGGCACGAACCGAAATAATCTAAAATCGGTACGGTCAACCAAAAAGTTTCTCGTTATTTAGGGCAGCTAAGTAGATAAATTTTTCCACCCTAGATATCGATCGTATTTCCGTAATCAATTTTATTTTCCTGCTGTTTCAAAAGCACTATTTTAGTGGTTAGTTACCTTTTTTAACACGCTTTGCTGAATTTCGCAGAACGCTTCCTATGAAAGGATGCCTCTGCGGAAAGTTATCGATAGTTCAATTCCTTATTTCAGGCACTTCGAGGATATAACTAAGTTGGCAAACCTGCAAGTGATTAGTAACTTACAGTTCCTTATATTTACAGAACTGCTATCTGTTATATTGACTTTATCTAACCTAGAATAATTCAGTATCTATTATTTTGTATTGCTTGCCAATAAAGGAATCCAAATATATTTTTTAATTATAATTTTTGTCTATTTGTATTATTTGAAGCTAAAAACTTGTTATTTCTGCTGAGAACGAAGTGCGAATTTTTTGAAATAAAAAATTAAATAATTGAAAATTAATCATGCTTTTGGGGTTAAGTAATCTCGGAATTGGCAATATTTTAGTAGAGACACAAAATTCTGCGTTTCTACTACAACTTGCCCAAATCCTCCCTTTTTCGCCACTATACCTCAGCATTCACAGCGCTTAACTGCATAGGCCCCAAATATTTCGTTAAATAAGGCGAAAAAACTTCATAAATCAAGGTAAGCGGCTGTCCATGATGCCAAAACAGGTAGTGGCGGCCCCAAAAAGGCCCGTTTACGTTAAAACCTGACTGTAGCGACGGAGAGTAACCGTAATAAATCCCTCGCACATCCCGATACAACTCTGTGCGGAGACGAGCTAAACTAGCCCAAATTGGTAATGAGCGATTTTGCAAATACTCATCTACATGGCTGGCTTCCCACCACGAAGTCGCATAGGCTAATCGCTGACCAGAAGCAGTACGTAGCCACACTTGTCGCCGTAGTCGCGGCCCTGGCACAGCTTGGATTAAGTCAGGCGCATTATCCAAGTCCATACCAATTAATGACATATCAATGACATCTACTTCTGTAGGCTCACCCGTAAGCAATTCTAAGTGACGTGTTGGTGAATCGTCCCCCAAAAGTAGTAGCTGCCAAGCTGGTGCAAGCTGAGTGTGAGGCAAACTTTTTTGAATTACTTCCTCCCCTCCTTGCCAAATTGGAGTCAGGCGATGCCAAGCCGCTGGCAGTGTTAAGTTGTTCGTTGGCGTAAAAGTAATAGTCAATGTTTTTTACAAAACTTCACCTATCTCTATAAAAGCATAAAAAACCATAGAGTCATTAGTCATTTGTCCTCTCTTACAAAGTTCTGATCCAACGAAGCCTTGGCTCAGACTTTGCGCTTTGTCCTTTGCATAAAACTAATGACCAATGACTAATGACTAATGACCAATGACCCTCTAGTTAGATTTAAGGGTCAACAGTCTCAGGTGTTTCGACCCTTTTGACTGTTGACCCTTGATGAATAAACTAAAAATGCGGATGGCGAGACTCGAACTCGCAAGGCAAAGCCACACGCACCTCAAGCGTGCGCGTATACCAATTCCGCCACATCCGCGCATGTTGTCTGAATATAGACTATAGCATAAGAAAATAATTATAGTAAGGTGAGTTCTCAGTTTCAGTTGGAAAAAATTTAAGTGTACGGTTTTATAAATTTCCTCAAGGCGGTATCAGACTGACAGAAATGTAGCCGATGCACAAGTGATATTAAAAGGGTTAGAGCTACTGTAAGAGGCACAATGGGGGACAAAAGCTGTCGTTTAAAAGGTGACGCCTTTTGAGCGAAAAACTAATTCGGGAAACTGGCAAGATTGGCAACAGCAATGTTGTTAATCTAGTTAAGCCCTGTAGAGGCAGCAAGCCCAATTCTTGACTTTGGTGAAGATGAAGGTTGGGAATCCCCTGTCATAATTTGAAATAACGCCAAAGCGTTGTTGCACATCAGATAGGAGAAAATGTCAATCTACTGGTACTAATATCGAAACTCCAAAATGAAGTTTGACAAAATATTAATTGCCAATCGGGGAGAAATCGCCCTTCGCATTCTCCGCGCCTGTGAAGAAATGGGAATTGCGACAGTTGCGGTTCACTCCAGTGTTGACCGTAATGCTCTCCACGTTCAACTTGCTGATGAAGCGGTTTGCATTGGCGAACCTGCTAGCAGTAAGAGTTATTTGAATATTCCCAATATCATTGCTGCTGCATTGACTCGCAATGCCACTGCTATTCATCCAGGTTATGGGTTTTTGGCGGAAAATGCCAAATTTGCAGAAATCTGTGCTGCCCATGACATTGCCTTTATCGGCCCAACTCCTGAAGCTATCAGGCAGATGGGGGATAAATCTACTGCCAAAGAAACCATGCAAAAAGCTGGAGTTCCGACAGTACCGGGTAGTAATGGGTTGGTAGAATCCGAGCAAGAAGGATTACAATTCGCTAAGGATATCGGCTATCCAGTGATGATTAAAGCCACAGCAGGTGGTGGCGGCCGGGGTATGCGCTTGGTGCGTTCTGAAGACGAATTTGTCAAACTTTTTCTAGCAGCCCAAGGGGAAGCAGGAGCAGCTTTTGGTAATTCTGGCGTTTACATAGAAAAATTTATTGAACGTCCTCGGCACATTGAATTTCAAATTTTGGCAGATAACTACGGCAATGTTATCCACTTAGGGGAACGAGATTGCTCAATTCAGCGCCGGAATCAAAAGTTATTAGAAGAGGCTCCTAGTCCGGCTCTCGATTCAGACCTGCGGGAGAAAATGGGACAAGCTGCTGTCAAGGCTGCCCAATTCATTAACTACACTGGGGCGGGCACTATCGAGTTTCTCTTGGATAGATTCGGTAAATTCTACTTTATGGAAATGAACACCCGAATTCAAGTAGAACATCCAGTAACAGAGATGATTACTGGAGTGGACTTGGTTGCCGAACAAATCCGGGTTGCTCAAGGGGAAAGATTAAAGCTTACCCAAGACCAAGTTGTTTTACGCGGTCATGCGATCGAATGTCGGATTAACGCTGAAGATCCCGATCGCGATTTTCGCCCATCTCCAGGACGCATTAGCGGCTATCTGCCACCTGGAGGCCCTGGTGTTCGCATTGATTCTCATGTCTACACAGATTACCAAATTCCTGCTTATTACGATTCCTTAATTGGCAAGTTAATTGTTTGGGGGCCAGATCGCCCTACTGCTATTAACCGGATGAAACGCGCACTAAGGGAATGTGCCATTACCGGATTACCTACTACTATTGGGTTTCACCAAAAAATTATGGAAACTCCACAGTTTTTACAAGGTAATGTGTATACAAATTTTGTGCAGGAGATGAACGGGTAGGGGATTGGGGAGATGGCTTCGCCAAGGGGAAAGGGGAAAGGGGAAAGGGAAAAGGGAAAAGGAGGGATCTTTCTTTGCCCCTTACGCTATGCCCTTTGCCCCATACCCTATGCCCCATATCTAACTCACATGAGCCAGCATAGTTAATAATCCTTGCTGGCCTAAAAGAATTTCTCGCACCAAGCTAAAAATACCAACCCAAATAATGGGGGTAATGTCCACTCCGCCGATGGGTGGCACGAGTTTTCGTAAAGGGATTAAAAATGGTTCGGTGGGCCAAGCTATTAAATTAAAGGGCAAACGATTTAGATTCACTTGGGGATACCAAGTGAGAATAATGCGAAATATAAATAAAAATGTCATCAGCCCTAGCACCGGGCCGAGAATCCAAGCAGTCAGGTCAACACCAGTCATGGGTTTAAACAACTATCTATGAATAAACAAAACACTTGAGCGAACGGCAAGCCGCGCTTCGCTAAGGCCAGCAAATTTGAAGCTTTGTAAAGCACTCTCATTACAATTTTATTTCAATAGAGAAGAACTGGGCACTGAATTTACTAAGCACTGCTTGAGAAAGTGTAACAATCTAGTTTGGCAGTTACCGTCCAGAGGCTTCTCAAGAAAGTACTACACTATTAAAATTAGTGATGAAGTGTGTAAAAAAAGGTTGAGAAGTATGACGCCCGCTTTAGCAAATTTTCTTTGGAGTCTTTTTTGGGGTGCTGTAATTGTTGTGATCCCCGTTACAGGCGCTCTGATTTTCATTAGCCAGAAAGATAAAATCCAGCGTTCATAATCCTTCGGACTGTCGAATAGACTCTCACAAAGGATTGTTTCTCAGCTATTTACTTCAATCATTGCACCAAAAGCACCAGTTTTTGCCGTTGGGAAATTTGTAGCTGAGAAAAACATGTTTTTTACTTTTCGCTGAACAGCTTCAGAGCTTCTTTAGTTAGAGGCTTTGAAGCTTCAATATATGATGACTAATTAGAGTAGTGATTTTAATTGTGACTCGCTAACATAGATTTGATATTGGGAAAACAGCAATGATAAATTTTGGGCTGAACTCAGCCAGTGTTCTGGCTCAGGTAAATTTTGGGGCTAACTCAGCCAGTATTCTAGGAATTTTCCTGGCTGTGGCTGGGGCAGCACTGTATTTTCTCCGCACTGTACGCCCGGAACTGTCACGAGATCAAGATATCTTTTTTGCAGCAGTCGGGTTGTTGTGCGGCTTCATTCTCATCTTCCAAGGATGGCGACTTGACCCGATTCTCCAATTTGGTCAATTACTTTTAGTCGGCACAACTGTATTTTTTGCAGTTGAAAGTATTCGACTACGAAGTATAGCCACCCAGCAAGCGAAGCGCAACACTCCCATTGTTGATGATGAGCGAGAGGTAAGCGGAAATTATCAGTACAAGCGCAATCGCAAGAACTATGAAGCTCAGATGGATGCAGACTTAGAGCCGCTGCCTTATGAAGACGAGGAAGAACGCCCCGTGCGTCCTAGAATTCGCGGTAGCAGAGATGAAATTTCAACTCGTGATGACTACTACGAAGATCAACCCCCTCGTCGTTCAGAACGTCGTAGCAGTAACAATAATGAAAGGCAGAGTCCAAGCGATAGAACGCGGCGGCGTAGTTCCGGGCGTCCAGTGAGTCGTCCTTCTCAAAGCTTTGAAGATGAAAATTGGGGTTCTTCATCCAGAGAAGTTGATGATTGGGAAAGTTCTGGTGATGAAGTGAGAAAACCCTCTCGCCGCGGTAATAACGTGCCTGGGCGAACAGAAAGCCGCGAAGATGATGTTGCTCCCAGACCAAGAAGGCGTCGTCCAGCCACTGACTCGGCTCCTCGAAGACCCCGCGAAGATGATGATGCGATCCCAACTGAATATGTACCATACAACCCGATTGAAAAGCCTAATGAAGGGCCAAATAATTCAACGGATTTTGATGACGATGTTTAAAAGAACTGGTGTGAGGTAGATTTAGGGGCAATGGAAAACACTTGAGGTGAAAAAATTTACGCCTAGATTGTGGCTCCAAAGACCAATTCATTGGAGCCTGGTTTTTGGTTTTACAAGCTTGCTTGTATCTTGTGGTTCTAACGATATTCCCATAGGGCCTACTTCCCTCAACAGTCGCTACACCGAGGAGCAACCTGCTTTGAGCGGAAATGGGCGCTTTTTAGCGTTTGTATCAAATCGCAATGGCAATCAGCAGCTACTGGTGTACGATTTGGAAAGGCAAATGTTTATTTCTACACCAGGTATAAACCGACAGGAAACCATTGCGGAAAGCCCTAGCTTGAGCTACACCGGGCGTTACATCGCTTATATTACTAGCGACCAAGGTAGACCAGTAGTAGCACTTTACGATCGCGCCGTCCAACAGTCGCAAATCCTCACACCCATCTATCGCGGTTGGGTGAGAAAACCCAATATTAGCCCAGATGGACGTTATGTTGTCTTTGAAAGCGCCAGCCGCGGTCAGTGGGATGTTGAAGTCCTAGACCGGGGGCCGAATGTAGAGTTAGATATTCCTAATGGTGCAACTGTAACGCCTCCTTAGGGTATGGGGAGTGGGGAGGTGGGGAGGTGGGAAGTTAGGAGTTAGGAGTTAGGAGTTAGGAGTTACGAAACTCTTGACAAATGACTAATGACAAATAACTAATGACAATTATGATCAAACGTATCTTTTTTATACCTGTATTTATATTCTTAAGTTTATTGACTGGATGTTTTGGTTATCCTCGGATTTTGAGTTATCCCTTCGATCCAGGGGGGCGCGGTCTTAATAGTTTCGCTTCAGAATTAGATCCGCAAATCTCTGGGAGATATATTGTTTTTGTTACCGATCGCCGGGGTAGCCAAGATGTTTATATGTTTGATACAGTAACTCGCGATTTGGTTGATTTACCGGGTTTAAATTCGTTTGATGCGATCGCCAATCATCCTAGCGTTTCCCAAGATGGTCGTTTTATTGTGTTTGCAGCTAGTCGCCAAGGGCGATCGGCTATTTTTCTCTACGACCGAGAAACACGCCAATCCCGGAATTTAACTTCTAATCTACTAGCCGAAGTCCGCAACCCCACAATTAGCGCTGATGGCAATCGCATTGCTTTTGAGTCTAGTAACAACGGGCAGTGGGATGTTTTAGTATACGACCGTTATGGACGACCGTTAAATATACCCCAGGAACCGCGTTGAAATACAGTTAGGAGTTAGGAGTTAGGAGTTAAGAGTTAAAAGTTAGGAGTTGGGAGTTAAAATTCATGACCCCTCACTCATCACTGCTAACTACTAACTCATCACTCCTAACTCCTAACTTTTGTTTTCTTCTTCCTGAACAGATTCAATGAGCGATCGCACTTGTTCTGTCCCCTCAGAAGCTTCAAATGATAAGGGGAATTTACCTCTAGCCAACATCCGCAATCCTAAAGGTGCGAGGCTGAGTAGTCCTCTGAGGTCGCGAAAATAATTACCGACTACTTGTAAACCAAATTGACGTTCGTCAATCCAACCACCTTGTTTAACTAAATCTATTAATACTCTGCGGTGGCGAATTGAGCGACTGTCAGTGGCTTGTTTATCGGTGAGAATTTCTTGTTTAATTTTCGTGATTTGTTCTAGCGGTGCAACTTCCATTGGGCAAACACTATCGCAGTACAAACAACGGGTACAACCCCACACACCTTTAGTACCTTCGTTGTAATTTGCTAAACGATTTTCGGTGTCGCTGTCTCGTGAGTCTGCTACCATGCGGTAAGCTTTGGCAAGAGCATGAGGCCCGACAAAATCTGGATTAATTTCGCGGGCATTGCACTCAGAGTAACAAGCACCGCACATAATACAGTTACCAGTTTTGTCGAGGCGCGATCGCTCTTCGGGTGTTTGCAAAAATTCTCTTTCTGGTACTTGTCGTGCTGCCGTACTCACATAAGGAGCAACTGCTTCTAGGTTGTTCCAGAAACTACTCATATCTACAACCAAATCTTTAATCACGGGCATATTGCCGAGAGGGGCGATGGTGATTTCAGCAGTGGCGTTTACTTTGCTTTCGGATGATGCTATTTGTTGTAATCTGGTGAGTTCACTGCCAACATTTTCCTTACAAGCTAAAGCCGAACGCCCATTAATTCGCATAGCACAGCTACCACAAATCGTATTGCGGCAATTTTTACGAAATGCTAAAGTTCCATCTTGCTCCCACTTAATATGATTGAGGCAATCAAGGATTGTATTACCTGGTTGAGCCTCCACGATATAGGTTTGCACAACAGGTGAGGAATTTTGCTGCTGTCGAATCACCTTAAAAATAACTTCCATTGCTTCTAACCAAAATTTTAAAATTGCTTTACCAGCCTCAAAAACCATCACTCAAGGCAGGTATCGCCAAAAGTGAGCCATATTATTTTTACCCTGAATTTTAAGCCTGATGTTAATAAGCTGACGATAAAAGAGCAATTGATTCTAGTTTAAGGATAACGATTAAACTTTTACTTGTAGCACTGCCATACAGCAGTACTAAATGAATTGTAAACAAATCTACTCTCTATTCCCTACTCGCTATTCCCTGCCTGCATGAGTAGTTTATAAGTCAAATAGGATTGCTATAGAACAGTTTTTAGCTAAAAACACCAAAATTGTCATACAAGCTTTGAATTTAATTTATCTGTTTGGAAGTGTCAAGCAAAAGTGGTTTACCTCAAGAGTCACTGTTGTCGATCTCCTATCTAGCGATAATATCCAATTAAATGTATGTCAAGTTGTATCAGAGCAACTAGCTATCAAAATCTGTTAAACAGTGGCAAAGCCGAATCTTTTGATTATATAGAAGTGTGAAAGCGCACGCTCAAGATTATGTTGGTGAAAATTGAGGGCTAAGCATATGTTAAGAGATTTATTCTTCCCATAGACAGACGTGCAGAATCCTCTTACCACTTTTTACTTGAGGATAATAAATCCAGCAAAATTTTTCAGGACTTTCAAACAAAACTTCTTGCAGCGGGAAACCTAGATAGGCGAGAGTTTTTGCTATTTGCTTCCTCTCAATCAAAAAATCTTGGATTTCACTCATTGGTCAAAACTGCTCGTCTCAATTAGATAAATTTTTATAAAACCCATAGGACAATGCTCGTGCTTGCAATCAAGGGTTATAAAAATCGTCACTGCTTTTTCTTCCTGAAGTCCAGTGATTTAAATAAAAATTTACCAGCAACTTTAATTCAAAATTAAACAAGTATTTTGCTATTATTAGTCCATGCTAGTATTTAATATAAAATTACGAAGTGACAAAAGCAGAATCAATAGCCGCATCAGCGCGGCTACTACTGCTTTGTTGATTCGTAATGTAGAGACAAGAAAATTCGCGTCTCTACTTGTAGGACAAAAGGGTGTATACCCATAGGACTCTATTGAAATACTATGCTGTCCTTAGCTTTTGAGTATGAGTAGAGAAATCTCTACAACTCAAAGGTAAGAAAGGCAAGTACTAAAAGTGAAAAACCTGCAATTTATTAGGTCTACGACACATTTGTAGTAGAACCTTGCCAGTTTGTAAAGGTGGCTGAAAATTACACCCCTACAGTAGCGCCAAAAGAGAAAATAGTTTCCTTTTTAATGGCGAATAATGGTTAAAACTACCGTAAAATCACCAAAATTAATCTCTTTGGTAACTATGACCTCTAATAGGTTGTAAACAACCATAATAGAAGTGCTTTTGGCTTTGTTCAGCAGGAATTCACCCGTCACACTAGAGTCCTAAGTAGCTTTATGCAAATGCTAAAAAGTCAAATACTGGCATGAAACTACATCGTTTATCAGTTTGGAGAGAGTAAGGAAAAATTGAGCATAATGAGTGAAACTGCAACCGCGCCATTAACTGGAAAAGCGTTACTTGCTAAAGTAAAAGAACTTTCCACTTTACCACGCCGAGAAAGAGCTAAGCAGTGTGGCTATTACACTGTTACTAAGAATAATCAGGTTCGCGTCAATCTCACAGATTTTTATGACGCTTTGCTCTCAGCTAGGGGAATTCCTCTTAGTCCTGAAGCACCAAAAGATGGTCGCGGTCGCGAACCGACGTATCGCGTTAGCGTCCATCAAAATGGTCAAATTGTCATTGGTGCTACATATACCAAAGCAATGGGCTTAAAGCCTGGAGATGAGTTTGAAATTAGGTTGGGATACAAGCATATTCACCTGATTCAACTTGGTGAAAGTGATAAAAAACTAACCTCACCAGATATAGACGACGTTGACGACGAATCAGACGAAGATTTAGACGAAGAAGAGTAAATAAAGCTGGTGGTAGGGATAAGTTTCAGGTGAATACTTGATAACTTTCCTTACCGCGACAGCTAACTGGTAGCCTTTTTGAGAGAATTTTGTCGAGGGAAAAAATACGATTAGACCACTTGCCGGAGTCAGTAAGTTTGGTAGAGTCTTGATTAATCAACAGGAAATCTATAGTGCAAGAAGTCTATCGTGTTTTTTTGTTTGTGTTGACAAATTTTTTTGAGCTTTCGGTCAACGCCTTACTGGCATTTATGGAAAATGCCCCTGCACTAGTTGTAGTAATCGTATTCCTAATTTGCTGGTTAGGGTGTTGGTTGCCAGTGGTAACAATATCAGGCATCTTGCTCAATTGGCAACCTACAAAATTTTTCCAGCCAGAGCGAAAGATGCCGTTGTTGGTGTCACTTTACCTATTAGCTCCCCTGGTTCTCTGGGGAGTTAGTTGGTTGGTGAATAGGTCTTTTGTAGATTACGGTCTTGTTGTCAATCTCTCAATTGTAAAGTCTTTAGCACTCGGTTTCGCCTTGGGAGTGCTGAGCCTAGCTATTGTATTTAGTGGACAATTTGGGTTAGGTTGGTGTTCTTTTGAAAACTCGAATATCAAGTTACTACTACCGATTTTGCTACCGATTTTATCGATCGCCTTATTAGTTGGTGGCATAGAAGAGTTAGTTTTTCGCGGTTTTTTGTTGACTGAATTATTGCAGGATTACCCGGTTTGGTTAGCAGCAATAATTTCTAGCTTGATTTTTGCTGTGTTACATCTAGTTTGGGAGCAACGCGAAACCCTACCTCAACTCCCTGGATTGTGGCTGATGGGAATGGTGCTAGTGTTGGCGCGGTTTGTCGATGGCGGTAATTTGGGTTTAGCTTGGGGATTGCACGCGGGATGGGTATGGGCGATCGCTACTATAGATACAGCAGAACTCATTACTTACACAGGTAAAGTCTCTGACTGGTTCACAGGTAAGAACAAAAAACCTCTAGCTGGTTTGGCAGGAATTATTTGTTTGTTGGGAACTGGTATAATTATTTGGTTTTTCCCTAAGTATTTTTGATTAGGCATACAAAATAACAGAGACGCGATAAATCGCCGTCTCTACAAAGGCATTTATCGCGTCTCTTATCTTAATTAGCAACCGCTGTACTAACTAATAACTCCCAATACAAATTCACCTTCATTCACCGCTTGATTAGTTGCGACATCATAAACTAATCCATCTTGTTGAGCGCAGACATTAATGAGAGTAGGTAACTTACTTTCTTTATTAAAGCTGAGAATTTGATACAACTTTTCTCCAGTTTTGACGTAAGTACCTAATGCGATTCTTTCTTGAATCATACCACCGGCGATCGCATAATATTTTTTCCTGTTACGGCTGCATACAAAGTTCATTTCATGGCTTTGCGTTTCCGAGAAATAATCGGGAATTTGCAATACACCTTTTTGTGTTAAATAGTTTTTCACACCTCGTACACCTTTAGCAACTGAATCAGGGTTCATTTGCATTCCTGCTCCTAATTCTAGTGTCCAAGCTTCCACATCAAATTTGATTTTTCTACCATACTCTTGAAAACAAGCTTCTAGAGCTAACCAAGGTTTGATAAACGCTTCATCAAAAGCATCGCCATCATATTTATCGAGTAAAACTCCAAAATCAAGTAGGAAGTATTTGGCGCTTTCTTCTCGATTTCGGAAGTAATAAACGTAGTCTAAAGCTTGATTGGTAGAGCTATGCAAATCAATTAAATAATCTGCGTCTAAACTGATACTTTGTAATTTGTAGCGAAAAAGCTCAGTGTAGGGCACAGCACTAGGAGAATTAATTTTTTCTAAAATTTTGGCGAATTCTTGCTTAATTGTAGTTAGATAATTTTGTCGAACGACCTCTAGATCATCATGAAGTTGAGATTTAGTAAAAGCTACTAAATCATCAGCTTCTTTCTCGTAATCCCAAAATATGCGATTCCAGTCTTTAGCTTCGTAAACGCAGTAACGCCCAGGAGAAAAATGCTGAGCGCGTTCATTTGTTCCCATTGGATTACAAACGGGGACAAGCCAAATTTCTCCAGTTAACTGTGTGTCATTTATTGTTAATAAAAACTCAATTAGCTGGTGTATAACGGCATTACCAGCGATTTCTGCACCGTGCAAATTAGATTGAATGTAAACCTTTTTACCAGGTTGAGCGCCGATGAATTTGTAAATTTGTAAAAAAAGGCGATCGCCCGAAGCCATTTGGCGTAAAGGAATAGTCTCAATAACTGGCAGCATAAAATAATTAGCCGATAATTCAACTACATTATCCCTATATCTATACTGGTTGGGCAGCGCGGGATGAACTAGGTTGATTCAGAACCCCGACTTATTGAAGAAGTCGGGGTTCTGGTAGCTTTTCAACTAGTGCGTGTTATTCATAAGTTTTATTTAAGCGTTGTTAACGATCGCATAAGTATTTCCACAAAAGCGATCGTTTTCATGAACAAACAGATCGTTTTCATGGACAAACAGATCGTTTTCATG
>JAVRBO020000091.1:0-158552 GCA_034531195.2 Nostoc sp. ChiSLP01
GGAGGTGTGGGAGGTGTGGGAGGTGTGGGAGGTGTGGGAGGATGGTGAAAAAATCGGCGTTGCATAATTGCGGGATGATTTGAGAATTTGCATCAAGACATAATCCCCGTGTCTCCGTGTCTCCGTGTCCCCGCGTCAGGCTAAATCATCCCATTATTCAGCAACGCCAAAAAATCTTTCCCCCCTCTCTCCCCACACTCCCCACACTCCCCAGTCCCTTTTACGATGGTTCTGGAGGGTTGAGGCGATAGCCCATACCATAGACGGTTTCAATCCAATCGCCTGCTGATAATGTTTGCAAACGTTGGCGAAGTTTACGAACTAAAACGGTGATTGCATTGCTTTCTGGCTCACTACCCCACTCCCATACGGCTTGCTCAATTTGGTTACGAGTGAGTAATTGTCTTGGATGACGCATGAAATACTCTAATAACTGAAATTCTTGGCTGGAAAGGGAAACGATCGCTCCTTGTCGCTCCAAGGTCAGTGCGTCGAGGTGAAGTTGCAGGTCTGCCAAGCAGAGGGTGTCTCCTTGCCAAAGAGGCGATCGCCTCCTCAATGCCCGCACCCGCGCCATGAACTCTATAATATCAATTGGTTTAACTAGGTAGTCATCAGCTCCGGCATCTAATCCTATGACTTTATCGGGTGTGGTATCTTTTGCCGTAATCATTAATATGGGAGCTGTTTTTCCCGCCGCTCGATACTGTTGACACAAACTCACCCCACTAATCCGGGGTAACATCCAATCCAAAATCAGCAGGTCATATTCTTTTTCAACCAAAAGCCATTGAGCCGTTTCACCATCCTTGACACCATCAACGTTGTGCCCAGCCTGTGAAAGAACCGTTTGCAGCGGCATTAATTGTTTTGGATCGTCCTCTGCCAGTAAGATTTTCATCACCTTTGTGCGGCTCGGTCTTATTTAGAATAATGCATTGAGGCAATTTAAACGTCTTTCATCAGTGAGAATAAATGTGTGATAACTTGGCAAAATCACAAGCAGGTGTTGTGTGCGGCATATTAGCAAACGTTGGCTGCAAGGGCTAGGATTAGAATTTTGGTTGCTTCTACCACTAGTAGCGATCGCCTTTTGGTTTGCCTGTAGTTTTCTTGCTGCTGGGCAGTTAAGCCAATCCTACTCTACAGAGAAAAAACTTCAGTCAGATACTCAACTCGAAGCACACCTATCAGTCAATGTGTTGCTGATTAACGCCACTGTTAACCGAACTCAGAAAATTACCCAGGTAGAAGTCGAAACAGCAGATCCCATCTTGAAGCGATTGGAATTAGAACTTCCAACAATAGAATTGGGCCAGATAGAAGTGACAATTGCCCAAGAACTAGGGCTACCTCGTCAGGATGTTAGGAAGTTAGTGCGCTATGAGATTGTGGATTAAGATTGATCCGATTTCAGACTAGGAAATACAAAAGTAACAAAGCCCGTGTGTCAACAGCAGGAAAATTCCCAACAAGAAGGCTTTTTGTAACTAATCCTACATCTAATTTTATTCTCGTAATTCTTCTGCGTAATATTTAACAATCTTTTCTATAATTAGAAATACTTCTTCAAAAGCCCTAAATTCAAAATCATCAAACTTTTCTTTTTTAGTGAATATATTATCAGCAAAGTCGTTTTTACTTAGTGCTACTTTTTGATTGTTTTTATCAAACACATCTTGATCTATAATTTTTAATTCCTTAGATTTAAATTTATTTCTATCTGCACAGGTAAAATCATCATTAAGATGTCTTCCACTTTCCGAATGGAATTCATTGCTTAGAA
This sequence comes from Nostoc sp. ChiSLP01, assembly GCA_034531195.2. GTDB lineage: Bacteria > Cyanobacteriota > Cyanobacteriia > Cyanobacteriales > Nostocaceae > Nostoc. The sequence goes on from JAVRBO020000091.1 coordinate 1,787, forward strand.
ACAATCTTCGTCCATTAATATCTTGTCTCTGGATTTCATTATCTTGATAGTAGTGTTCAATACATATTTCTTTGTGATCGCTACGATGTTGAGGAATTGGTAATGCAAACGAGTACATTCTATTTGTCCAATCCTTAAATCCTAAAGTATCATCATCTACCTGTTTGGTTACATTAGGTTCGTCTCTGTCAAAAATTGCAATCATAGGTTGCTGGTGTTTTGTCTTACATAATTGTTTGCACATTTCTAGCAGTTGGCTACTACCTTGTTTTTGGGGATCTAAATCATCTTTAAAATCAATTTCAAAGTCAAATTTTTTACCTTTATCTTCTAACCATTTTAGAGCAGACTTGAGATGTTTTATATCAGTTTTACCTTCAGTCCATATAGTAGCCTTGATAGAAGATTTCTTTTGATTTTCCAGTAAATTAGAAATATTTACTTTTTCATCACTTACTAGTTCAGGGGCAAGTCGTTTCAACCATTTTAAAAAATTTAAGTATATTTGGTCGTCTTTACCCCTAACTGTGCCCACAAACTCAATCTTACTTTTAATGATATATTGAAATGATTTTTGTTTTTTTTGGTAGGAATATTTATTATCAAATTGCTTCCAAAATTCAGCTTGAGCATTATCAAGCCCATATTTTTCCCAAGCATGAAGCATTGCACGAATTTGACGAATGTATTTACGTTTTACATTAAGTTTTTTGTTAACTGTTATGCCAGTAACTTCTTGATGTCTATATTTACTGTATAGTCTCGATTTAGATTCATTAACAATAAAACCATTATCCTCAATTGTTTTTTTGAGATCATCACTTAGAATTAACTTTTCTGCTTCTTCTGAAAACCAAGCTAAATGTCCAGGAAATTTTGGTCTAGAAGTTGAAAATGTGATGTCATCAGCATACCTAGTATAAATACAGTGATACTTCTTCGCAAGACGTTGTAGCTGGGAATCCAACCTAGCTGAAATCATATTTGAGACAATTGGCGATGTCGGAGCACCCTGCGGTAGCTTATTTTCATGACAACATATTTGAGCTAATACTGTTGCAATTTCCTCTGTACAATTATATGGAGATGCCATGAAAAGACCGCGAACTCTACCAAAATTGATAGAAGAGAAAAAATCTTTAATATCTAAATTTAGAACATAACGCTGTCGAAGATGTTGTCTAGCATTTGTCACGATACTCTTACCAGTAACAAAGCCTTGCGTCGAAGGTTTAGGTTGATATACACATTTAAAAACTTGATTTAGCTTTCGTTGAATAATTTTTAAGCATGTATGCGGAACAGAAATAGTTCTATATTCTCCCGTCTTTTTCGGTATTTGAAATGTTGTGTACGCCTTGTCACGAGGATAAATATATAAATGATATCTTAGCTGATAATCACTTATTTCCAACAAACTAGCGATATCTTTACGTGTTTTGAGTTTATAAAAGCGTTCTTTTAATTCTTCTTCTGTTGCACTTAAATTAATAGTACCCATGCTTATGAAAGTTACATAGGAAGGCTGGATACTGGCAATATATTCCAACTTACTGCCCAAGCGCTAAGGCTAGAAGCAACAAAAGGTAATTTAAGGCACATATGCTGGCCTTTAAGAATATGCCGCCGCAGGATCAACAGCGGAAATCAATAGTTTTTGCGAATATCCAACCTTAGTAAATTTAGCACAAATACTAAAAATGACAATACAATTACTTTGAAAATTGATTAGTTATGGTTTGATCAATGCGTTCTGCCTTGGTTTTCAATGTTTTGTTCATGGCTTCAAACCATTAGCGAACATCAATATTTAATCGACGAGCCAGCAGAGGCACTAGTAAGCCGTGGAAAGATTCTTGCTGAATGAAGCGAACGCTTAGGCGTAGCCCGTGGTAGACATTGCTTGCTAACAGCTCAACGATACACCAAAATGAATGCCTGAATCACTCAACTGAGAAAGTAAACAGGCAAATTGAGTCAGCAATTAGCCTAATTACTTGCCCAAAACACCGAAATGAATGCGCGATGTACTGAAATGAGTAAGCAATATGCCATTTCGGTTGCTGAATATACCGAAATGAGAAAGCAAACTGGAGTTTGAGAAAGCACTTAGGCATTTTGCTTGCTGAATCTACTGAAATGAGTAACCAACCTGGGGTTTGAGAAAGCATTTAAGCATTTTGAATAAGTAATCAGGCATTTTGCTTTTCCTTTTGCCTTCTTCATTCACTTTTTGTTCACATTTATGAGCGATCGTGGAATAGAAGGCTATTGAGCTAAAGCAACAGGGCTTCCCAATTGTAGTATTTACTTAGATAAATTGTAGAAAACATAACTATTGCTATTGCTGTTGTTTACGTCAATCGTTCTAACTGTACGGTTCATGCTCACACTGTAAAGCATAATTGCTTACTATTTCGAGATTATTAATACTTCGTTTTCAACTTACTTATTTTTATAGGAGACGTTGTTATGAATTTCAGTCCAGTCAAAAATGCGATCGCCATCATTTCTAACCGTCAGGCTGTAACACAGGTGCTTGATGAACTTAGAGCAATTGACTTTCCCATGCAGCAAATTTCTGTGTTCAATATGAACTCTGAACGCGAAAAGTCACCCAAGGATGCTGATGCGAGTAATCATACCATCACTCCGATAGAAGGCGCCAAAGTAGGCGCAATTACGGGAGGAACTACTGGGGGCATCCTTACACTTATAGGCGGACTTGGCATATTAGTCATTCCTGGTGTTGGGCCTGTATTAGCGGTCGAATCTGTGCTGGCTACGCTGCTAGCAGGTGGAGCGAGTGCAGCATTTGGCGGTCTTTATGGTGCATTTCAAGGTTGGTTTGCTCCAGAAAGGCTAGTTAGACTCAATCACCCCAGATCTCAAGAAGAATTTTTAGTAACGCTACAGGGAACAGCAGATGAAATCCGGCAAGCAAAATACATTCTACGTTACGGAGGTGCGCGAGAGTGCCATGTTGGCGAACTTAAAAAAAGATTTTCATAATAACGCCTTGAGGAAAACGGTTATTTTAATTTGGAGACAGGGATGACAGCAAATACGATCGCTACAAATAATTTTGCCCAGACAACAAAAGATTTACTCAATTATGAATGGCATACTCTCGCGGAACAACAAGTTGTGCAAACCTTAGCCAGCCATCCCGAAGCAGGCTTGAGCCATGAAGAAGCTAGCACCCGACATCAACAGATGGGTGCAAATCAACTGACTATTAAAGGTAGCAAAAGTCCTTGGCTAAAATTTTTAGAGCAATTTCATCAACCACTATTATATATTTTGCTGACGGCGGGGATAATAACACTGCTGTTGCAAGATTGGATAGATGCGGGAGTAATTTTTGCTGTCATTTTGATTAATGCAATCGTTGGCTATATTCAAGAATCGAAAGCAGAAGGCGCGATCGCTGCTTTATCCAAAGCTGTGACTACCGAAGCAACTGTGATTCGCGATGGTAAAAAAACTCGTTTGGCTTCGAGTGTACTTGTTGTTGGCGATTTGGTACTGCTAGCATCTGGGGATAAAGTACCTGCGGATCTGCGGCTATTAAGCGTGCGTGGGTTACAAGTTGATGAGTCTGCTTTAACAGGCGAATCTGTGCCGGTGGAAAAAGCAACTCCATCGTTGGCTATGGAAACACCATTAGCCGAACGCAGCAATATGGCTTATGCAGGAAGTTTCGTTGCTTTTGGACAAGCAGAAGGGATTGTAGTGGCGATCGCCGATGCCACTGAAACAGGCCGGATCTCGCAGTTAATTGAAAGCAGCACCAATCTGAAAACACCGCTAACGCGAAATATTGACAAGTTTAGCAAAACCCTGCTGTACGTCATCTTGGGTTTAGCTGCCCTAACGTTTGCAGTCGGATTGGGACAAGGTGAATCTTGGATTGATGTTTTCAAAGCAGCTGTGGCTCTTGTAGTTAGCGCAATTCCAGAAGGATTGCCTGCAATTGTTACAGTCACGTTGGCGATCGGAGTTTCCCGGATGGCACGACGTAACGCGATTATTCGGAAGTTACCCGCCGTGGAAACATTAGGAAGTACTACGGTTATTTGCTCTGACAAAACTGGCACGTTGACCGAAAATCAGATGACGGTTCAGAAGATTTATGCGGGTGGGCAACACTACACCGTCAGCGGTATTGGTTATGCCCCAGACGGTGAAATCCTCATGAATCAACAGCCTGTTGATTTCAATGCAGATGAACATATTGCTCTTTGGGAATCTCTAGAAGCGGGATTGCTTTGTAACGATTCGCACATCGAATGGCGAGACGGACAGTGGAACTTAGTCGGAACCCCAACCGAGGGAGCATTGATAGTAGCTGCTAATAAAGTAGGATTGACACCAGAGAATCTAGAGCAATTACCCCGAATAGATACCATTCCCTTTGAGTCTGAATTTCAATACATGGCGACTTTGCATGAATTAGATGCAAAGCGAAGGCTGAATGCGATCTACCTCAAAGGTTCTGTAGAAGCAATTCTTCAACGATGCGACTACATGCTTGACGCTCAAGGACAACAAACTGCACTCAATCCAAGGGCAGTGGAGGAGGAAGTTGCTCGGATGGCAAACCAAGGTTTACGAGTGCTAGCTTTCGCCAGTAAAGAAGTTGCTGCTAAACGCTCCTTGGAACGCCACGATATCGCTCAAGGGCTAGTGTTTTTAGGACTGCAAGGCATAATCGATCCGCCGCGTTCTGAAGCGATCGCCGCAGTAAAAGCCTGTCAATCTGCTGGGATTCAGGTAAAGATGATTACAGGGGATCATGCACTCACGGCAGCTGCCATCGCCCGCCAAATGGGAATTTGCTCCACTGAAGCACAAGTCTTCACTGGACAGCAATTAACTCAGATGGATGAAAAAAAATTTGCCCAAGCAGCTGAGCAAGGCATGGTATTTGCGCGAGTTACTCCAGAACAAAAGTTGCGTCTGGTGAGGGCGTTGCAACTCAAGGGCGAAATTGTTGCCATGACAGGAGATGGTGTCAACGATGCTCCCGCTCTCAAGCAGGCAGATATTGGTGTAGCAATGGGTTTAGCTGGGGCAGAGGTTACCAAAGAATCTGCGGATATGCTGCTAACTGACGATAACTTCGCCTCAATTGAAGCTGCTGTGGAGGAAGGGCGGGGAGTTTACCGCAACTTGCGAAAAGCGATCGCTTTCTTGCTGCCGATCAACGTTGGAGAATCCATGACGATTTTAATTGCCATTCTCCTGGCAACTGTGCTTCCCATCTTACCAATCCAAATTCTCTGGCTGAACATGGTTAGTTCAGTCGGGTTGATTGCTCCTTTAGCCTTTGAGCCAAAATCTGGACAGGTGATGCAGCAACCACCACGCAATCCTAGAGAAAAACTTTTATCAGGTAGTTTACTCCAGCGCATCTTAGCGATTTCTGTGTTCAATTGGGTGGTAATTTTTGGCGTATTTCAATGGATACTTCAAACTACAGGTAATGAAGCCTTGGCTCGCACGATGGCGATTAATGGGTTGGTGGCAGCAGAGGTTTTTTACCTGTTAAGCATTACCCAGTTTTTACCATCTCTAGTTACCAGAATCCAAGGTAAACGCACACCCGTAGCCTATGCACCGGCGATCGGAATTGTGGTTGTAGCGATCTTACAATTTCTGTTCAGTCAGTGGAGCATCATGAATCAGTTTTTTGGCACTACACCTTTGGCATTGACCCAAGCTCTCATTTGTATGGGTGTAGGTTTGCCAGTAGTGTTCATAGCTTTCATCTTGCAGCATTTCGATCCGCTCAACTAAGGATAAGCTGTTATGCATTTATTGAATTTGTATATTTACAGGGCTTTTCATTTGGATGGTATACATGCTTGAATGCTAAATTATCGTAAGGGCACAACATTGTTGTGCCCCTACTGTGGTCTATTCAACTGCAAATTGCTGTAATCGTCGCGCAGCGTCTCCTTAAATTTCTAAGGCACCTCAATAGGAATCAAAGCATTTTCTGGGAAATACTGGCAAAAACGCCCTTCATCTGCAAGTACCAAAATCAGGCGCACGGGATAATCTGGCGGAACTTGCAAATCTGCCCACGGTACTGCCAACTCTAAACATGTATTTAAAGATGCTTGGGCGCGACTAGTGCGGGGATGCCATTGATAATTGTCTCCAGCTTCCCGAAAATAAACCGATTGCGTCAGCAAATTAATTTCCAGAAGATGGTGAAAATGATAATTTACTGGGGCTGTATCTGGGACATCTGCCAAGGGAACTGGACTGTTGACCATTGTTTTGTCTGGATAGTACCACAGCAAATTTAACTCTGTCGGCAAATCTCGCCCTGGCACAACACCACTTTTAAAGTCCACTCGCAAATAGAAATTTAGGTGATCCACCCCATACCAAAGTCGCTGGACAAGGCTGCTGTTGTGCATTGTTCCCCGCGCCCCGCCAACTTCTATGCGTCCAGCTTTGTCCCAATCTTGTTCATCACCTTTGCCATCAATGACTGGATGAATAAAACTTTGCGGGCGATGGTTTGCCTGTGCTTGGTGAACCTCTACTGGTTGTTTGAGATAGGGCGGTGCAGGTTCATTTAAGGCTTTGTAAATGCCAAACAGATGTTCTCGAAACAACTGGTCAAAGACGGCATCTTGATTTGAGGAGTGTCCTGCACCAAACCACCAGAACCAATCGGAACCTTCGGCAGCATACAAGGCTTCCCAAGCTTCTGGATTATTTTCTTGGGTTGCTTCTGGATGACTCGCCAACATATTCCTGGCTTGTGTGAGGTAATCCCAAGCACGGTTTTTGGCGGGATCGCCGATCCAGGTGGTGAAACTGCCATCCACCCAAGAACCGCTGTGTAGTTGGTCTCCGGGGATGGTAGCTGTGGGTGGAAATTGTTCGAGAAATTCGGAGACGGTGACGAGTTTGAGGTGGGGTTCGTTGCTGAAGGTTTGATACAAAGCTTCTAGGAAGGGTTTGCCATCTTGGGGGTAATATTCCCAACAATTCTCGCCATCCAAAGCGATGGTAACTAGCCAAGGTTGTTGACTTTGGCTGTCTCTTTGCATTTTGGCGATCGCTTGCAAATGTCCCACTAAGTCCGCTGCTGCCTGTTTTGCTGGCATGGCGCCGTAGGTAAAGCCAATCAAATCTGATAATCTGTGGTCGCGAAACACAATTGACAAGTCACCTGCTGCGGTTTCCAGGCGATAGGGTTGGTATAGAAGTTCTGGTTGTTCTACATTCCCTGCCCCATCGCGATGGAAAAAGTGTTTCAGCGTCCATCCTAAAACCGCTTCATCTGAGCATATCCACTTAAACCCTTGGTCAATAATATATGGCAGTATTTCTGGACTTACTGATTGCTCTGAAGGCCATAAACCACGGGGTACCTGTCCAAAGCGGTCTTTATAAAAGTTCCAAGCTTTTTGTAGATGACGCGGGATATCTTCTGCCCACTGAAAACGCTGTGTAGGTAGTGTCATATTTGGCACAGCTACGCGACCGGAGCTAGTATCGGCTAACAAAGGTAAAATCGGGTGAGTGTAGGGCGTAGTGGTAACTTCTAATTGTCCCGCCTCCTGCATTTTCCGATGTTGAGGGATAATCCGACTGAGAATTTCTCGCTGTTTGGAATAAATGCGCTGGCGATCGCTTAAAGTAAAATTCCGCCCCTGCTTTAACCAAGTAGCAATTTGCGGGTCATCCCAAAACAGCGGATCGATCCAAGCCAGATTGTGCCAAGCTAGCAAATCGCCATAATCTGACAACTGCCAATTTGCCAAACACCAACTTGCGCCTTTTTCCTGCCTTTGGCGATACAACTCGGCATACCGAGGATGAGGATCGATTAGGGTGTGGTGATTAGCATCGAAAAAGTGTTGAATAATAAATTCCCGCTGTTGCTGGCTGAGTTGCTCCTCTGGTGTCAAGCTAGCCGTCAGGTAAGGGTCAAAAGCAGTGCCAGCAATATAATCTTCTAGTTGCAATATCAATGATGGTACTAAATTCACCGTTTGGTGTAACTTAGGATACCGTTCTAGCATTAAAATCAAATCCAAATAATCTTTAGTGCCATGCAAGCGTACCCAAGGTAAGCGGTACTGCTGGCTAGAAGATAGCGAAGTGCCGCTGCCAGGAGATTTGTACAGCGGCTGGTGTTGATGCCAGATAAAAGCGACGTAGAGGGGATGGGGCATAAGGAGTGATTGGGGATTGGGGATTGGGAACTAGGTATTAATGATAAATTATGAATGAAAAAATCCATTCTTCCCGATTCAATAGCGATCGTTCATTATTCCTAGTACCCAGTACCCAGCCCCCAGTTTCTAGGCGACTTGTTCGACTTCTGCAATTTCGGGAATCATTTCCCGCAGGCGGCGCTCAATACCCATTCTCAAAGTCATTGTAGAACTTGGGCAAGAACCACAAGCCCCTTGCAACCGCAGTCTAACAATGGGGCCATCCAGTTCTACAAGTTCCACATTGCCGCCATCAGAGATGAGATAAGGGCGCATTTCATCTAAGACTGTTTCAACGTTGTCAGGTGTTAGTTCCATAGTTTTAGACCTACTCAGTTAGGGATGGGCATTGGCATTGCTGAGTTAGGAGTTAGGAGTTAGGAGTTAGGAGTTATTATTCTCACTCTCCCTTTTTGCTCCTCACTCTTTTTTTCCCAGTTTATGTACGCTTAGCGTTGTCACTCATTACCCATTATCCAAAATTTTATTTTCCAGGTTTGTTAAATCGATCCTAAATCTAATTGTCACCAGATTATCAGTTGTCAATTTTTCATAACTGTTAAAGAGGAGTCGGGAGCAGAAGAGAATTGGAAAATGGGGAGATGAAGTAGTAGGGGAGCAGGGGGGAAAATTCCTAACTCCCAACTCCTAACTCCTAACTTTCAACTCAGCAATGCCAATGCCCATCTTTAACTTAACACTTCTTAGCACTAGGCACTTTTTGTAGAACCATTATCACTAGATGAAACTATCACTGGTTGTTGATATAGTGGCACGGTGAATGTAACTGTGGAACCGAGTCCTTCGCCGAGACTGTAGAAATGTACTTCACCACCCATTGCTTCCACTAGCTTCTGGGAAATTGCCAGTCCTAAACCTGTGCCGCCATATTGGCGAGTACGGGAGCCATCCACCTGAGAGAATAATTGAAACAGTTTATCTTGTTTGTCCAAGGAAACACCGATGCCAGTGTCGGCTACGCGTACTCTCACCATACCTGGAAATTGCTGTCCTTGAAATTGCGGCTTTGCCTTTTTGAGTACTAAATCGGCACTGACTGTGATGCCACCTTCGTGAGTAAATTTGATGGCGTTGTTCACCAAATTCAGCATTACCTGTAGCAACCGTTGGTAATTACTTTGGACGATGATTTCATCGGAGGTAGCTGGCATTTGCATCTGGAAGCTGAGGTTTTTCATCTCTGCTTGGGGACGCATAAAATTTTCTACATCAGTGAAGAGTTCGCCTAGCTTGACTGGAGCGTAAGCTAATTCCATTTTGCCAGCTTCAATTTTGGCAATGTCTAAAATATCATTAATAATATTTAACAGATGTATTGATAACTGATGAGCTTCTTCTAAAAACTGATCTTTTTCTTCTGCGTCATCGGTCATGCCTTCCAAAATCAGTTTTAAAAAGCCAATCATCCCGTTGAGGGGAGTACGAATTTCGTGGGATACATTGGCAAGAAACTCGCTTTTGAGGCGGGAGGCGTCTTCAGCTTTTTGACGCGCTGCTTCTAATTCTTTATATAAAGTAGCATGAGCGATCGCTGTTCCTAATTGATCCGCTGCTTCTTTTGCTAATTCTAATTCCGATTCTGTTAACGTGTAGCATTCATCTTGCCAACTCAAAACAACCAATCCATTGGCTTGGTCTTGATAGCAAGTAGCAACTACCAAAGTTTTATGCTGTCTGGAATCATTGTATCCAGACACGTTCATCACAACTGGTTCTAAGGTTGTTAATGCCTTAGTAAAGGCTGGTTCAGAAGCTATATCTATTTCTGAGCCAATCATTGAACTAAGTTCTGGCTGGTGATACTCAGCCTTAACTTCTACTTTTGTATAACAAGGCTGATAAGGACAAATAATGCAGCGTTCTAGCCGCAGTGATTTTCCCAAACTATCAACTGTTTGCTGCCAAATAATGTCTAAATCCAATGTCCGCCGAATATTTCTCGTAATCCGATTTACCAGTTTTTGATGTTGCTGGGAACGTAAAGCCGATTCTATTTGTGCTGGCGTTTTTGCTCCCACACCCACTTGTTTTTTGTTAAGTGTGGCTTGCAATAAGCGTCCCATCACTAAAACTGTAGTGGCAGCCGTTCCTAAACTTGGCATAATCGGACTGATTATTAAGTCCAACTCAAATAATTCCTGATGATGGCTAAACCAGCACTGAAACCTTTCTGGCACCAAACTTGTCAAAATTCGGTGTAATCGTTCCAAATAGGCAACCTTATCCACGGGAGCAAAGATTTGAGTCTGGTTGAGTTCATCAACTATTTTTTCGGTCTTTAACCCCAGGAGTTCGCTGTGCTGCCAACAAAAGGTCAGATAGCGCCCTGCCCCATCTTGCGTATATACCAACTCGGCTCCAAGAGTTGGCAATGAGCCATCAGTTTTACTGGTACTGGTAATAGATTCCAGATTTTGAGAAAAAATATTCGGCAATTGGGATTTGGCGGTAATAGTCATTAATTGAGTTGGATAGACAAAGGGTATCCGACCGGGATTTTACCAAAGCTGTTCAAATTTTGGCATAAATTTTTACAGCTTTTACATTTTTGATTGAGTATTTCTTGGTGTTTTGAAATTCAAGTTGGCAAACTTTACTTTTGTTAAGTAAGATTGACAGCTAATTGATGATTTCAATCGTTCCATTCACCGCGAGGAGGGACTGAAGTACGCACGGGGGTGCGAGTCAGTTCATCATCTCTTAGTATTTCGCCTCGCAACCATTGGCGAATTGCCACCTCAATCACTTTGCTAGGATCGTTAGTGAGATGTTGAATTTGCTCTAATAACTCTGAATCTAAGCGGACGGCAATTTCTACCTTATCGGCTCGTGTTTTATCCGCGTCGGTAGGTCTGTGTTGCATATTCATAGGTTTATATACTCTGAATTGGTTTTGTTTAAAGCTTTGTAAAGTAGTTATATTCATATTTGGGCCGATCCACTTAAGAATCTTCGAGGGTATAGTTACATAGTTCCCCGAAACAGCACCAAAATAACAGCTTTAAATTTTAGGTCGCATTTTTCATATAACTGACTAGACAAGAGCTTTCTAGAAGTTTTGCCGATGAATCAGTGACTCCGGACAATTACGGGTGGTAATTGCCCGCGATCCCTACATGTACTTATTTACATTTATTGTACGCTTCCAGCTGATGAATACTAGCACCGACAAATAGACTTTCATAATATTCTTAAATGTCCACCTATTTATATACAAAGTTAAAGATGGGGTGAAGAGGACACGGGGAGAGGGAGGTGTGGGAGGTGTGGGAGGTGTGGGAGATGTGGGAGGATGGAAATAAATCTTTCCCCTTTCTCTCCCCACACTTTTTGATTTCCCACACTCCCCAGTCTCCACTAAAACTAGGAGCGTCTTGGCTAAGAAAGCATTAAAATACATTAAGTAAATTGGTCTTTTAACTTTGGTTGCTGCTAAGGCAAAGATAGTATATGACTGACGTTCCCGCAGTTCGCATTCGCAATTTCTGTATTATTGCTCACATTGACCACGGGAAATCAACCCTCGCCGATCGCTTGCTACAAGCTACTGGTACTGTTGAAGACCGGCAGATGAAGGAACAGTTTCTCGACAATATGGATCTAGAACGGGAGCGCGGCATTACCATTAAGCTGCAAGCTGCCCGGATGAATTACACAGCTAAAGATGGTCAGCAATATGTTCTGAACTTAATTGATACTCCAGGACATGTGGATTTCTCTTATGAAGTCTCCCGCTCTCTTGTTGCTTGTGAAGGAGCGTTATTGGTAGTAGATGCGTCCCAAGGTGTCGAAGCGCAAACTTTGGCAAATGTATATTTAGCGTTAGAAAATAACCTGGAAATTATCCCAGTTTTGAATAAAATTGATTTGCCAGGAGCTGAACCAGAACGGGTAATTGGCGAAATTGAAGAAATTATCGGTCTAGATTGTAGTGGGGCAATTCTCGCTTCTGCTAAAGAAGGAATTGGTATTGATGAGATTTTAGAAGCAGTTGTCGATCGCATACCACCACCACCCAATACAATAAATGAACGCTTACGGGCGTTAATTTTTGATAGTTATTACGACAGCTATCGGGGAGTAATTGTGTATTTCCGGGTGATGGATGGCACATTGAAAAAAGGCGATCGCATCCATTTAATGGCATCTGGTAAAGAATTTGACATTGATGAGTTGGGCGTTCTTTCTCCGACTCAAAAGCAAGTTGATGAACTGCACGCCGGAGAAGTAGGCTATTTGGCAGCGGCGATTAAAGCTGTAGCTGATGCACGGGTAGGAGACACAATTACCCTAAGTAAAGCGAAAGCAGAGACACCCTTACCAGGCTATGCAGAAGCCAACCCGATGGTTTTTTGCGGCATGTTCCCCATTGACGCTGACCAATTTGAAGACTTGCGGGAAGCCTTAGAAAAGCTAGAACTCAATGATGCAGCACTGCATTACGAACCAGAAACTTCTAGTGCGATGGGGTTTGGTTTCCGTTGCGGGTTCTTGGGCTTGCTACACATGGAAATTGTCCAAGAACGTCTAGAGCGAGAGTATAATCTAGATTTAATTATTACAGCGCCCTCAGTGGTTTATAAAGTCATAACCGTCAAAGGTGAGGAACTGTACATCGATAATCCCAGCCGTTTGCCTTCTCCCAACGAACGCGAAAAAATTGAGGAACCCTACGTTCAGGTGGAAATGATTACGCCAGAAACCTACGTTGGTACGTTGATGGAGTTATCACAAAACAGACGTGGGATTTTCAAAGATATGAAATATCTTACCCAAGGACGAACCACACTTACGTATGAGTTACCCTTGGCGGAAGTTGTCACTGACTTTTTTGACCAAATGAAATCGCGATCGCGCGGTTATGCCAGTATGGAATATCACCTAATTGGCTACCGCGAAAATCCGCTGGTGAAGCTAGATATTATGATCAACGGCGATCCCGTGGATTCTTTGGCGATGATTGTCCATCGAGATAAAGCTTACAACGTTGGGCGATCGATGGCAGAAAAACTCAAAGAACTGATTCCCCGCCATCAATTTAAAGTGCCAATTCAAGCTTCCATTGGCAGTAAAGTGATTGCCAGCGAACACATTCCGGCTTTGCGGAAAGATGTGTTAGCAAAATGCTACGGTGGTGACATTAGCCGGAAGAAAAAACTTTTACAGAAGCAGGCAAAAGGTAAAAAGCGAATGAAATCTGTAGGTACGGTAGATGTACCCCAAGAAGCTTTTATGGCAGTACTGCGACTCGATCAAAGCTAATTTGATTGTGCTTAATTTTCAAAGATGATTGGCTGCTTGCGGCTACATCTAAACCGCCAACAGCAAGCTAAAGTTTAGGGTTTTCGGCTTGTTGTTGGCATTTGTTTTTAGGACTTAGAGTTTTTCGCAGAGAAACCCTACTAGATCGAGACTAAATTACTGTTACCTCAGTGGTTCAAAGAATGTAGCTAAAGCCCACTCCGTTGTTTTTTCTCCCATGCCTAAAGGCGATGGGTTTCCAAACTCCCGCGAGGTTTTTTATGAATCGCAAGCAGGCGGAAGAAAAAGTCTCTGAGGCAGAGCAAAAGTACCGCACCCTAGTAGAACAGATTCCGGGCGTTGTTTACATTTCACCGCTCAATACTACTGCCAAAGTTGCTTATATTAGTCCGCAAGTGCAAGAATTATTAGGCGTAGCCCCCGAAGATTGGAACCCTGGTTTCTTCAATAGTTGGTTAGATTACACTCATCCGGACGATCGCCATCGCCTTTGGCAAGCTGTAAATACTACAATCTCCACCGGAGAAACCCTGTGCATCGAGTATCGAATGATTAGGCACGACGGTAGAATAATTTGGGTACGAAACCAAGCCAATCTCATTCTCTGTGCCGATGGACAAACTCAGTTACTTCAGGGTTTAGTGTTTGATATTAGCGAACGCAAACAAATAGAAGCAGCACTACACCAAAGCGAAGCTCGTTATCGTGCCATTCTCGAAGACCAAACCGAACTGATTGCTAGAGGCTTACCTGATGGCACTGTTACCTTTGTTAACGAAGCTTTCTGTCGATTTTTTGGACTCGCACGAGAACAAATTATCGCCCAGCATTATGAACCTATTGTGTTTAAAGAAGATAAAGAATATGTGTTTAATTTAGTCAATTCCATTAGCGTAGAAAATCCCGTTGTCACTTTTGAAAATCGGGTTATAGCTTGCCAAGAAATACGTTGGGCGCAGTGGAATGTTCGAGGTATATTTGATAATCAAGGTAATGTTATAGAACTGCAATCGGTAGGACGAGATATTACCGAGCGCAAACTCGCAGAACAAGCCTTGAGTAAAAATGAGCAAAAATTCCGTGCGATTTTCAATCAAACTATAGAGTTTATGGGATTGCTTGAAACCAATGGAATTGTCTTAGAAGTCAATCAAACAGCACTGGATTTTGCTGGAATTACACGAAAAGAAGTCGTCGGGCAATTATTTTGGGAAGCAAAATGGTGGACAATTTCTCCAGATACACAAGCACAATTAAAAAGTGCGATCGCCACCGCTGCCAATGGTGAATTTATTCGCTATGAAGTTGAAATTTGGGATCGAGACAATCGAGCTATCACTATTGATTTTTCACTACGTCCCATACTTGATGAAACAGGGCGCGTCACAGTGATTATTTCCGAGGGACGAGATATTAGTGAATGGAAAGCTGCCTTGCGCGAACGCCACAAAGCTGAAGAAGCGTTGCGCTCAAGTCAAGACTTTTTACAAAAAGTTGCTAATACTGTACCCCATATTTTATATTTATTTGACCTATTACAAGGAACAAGCATTTATCTTAACCAGCAAAGTGTTACAGTTTTAGGCTATTCTCCAGAGGAAATTTGTCAAGCAGATCCGCAATGGTTCGTAAATTGTTTTCATCCAGACGACCGACACCTGTGCAATGACGTACCAAGTCGCTTCGCCAACCTCAAGGACAATGAAGTTCTGTCCACAGAATACCGATTTCGACACAAAAATGGTGAGTGGCGTTGGCTAAATACACGAGAAGTTGTATTTGCCAGAGATGCTAACGGTACTCCAACGCAGATTCTTGGTTCAGTAGAAGATATTAGCACTCGCAAGCAAGCTGAAGAAGTCCTGCGACAACAAGCAACAGGGGAGAGGCTAATTAGTGAAGTGACTCAACAGATTCGGCGATCGCTTAATTTAGAAGATGTTTTAAATACAACTGTAAATAGTATTCGAGAATGTTTGCGTTCAGATTGTGTAGCTATTTACCAGTTAGCAGCTGACGGTAGTGGTTATTTTGCAGCGGCATCTCTGGCTGATGGCTATCCTCAGCAATTAAGACATACAATTTTGCCATTTTGTATTACAGAAGATTTTAGCCATTATTATCAGGGATTACCCACAATTTTAAATGATATTCAGCAGTCTAATTTTTCAGCTTATGTTTTTGAGTTATTACAACTTTATCAGGTGAAGGCTGCGATGGTAGTGCCGATTTTAAATGGGCAGCATTTGTGGGGTTTACTGATTACTTATCAGTCTGCCACGCCTCGTAACTGGCAGCCATTTGAAGTTAATTTGTTGCAGCAATTAGCTTCTCAAGTTGCGATCGCTATTCATCAATCAGTACTTTACCAACAGCTACAAGCCGCCAACGAAGAATTACAAAGATTAGCTACCTTAGATGGCTTGACTCAAATAGCTAACCGCCGCACATTTGATGAATATCTCGAAACTGAATGGCATCGACTCAAACGCGAGAAAGCGCCTTTGTCGTTAATTTTATTCGATGTTGATTTTTTTAAACCCTACAACGACACCTATGGTCATTTAGCAGGAGATAATTGTTTACAAAAACTTGCCAGTACGCTCTTAAGTATTGTTAAGCGTCCAGCGGATTTAGTAGCCCGCTATGGTGGAGAAGAATTTGCTGTGGTTTTGCCGAATACAGAGATCGTAGGCGCAATTCATCTAGCTCAAGCAATTCGACAAGCAGTACGCAACTTAGCGATTCCCCATGCTCAATCTAACGTGTGCAACCATGTAACCGTTAGTCTCGGCGTAGTCAGCATTGTGCCAAATAACGAAATGTCGCCACAAGACTTGATTAATGAAGCCGACAAAGCACTTTATATAGCCAAACAAGAGGGACGCGATCGAGTTCGTGCTGTTTGTTGTTCGCTTCTTTAGTGTGGGGTGTGGGGAGACAAATTACAATAAGTCTTTCCCCTTGTCCCCAATTCTCCTTGTCTCCCCTGCCTCCTGGCTTGAAAGAGCAGGGGGAGCAGGGGGAGCAGGGGAGGCAGGGGGAGAAAGATACTTTCATGCTGGTGGTGAAACCTGTTTCATTGGGACTGCCCCCTGCCCCCTGCCTCCTGCCCCCTGCCCCCTACCTCCTGCCTCCTACCTCCTGCCTCCTACCTCCTACCTCCTACCTCCTGCCCCCTGCCTCCTGCCTCCAATGCCCCCTGCCCCATAGTTCCTATCCTTTGATAAGCTTTAACAAAATAACTATTAAAAAATCTAAAAATATGAGTAAATGCACTCAATTAGATTGGCAGACTTGTATTTTTAGATAAATCTAGTTTTTTAGATATTTGTAAAGTCTTGGGGAATCTAGCAGATGAAGATACTGGTACTGAGTTGGGAGTTTCCACCCAGGATAGTTGGAGGAATTGCACGTCATGTAGCTGAGTTGTACCCGGAACTGGTCAAGTTAGGGCATGAAGTCCATTTGATTACAGTGGAGTTTGGCCAGGCATCGATGTACGAGGTAGTCGAGGGAGTAAAAATACATCGCGTGCCAGTGGGACATAGCAATGACTTTTTCCACTGGGTGGCGAATCTCAACGAAAGTATGGGGCATCATGGCGGTAAGTTAATTTTGGAAGAAGGCCCGTTTGATTTAATTCATGCCCATGATTGGTTAGTCGCAGACGCAGCGATCGCTCTCAAGCATAATTTTAAAATACCACTAATTGCCACAATTCACGCTACGGAATACGGGCGTTATAACGGTATCCATACCGATACACAACGTTATATTAACGGTAAAGAAACAATACTTGCTTACAATGCTTGGCGGATTATTGTTTGTAGCGACTATATGCGACGGGAAGTAGAACGAGCGCTACACAGTCCTTCGGACAAAATCGATGTTATTTATAACGGTATCCGAGCGGAAAAAAAACGACACCACGAAGATTTCCATGCTCTAGATTTTCGCCGCCAATTTGCCAGCGACGATGAGAAAATCGTTTACTACCTCGGTCGCATGACCTATGAAAAGGGTGTACCCATATTGCTCAATGCTGCACCCAAAATTCTTTGGGAAATGGGTGGTAAAGTGAAATTTGTCATCGTTGGTGGTGGAAATACTGACCATCTCAAACGCCAAGCCTGGGATTTGGGAATTTGGCAGCAATGCTATTTTACTGGTTTTCTCTCTGATGAATACTTAGACAAATTTCAAACTGTTGCTGACTGCGCCGTATTTCCCAGCCTTTACGAACCCTTTGGAATTGTGGCATTAGAAAGCTTTGCTTCTCGCGTCCCCGTAGTAGTTTCTGATACAGGTGGATTTCCAGAAGTAGTGCAGCATACCAAAACAGGTATTGTGACTTGGGTAAATAACGCCGATTCATTAGCTTGGGGAATTTTGGAAGTGTTGAGAAATCCAGATTATCGGCAATGGCTGGTGGATAATGCTTATGAAGATTTAGAGCGACGCTTTAGCTGGCCGAAATTAGCCAAGCAAACCGAGCATGTATATGGGCGAGTTGTGCAAGAGCGATCGCAAACTCCTTGGTAATCAATCAATTATGGTGTTATATGTATAACGTTAAGGACAGCTATATATAGCTGTCCTTATATATCTGTAAACTTTCTTGAAACTTGCATAAATCCAGAATTAACTTTTGATAAATCCACAACAGGCACTGCTGCAATTTTTTCAGCAGAGCAGGTTTAATCTTGGTCATTGGTAATTCCCCTTGGTCATGTCCAAATGACTAATGACTAATGACAAAGGGTAACAGCTTACTATTAAGTCATCTCTTGGAGACAAATTTTATTTATGGTGCTTTCAACCGATCCAAGTGTTACTTTAGATACCCCGGCAAAAGCTTCTACTCGTACTGGAATGGGAGCTACTCCCTACGAAACAGGAACAACTTTTCGGGTTTGGGCGCCATTTGCTTCAGCAGTTTATGTGGCTGGAGATTTTAATAACTGGTCTACAATCAAAAATCCCCTTGCTTCTGAAAATAATGGATACTGGTCTGTAGATGTTCCCCAAGTTCAAGAAGGTCAAAAGTACCGCTATGTAATTCAAAGTCCTTTCATACCTGCTGATACCGTATGGTGGCGTACCGATCCCTATTGCAAACATGTTCTTGATAATGAGGGCGCCGATGGTGTAATCGTCAAAGATCGGTTTGACTGGGGAAGCAATACCTTCAATATGCCACCCTGGAATGAATTGGTGATTTATGAACTGCATGTTGCTTCTTTTAATAGAACCCAAAACAAGCCTGGAGATATCAGTTCAATTATTGATAAACTAGGCATCTTAAAAGATTTAGGCATCAATGCTATTCAACTGATGCCGATTTTTGGTTTTCCAGGCGAATACTCTTTAGGCTATAACCCTGCTTTTCCCTTCGATATAGAAAGTAATTATGGCGATCCTGGTGAGTTTAAAAACTTTGTCAAAAAAGCCCACGAATTTGGCATAGCTCTGATTCTCGATGTAGTTTACAACCATTTTGGCTCTCAAGAACTAGATTATTCTTTAAGGCGGCTTGATGGTTGGAATCAAAATAACGGAGATGGAATCTATTTCTACAATGACAGACGCGTCAAAACTGATTTTGGCCCTCGTCCAGACTATGGCCGGGGTGAAGTCCGTCAATATATTCGCGATAACGCTCTGATGTGGCTAGAAGAATATCAAATAGACGGTTTACGATTTGATTCCACAGTCAACATTCGTAATATCGAAGGTAGAAACAACGATCCTGCAAATGATATTCCCGAAGGCTGGAGTTTGATGCAATGGATCAACAATGAAATAGATAGCAAGACGCCGTGGAAGATTACCATCGCCGAAGACTTGCAAAATAACGAATGGATCAACCGTAGCACAGGAGCCGGCGGAGCAGGATTTGATTCTCAGTGGGGTAGTTTTTTTTACTATTCGATTTTTGAAGCGGTAGTGGCTCCCAGCGATAGTGCGCGTAACATGTACAGCATTCGCGATGCAATTTTGCAAAGATTTGAAAGCGATGCTTGGAAGCGAGTTATCTACAGCGAAAACCATGATGAAGTAGCCCAAATTAACCGCAAAGTCCGGCTCCCAGAAGCAATTTGGCGCGGTAATGCAGATAGCTGGTTTGCCCGCAAACGCTCTACCTTAGCAGCAGCTCTCGTCTTTACATCTCCTGGAATTCCGATGATTTTTCAAGGTCAAGAATTTTTGGAATGGGGAAGTTGGAGTGATTCTGGCACATTAGATTGGAGTAAGAAAGATAGATTTAGCGGAATTTGGGATCTTTATCAATCGCTAATTCGCTTACGCCGCAACTGGTATAACAACACCAGAGGTTTGCAGGGACAGCATGTAAATGTACATCATGTCAACAATAACGACAAAGTTATTGCCTTTCATCGTTGGGACAACGGCGGGGCAGGAGATGATGTAATTGTAATTGTGAATATGGCCGATCGCTCCTACGATAGCTATAGCTTGGGCTTTCCTCGCGGCGGCACTTGGTGGGTGAGATTTAATAGTGACTGGAATGGCTACAGCGCCGATTTTGGCAATCATTCTGGTTACGATACCTTTGCAGAACGCAGCAATCCCAACGATCCTGATGGTATTCCCTTCCGCGCCAATGTTGGCATTGGCCCTTACAGCGTCTTGATTCTCTCTCAATAAAACAGGAATCAGAATTTAGGAGTCAGAATTCAGCAGAACTTACACTAAAACTCTCTGAAACTCTTATTTCTTTGCGTCCTTTGCGGTAGCCTGCGGCAAGCCGCTCCGCGTCTATGTTTTTTCATGATTTTGCGTAAGTCCTGTTCAAAATTCCCCACTCCCTACTCCCCATTTTCAAAGGAATACAGTCATGAAAGCGATCGTTATGCATGAAAGAGGAAGTGCAGAAGTTCTGCGATACGAAACCTTTCCTACCCCAAAACCCACGGCCAATGAGGTTTTAGTTAAGGTTCATGCTGCTACGGTAAATCACACAGATATCTTTCACCGCTTAGGAGATTTTTTTATTCAAAAAGATTTACCCCATATTTTGGGTATGGATGTCGCTGGGGAAATCGTGGAATTAGGTGCAGCGGTGACAGATTGGCGAATAGGCGATCGCATTGTTGCGACTTTTGAAGCCTTGGGAAGAGAAAGAAATGGTGCTTATGCTGAATACACCACCTTACCAACCAACCAACTACACCGCATTCCCGATGGACTGAGTTACATTGCAGCGGCCAGTATTGGTTTAGCTTTTACAACTGCTTGGATTGCTCTATTTTATAACGGCGCCCTCAAACAAGGTCAGCGAGTCGTCATCCATGCAGCATCCAGTGGAGTGGGAACCTCTGCGATTCAAATTGCTCGTTGGCAGAATGCTCAAGTAATTGCCATTAGCGACCCAGACAAGGCAGAGCGATTGTATCAATTAGGAGCGGATTTAGTTCTCGATCGCCATTCTCCCGATTTAGTCGAGGAGGTAATTAAAACAACCAACGGCCAAGGTGCTACCTTAATCCTTGATTTAGTAGGACGTACAACATTGCAATCTTCCATCAAGATGTTGGCAAACAAAGGGCGGATTGTTTGTGCTGGCACCCTTAGCGGTGATTTAGCAGAAATTAATATCATGGATCTACTGATGAAAAATGCCAGCATTCACGGTTCATTTGCCGTGATTCAACCCCAAGATTTCGACCAAATTTTGCAACACTTTGCCGCTGGAATATTTCAACCCGCGATCGATTCCGTTTTGCCCCTAGAAGAAGCAAGTGCAGCCCACAAACGAATTGAGGCTAAACAGGCATTTGGTAAAATTATCCTCGTGCCTACTCCAGAGCATCACGGATAAAACTTAATGATTTTTTCCGAAATAAGTAGTAAATTTTTCGGAAAATTTGAAGTTATTATTGTTTCCATAAACACCACTTTTTTGTACTCTCCAGCAAAGCGAACTGGGATTGATTCCAGAAGCTAATTGCTGCGATTTGTTGTGACTTAATTTGGTCGATATAGCAGTTTAAGGATAGTTTAAGGCATCAAGCGATCGTCAAATCCTGACGCCAAGAAACTTTCAATTCTGTTACCTATTCCCTATTCCCTGCTATACCCATCTACCAGGAGAAAAATTAATGGCTGTTGAAATCTTACAAACAGACGACCAATACGTACTTAACCACTGCACTAAATTTATTGCCAGAGATAATAAAGATCCTCGTCATAATTTTGGGCAATTGAGTGACGATGACCCACGTTCTCGGATTGCTGAACCTTGGCGATTTCCGATTATTGATAGTTACAGTGATGGCAAAGATTTTGCGAAAAGCTATTCCTCCAATGTTGTAACTTTCGTATATCAGCAACAAGGAACAACGCCACCAAAAGATGTTGCTGTAATTGGAACTTTTGCCAATCTTTTTGAGCCAATTCCCCTGAAGCCAGTTAACTTTCTCGGCGAACCCACAGGATATTATGCTCTATCAGTTGTGCTTCCAAAAGCACAAATTCATACCTATAAATTTATTGTTGATGGACAGGCAATTGTAGATCCAATAAATCCCCAACTTACCCAGCAAGATAACGGTAAATTTTGGTCAAGGTTTTTTACTCAATTATGTACCGAACCATTAAGCTTTGAAGATTGGGAATTTGACATTGTAGCTCGATTAGTAGATCATATTTTGCCTTTCCGAACCGAGGAAGGGGAAAATTTTTTGAACCGTTACTACAATTTTTTGGGCAAACAAGATAAACAAGTGCAATATGCCTATGCTTATCGTCTAGATGAATCTGTCGGAGCAGCAAATTTTATTGACAACATTTTGGCCAGGGAAGAGAACCATCATTTAATTGATTACAAAATTTGCTTGGGTCAAATTAACCGGATCTTGAGACAGCGTAATCCTTACGTTGAGCCAAGAGAAGTCTCTAAAGAGTTATACATCGACTTGTATAACGAAATGGCCAATAACCAAGTTAATGGTTGGAACAAACAGGAATACCAAGAACCCCGTTTCTTCCTCCAATTACTACGTCGCCACACATTTACAGGTGCCTTTTCCCATCCCAAATATGGTGGCAATGTCGGAGGAACAGGCTGGGCTTATCTATCAGAAAGATATAGAGATAGCACCGGCAAAACTCTATTTGATTGGCGTAGGGCGCTAGAAGCACCCCTTGGACTTAACAGTGATTATCGGGGCTAATAAATTTTTGCAGGAGAAGATATATGCAAACCGAATTTGATGTAGTAATCGTTGGTAGCGGTGCTGGAGGTTCCCCCATTGCCTACACTTTAGCGAAGGCAGGCAAATCAGTGCTGATTTTGGAAAAAGGGCCGCTATTTCGACCCCAGTATCAGAATCCTCAAGGTTTAAGTGACTTTAAGCGGGATGAATTGTTTGCTGACGGGCCAGAAAAACGCATCCGCGTTCCCGGAGTTGCTAACCTCAACGAAGCCTTTTATTCTAGCCACGTTGAACCAGATATTAACGACGAGCCGCATATCTACCGCGATCCCGACGGCAAAGATCGAGCCACAATCGAAGGCTATACAGCTCAAGTGGTAGGTGGTGGGACTCAACTTTATGGTGGTGTTTCGCTGCGGTTCACCCCTACTGATTTACGTCTGCAAAGCTTTAATGCTGGACGTAGAGATTTAAAGAATGACCCAAATGGTGATGTGCAGCGAGAAGCCCGTGATTGGGCTGTCAGTTACGAAGAATTAGAACCCTACTATGTGAAGGCTGAATACCTTGTGGGTCTTAACGGCACCGCAGATAACCAACTCAAGCCTTTTAGTAAAGATACTTATCAACCGCCCCTAGAACCCAACCCAATTAGCAACTACGCCAAGTCGGGTATGGAAAAACTCGCTCAACAACTAGGTCAGCAAACTAAGCCCTACCGCACACCACTAGCGGTGATTACCCGCGACCATCAACCCAGCGGGCGCAAAGTACCCAAAGATCCCGAAACACTGAAAACCAGTTACGTCAACCGTTTTGGTTGTCCTTTAGGCGTTAAATCGAATACTTGGGTATCTTTACTCAGCCCGATCGCTAATTTACCAAACTTTGAAATTCGCACCAACTGTGTAGTTACCCATCTGGAAACTGAGGGGCCAAAAATCAGCCGAGTTGTCTACCGCGACCCCAATGGCAAAACTCGGTTTGTTCGAGGCAAGTTAGTAATCGTAGCTTGTTCTGCCATTGAATCAGTCCGGTTATTGAAGCTTTCGGCCCAGCTGAGTCCCGAATTTAATAAACGCATCAACCAAAATGACTTACTGGGTAAATACTTCCTGACCCACTGTTTTGGAGGTGCTAGTGCCCTCATGCCCACTCGTAGTGATAAGTCTCTAGCTTTGGATGCTGACTGGGCAACCGACATTTGC
Source organism: Nostoc sp. ChiSLP01 (assembly GCA_034531195.2). GTDB lineage: Bacteria > Cyanobacteriota > Cyanobacteriia > Cyanobacteriales > Nostocaceae > Nostoc. Next base: position 25,709 of record JAVRBO020000091.1, read on the forward strand.
GCTACTGATGACTTTCTTAAAAGCAGAGGACTTTGGGCAGGTGGAGCAATCTACAACAATACTTCCGACCAAGCCTTGCCCATCTCCTTGGGACGTACCCACGGTAGTCGAGATTTAGACACCCTCTGGAAAGGTTTTATTGAAGATACCAGCTTAGCGGCTCAAGGGTTGACAGACTTTTTAGACAATAACTTCGGTAGGGGTTTATCTGTCAGCTTTATGGCCAATCAAGTACCCCTAAAAACCAATCGGATTGAACTTCATCCCAGTATTAAAGATAAGTGGGGTCGTCCTGTGGCTTACATCATCAAAGAATGGCACAGCCACGATAGGTATTTAATGGACACCTTGGCTGAAATGTGCGGTCAGGTTTTGAAACTGGGCGGTACTTCAATTCCAGGTGAATTCAAATTTGAGTTTCAAGGTCAAGGTGGCGTTTACCTAGCTGAGAACGCCTTGGCACGCATCGCTAACCACATTCTTGGCGGGGCAAGGTTCGGTACCGATCGCAAAGACTCGGTACTAGACCGGGATTGCAAAGCTTGGGACTTTGATAACCTCTATGTCACTGATGGCTCATTTATGCCGACTTCCGGAGGCGCCAACCCCACTTTGACAATTCAGGCCAATTCTTTTCGGGTAGCTGACGAATTACTTAAGAGGCTTTAACTTTATGGATCCAGCATTTAACGATATTCAAAGTAATCCGTGGAACGAGATTTTTAAAATCGTCTTCTTTCCCGATCGCATTTACCATGCTGAATACCTCAACGCTACCCGCAGCCCCCGCTACCGTTACAATGTGCGGGAAGTTCGCAGCTATCTAGGGATCAATGCCCTCAAGGGAGAAGTATATCTCGATGGAAAGTTTCTCAGTAATTTTCTGCGGCTGGAATACAGATCCGGTCGTTTAGTAGAGCAGGTACGCGAGAAAAAGCGATTGCTCAACAGCAGTGTGATTGCCTGGGTGAGGCTGTTACCAGAAGATGAAAGTAAGAAAGCAGAAGGTAGGGTAAAGCTGAATTATTGCCCGTGGATTGATGCTTACGAGGTGGAGATTTGGGAAACCCTAGAACCGCCCGCTACCAGTTACCACGATTTTAAAGTTTTGGATCAGATGGGGCGCAATGGGGCAATTACGCGATTAAAAGCATTTAACCCGGCTTTACGAGATATCAAAGCATTAAAACAGATAGAATTGGCGTTTCGCGAGAACGATCGCAATTTACCCACTGGCTACCAAATTAGTGACGCTGATGCATGTTGGGATAATGACTATTCGCGATCGCACCAAGAACCCCGCACACAAGATCCCAGTTCCCCACAAAATACAGTTGACGATCAAAACTACCTAATCAACTTCCAACGCGGTTGGTTCCTACAAGCACCAGACATTCAGCCTGTGCGCTATCGGAATGCGATGATGGATGACGACAATCCCGACAGAGCAAACGACAACATTATCGATATGCGCTGGATTGTCCAACGGGAACTAGGCGGTTCCACAATCTTCTTTCACGAAGTTACAATTCCTCCTGGCAAAGTCGAAGGAACGCACCAACATATTGGCACCGAAGAATTGTATTACATCACAGAGGGAGAAGGCATTGCCTATATGCGTGTCGGCGATGACCCTGCAACAGACAAATACCCAACTGTAGAACGTCAAGTGATGGGATTGGGGAAACGCGAATTTAAAGAACTCCCAGTTAAATCAGGCAGCGTCATTTTTACCAAGAGTGGTGGGATGCATGGGATTCGTAACCCCGGTACAAAACCCCTGAAATTCGTTGCTTTCTTGTATCACACAATTTAACGAATTTTAGATTTTAGATTTTCAATTTTGGATGGAAATTCCAAACTTAAAATCTGAAAAAGTTTGTTCGCCTAGTATCTTGTAGAGAGGCGTTGAAATTATACCAATTTAATTAACGATCGCAACATATCCTTGGGTGAAGACGCGAAGAATCGCGTCTCTACAAATGGGCTATTTGTCACATTATTTTTTCAAATTGGTATTATTTACGGAACAAATTCAAAATCTAAAATTTTTGACTCAAGCCCCTACTTTCAGATAGATATGGGGTCAATCTAAAATCCCAAATTGTTGGACTAATTTTTGCCATGTTTATTCTTCATTCTGACAGTGTTTTTCAAGTCGATTCCAAATCTCCGCCCGACTATAATCGGGGTAATCCGCTGCTGAAGTTGCTGAATTTTCTCGAACGGGCACAATTAGCAGCTGAACGTGAATTTTATCCGACTGGGCAGTTGCAGTACTTATTTCCCTATGAATCCCTGGTTTTATATGGGCCTCAGGGTGGTGATGCGAATATTCTTGACCCGACTCAACAGGATAATAAAACAGATTTCCAAAAGCAAAATGTCAAGGATTTTGTTAGTACTGACACCTTTTTGATTCGGGGTTTGGTAAATGTAGGAAACTGGACAGGGCCATTTTTGCGAGTTTCTTACCGGGGCGGCCCTGATAGTAAGTTATCTGTGGCTGCTAACCATAAACTGGGGGAAAAAATTAAACTCTGGATTAAAGTCGCAGGTGTCGCAACTCCAACATTGGTTTTTGTGCCGTATAATCCATTGAGCGATCGCTATGAGGTTGAGTTTTGGGGCTACCCAGGTAACGATCTGCGAAGCCAGCTAGACGACAAAGGACGCAATGCCCTAGATCGCGGAGAACTCCAGGTACGAAACGATTTAGTACATGGCAGTACCGCAGACTTCAACCGTGAAGCATTAAACGATCGCTATATGGTGGATGTTGCCCCTACAAACACCATGCATCCTATATTACCCCTGCATGTGGAATTAGCCTGGGCAGACTTTAGCGAAAAAATTTGGGATTCCCAAAATGGGGCAAACTACCAATACGAATTCAACATGGTTCTGCGCGGATGGGATCACTTTTTAGGAACAGGTATTAGTCCTAACCCTCATGGTGGTATCGGCTTCTTGGAGTATCGCAATTTAATGTCCAATTATGGACGCTACTCTAGTAAACCCGAATTAGGACGCCAATTAGAATCATGGAATTTCAACGCCTTTGGTACTAAAAATCATGGCAACGGCTTTGAAAGATTTTTTGCTGTAGATTACATGGATTTGCACGTCCTCAATCCTAGTTGTGGCATTGGTTTACATCGCCATCGCGATAACCAGGAAGTATTTTTGATGATGGATGGTCAAGGTTTTATGGTAGTCGGTGACTGGTGTAAAATGCCAGAGCGAGAACGTTGCTTTGAAATTCGGACACTACAAGCCGGACACTTTGCCATGCTCAAAGGTGGTAATCTCCACGCTTTAATGAATGCTACAGATCAACAAGTTTCTCTGTTTATGTTTGGGGGATATGATTAAAACAAGTCGCAAGTCGCAAGTCGCAAGTAAGTTTTGTGACGGGGATTTAGACCCCGACACAAAACTTGCCGCCCCTTGAACCGGGGGACTTAAACCTGCCGAATTTGTTAATCCAAATTTGAGATTGTAACTACAGAAATCACAGATAAGTGTGAGTAAAAAATCATCATAACGAACCACAGAGAACGTAGCCAAAAGTATGAGCATAAGTTCCCTTTGCTCGTAACTTTTCAAGACGAGGATACAGAGAAGATGAGGAGTTTTAGATTTCAATAACTGAATTTTTTTACTTCTCTGTGCAACGCTGGAATATTGGATACAGCGATTTTCATTTAAATGAGTTAGGACTTACGCAAACTCTACGAAATCTTGGCGTTCTTGGCGTCTTGGCGGTTCGATAAATTAAGCTTTTTGGCTATTTTTGCCTAAGTCCTATGAGTATATGGTGGGGTAGCACAGCTATGCTACCCCATCTGTCTCAAACTTGGCTGAACTGACGAGAGTCGAGTTCATCAGACAGTTCTTTAATTTCTGGTTCAACCACCGTCAAATGTTGCTCTAAAATTGCCAGATTACGAATATTGGATTTATAAAAGGCATCAAACAAATCACCCACAAAAGGCACAGTACCCACTACTGTTTCCAAACCAACATTAAAAATCATTTTAGCTAAATCTTGGCGTGGGATGCCGAAGCGGGTAGCTAAAAATATGATGTAAGCCGAAAACGCTGTACTGATTAAATCACCAGCACCTGGAACTAAACCGATAATGGGGTCTATTCCAATGCGAAAACCTGTCAAAGGGATACGTATAGATGTATCCATCAAGCGGCTGAGTTTGCGGATGCGATTTAGAGTAGCAAGGCGTTTGGCAGCGTCCATAATTTACGATATTTGCACTACTTTTAATTTGCACTATTTTTAGTTATTTGTCTTGTACCGTTAGAAATAATATTATGTCTGGTAAAAGGCTTATTATTTAGAGTGACAAAGGGATATAGCGAAGCCGAGAAATTTTATTCCCTCGGAATTAAAAGCTACAAGCTATGTAGAGATTTTCGCAGATTCGCACAGAGAATTAATGGTTACTCTGCGTTATTTTGTGTGAAAAAACAGTACAAGTCCTGTACGCTGGAATTTCACGTTCTCTGATGCGAAAGTTAAGCTAATGCGCGTCTAAATTGCTTCAAACTGTCCTTTGTCATTTGTCATTGGTCATTTGTGTTTATAAAGAACAAATGACCAATGGCTAAGGACAAGATTCACGAATAAATGAGCAATTAAAATGCGTAACAGCTTAGCAATAATTGGAGTCTGCATCAGAAGTTTAGTATGACAAAGGCATTCCCAAACGTACCAAGGCGCTTGAAGAGTAGAGTAATCAAGTTGTTTAAGATGGGAATTCTCCTTATAACCCGTTTTATAGCAAATTGGAAACGCTATTTCTTAGGCGACACTATTGATGTTCGTCCCTCTCCTTCTTTCGATGTCCGTTCTCCTTCCTTAGCTGGCCCGGTTCTGAGCTTGGGCGGGGGAGGCCCCGATGTGGATGATGCTATTCAGTGGATGATTAACGAAGTTAGGGGAGGTACTAACTCCGCCACCAAAGTCAACGTTGTCGTTATCCGCACCTATGGCAATCACGATTACAATCGCCTAATTTCTGCTATGAAAGGCGTAAACTCGGTAGAAACTTTAATTGTTAGCAATCGTGAAGAAGCGAACAAAGCTGAGATTGTCCAAAAGGTCAGAAATGCTGATGTGATTTTCTTTGCTGGTGGCGACCAATGTCAATACGTTCGCAGTTGGAAAGATACCAAGTTGGAGGCTGCTGTTAAGTCAGTTTACTTAAAGGGAGGTGGTATTGGTGGCACCAGTGCGGGTGCAATGATTCAAAGTGAGTATGTCTACGATGCTTGTGCTTCTTCGGAAAAAGGCATTGAAACTAGAGATGCACTCGAAGATCCTTATCGAGACATTACTTTTACTTACAATTTTTTGAATTGGGGTTATTTGAAAGGAACCATCGTAGATACACACTTCGACAGACGAGAAAGAATGGGCCGAATTATGGCTTTTATTGCGCGTCAAATTAAAGATGGTGTATCTAGTAGTGTTTTGGGTATTGCAGTTAGTGAAAGTACATCGGTTGTTATAGATAAATACGGTCTGGTGAAAGTTATAGGTAAGGGCGCAGCATACTTTGTACTAGGCGATCGGATGCCGGAAGTATGCGAACCGCGATCGCCTTTAACATTTTCCAACTACAAAATTTGGAGAGTTCCCCGTGGCGACACCTTCAACTTGAAAAACAGACCAACTTCTGGATACTATCTCAGGAGTGTTAAGAGAGGACGGATTGATTCAAATCCTTATTGAATGGGGCATTGAGCATGGGGGAAGCAGGAAGTGTGGGAGGTGTGGGAGGGGTGGGAGGTGTGGGAGGATGGGGAAGAAATCTTTCCCTCCACACTCCCCCTGTCCCTCTGCCCCCCTGCTCCCCTGCCCCTCTGCTCCCCTACTTCTTTGCCTCCTACCAGGGAACCACGCCATTCTCGTCAAAAAACCCTCCGGTAGAACCATCGTCGGCGAGGGTAGCGAGTCTGACTGCTGCTATGGCTCCTTGTTCGATGGTGCGGTGACCTTGATTTTGATTGATGTCGGTTGCTGTATAACCAGGGTCGGCTGCATTAACTTTTATTGGGGTATCTTTCAACTCAGCAGCAAACAAAACTGTGAGGGCGTTTACTGCTGTTTTTGATGAATTATAAGCAACAAGCTTAAAATCAGCGAACTCATACTTTGGGTCAGAGTTTTGAGTCAGAGAACCTAAGCCGCTTGACATATTTACTATTCGCCCTGCTGTTGACTTCTCCAAAAGTGGCAATAGGGCTTTTGTGACTGCAAATACTCCAAAGACGTTTGTCTCATAAGTGTGTCGCAGTGTTTGAATATCAACTTGACTGGGTGGAAGGCGATCGCCATCACTTACTATCCCAGCATTGTTAACCAGGATATCAAGTTTTCCGAATTCCTTCTCGATTTGTTGAGCCGCAGAGTCGATTGTTTTTTGGTCTACTACATCGAGTTGAACTGCTTTGGCATCAATGTCATTTAAACGAAGTTTATTTGCTGCATCTTCACCGCGTCCGATATCTCTAGCACCAACTAGGACGGTAGCACCCCTAGAACCTAGTTGACGTGCGATTTCATAGCCAATACCTTTGTTTGCACCTGTAATCAGTGCAATTTTGCCTTTTAAATCTTGTGACATATTATTCTCTGTATTTAGCTGACAACTGCTAGTATTTTCAAGCCACTCTAGTGTATATGTAGTATGTTCTCAACACAATATTTAGAATTTAGTAATGCTACATAAGTGTGATTACCTGTGCTGTTTAAACTAGTAGTCATTCACACCTGAGATAGCGGTTAAGACAATATTGGCAGCCTAAACTACGAATTGACTCAAAAATTCTGGGAGAGAAGTAGATATGCAAACCAAACAGCTTGGGAATTCAGAGCTTCAGATTACTCCAATTGGCTTTGGTGCTTGGGCGATCGGTGGAGGCGACTGGGCTTTTGGTTGGGGAGCGCAGGAGGACGAAGAATCCATCGCAGCTATCAATCGCGCTCTCGATCTCGGCGTGAATTGGATTGACACCGCAGCTATCTATGGTCTGGGACATTCGGAGGAGGTTGTTGCCAAGGCGCTCAAAGGTCGATCCGATCGCCCTTACATTTTTACTAAATGCTCGATGATCTGGGATGAAAAGGGCAAAATTGGTAACAGCCTCAAGGCTGATTCTATACGGCGGGAGGTTGAAGCTAGTCTGCGCCGACTGGATATTGAAAGTATTGACCTTTACCAAATCCATTGGCCGAACCCAGATCCAGAAATTGAAGAAGGGTGGACAACTCTCGCCAAGCTAAAAGATGAAGGTAAGGTTCGCTATATTGGGGTTTCAAACTTTAATGTCCAACAGTTGCAACGCGCCCAGAAGATTGCGCCAGTCACTTCATTGCAACCGCCTTATTCACTAGTCAAGCCTGATGTTGAAAAGGAAATTTTGCCTTTCTGCAAAGAAAACAATATTGGTGTAATTGTTTATTCACCGATGCAATCTGGCTTGCTTACAGGAAAAATGACACCTGAACGTGTAGCCAATTTCCCAGATGATGATTGGCGCAAGAACAGTAGTGAATTCCAAGAACCGCGTCTATCTCGGAATCTAAAGCTGGTGGAAGTGTTGAAAAATATAGGCGAACAACACGGTCGTTCCCCTGGTGAAGTGGCGATCGCTTGGACTTTAAACAATCCGGCGGTGACTGCGGCGATCGTTGGCGGACGCAATCCCCAGCAAGTAGAAGGAATCATCGGTGCCGGAGATTTTCGCCTCAATGAGCAGGAAATAGATGAAATTCAAACTTTCATCCGCGAGAATCCGTAACTCTTGTACAGACGCGATTCATCGCGTCTCTACTCCTAACTCCCCAAACTCACAAAAGCGGAATTACGCAAACTTTGAATAGTGGCGATCGCATGTTTGGCTACAATATCGATTTCCTCTTGTGTATTAAACCTGCCAATACCAAACCGTATTGATGCATAAGCTAGCTTTGGCGAATGTCCCAGTGCTGTAAGAACGTGAGAGGGTGCGGTATTTGTAGAGGAGCAAGCAGAACCAGAAGAAACTGCCATTGCTGGTTGCAATCCGAGCAAAAGCGCAGCTCCATCCACTCCCTCAACGCTGATATTCAAGTTTCCGGCTAATCGTGCTTGGGGATGTCCGTTGAGATGAACTTCTGAAAGTTGCGAAAGTTGTTCCCACAATCTTTGTCTGAGTTCGGTGAAGCGTTGCGTTTCTGTGGCTTGTTCCGCCAAAGCGATTTCTACAGCTTTACCGAAGCCGACAATTTGCGGTGTATACAATGTACCAGAACGCATTCCCCGCTCGTGTCCGCCTCCGTGCTGTTGTGGAGCAAGTTGTACTCTGGGGTTGCGTCTGCGGACATATAGCGCCCCGATGCCCTTTGGCCCATATACTTTATGTGCTGTGAGCGACATTAAGTCAATTTTCATCGCTTGCACGTCCAAGGGTATTTTACCAATAGCTTGGGCGGCGTCGGTGTGAAAAATGATTTGGCGATCGCGGCACATTTCCCCAATTTCTGCCAATGGTTGCAATACACCAATTTCGTTATTTGCAGCCATCACCGATACCAAAATCGTCTCTGGACGGAAGGCTTTTTCTAACTCAGTTAAATCAATTAATCCATCTTTTTGAACTGGCAGAATAGTAATTTCAAAACCCAGAGTTTTTAGATAATTACAAGGGTCAAGAACTGCGCTATGTTCAGTAGCAATAGTAATAATATGTTGACCTTTTTTAAAATAAGCTTCCGCTACACCTTTAATAGCTAAATTATTCGCTTCTGTCGCACCACTGGTGAAAACAATTTCTTCAGGACTAGCGTTAATTGCTGCTGCTAATATTTCTCGCGTTTGTTTAACAGCTGCTTCCGCTTCCCAACCGTAAACATGGCTAATACTGGCTGGGTTGCCAAAGTGTTCTGTAAAGTAAGGGAGCATCGCTGCTAATACCCGTTCATCTACAGGTGTGGTAGCGTGGCAATCAAGATAGATAGGGCGAATAGACATAAATTAACTCAAAATTTGGCTCAATTTTTTTAATATACTTAGAACTTTATACAGTTCATTTTCCCGCCTAGACAAAGTAAATTTATCAGACAAATTATACTCAGGTTTATCTTGTTTTATCAGCTTGATAAATTGAAAATCTTCACCACTAGTTACTAATCCAAACACAGGTTTCTCAGAATTAGGACTCGCCAGCATATAAACAATTGCTTGAGGGATGGTTTCTAAAAGAGAAAAACTCGACCTTTTAGATTCAATTACTAACACCCACAATTTTTCTTGAATAACTAAAATATCAATCCTACCTCTAATAATTTCTCCTTCATCTTCAACAGAGATTTTGATTGATTGCTCGCTTCTAATATAAAAAGGATCGTCATAAAATCCAGCCAAATTGAGTAAAGGAGATAACACTACTAATTTTACTGTGTCTTCTGATAAAGGAGGACGCTTAGCTAAACGGAGGAAATTAAGTTTTATTCTGTCTAAATCTTGCTTTTCTAAATCTGTAATTTCCGGCAAATTTTCAAACCATTCTCTGAAGAATGCGTCATCTTCAGCTAAATGGAGACGAAATTTTTCCTCTAAATAGGCAAGCCCGACATTTTGTGCTTGGATAAATTGAACCATAATTTATTTAAAGGTGCGGTATAAATATTATGACATTATTCTGTTCTTGACTAAGATAAAAAACAAAAGATAATTAAGTTAAAATTTGACCTATTCTTTTTAAAATACATACAACTTTATACAATTCGTTATCGCGTCGATATAAAGTAAACCTTTCAGATAAAGCATACATTGGTTTATCTTGTTTAATTAGTTTTATAAATTGAAAATCCTCTCCATTAAGTACCAATGAATATGCAGGATAATTAGGCTGAGGATTCGCCAACATATAAGTTAATGCTTGAGGAATTGCCTTTGCCAAAGAAAAACTAGATCTTTTAGATTCAATTACAAGTAACCATAACTTATCCTGTAGAACAAGAACATCAATTCTACCTTTGATAATTTCTTTAGTTTCTTCAGTCCTTTGGCGATCGCTAATAATTTCTTCGCTAATTTCTATACTTTCTTCTGTTGCAATATAAAAAGGAGGAAGATAAAAACCTGCTAAATCGAGCAGAGGAGACAATACTACTAACTTTACTGCATCTTCCAAAAGAGGAGCGTTTTCAAGCACGTTGAGATAGTTAGTTTTAACTCGGTCTAAGTATTGCTTTTCCAATTCGGAAATTTCAGGTAAAAAGTTAAGCCATTCTGTAAAAAATTGCTCGTCTTCAGACTGGTGTAAACCAAATTTTTTCTTTAAGTAAGCAAGAGTGACATTTTGAGCTTGAATAACTTGAACCATAGTTAATGCAACTGGATATGCTACTATAGCAATCCTATCTCAGTTGTAAAAATTAACGTAGACGCGCAGCAGCTTACCACAGGCTATCGCTAAGACGCCTTCTCTACGATACGTTTTCACAAATGATTTGGGACTGCTATACCCGCATCCAGTTACATTTATCCTAAAAAAAGGGTTTAAGACCCCTACCTCTACAGGTATCCCCAGTTTCAGTCGGGGTAACAGTCCCCTTCTGAAATTATCTTTAATTTTGAATACTTCTCTACGAGAGGCTGCGCCAACGGCTATGCTCAGTACAAGTTTTGAATACTTCGACAAGCTCAGTACAAGTTTTGAATTGTTAAATGGCTGCTAATTCTCGTAATTTAGATAAAACTGCCTGAGCATGACCTTTGGTTTTCACATTTGGCCAAGTATAGGCAATAATTCTATCAGGTGAAATCAAAAAAGTTGAGCGAGCGACACCCATATATTCTTTGCCCATAAACTTCTTTAAACGCCAAGCACCATAAGCTTCTATCAAAACATGTTCGGGGTCGCTTAAGAGGGTAATTGACAAGTTATGTTTGCTGATAAATTTACAATGGGATTTACCAGAATCTGGACTCACGCCTAAGATTTTGGCTTCGAGTTTGCTGAAGTCTTCGTACAATTCGCTGAAATCTTTTGCTTCGGTGGTACAGCCGGGAGTGTCATCTTTGGGATAGAAATAAAGTACAACCCATTGACCGCTCAAATCAGAGAGAGTAGTTGGATTGTCATTTTGGTCGGGTGTGGAGAAATCTGGTGCTGGTTGACCGATTTGGGGAATGTTGCTCATGATTGCACTGTGAAAACCGTTTTGGAATTGTACATATAGCAATCTCAATTGAAACGTGAGAAAATACGGTGATAAAAAGCACGTATTTCTAAGCTTTTCAACCATTTTATTTCTCAAAACTGATTTAGGATTGCTCTAGACTAGGTGAGTAATTTGATTTGCTCTTGCGATGAATTTATTGGCAGTATTTATATTAACGTGAATAAAGCTGTTTTCTTAGTTTGAAGTTATTGTATTCGCCATACTTTGATTGTGGAGTCCCGACTACCGCTAACCAACGTTTGTCCGTCTGGGCTAAACACCAAGGATGTAACAGCATCTGAATGCCCAGTGAGAGTATCAATTTCTTGACCAGTGCTTAAATTCCAAAGTTTAATCTTTTCGTCATTACTGCCACTAACCAAAGTCTGCCCATCTGGACTTATTGCCACAGAATTAACAACATTTAAATGCCCAGTAAGAGTATAATTTTCTTTTTTTGAGTTCATATCCCATACCTTAATAGTTTTGTCATCGCTGCCACTAACCAGAGTATTTCCATCTGGACTGATTGCCATAGAATTAACAGCACCTGAATGCCCAGTGAGAGTACAAATTGACCATATCTTGATACTTTTGTCTTCACTACCGCTAATAAGGGTTTTCTCATCAGGACTAATTGCTATAGTAAACACTGGACGTGAATGTATGCTAAGAGTACGAACTAGCTTGTTATTATTTAAATTCCATACCTTAATATCACTACTGCCACTGAACAAGGTTTGCCCATCCGGACTAATAACTAGAGCAAAAACTTGATACGAATCCTCAGTAAAAGTATAAATTTTTTCGCCTGTATTTATATTCCATGCTTGTATTATCCCTCTGTTACTACCACTAACTAAAGTATGTCCATCTGGAGTAATTACTAGACATCTAACTACATCTTCATCTATAGTGATAGTATAAATTTCTTCTCCATCCTTAAGGCTCCACACTTTAATCGTCATATCAGAACTGGCACTAATTAAAGTCTGTCCATCTGGGCTAATAGCTATTGAATTAATCCAGCCAGAGTGTCCATAATTCCAACTACCAAGAGTGCGTTCTAAAGAAATTATTTGTGTCTTTACTGTAGATTGTGGTTTAAACAAAAGTGAATTAGTTGATTTTGTCGGATATAAAGTCTCTTTAATTTCTGATAATCTTTGTAATATTGCCTGGGTATCGGCTGGACGTTTATTAATTGGACGTGCCATCAGTTTATCTATCAAATCTGCTAGTGAAGTAGAAATTTTGGGGGCTTTTTGCCGCCAATTTTCTAATTCATCTGTGTATATATCATGGTTATATTGATCGCATAGATCAATAGGATGTATTCCTGTTAGAAGATGGACAAAAGTACGACCCAAGGCAAAGAAATCTGACTGCGGAATGGCATTTCCATTCGCTTGCTCTAAAGGCGAGTAGCCATCACTAACTACTCTCGTGCCTTGTCCAGCTAATTTTTTTTGTTCGTATGTTTCACTATTTACTCTTGCAATACCAAAGTCGATTAACACCAATTGCCCATTCGGCTTAAGCATGATGTTAGACGGTTTAATATCTCGATGAATCAACTGCTGTTTATGTACTTCATTTAATGTGTTTAGCAGCTCGATTAACCAATCAACTGCCAGCTTTTCACTAATGGGGCGATTGTCTCTTTTTTGTAGCCATTCGTGTAAATTTTCCCCCTCAATTTTCTCCATTACGAAACAATGCATTGGCTGTTGAATATTTATAGGAAAAAATGTGAAATATTCTTCTCCTTGTGGAATACCTGGATGATTAAGCTTACTTAAAACCTCAGCTTCTCGCTGGAATTGTTCTACAGCCTTAGCATTATTTTTCTTCTCTTCCTTAAGGACTTTTAAAACTTTGGGGATACCACTGCGATCTCTAATTTCATAAATGTCACCGAACCCACCTTTATCGCTCAGTAAACTAGTTACTCGATAGCGCCCTTCTAGTAACAATTCACAGGCGCAGCTTTGACAACGTAGTAGATTATCAGGATTGTCAGGATTTTGGCAGTTAGGATTGATGCACAGGCTCATCATCTCGAAAAGTCACACATTTATCTGATATTTTAGCTTTAATTACTGATAGTCTGGAGAAAATCGGCATCAAAGCAATGCTTGGTTAGGTTGTGCTTACACTCTCATTATGAAAAAAGTTCTCTCATCAGGTTGAGAGCGATCGCTTGTGTCGATCGCCCATAATAATGATTTAGTCTACTAGTATTTTTGTTTAACTATTCCCACCCTTCAAAATTCAAATGTCTAAAGATATGCAACGCGAATTTGCCAACCGCGATGAGTTGGTAGCTTACCTGTCCGAACAATTTCCAAATGCAACCGAACGCGATGACCACATCAGCGAAACTGTGGGAGGACGCAAAGCCGCACAAAAAGCACTGCAAAAAATCGACCCAGTGCGCTACGCACAAACACGCAATTTCTTCACAGGCGCAGTCACCCGACTTTCGCCTTACATCCGCTATGGTGTCTTGAGTTTGCGAGAAATTCGAGATTTTGTCCTCGACCGGGTACAGCAACAAAATGATGCTACTAAATTAATCAACGAGTTGGGCTGGCGCGATTATTGGCAGCGGTTATATGTAAAGCTAGGGGATGGAATTTGGAAAGACCAGGAAGAATACAAAACTGGTTACACTGTGGCTGAATATGCACCCGAATTACCGCAAGATATTAAAGAAGCAACTACAGGTAGAGTTTGTATTGACAGCTTCAGCCGTGATTTACGAGAAACTGGCTATTTACATAACCACGGACGGATGTGGATAGCCGCTTACATTGTCCATTGGCAGCGCGTTCGTTGGCAAGCAGGAGCTAAATGGTTTTTAGAACACCTTTTAGATGGCGATCCTGCTAGTAATAATATGTCCTGGCAATGGGTAGCCAGCACCTTTAGTCATAAACCGTATTTTTTTAATCGCGAAAATTTAGAACGCTATACCAAAGGCATTTATTGTCAAAAATGTCCGCTTTATGGTCATTGCGATTTTGAAGGTAGCTATGAAGAATTAGAACAGCGACTTTTTCCCAAAGGTAAATTTAGCAAGCAACCCAATAGCAAAAGTTGGCGGTAGATTTAACAATGGGACTTCCAAGTAAAAAAATATTCCATAGAAGACTGTTAACTGTTGAGCTTTGACGGTTGAGAGTCAACCGTCAACGACCCCAAGCGGAATAATTTATTTTTTGGAGTTCGCTAACGAGGTCGATTCTCTCGCCCGTGATAGACGCGTAGAATAACAACATCATCCTCAAGAATAACGTAGTGAATTATAAAGCCGTACTTACCAAAAGAAACTAAAAGTTTTCGTCAGCCTGCTATTTCATCTACGACCGCACCTCAACGAGGATTCTGCTCTAGACTTTCGGCTGAAGAAACAATTGCTTGTACTGCGCGTGCTGCTGCATCAGGATTATTCAGTTTTACAAAATCGTAATGGCGATTTAAGTCCTCAATTGCAGTTTCTGTCCAAACTATCTGGGACATGGACGTTCTCGATCTGTTCCTAAACTGTCTGCCCATTCGCGTACACGTTCGTGGGCTACTCCTGAGCCTGTGCGACGGTACGCTTTGAGAGCAGATTGGCTTTGCTGAACCATTTGAGCTTCAGTAAGAGGTTGAAAATTTAATGCTGCGTCTATCTCACCGGACTCAAATGATTCTTCTGTAGTTTGAGTAAGTTGATTTGTTAGTAACCTCTCAAAATCTTCTAAAGAAGTGGATGAACCAGTCAGCCATGTTAAGACGAGAGTTTTCACCTGTTCTCCAGGTAAAGTTTTAAGCTGCTCTAAAATTTGCTGCTTAATATTGCTTGCAGTCATAAGCTTTTAATTTTTGTAGTAGCTTTTCTATAAATACAATATGCATATCTAATTTTAATCTGGACTAGATGTTGGAATTAGCCGATTTTAAGGTTTTAATCAGTCCAGCGATGTGTGGGACGGGCGTAGCTGCGACACCAATGACGATGGAGATGCAAAAGTGCGATCGCAAATGGGCTAAGAACTTCCCAATACAGTTTTGTTAAGGTTTTTTGATGAAAATTTAAGGAATGATTATTGTAGAGACGGCTATTCATGAGCCAGCGTGTTGCGGAGCGAGTGTGGTCTTGGGGGTTTCCCCCATGAACAACTCGCGTTGGGGTTCCAAGAGTTGTAGTAACTCGCGTCGCGTCTTCACCCAAGGATGTGTTGCAATCATTAATTGAATTGGTATTAGGATGGTCAAATTATTAACTTTTTGAAAAATTCGGGAATCTCGCATAATTAATTGAGTCGGACAAGTCTTCGGTTTTGCAACCTACCAAGCTATCCGACTCGGTTTTATATTCGGAGGTTGTCGCCTTCCTCACTGGTTCAGGTCTGGACTCCCTGGTGTACGCTCGATAAATTCCCACTTACCGACTCTGACAATGGGGAGTACTCACGCCACAGCCACCGCCACCACGCGAAAACCAACATTGTTGTTACGATTCGCGCGCGCGTTCCTATTGCGATTGGCAGAACGGCAATTCCTGGCATTGTTGTTCCAACTACCGCCACGCAGCAGCTAAAAACGACCTGCCCCATGCTCAAATTCTCAAACTAAGTGAGAAATTTGATTAAATGTAGTGTATAATAATTCTGATATCAAGACACCAATTTTTGAAAAAAATTTTTTTATCCGCCTGCGGCGCAAACAGAAGAAGAGAAAAGAATAACAAGTGAAGAGGGCAAAAGGGGAAGAGTGTAAAGGGCAAGGAATCCTCACGCCACAGCCACCGCCACCACGCGAAAACCAACATTGATGTCGCGATACGCGCGCACGTACAAATTGCGATCGGCAGAACGGCAATTTCCAGCGTGGCCGTACCAACTACCTCCACGCAGCAGCTTTATGCGATTATTTTTACCAGTTAACCACGTACTACCATCTTTCGGCGCACCCTGGTAATTGTCATTATATACATCTAGACACCATTCCCATATATTACCATGCATATCATATAAACCGAAAGAGTTTGGTGGAAATTTTCCAACATCTGTTGTTTCCTCTCGATATTCACCTTTGGGTGCAGAGCCGTAGGGATAGTTACCGTGGTAGTTGACTAAATCTGTGGTAATTGTTTCGCCAAAATAAAATGGTGTGGTTGTTCCAGCCCGACAAGCATATTCCCATTCAGCTTCGCTAGGTAATCTGTAAGTACCTCCTGTCTTCTGACTCAACTTTTGACAAAACTCTACAGCATTATCCCAACTCACCTGTTCTACAGGTCGATTCTCACCTTTGAACCTGGAAGGATTCGTCCCCATAATTGCTTGATACTGTGCTTGGGTGACTTCATATTTACCCATGAAGAATCCAGGAACTTTTACCTCATGCTGAGGACTTTCATCTGAATCTCGGCCTTTCTCCCCTTCCGGTGAACCCATCATAAAGGTTCCCCCTGGTATCTGCACCATTTCCAAGGTGACACCATTGCCTAAGTCTTCAACAAAATATTTTGCTTCTAGTTTGGGGCGACTAGTAATGTTTCCTCTTGCATCTACCTTTGCAGTTTGAAATGAAAAGGTTTGTAAGCTGAGTTTTTGTGAAGATGAATGTTGAATAACGGGAGTTTCTGTTGGTTGTGGTGTTTCACTAACAGGGGTTTGTGTTGGTTGTGATGTTTTACTAACAGGGCTTTCTCCTGTATTAGCTTGCCAAAGACGCGGTACTATAATTGCTAAACCCAATCCAGTGCCCGCAAATCCTACAGTTTGAATTACCCTTCGCCGCGATATGTTAATCGCTAGTGGCGGTGAAGAAGTTATTGCAGGTCTTGGTGCAATAGGTCTGGGATTTGAAGGAGTATTATTAGTGAGTGGTGAGGCTGACTTTGAAGACGGTGTACTTACAGGTGGATTTGTCGCTGACTTAGGTGAAATTGCTTGTTGAGGAATATCAGGAGTTGAGTTTCGCAACCGTTCAATTCTTTGAAATGCTTCAATTGCATCCGTATCATGCCCTGAAGCCGCAGCATTCACTCGAATCCATAATTGCTTCGCCAAATCCAGATTTTTGTTGACTTCTGCTTCATAAGCATCATTTTTTAAGGTGGCGATATCCGCTAGGGTTGCGTGTCGCGGTATAAGAATCAAATGGGATTTACTTACAGGCTCAGTAATAATATAAGGTGTTTGCTTCTTATTTATATGCTGACGCACCAGTTCCGGCACACGAAAACTGAGATACTGGTTCAACCTTTCAACTGTGGCACATTTACCTTGAATTCCTAAACCTTCTAGTAATGCAGTGGTAAAAGCACCTTGTTGTAATGCTTCAATTTCATAAGAATATTCCTGTGGACTACAGGAAAAAATACTAATAACTCCTTGTTGACGTGCGTTCTCGGCTGTCTGTCTTCCAATACCTTCACCAGCACGAGTTCCCAAACTCCGACAAGCATCAAGAATCAAAACAACATTATCAGCGCCGCAGCATCGCAGGCGTTCAGTGACATAATTAATGGCAATTGCTGTATTTTCGATATCTTCTGGATCGCCATCACAGGGCATGAGATAATCACGGTCAGCATGTCTTACACCATGACCGCTAAAGAAAAACCAAAAATTATCACCTGCTCCCATAAAGGGTTTTTCAAATCTTTGCCGCAAGACTCGCAGCAAGTTAGCTCGATTTGGGCGAGTTGGTTTTCCTTCAAAATCAGGGGAATCATCACAGAAGAAGTATATCTTCTCAAACCCCGCCTCGTTGCTGAGAAACTGCTGCATTAACTGTGCATCCCGCTTGGCATAGTTTAGCGGTTGCAGATAATCATACTGGTTTATTCCAATTGCGATCGCCCAATTCTTTGCCATCTGATTATGGTTCTTGGCGCTTGAACTTCAGCTTAATTGCTCCTTTACTCCCAGCTTTAGCACCATTACCAATTAATTTAACTTCCCCTTCGGCACTAATTTCTACGGATAACTCAATTTCATCTAGCTGCATTCCGACGGAGTTGACTTTTGCTTGCCGTTCAGCTTGACTAAATAAATTCGTCACTAGTTTGAGAAAGTGAGTCATATTTTGCTCTAATTTTTGAGCGCTAACCTTAACGGCATCTGTGACTCCTTTGCTACCAGTGCTTTCGGTGATGGTTTCGTCTCCCCAACTCCGTGTAATAGTATTCCCACCTTTAACACCGTCAGGAATTGCTATTTGAGGTGTTTCATCAGTCACAATCAAAATGCTGTCTTCAGGTGTTTCTAGCATATTACTTTCAGTATTTAGATGAAATTGTGCCATAAATACAGATACAGCGATAGATATGGCGATTCCTAAGACTAAGAAATTTTACTGAAGCATTGGTTTATGGGGCATTGCACTAAAAATTTTTGTTGGGTTTCGCTTCTCTACTGGCGTGGCAAGCAGAAACGACTGCCCGAATTCAATAAACGACTGCCCGAATTTAATAAACGACTGCCCGAATTTAATAAACGACTGCCCGAATTCAATAAATGACTGCCCGAATTCAATAAATGACTGCCCGAATTCAATAAACGACATCCCGAATTCAATAAACGACATCCCAAATTCAATAAACGACTGCCCGAATTCAATAAACGACTGCCCGAATTCGATGAACCGCAATGAATTATAAGACGCGATTCATCGCGTCTCTACATGAATAATTGGTTTATGGGCGTTGTAGCAAAGACAGATCCCCGACTTTTCAAAAAAGTCGGGGATCTTGGTAGTGTTTATTGCATTAAAATTTGGCGGATTAAAATACTCATCATTTGGTCAATAACAGCTTGCGTCAATGAATAAACGCCTATTGCTGTGGAACCCAGGCACCATGAAACCCATAAGGTACGCGCTGGGGAATTATCACCCGCGCTACAGGTTCAGCAGTTATATCTTGGGCATTCACTACTACCAATTCTGAAGTATCAGAACCTTCATCATGGAGGAAAGTTACAAGCCAACCATCATCCTCAGCCGTTGCACCCGGACGCGGCGCAAATACAGCTTCACCGCCGTAGCGTCCTTCTCCGTATTTATGGATTTGGGACTTTCCGGTGCTGAGGTCGTATTTGATGATACCTTCAAATAAAGGTAGGGGACTGTTGGCCATCTTGTTAGTGTAACCATATTGGGTTTGTCGCCCCAAGAAATTTTCGTTGACGCGGGGAAATTCTGAAGCTACATCATCTAACATTTCTTCGCGCACTGTTCCGGTGGTGAGGTTAAATCGCCAGCGATACAGGCGAGGAATGTTTGCTTCTGGGTCGGGTTGGGAATCATCAACAATCAAGACGGTGGTAGAACTCATGCGACAAGCAATCAGCACTACTTCGTCTCCCTCTTCGTAGGCGTTGAGGGTATGGAAGACGTAGCAAGAGGGACTTTCAAACCAGCGGATATTACTGTTGTTACCGTGACGTGGTACAATGCCGAAGCGACTGGGGCGATCGCGCTCAAACATGATTACAGATTCTCCCCGTTGCGCTCTTTGGGGGTTGAAAGTCATCGGCAAATCCATGAAAATGGTGTAGTTCTCAGTGATGGCAAAGTCGTGCATCATCACTCCTATTGGCAACTCAATTGGCACTGTCCATAACAGCTCGCCTTCTGCGGAAACTACACTATATTGCAGGTACGGCGGCACAAACGGAGAGTAGCCAAAGAAGATCATTTCGCCCGTCACAGGGTCTACCTTGGGATGGGCTGTGAAGGTAGAAACTAGCTTGCCATCGTAGGTGTACTCGCCAATGGTTTCTAATTCTGGAAGCTGGATGGCGTGAGGCCTACCACCTTCGTTCAGCGCCAACATTTGACCGGCGTGCCACGCTAGGGCGGTGTTGGCTGTATTTTTACTGGGGCCGTAGGGATTATCCATTTGTGGTGGTTCTAATAATCCAGTCCAAATAGCCTTACCCACTTCTTTTTCTATTTTCCATCCCCTTGTTTGGATGTAGCGGTTGCGATAAGTTGCCACACCGTTGCTAATTTCTATACCATGCAACATCCCATCTCCATCAAACCAGTGATATTCACCAATGGGCGGCCATTGAGGGTTAGGGCCATTCCGAACAAACATCCCGGATAAGTCAGCAGGTAGTTCGCCAATAACTGACAATTTGTCAGCGGTGATTTCTTTGCGGATTGGGGCAAAATTGCGATCGAGATAGGGGTTAACTGCTATTGTTGTCATTCTTGTGATTGATGAGAGTTAGAAAATTTGATATTCTGAGGAATGTGGAGCTTGCTGACTAATGACTTTGATTGCTGTCTTTAACCAATCAATATAAGTCTGTTCTCTACGAATCACCAACTCCAGCACCAGCCTTTGCATTACCTCCTCACGGCTAGCAGACTCATCACCCAGTACTGGCAAATTGATATTTTCACATTTGGCAAGCTTTTCGTTTCGAGCCGTCAATTGCTGCTCTAGTAGATGAATAATCATTTCATTAGGCAATCCATCTGCAAAGTGCAATTGAACTAGCAATGGTTCGCGTACAATCGTTAAGGGTTGATGAGTACCAAGCCATGTAATTAATTTACCTTTCCCGGATTCGGTTATGCTGTAGACTTTGCGATTAGGGCGATCGTGCTGAATCTCAATCGTACATGTAACACAGCCTTGCTCAACTAGCTTTTCCAGGGTTCTGTAAATTTGTGCCTGGTCTGCTGGCCACAAATGGCCAATGCATTGGTCGAAGCAGCTTGTTTTGAGGTCGTAGCCCGTCATTGCTTGCTGCTGAAGAAGACCCAGAATTACATGTGCTAGCGACATGAAAACGGTTTTTCCATAATTTACTGTTTACTCCATAACTCCTATCTATATACTTGCTATATATTTATGCTAATATATGATTAATCAGATATTAGAGATGACAGCTATAAAAAGAGATTTTAACTGTAGTGCGTCTTAGTAAGAAAATCGATACATGAACTTTAGTTGATAAATACCAAAGCAGAAATTATTCAAGCTATTAAAGACTATCGTAACGAGAGGATGGATAAAATTGACTTCCAACACACTTTTACAAAGAATCCGTCAACATCAATATCTGCGCGATTTGCGAAATAAATTATTGTACCTTCACAAGATGTTGCTGGAGACAGAACGCATCGCCTACGAACAGGTTAGTGGAAGGGTATCAAGTACAGAACTCCTGCAACTAGTCATCGGTCACGAACAATTTGCTTGGCTACATCGGATTTCTGAGATTGTTGTGCAAATTGATGAAATGTTGACAGCAGATGAACCAATAGCCTTAGATTATTTGCAAAAGTTGATTGCCGATGTCCGGAGTTTGATTGTGCCTTTAGAGACAGGTAATACTTTTGAAAGAAAGTATTATAACGCCCTCCAGAGCGAACCTGCTGCTGTGCTAGCACATGCGGAGATCTCAAAGCTTCTGATGTCTAATGTTGAATGATAAGCTGTCAGGCACAGCATATCTTTTTGTGTTGGCTGTTGACTGTTAACCTTTAACAGTCAACAGTTTTTTTAATATAAAGAGCCAACGATCATCCCAGCAAGTAACATAAAACCAATCCAGACGTTTTGTCGGAACATTTCGCCATAAGCAGGGTTAGGTAAGTTTTGCTCTCTTAATCGGAGAGATTGCCAAATCCAGCCGATGGAGGCTAGTGCAAGGCTAATCCAGAAAGGTAGCTGAAGGTTTATGACTACGCCTAACCAAGCTAATAATAAGATTGTGCCTGCAAAGAAAATTCCAATAGCCACAGGGGCGCGATCGCCAAAAAATAGAGCGCTAGAATTAACACCAATGCGGCGATCGTCTTCTTTGTCGCTCATGGCATAAACTGTATCAAATCCCAATGTCCACAATACAGTTGCGCCCCAAAGTAACCAAGTTGGCTGGGAGATAGTTTGGGTTACCGCACTCCAGCTAATCAACACCGCAAAACCCCAGGCGATGGAAAGTACTAGTTGTGGTATGGGAAACACCCGCTTTGCCCCTGGATAAAGTAGAATTACTGGCACCGCTGCCACAGATAACCAGAAACTCAAGGGATTAAGATAAAAAGCTAGAACTGCTGCACAAGCCATCGCCACAATAGCGACAACAATCCCAACTTTCACTGATAATGCACGAGAAGCCAGGGGGCGATCGCGTGTTCTCTCTACTTGTGGATCGATATCTTTATCCCACAAATCATTGACAACACAGCCAGCCGCACTTGTGGCTAAACTACCCAATACAATCACGCCAACCAGAGGAAAAGGCGGTTTCCCCGCAGCTGCCAAAAATACAGCCCACAGGGCAGGAATCATCAATATTAATCGTCCTTCAGGTTTATGCCAGCGCAAAAGGCGGATAATCACAAGCCAAACTGGCTTTTCGTCGCGTTCTTGTGTCGTTAACATAACTATTGGGCATGGAGCATTGGGCAAACAGAGAGTGCTGAGACGTGGAGTTAGGAGTTAGAAGTTAGGAGTTGAGAATTGTTATCTTCCTATTTTCGCCATACCCTATGCCCTAATTCACACATCTTTACATCTATAGAATAACGTTATTTGTTATTTGTAAAAACATAACTCAATGTGGCAACTTTAAAGTCTTTTAAGTAGTCACCAAGTTATAAACAGTAGAGTGAATATACTTAGCTCAGTTAATCTTGACCAAACTGAGTAGCCAGTGCTGAGTACTGAGTGTCTAGGGCTAACTGTTGAATAAGCAATGTTGCTTATTTACTCAAAACTCGGAACTCGGAACTCAGCACTGAATTTGAGCAAGTGTGTTGCAATAAATATCAGCGCCAGCTATCCCGACGTACCACCGTTTGCCATTACTTCTTAATACAGAGAGAAAACTAGATGCAGAATTTAGTTTCGGCTAGCTGGGAGAGTGTTCCAACTCAACCAGTTGACCAACACCGGATTATTGCTGCCATTGATTTGGGGACAAATTCTCTACACATGGTAGTGGTAAGAATCGATCCCACACTACCAGCTTTCAGCATTATTGCTAGAGAAAAGGAAACCGTCAGATTAGGCGATCGCAATCTTGCTACAGGGGAACTAAAACCAGAAATAATTAGAAAGGCGATCGCTGCTTTAAGACGCTTCCAAGAAGTTGCCAAAACGATGAATGCTGAAACAATCATTGCTGTGGCGACTAGTGCTGTGCGCGAAGCTCCCAATGGTAAAGATTTTTTGCAGACCATAGAAGCAGAGTTGGGTTTAAGCGTTGACTTGATTTCTGGTCAAGAAGAAGCGCGACGAATCTACCTTGGTGTATTGTCGGGGATGGAATTCCACAACCAGCCCCATATCATTATTGACATTGGTGGCGGTTCCACAGAATTAGTTTTAGGCGACAGCCACCAAGCTCGTACTCTCACTAGTACCAAAGTCGGTGCAGTGCGACTCACTGGCGAATTAATTACTACCGATCCCATTAGCAACACTGAGTTTCAATATCTCCAAGCTTACGCACGCGGAATGCTGGAACGTTCTGTAGAAGAAGTACAAGCAAATCTGGAGTTGGGAGAATCTGTACGTTTGGTGGGTACGGCTGGCACCATTGAAACCCTGGCGATGATTCATGCACGGGAAAAATCTGCTGCTATTCCCTCTACTCTTAATGGTTACCAATTCAATCTCAAAGATTTGCGGGAGTTGGTAAATCGGTTACGGAAACTGAGTAATGCCGAAAAGGCTACTATCCCTGGAATGCCGGAAAAACGGTCAGAAGTGATACTGGCTGGGGCAGTAATTTTACAGGAAGCAATGACCCTTTTGGGTATTGAGTGGGTAACAGTCTGCGAACGTTCTCTGAGGGAAGGTGTAATTGTAGACTGGATGCTTACTCACGGTTTAATTGAAGATAAACTGCGCTACCAAAGTTCAGTTCGGGAACGCAATGTTCTCAAGCTTGCGAGTAAATACCACATTAATTTAGAACATAGCGATCGCGTCGCTAAATTTGCCCAGAGTTTATTCGACCAAATGCAAGGCGTTCTACACCATTGGGGAGGCGACGAGCGACAATTACTTTGGGCAGCTGCAATACTACACAATTGCGGTCATTATGTCAGCCATTCTTCTCACCACAAGCACTCCTACTATCTAATTCGCAATGGTGAATTACTCGGTTACACAGAAACTGAGATTGAAATCATTGCCAATTTAGCGCGTTATCATCGCAAATCGCCGCCCAAGAAAAAACATGAAAATTATCAGAGTTTGCTGACTAAACATCAGCGACAAATAGTCAGCCAGTTGAGTGCCATATTAAGATTAGCTGTAGCATTAGATAGACGACAAATTGGGGCGATCGCTCAGGTACAATGTGAATATTATCCACAATTTAGGCAAGTCAATCTGTCGATTTTTCCATCCCAATTGGATGATGATTGTGCCTTAGAACTCTGGAGTTTAGATTACAAAAAAGGAGTGTTTGAAGAAGAATTTCGCGTGAAATTAGTGACGACTTTAGAAAAATCTACTGTTGCTCGTTTCTCTTAGAAAGTTTTAGGCAGGTGCATTACAAAGCGTTCATGCACCTGTATAATACAGTATAAGCGGACAGATGTGCGTTAATACCTATTAATTATCAATTCAGGCATTATCTTTATAATTCCATTACATTTTCATCCTACTTGAGAAAGAATATATAAATCTCCTTAAGAAGTATTTAAATAACGAGATTTAGCTATTAAAATGTAGTTAACAGTTTAGTTACTGTTAGGTTATGTTGCAAGGGGATATCTAGGCTTGAGAAACCGAGGTGTCCTCATTCTTATATATATGTAAATTTGTCTTAATTCTGCACTTAATAATACTTAAATTTAAGCGTATTACTGGTTCCATATTTAAGAAAGCACAAATTATGTAACTAAGTTATTAATTATCGTTCAGCGTCGTAAGGCTACTTACAAAAGTCGTTGTTTTAAAACCCTTGTTATGCTGCGCTGTTTGGTTAAAAAACGAAAGCTAACAATAAAACATAAAACTTTCTCTCTAGCTGAAAAATAGTATTGATTGTTGGCTGTTGGCTGATGACAGCGAAATAGATATTTTCATGGCTTGGTTGTGGAATTTTCCCGCGATGACTAGCTTCAACATAGAAACTAGAGACTATGACAGCAAAGCTTTTTGATGTTTGATTGTCGGTTTCTTTTGTGAATAGCTGTTTTCAAAGCTTGAGAGCCAAGAAAGCCTTATTTATTAACCTTTAGCTTTATAGGTTAAGTATTCATTAATTCAGTAACTTTATATTCTTTAATATTCAAAAGTGCTGAAAATTGAGACACATAGCAACTAGCATCACGTGTTTGAAGCTACAAATATAGCAGTAGCCAGTGAGATTAGGACATCAACTGATTAGACTTCTTGCAGAAGTCAGGAAAAGGGAAGGGGAAAGGGAATGCATGTTTGTTATTTCCCTCTCTCAATAAAGATGCATCCCTTTTCCCACCTCTTACAAAAAGAACTTTTGCAAGAGACTTCATGAGTGCAACTCACAAGGAACAATGAAAATGTCTTTTCCTCCTGCCTCCTGCCTTATTTTCAAGGCAGGTCTATTGTTAAACATCAGCATCAGAAGAGTTTTAAGCCTGTTGCCTATTGCCTGTTCCCTGCTATGAGTATTTTGCTTCACAAAACGACATAATTCGGTAAAATTGGGTAAAGCAATTTTTACGCTTGTTAAAAAAAGGCGCCTGCAAACCCATGCAACTGAAACTCAGTGCATTCCGACTGACATTCGCTCCTGTTTTGTTAGTTGCCCCCTTTTTCCTATGGGGGACAGCAATGGTGGCAATGAAGGGAGTGATACCCCACACAACACCTTTATTCATGGCTGGTGTGCGTCTGTTGCCAGCTGGGGTGTTGATTTTGATAGCAGCAGCATTTATGGGTAGACCCCAACCGAAAACTTGGGCTGCCTGGTTATGGATTGCCTTATTTGCCTTGGTAGATGGCACACTTTTTCAAGGATTTTTGGCAGAAGGATTAGTCAGAACTAGTGCTGGGTTGGGGTCTGTGATGATTGACTCCCAACCCTTGGCTGTGGCCTTGCTATCGTTGTGGTTATTCCAGGAACGCATCGGTTTTTGGGGATGGCTGGGGTTAGCCTTGGGAGTCACGGGTATTAGTTTAATTGGCTTACCAGACGAGTGGATTTTTCAGCTTCTCGACTCAGGTGCAAATGTCACAATTGGTAACTGGCAAGATTTGTTCGCTAGTGGCGAGTGGTTGATGTTGCTAGCAGCCCTATCAATGGCAGTAGGAACAGTATTGATTCGATTTGTGTGCCGACATGCCGACCCAGTAACCGCTACAGGCTGGCACATGATTTTGGGAGGATTGCCACTGTGGGGAGTTTCATCAGTCGTCGAATCCCAACAATGGCAGAATTTAGGAGCATCTGATTTGGCGGCCTTGAGTTATGCTACTATATTCGGCAGTGCGATCGCCTACGGATTATTCTTCTACTTTGCCTCAAGTGGCAATCTCACCAGCCTGAGTTCCCTCACCTTTCTTACACCCATCTTTGCCTTACTATTTGGTAACCTCTTCCTAAGAGAAGTCCTCACCCCGTTACAATGGCTGGGTGTTTTCCTCACTTTAATCAGCATCTACCTGATTAACCAACGCGATACTTTAGCAGGGCACAATGACAAGATTAATGCTGGCGAACAAGCCAACACACAGCAATCGGTTTTAGAATCATCTACTAAAAAATTTAATCCCGTGGGGACTAGGGAGTAGTAAGTGGGGAGATGGGGAGTGTGGGGAGTGCGGGGGGAAAGATTTCTTCACTATCCTCCCACACCTCCCACACCTCCCACACCTCCCACACTTCCTGGAATCCCCCATGCCCCATAACAAATAATAAACAATACTTAACATTTAGACGCCTTGAAGGTATTGTGATATCGATGACTTCAAAAGCACGTTCGGGCTGAAACTTGCAATATGAGGCTATGCCGTTCCTCAATCCTGGTATTTACCTGTTTTTCTTGCCTGGGTTTTTATACAAATAGCCCAAGCACAGCTACATCTAACCGAGTACCTGAAGTTTTAGAATTTGCACAAGCTAATTCGAGAGTTACTGCTACTCCACCTCTTTTAGAAGTTGGTAGCCAAGGATTCGATGTACAGAGACTACAAATCCAATTAAAAAAATTAGGATATTACAGTGGCGCAGTAGATGGAAAGTATAGCGTTACTACAGAAATAGCTGTGGCTAAATTCCAAAAAGTCAAGGGCTTAAAAGTAGATGGTATCGTTGGTTTGGAAACAAGGAGAAAACTGCAAGCAGCCTTAGCGGCTAAAACTCAGTTGTTTAGTTCTCCAATTGTTAAATCTCCAATTATTACTTCTAGCGCTGAGATTCCCAAGCCAACTGCAAAACCCCAGCCAACCGAAAAAGAAAAAGATTTCCTTTGGTGGTTAATACTTGCCGTTGGTGTTGTAGGAAGTTTTGGGGCGTTTATTTTCTTGCTGAAGTGGTTTCGTCAAGTCAAACAAGCGCAAAAACGAGAAATATCAAATACTAAAAGTTTGAGTCCAGTGAAAAAAGATCTCGTAACAACACCTTCTTCAGAGAATGTAACCAGTTTGCACAGAGATAAGCTACCACAAACTACACAATTGCTGCTACCAGAAAAAACTTCTCGTCTTGCTAAACTCAATATCGTTGACGAACTAATTCAAGACTTACGCAGTCCTGACCCGACGAAGCGGCGTAAGGCGATTTGGGATTTGGGTCAACAGGGAGATTCTAGGGCAATTCAGCCAATGGTTGACTTGATGATTGATGCTGATTCTCAAGAAAGCAGTTTAATTTTGGCAGCTTTAGCCGAAATTGGCGCCCGCACACTCAAACCAATGAACCGTGCTTTGGCAATGTCTATGCAAGATGAAAATCCACAAGTGCGGCAAAATGCAATCCGTGACTTGACTCGTGTTTATGACATGATGAGCCAAATGAGTCAGATATTGTGTCATGCATTAGAAGACCCAGATGCCGAAGTGCAAGCAACAGCACGATACGCTTTAAGTCAAATGAATAGAATACGTGCCTTGCCAGAACAAAAGAATATATCAGAAGATTCACATAGTAATTCGTAAATTAGAGCAGAATTCTGAATTAGTAAGTAGAAGGCAGAAGGCAGGAGGCAGGAGGCAGGGGGCAGAAGGCAGGGGGCAGAAGGCAGGAGGCAGGGGGCAGAAGGCAGTTTTTATCAGGGTTTTTAACTTTTGTATTTTATATTTAATTATGTTTACCTACTTAATTAAGATTAACCATTAGGAAGTAGGGCATAGCGCATCGGGCAGAGGGGAGAACTAAAACTATAACTTGGATGCGATCGCAAATATTACTACTTGTCCTTTTTCTTAGAAAAGGTAATTTTATCTACTTCTGCTTTCGACAGTAGCGTCATTTTCCCAGCGTTCATATCTACCGAGAAAAGGCAATTAGCTTCTTCATATTGAGGATTGGCAAGTGCATATACTTCGCCTGACGGAGAAAAAGTCAGGCTGAGCAAGTCTTGTTGCAAAAACTTTTTGTCAAAAGTCAATGGTGACAGGCTGACAATCTTTCCTTTCCCAGTAACCATAGACCTGTTATCCAGGTCTAGTTGCACCAATCTTGTCACACCTTCCATACCGAGAGTTGTTGCATAAATTTTTCCATCATGGCCTAAAGTAAGATTACTGAGCCGTATATTTGGTGGCAACTGTGGCAAACCTAAATCAGAATCAGAAGTGACTTTTCCATTTTTCAGGTCAATTTCTACTAGCTCAAAAGGAGGAATACCTCCAGCTAAACTAACTACAGCAATGAGTTTATCGCCTGCGATCGCTAGCAGATTTTCAACAGTACAATTGCATTTTTTAAATCCTGATACTTTTTTAGATTTAGAAGATTTTCCATCAAAAAATAATAGATTATTATGATGACCCTTCTGTGTTGATACTGTAGTCACAAAAACCAATCTGTCATCAGATAGAGTAGTTAAACTAGTTAATCGCTCAATCGGTTGAGTATATGCAGCTAGATTAGCAATCTCAGTTTTTGTATCTGTGTTATCTACAGTTGTCGGAAGAACTTCATTAATAGTTTTAGGTCGAATCTGATTAATTAATTCCTTCTTACCAGTTGGAAAGTCTAAAGATATTAAAGAAATTGCTGGAGTACTATTAGCTAAGTCGGTAGAGTCTATTTTAATTGTGCTTTGCTTGTTATTCAGCCGCGCTCCTATCAGTGACTTTGATATTTCCATCAATGTCTTTACCTCCAAATTGTTGACCTCGTATTATTAGATCGTAATCTACTATCCCAGCATATTAGTAACGTGGTTAATTTATTTTTATATGTGCAAATTATAAGTGAAACCGTATTTTCCCGATAGAAGAGATATTGTCAAATTTGAATTTTCTCTCTTACCCACTGCCTAAATGCTTTGAGTGTTGGACTTCTACCTAAAGTTTGGCTCTGTTCGACAAAATGGGGAATTGCTTCAAAAATAGGCAAGTTGGGAAAAGTAGGACTAATTTCAGATTCAATATATTTGCCATACTGAAGAATATTAATTTGTAGCTTTCCATTTTCATATCGCCAAAGTTCAGGAACTCCTAGCGCTTCATAAGCATCCAATTGAGTTTTGGAAGTAACATCAACTTCAATTGCAAGGTCTGGTGGTGGGTCAACTTTTAAGTCAATTCGTTCTTTACCAATCATCCGAGCATGATTTTGAATATAGAAAGAATCATCAGGCTCTACACCAACAACCATATCATCGCGTTTGAAAGTAGTTGAGCCAAATGTCTCACAATCAATTTCTAACTCCTCCAGCAGAATTTTTACCAAATCTCCAATGATTACTTTGGCTTTCTCGTGTTTTGGTAATGGCATTCTCATCTCCAAAGTTCCCTGGCTATAAGCCAATCGAGTGGCTCGATGGTCGCCAAGTTCTTCTAAAATCTCCTCAAATTCTTGCCAGCTAACATCGTGGAGTATTACTCTATGTCCTGGTGGCACATTTAATTGTTGTAATTGTAGTGTTACCATTACTAATCATCGAAATCTTAAGTTGAAGCTTACAAAATGCAGCATTAAACTATCGTAGCAAGGAATTTTCCCTGCATTTGGAAAAGCAATAAGATTGAAAAATATACACGCATTCCAAGAACATTGGGGTAAACAAAAATTAGCATTTCAACAACACGTTCAAACTGTATTAAATATTCGCTAACAAATAGCCCTGCACCTTTAAATGCAGGGCTTGGATTTTAGAGAAATTCAAAAAATTACTTGCCGTTACCGTTACCGCCGTTGCCATTTCCAGCTATAACGCGTTCGGCGAGTTTTTCTGGTACTTCCTGTAAATGGTCATACGCCCAGTGGAAGGAACCAACGCCTAAGGTGAGCGATGCCTACGGCGGGCAAAGTCTACGCAACTATAAAATGTAGTTACGCTAAGATTTACAACATGAGAATCCAACAGATTTACTATGAAAATTAAGGCGGTTATCTGGCAAGAAGACGATGTTTGGTGTGCTTCTGTACCGGCTTTACCAGGATGTCACACTTGGGGAGAAAGTTACGAACACCTGTTAGAAATGCTTGAAGATGCAATCCAGGGTTGGCTTGAAGTTGCTAGCGAGCAAGAAGAACTTGAACCCGATAAACAGCTGATTGAACTATCCCTATGAAATCAGTTTCCGGCAAAGCTTTATGTAAAATTGTTGAACGGTATGGCTGGAACCTGAAACGAATTACTGGAAGTCACCATATTTATGCCAAGGAAGGTGTTATTCTCTCTATTCCTGTTCATGGTAATCGCGATTTACCCATTGGAACACTCAAAGGGCTGCTCAAGGATGCAGGTCTTAGCGAAGAAGATATAGAGTAAACTTATTAGCCCGAAACTAAAAGTTTCGGGCTAAGGTTGATTTTAGATTAATCTAAAATCGAAAATTACTTGCCGTTACCGTTACCACCGTTGCCATTTCCAGCTATAACGCGTTCGGCGAGTTTTTCTGGTACTTCCTGTAAATGGTCATACGCCCAGTGGAAAGAACCAACGCCTAAGGTGAGCGATCGCAACTCTACAATAAAGTTTTGCATCTCTGCTTGTGGCAAGTATGCAACTACATTATCCCAGCCTTGCCAATCGTTTTTGCCTTCGTAACCTAATATTTGTCCCCGTCTACCACTCAATAGTTGCAACACTTTGGAGGTAAATTCGCTTGGTGTTGTCACTTCTACCCGCAAAATCGGTTCTAATAAGGTGGGTTGTGCTTGGGGTATTCCCGTTTGCATTGCTAATCGGGCGGCTTGTTTAAAGGCTTGTTCGGAACTATCAACGTTGTGATAAGAACCGTTGGTCAAAGTTACCGCGACATCCACCACAGGGAAACCCAGAGGCCCGTGTGCGAGAAATTCCCGCACGCCCATTTCTACGCCAGGAATATACTGTCTCGGAACGACACCGCCGACGATGGTTTCATTAAAGTTAAATCCTTCGCCGCGTGGTAGAGGCTTGATATCGAGGAAAACATCACCAAATTGACCGTGACCGCCGCTTTGGTGTTTGTATCGTCCGTGAACTGAAGCCACGGTTTTGCGGATGGTTTCTTTATAAGGCACCTGCGGTAAGTGGGTTGTCATCGGCAAATTATATTTGCGGCGCAGTCTATCTAAAGCGACTTGCAGATGAATTTCGCCTTGACCCCAGAGGATAACTTCGTGGGTATCGCCGTGTTGTTCCCAAGCCAACGAACAGTCTTCTTCTAATAGCTTAGTAATGGCAGCGCTGAGTTTAACTTCATCGTTGCGCTTTTCTGGTGTAATTGCCAGGGCAAACACAGGTTCCAACTGTTCAGCTTTGGGTAATTGTATCGCTGCGGATTCTGTGGAGATTGTATCGCTGGTCTTGATTCCTTCCAAACGGCTCAAGGCGACAATTTCACCAGCAGCAACTTCATTCACTGATTGCTGTTGTTGTCCCATGAGGCGATAAATTCCACCGGTGCGAACGCCATTGAGGACAAGACCATCGGTTAATTTGCCCCGCCAAACCCGCACTAGGGAGAGTTTACCACCTTGGGGAGTGTAGTAAGTTTTGAGTACCTGGGCTAGGGGAGCATTGCCTTTAATATTTTTTAAGCGGCGTTCTGCTGTGGTTTCTGGTTCGGGGGCTTCCCGTAACAAAGCTTCTATTAGAGGTCTTACACCATAATCTTGTTCTGCCACACCAAAGAAAACGGGGACTACTAAATCTGCCCCTAATTCCATTTTTAAATCTTTGAGGATTTCTTCTTGGGGTGGTTCAATATCTTCTAAAAGTTCTTCGAGTAAATGGTCGTCAAAATTTGCTAGGGCTTCGAGCATTTCTGCCCGTGCGATATGTTCTTCTGCTTTTAAATTTTCGGGGAAGGGAATCGGGTCTGCGGGTGCGCCGGGATGATATTGATATGCTTGTTCGCTCACCATGTCGATAAAGCCGGTGAGTTGTTCCCCTTGCATGATGGGATATTGATGGGCTACTAGGGGACGGCTGGAAACTGCTTTGAGGGCGTGTAATGTTTCTAAAACATGGATGTTTGCCCGATCCATTTTGTTGACGAAAACTATGTGGGGAATTTCCCAATCGTCGAGGAATTTAAATAGAGGGGCGAGGGTAAGGACGCGATCGCGTATTGGTTCGCAAACTACAATTGCAGCATCGACTCCTATTAAAGCATTGTATGTTTCTTGGGCAAATTCTACACTTCCAGGACAATCAACGAAAGTGAAACGAGTACCGTTATACTCAGTGCTAGCGGCACTGACTTCTACGCTCATGTGGCGATCGCGGGACTCAGCAGCACTATCTCCTACTGTGTTACTGTCTTTAACACTTCCTTTGCGAGAAATCGCCCCTGTCACAAATAACAAACTTTCTAGTAAAGTTGTTTTTCCACTCAAATAAGGCCCAACAATTGCAACATTCCGCGAACCCGATTTTACTTTTTCGTTCATAAAACCTCCCTTGCGGTAATTCATTACCAACCGCATTACGCTATCTTTATCAGGGATAAAAAATGGTTCTCTGGAGTCAAAATTACCCCTTCTTTAATTTGTTATTATCCTACCTTTAATCCAAAGTTAAAAAAATTGTAGCCTGTCGTAAGATTTAGCTTAAGAAAAGTTAAGCAACACAAAGTTTAATACTCAATCAAAAAGTTTTGTAAAAAACTTCAGGATTCCCCAAAGTTTTTGTTAAGTAAACTAACTGGAAATTGTCGTGATTTAGAAAATCTATGAGATTACTACTATATAAATATCGCATAGCAACTCTAGTAAGTTTGATAGTAGCTGTTTACGGACGCGCTCACTTCCGTTATGGATGGAAGAAACAAGTCAAATCCTCTTCCCTTCTGCCTTCTGCCGACGCTCGCGGACTCGCTAACGCTGCGCTATCCTGCCTCCTGCCTTGTTTCTTAGTAGTGGGTATCATCATCTCCCCCTCTTCGGTTGCTTCCCCTGCTCCTCTTCCCCCAAAGCTGGCACAATCTAATAGTCAAACTGCCATAGACAAGTTAAACCAAGGCTTACAGGCAATTCAGGCAGGAAGAGTACAAGATGCGATCGCTGCTTTTAAACAAGCAAGTCAATTAGATCCGACATTGGCAGCAGCACACTATAATTTAGGGCTAGCATTGCGACAAACAGGACAATTACAACCCTCTGCGGACGCATTTTATCGAGCCACGCAAGCCGATCCTAAATTTGCTCCAGCGTTTGCGAATTTAGGCGGTACGCTATTAGAAGGGAACAATTTAGAGTTAGCTAACGATTACTTGCTACGTGCCCTAGAACTCGATCCCAAACTCGGATTTGCTCACTATAACTTGGGCTTGTTGCGAGAACAGCAACGAGATTGCGATCGGGCGATCGCATCTTTTAAAAAAGCCATAGAATATAGCAAAAATGCGCCAGAACCTCCTTACCATATCGGGATGTGCTATCTTCAACAAGGCAAACTCGATCGAGCTGAAGAAGCTTTTAATCAAGCAATAAAAATTAATCCTAAATATCCAGAAGCTTATTATAATATTGGCTCAATTCTGTTTAACCAACGCAAATTACAAGAAGCTTTAGAGGCTTTTAGAAAATCAGCCGAAGCTAACTCTAATTATCCCAATGCTTATTATGGTGCTGGGTTAGTTTTTATGCAGTTACAACAATATAAGGATGCAGCACAAGTATTGCAATTTGCCAGAGATTTATACAATGCTCAGGGTAATGCTCAATGGGCAAAAAATACCGAACAATTGTTGCAACAAGCACAAAATTTAAATAGATGAATAATTATTAGTCATTAGTCATTAGTCATTGGTCATTAGTGAATAAGCAATGCCCAATGCCCAAGTTTACCGATCGATTATTAAGCTCCCGGAGGCACAAAAATTTAATATTGCGTAACATAAAATTATTGGGTTGACTCGCTGGTGTTGTCTGAACTTGTCCTGACTGGTATGAAACGCAATGCAAAAGCGCCTGAAGAGTCGATTTTTATTTCGCGATCGCTGGCTAGATCGCCACTCAATTGTACGCAATATGGAAGCCTTTCAAGACTTAATTGTGATTGTCTTGTGTTTGGGTTTGTTCGCGGTTATGCTGCTCCAATTGTGGGGGATAGCCATTGCCCTCACGCAGCCACTAGACTATAAACAAGTGACTGCAAAAATACTATTTGTGTTGATTTTAGTCGAGTTATTTCGACTATTAATGGTCTATTTACAAGAACATAGTATTTCTGTAGGAGTAGCAGTTGAGGTAACAATTGTTTCTGTTCTACGAGAAATAGTAGTTCACGGAGTATTAGAGATTTCTTCCTTTCAGACAGGTGCAATTTGCGGCTTATTGTTTATTCTGGGTGGCTTATTAATAGTCTGTGCTAAAACGCCACACATGGATTGTATAAGTGCTAACACTAAATTGTGTCCTATTGTCTATAAAGGAGGTAGGGAACGAGCCAACGATCTGCAATTTCAGTATTCGCGTCAATGTGACAAAAATCAACCTATTGCATAAATTACCATCAAAAAAGGAGCAGCGGATTAAAAAATTAAAAGATAAAAGGTAAAAGTAGAAATAGTACCTTTTTATTTTTTAATTTCCCTGCTCCTTTGCTTGAGGCTACAACTGAAAATCTCTGTGCAAAATTTTATTTAAATTATTATGCTTGGATTTCAAAGTCTTTTAAATCCCGATCGCTGAATTCTGAATTCTTAGACAGACAAATAAGACAGTTAAGGAATTTAACAAACAATTAATAAAAGAGCCTACTAGTCATTTAGTTATATAAGCGACCTTTGCAAGGTACTTCCGACGTATTGAACTATACCCTTTTTGGAAGATGAATTACTCTTTGAGCCTCAGTATAAGTTAATTATAAATCCTACAAAGAGGTTCAAACAATGACTACAAATACAGGTAACGGACAGTCTCAAGAACCAATTAGCAACTTGGAGTACGATTTTGTCACCGTGTTGCACAACAAGGCTGAAGCTGTTAAGGCTTATGATACTTACATTAAAGATGCACAAGAAGTAGGTTCTCAGCCTTGTGTAGAGTTGTTCCAAAAATTGCGGCAATCTGATATTGAGCAAGCAAGAGAAATTCGTCACCATCTACAAGAAGTGCTACAACACGGAAAGATGTAACCCAACTCTGAGAGTGCCCAAATGCAATGGACTTGTCTAAGCGGCTTAGTATTCTATGTCATTAGTGATATTATGCCGTTATAGAAAAGTGTTTGATAGTTGAAAGATGTAGTAGCGATCGCCTTTAGTAAGCACTTGATGAGGTGCAAAATGTAATCGCTACCAGTAATACAAATACACAATTTTGGGGCACGATAAAAGTATGGTCGAGAGGAGTAGTAATACTCCCCTCGACTTTAGTTATGGGAGTCAATTGGTTGAGTTACCAATTACAAAATAAAAAAAGCAGATGGAACAACCAACTGCTTTCATCAAAAATCTATTAAGTAGGTAGACATAATTAAATGTAAAAGACAAAAGTTTAAAACCCCGATAAAAACTGGTTTTTACCTTCTGCCTTCTGCCTCCTGCCTTCTACTTACTTTGTTTACCTTGAAACCAACTGATTAACTGTAGCAACTCCAGCTAAATCTAAAATTGGTGCAATTAAATCTTCGCGTTTCACTGCCATCATGTGGACACCTTGACACAATTGCCGCGCTATCTGCACTTGTTCTGCGGCAATTTTCATTCCTTCTTCGAGAGGATCTTTGGCTTTTGCTAATCTATCAATAATATGTTGGGGAATATTTACACCCGGAACACACTTATTAATAAATTGAGCATTTTTAGCCGATTTCAACAGAAAAATTCCTGCCAAAATTGGTTTTTTATAGCCAACCGCAATTGTATCCATAAATTTTTCTAGGCATTCAAAATCAGTAATCAACTGACTTTGAAAAAATTGCGCTCCGGCTTGGATTTTACGTTCAAATCGACTTTGCAAACCCGACCAACTCTTACATTGTGGATCTACTGCGGCACCAGGAAATAAATCTAGCGCCCCATCAGTTAGGGGTTTATCGTTGCAATCAACGCCTTGATTCAGCTTGCGAATCACTTGTAAGAGTCGCACGGCTTCTAAGTCAAAAACAGCTTTGCAATCTGGATGATCGCCTGCTTTTACTGGGTCGCCAGTTAGGGCTAATATATTTTGTACGCCCAAAGCATGAGCGCCCATCAAATCGGCTTGTAAACCAATGCGGTTGCGATCGCGGCAAGCAATTTGACAAATCGGCTCTACACCGTTTTGTAATAAAATTACTGATGCCACCAATGAAGACATCCGCAGCACGGCGCGGCTACCATCTGTGATATTGACGGCATGAACCCTCCCCTTAAGGGTCGCCGCCATTTTAATCATCTGGGTTGGATCTCCCCCTTTTGGAGGTGCTACCTCAGCCGTAACCAAAAATTCACCTGCTTGCACGGCTCTACGAAAGGCAGTGGGGCTATGGGTGTGATGCATATCATTAGAAATCTCGATTTATTAAAGAATAAGTCAGAATTCAGAAGTAGAGACGCGATTATACTCTTACGAGAAGCCGCTCTTCGAGCGTCTACGCGTCTGTACAAAATTCAATTGAAGAATTCAGGCTTCAGTCGCCTGAATTCTGTCTTGTTAAATGGTATAACAAATCACACCTAAAAGGTAAAACTCATAGAGGCAGAGAGTAGCCTAAAGCGATTTTGACTTGTGATAAAGTTTGATTAGCGATCGCTCTGGCTTTTTCGGCTCCATCCCGCAACACTGACTCTAAATAGCTTTTGTCCTCAGTTATCG
The DNA here is from genome assembly GCA_034531195.2 of Nostoc sp. ChiSLP01. Lineage (GTDB taxonomy): Bacteria > Cyanobacteriota > Cyanobacteriia > Cyanobacteriales > Nostocaceae > Nostoc. Next base: position 63,323 of record JAVRBO020000091.1, read on the forward strand.
CCTGATATTTTTCTTGTATCGGTTTGAGAGCCTCAATAATTGTCTCTGCTAACAATGGCTTGAATTGTCCCCAACCCATATCTTGACATTCAGCTGCTACATCTTCTTTTGTTTTAAGAGAAAGCAATGTATACAGAGTTAATAAATTGTTGCACTCTGGACGCTCTGGATCGTCAAAAGTCAAACCCCGAATCGGATCGGTTTTACAACGCTTAATTTTGTATTGAATTTGCTCTGGTGAATCTAGCAAATTGATGCGGCTTAAGTCAGAAGGATCGGATTTCGACATTTTACGCGTACCGTCCGCTAAACTCATCACCCTTGCCCCTTGTTTGGGAATTAAAGGATCTGGTAACTTCAGAACTGGCTGTTCTGGTTTCCCAAATTGGTGATTTAATCGAGCTGCAATATCCCGTGTCAATTCCAAATGTTGCTTTTGGTCTTCACCCACTGGCACTTTATCGGCTTGATAAAGCAAAATATCAGATGCCATTAGCACTGGGTAATCCAACAAACCTGCACTCACATTTTCTCCCTGCTTGACGGCCTTTTCCCTAAACTGGATCATATCTTGCAGCCAATTTAGGGGTGTAATACAGTTGAGCAACCAGGTGAGTTCACTGTGGGCTGAAACGTGGGATTGCACAAAAATGGTGGAGTGATTTAAATCGAGACCACAAGCTAGATACAAAGCAACAAGGGTATAAGTATCAGCTGCCAACTGTGTTGGGTCGTGTGGCACTGTAATTGCGTGCAAATCAGCCACAAAGAGGTAATTTTCGTATTCGCTCTGACCTTCTACCCAGTTGCGAATGGCTCCCAAGTAGTTGCCTAGATGGTAATTGCCGGTTGGTTGAACTCCAGAAAGAACACGTTGCTTGCCCATAAATTCTCAACTTAGTTATCTCAAATCTGCGCTAATTAAGTGGCGGTCTGGTAATAATTCGCTCTCTTCTCTACAAGAGGCTGCATCAACCTAAACGCGCCTACGCAAAACTCATTTAATTTTGACATTTTCCGCGCCAACTCGCTGTTGGGGAAGCAGAAATTTAGTTATGGCGGCAGATTGTTCGGAATTACCGTAAATTACAAACTTTCTTTCCGAAAAATTGAAAAAATTAAGACTTAGCTTTAGGCTATTTCATCATTGTGCTTCTAACCAAGCCTGCAAATCAGCCATACTGGTAAAATCTAACAGTGCTTCGCCAAGATTTTCTAATCGTTCTAGGTTAAGAGTTGCAATGCGATCGCGCACATCTTGAGGTAATTCTCCCACCCGCCGAGTTAGTTGACGAAATATAAGAGATCTTTCTCCTTGTTCTCGTCCTTCTTCTCGTCCTTGTTCTCGTCCTTCTTCCTTGATTTCTCGGTATACTTTCGTTTCTTTCAGGGTAATTCCTAACATTTCTTCAACTTCCTTACGGCTTAATTGTTCAAACTTGTACACCATTATCGTTGTAACTAAGTCAATTATGGCGCGACTTGCAGTTTCGGGCTGTTCAACAGAAGAACGCTCAAGCAAATATCTGGCTTCTTGTGGTGCAAGTTCATCGTCTACTGTAGTTAATACCATTAATGCAACCCATAAAGGTAACTGACGAATATCTCCCAATTCATCTAAATAGACTCGATGCACTTGGTTTCCATATAGCAGACTTCGATGGGGATAAATATCAGTTTGTTCGATACTGCGAGATGGATAAATGATTACTGCTTGCCAATCGCTAAATCTGGCACGGTTGCGGTAGAAATATAATGAGGATTCTGCAAAGACCCGTTCATATAACTGTTCATCTGTCTTGGAAAGTTGCTCTACTTGGGGAGACCCCAAGACCGCACTTTCCGCTTTTTGGAATTGCACCTCGCAGAAATATATAACACCCGGACTTTCACTTTCTGGTGGCAGAAATACCCGATCAATTTCAAACTTTGGTTCTTTCACTGCTACAGAATCAAATCGATAAGCATTTGCATTTTCTGGACGATTTGTCAATAGTTCAAATAGTAAATTGGGTGATTGTTGGAATAGTTTGTAAAATATTGAGTCTCGCCGCATGGATGATTTTACTGATTTTTTTTGTTGATAGCTAATAGTTTCTGACAAAACTAAGACTTGAGCAATTATTGGCAGATTTGTAAACCTTTATTCTTTAGTTAGTCGAGGTTTTAAAGATTTGTGCCAGTTCTAATAAAATCAAAGTTACTAAAGATTTGTAACTAAAGGCTTGATAAGTCAAGCTAATATGGGGTCAATTATATCTTGTATAACGAAACAAAAGTGTCGAGTTATTTTTATTTAGAGAATTAGAAAAAATTTAAGTTTTTGTGAGAGAAACTAGCAGTAATCTTGAAATTGTGAGTTAATTTCTCTACTCCGGGGAGTCTGCTGATGAAAGCTTTACTACTCTGGCCCATAATGCCCAATTCTTTCTGGTCGTACCAGGAAACCCTTGATTTGGCAGGGTTACGCGCTACAAACCCGCCATTGGGTTTAATTACAATAGCGGCAATGCTACCAAGTGATTGGGAAATTAGATTAGTCGATCGCAATGTCCGTCTAGAGACAGATGAAGACTGGGATTGGTGTGAGTTGGTTGTCATCTCTGCAATGATTATCCAGAAAAAAGATTTGTGGGAGTTAATTCAAAAAGGGGTGGCGTTAGGTAAAAAAGTGGCAGTTGGTGGCCCTTTTGCGACATCAGTACCAGAATTTGCGCTGCAAGCCGGAGCTAATTATTTAATTTTGGATGAAGGAGAATGTACTGTCCCCTTATTTTTAGAAGCATTAGCAAGGGGAGAAACTTCTGGAATTTTCCGCGCGACAGAAAAACCCGATGTCACTCAAACACCCATACCCCGCTTTGACTTGTTAGATTTAGATGCTTACTTAGCAATTACGCTGCAATTTTCCCGCGGCTGTCCATTTCAGTGTGAATTTTGCGACATTATTACTTTATTTGGTCGCAAGCCGCGCACCAAAACACCAGAACAAATGCTGGCCGAGATGGAAGTCTTATATCAAATGGGCTGGCGGCGATTGGTATTTATCGTTGATGACAATTTTATCGGCAATAAACGTAATGCTAAGGTTTTATTGCGATCGCTAATTCCTTGGATGCAACAGCGTAGCTATCCATTTATGTTACTCACAGAAGCGTCCTTAAATCTCGCAGAGGACGATGAATTGATTGAGTTGATGGTGCAAGCTGGTTTTAGGATGGTATTTATGGGCATTGAAACGCCAGATGTCGAAAGTCTAGCAGTAGCCCATAAAGAACAAAATACCCGCCAATCACTGTCAGAATCTTGTTACAAAATTACACGAGCCGGACTACAAATTATGTCTGGCTTTATTATTGGTTTTGATGGCGAAAAAAAAGCAGCAGGACAACGCATTCAAACATTTGTAGAAGAGACGGGTATTCCCCAAGCGCATCTTGGTTTGCTGCAAGCATTACCAAATACAGCAATGTGGAACCGTCTCAAACAAGAAGGACGCCTCAAAGAAGGATCGATGGATTTCATGGGTTCTCAAAAAGGCTTGATGAATTTTGTCCCGACTCGCCCATTAGAAGAAGTTATTAGGGAGTATATTGAAACTTTTTGGAATTTGTATGAGCCGATGCTTTATCTCAAGCGTACCTTTCATCACTTTAATTTGATGCAAGGTAAGCGTCCCAAAGGCAAACGTCCTCTGACTTGGCACGAATTACGATTATTTCCGATAATTGTTTGGCGACAGGGTATTATTCGTTCAACTCGTTGGCGTTTTTGGTGGCAATTGCTAGCGATCGCTCTCCAGAAACAGCATTTATTGTATGATTATCTCGTGGCATTAAGTTTTGGCGAACACTTCTTCAGCTTCCGTCATGAAGTAAAGCTAGAACTAGAGACACAACTAGAAATCTTGAAGCAACAGCAAGCACAACAGACAGAACAAGCAAGTTATCAATTATCGCCTGTTAGTTAAGTTTAGCAAGTAGAGACAAGATGAATTTTGTCTCTACTTGCCAAACATTGCATTCTCAAACTCATGATTTTTCACTTCTTTGTGTCCTAACTTTCGGTAGAGCGATCGCTCCTACGTAAAAACCGAAAACCCTATTTAATAAAACATACATAGCTAATTTAAATTAAATATATAACAATCAAATAATTCATACTCTATGAAGAACATATATTTTTTGCCTCAGATTATTACTTATTTATACCTAGTTAACTAGATAATAAATTATTTCAGATATAAATAAGTAATTATTATAATATATAAATTTCAGTACATTACTGAGTTTTTATAGAAAAATAAGCCAAAGAATTTACGATATTTTTTCAAAACAAATCATCTTAAATACTACAGATTTTACATAAGTTTGATTAGGCTTTTTACAGATAAAAAATCATTGCCTAATCGGAGATATTCTCATAAATATGAAAACTCTAAAAGTTCTTTTTACCACTACAGCTTTGAGCATCAGCCTCCTGAGTCTGTCTAATCAACAAGCAAATGCCGGACAACTCTACAATGGCTGGAACTATAGTATCGATTCCTTCCAAGATGGTTCTGGAGGTTCCGTTTTTGATATCAAAGGTATGGCTGTCAAAGACTCAGGTGACAAAATCTATGTTGCTCTTACAGGCGGGATGCCTTTGGATGGCACAATCGATGCCGATGACTACTGGAATCCAGGTCATTCAGTCCATATTGGTTGGAGCGACTTATTCTTTAATTTTTCAGGTCAAGACTTCCAAACAGCTAGTCAAAGTGGTCAGCTGTTTGGTGTCAGGTTTGCTAACTATGACAATAGCTTGGCAACGGGAGTTTACCAAGGAGTCCAAGCAAAGAGTACTACCACACAACATGGGGGTTACAGCAACTTGAAGTGGTACTACGACTGGGGCTGGGGTAAGAATAATACTCAAGGCACAGACCTCGCAACCACACAAGACGTTTACAACTACTACTACAAATCTAGTGCCGCTCAGAATCCTACTTGGGATAATACTCCCATTCTCAACGCCATTGGGTCAGGCACGAAAGTTGGAAACATTTCCATGCTCAATAGTCAGCAACTCAATACTGCTGGGCTAAATTTTGCTAACTTTTCTGCCAGCGGCCAGTACACCATTGGTTTTTCGTTTGATAGGGCTTTAATCGGCGAGGGTAATTACGTTAGTAATATCTTCCTAGAGTGCGGTAATGATGGAATAGCTCTCAAGGGCGATCTCAAGTCCGTACCAGAATCTGCCGGGACAATTGGTTTACTGTTGACAGGTTTGAGTTTTATGGCCAGCCAACTTCCACAGCTTCGCAAGAAAAAACAGCACGCTTAAGTAAGTTTGTCTAAGTAAGTCGCTCGTAGTGGGGTGGGCATTGCAATGCTCACCCTGCTGTGTTTATCCCTGTTTTGTCACTCTCGGAAAACAATAATCGAAGCTTGATTCTGAAACTATGATTGAGCCAAGCTTTGAACCTCTATTTTCTAACAATAACTAAAATTTGTAGCCAAAACCTGAAAATTAAAGCCCTGAAAGCCTTTGGGCAATTGGGTTCTCCCAAAGTGACAAAACAGGGTTATTCATATAAAACTATAAAACCTACTACAGCACAGTATGGAATGTAGGTTCAACAGCTGAAAACCTATTTTCCCTAGCTTATATAGCAATACAGTTCAATAAACCGAAATAATTTTTAATTTCAAATTTCAAACTGGCATTTACTTTTGTGCCAAACTCACCTGTCCTCCTATTAATCCCAAAAATCCTGTTCCAAAGTGCTGAATTTCTAAAAAACTTGCTTGCTCCGGTGAGGTTTTATAAACTCGGAATGTTTTCATAATTCCCAAAGTAGCAGCACTTTCTAAAGGGCCAATAAAGTTTGTATCTCGGTCGATAAAATAAGGTTGATTAACCCAATAAGCCATCTGATTTGCATTTAAGAAATAACAGCCTGAATGGGGGTTTAGCGCCCGATTAAAAGTAATAGATGTATTCATAATTGTACCCTTGAGTTCTTGTTGCTCCTGCACATTTTGAAAGGGAGCAGTAACTCGCAAAGCCAAATCTCCATCAATGTAAGCTTTGTGAACTAAACCATGAAACGAGATTTCATAACGATTTGGTTGGAGTAAATTCGAGTCACCTGCTTGTTGGGTAAACCAGTTTAATTTGACAAAAAACCAAGGGTCATGAACGATTAAATCATCTTCCAAAAAACAATAGTAATCGTATTTACCAAGACAACTTTGCAGAACAGCTTGGCACTCAAATCCTAAAAGCATAGGTTCTACATTGCTAGAATGATGCTTATATAAATGGGATGGTACAGGAAGCTGATTTAAAAGATGATTGTTTGAAGTTGTACAAATAACAATATCTAATTCGTGAGATTGGGGTTGATTAGCAGGCAAAGCTAATCGCTGAGCAATGTTAATAATAGTTTGAGATTTGCCAAATAATTGGTGCAAGCCAGTAAGGCTTTGACTTAAGGCTTGCAAACGAGGTTTGGGGTCTTTGCGTTGGGAAGCGTGACGACCCTCACCGCTAGGTTTAAAAAAATGGGCAATAGTAAGAAGAATTCGCATTTTTAATGTTATTAGTCATTAGTCATTAGTCATTAGTCATTAGTCATTAATCATAGGTCATTGGCCATTTATGAATGCTTAATGCCCAATGCCCTATATGCTATTCCTAATATTTAATTTCCGCCAAATCCTTTAGAAACTTTAGGATTTTGGCGCTTTTTACTCTCAGCATTTTTAGTACTTAACATCCATTCCAAATGCTCTGGTAACAATTTCGCCACATCATAATGTTTGAGAATTGTCGCTCGTGCGTTGGCACGAATCGCTTTCATTTCTTGAGGATTATCCAGCGCTTCTTCAACTCGATCCGCAATATTTTGGGGAGAAAAGAAATCTACGAGCAGTCCATTAACGCCATCTTGGATGACCTCTAAGACTGGTGCAGTTTTGGAAGCTACTAACACACATCCTACTGACATTGACTCTAACATCGACCAAGACAACACAAAAGGACGGGTTAAATAAATATGAGCAGAAGACGCTTGTAATACCTGAAGATATTCATTGTAAGGCAGGCTATCTGTAAAGTGCAGTCTTGATAAATCTAAAGATAATTTTTCGAGCATTAATTGTTTATAAGTCTTGCCGTCGGGGAGATTTTTACCATAAGCAACTCTATCTTCTCCCACAACTACTACATGGCATTTGGGTCGCCGTTGTTGAAGTAGGGCTACAGCTTCCATAAACTGGGGAAAACCTCTGTAAGGTTCCATTCCTCGTCCGACATAAGTTACTAACTCTTCCACATGGGAAAGGTCGAGATTTATTCTTGGTAAAACTAACTTGGCGTCTGGTATGGGAGCAAAAAATTTAGTATCAATGCCATCATGACAGACAGTGATTTTATGATGAAATTCTTTCGGAAATTGTTGCCGCTGCCAATGAGTAGGAGAAAGCCCACGATCGCAGCTGTATAAATCAGTCAAAATAGGCGCATTTTTCACGCGAATTCGACACACATCATCAGCATTTAATGGTTCGTTGGGATCGAAATCTGCATCGGAACCATGAGCATGATAAAACCACTCGAAATAACACAACAATTCTGCTTTGGGAAACACATCTTTCATAAACAAAGTCGGCCCCCAACCAGAATGACCGTAAACTATATCTGGAACGAAACCCTCAGCTTTTAATTTTTCTGCTATGCGATAAACAGCTTGACCAGTAAGCACAGCATTTTCCAAGCTGCGAACATAGTGGTGGGTTTGGGGAGCAGCTTCACGAGAAGGAGCGTAAATAGCTTTATGAACGCCAAATATTTCTCCTTCACGACGATTTGTGCCATAGACAACTCTGAAGTTCTTATCCCTGCCTAAAAACATGGCAAGGTTGCGAAATTGTGCGGGGAAATTGGGATGTAAAAATAAAATTTGCATTGCAATAATTTTAATTAGCTTATTGTGAGGTAAAATAAAACAGGAGTCAGGAGTCAGAATTCATAACGGACAACTCTTAGAGACGCTATCGCGTAGCTTGCTTCCTTGGAGGAGTATACCCCCTGCGCTAACATAATTTAGAATTTTTAAGTAGTTTAGAATGATTAGTGCATAACCAAGCTATTTTATTTGTAAAAATTTAAAATTCTAGATTCCAGAATTTTGAAATAAGTCTGGAATATTTTCTTTCAATAATAATTAATTATGCCATTCTTGATTCATCATCTCTCCAAATGGTTAATTATTTTGGCTACTGAATTATGACAATGTTTTTAAGATTATAAGATTATTTGCGACGATTTTTTTGCAATTCAATATTAGTTAACTAAGTTATTCTTGAATATTCATACTAATTTACGTTCGCCAGTCAGATCTTCCACTCTGCGGGAAGCTAAAGCTGCATCCCCCTCATTCCCCATTGAATGCAACTGAGGGCTGCTTTGGTGAGCCGTTGCCGAGAAATGCGAAAATAATTGAAAATTCGTATAGCGATCGTGAAATTTATTGGCATTGATTTAGGCTGGAAATCCCAACCAAGCGGACTATGCTGCTTAGGATGGATAGATGGACAACTGCAACTACTCGATTTAGATCGCAAAGAAGCCATTGCAGACATCCTGACATGGCTTGATGACAGCGTACAACCAGACGAACCAGCCATCATTGGCGTAGATGCACCCACCCTCATCCCTAACGACACTGGGAGTCGTCTCCCCGACAAACTCACCCACAAACACTTTGGTAAATATCACGCCGGATGTTACCCAGCTAACAAAAACCTACCCTTTGCCGATCGCACCGTCAACTTTGGCTTAGAATTAGAATCTCGCGGCTACGTCCACGCACCCACCATCGAACCGCAAAAACTTGGCAGATATCAAATAGAAGTCTTTCCCCATCCAGCAATTGTTCATCTCTTCAACTTAGAACGCATCCTCAAATACAAAAAAGGACGCCTCAGCGAACGCCGCTTAGAATTAATTAAACTGCAAAATTATCTTCTCCATATCCTCCCTTCTCTTTCTCCTCCTGTACATCTAGGCGATTCGTTTTTTCTAGAAATTCCCATTACAGGCGCAGCCTTGAAAGCAACTGAAGACAAACTAGATGCCCTAGTTTGTGCTTATATTGCTGCACACTGGTGGTATTGGGGAGAAGAACGTAATTTAGTACTAGGCGATCGCACTACTGGCTATATTGTCATTCCCCAAAGAATTTTAACTTAAAATGAGCCTTCCAAAAACTGGGATTTTATCTCATGCTCCAGGCGCAGAGGAGGCATGTTAGATTATAAGCTATATATTGCTGCAAACCCAATCTCCAGTCCTTTTTACCGAGGTTTTATGCCAGGAATTAGTTCTAATTTGAGTTTAAAAGAGCTTTATAAAATTGATGAGCATCTCTGGTTAGAGGAAACAATCAAATTATTGAAAGCTAATCATCTAGAAGAATTAGATTTAGAAAATTTAATTGAGGAGCTAGAAAATTTGGGACGGAGAGACAAAGCCAGGGTTGCTAGTTTATTAGAACAAGTTATTAGACATCTTTTATTACTGCAATATTGGAAAGAAGAATCTGAGTATAATTCTGGACATTGGAGAGCAGAAATTAGAAGTTTTAGGACTCAATTAAAACGTAACTTGACAACGAATTTATATCAATTTTTAGAAAAAGAATTACTATCAATTTATGATGATGCTTTAGGGTATGTTGTTGAGAAAACTGAAGGCAAAATAGATAATTTACCCCAATCTTGCACTTATACTTTAGAACAGCTATTAGATATTAATTATCTACCTGAAATTATATAGAAAAAAGGCGTTGCCAAATTTAAATCAGCAACGCCTAATCTTGAGTATTCAAAAACTATTTAGTAGTCTTATTCTGCCCAAGCAATCAACCTTGGCTCATAGGCATTAGCCAAATGTTGATTTTTCGGCAATACGCGCAAAGACAAGCCTTGCAAACCGGAGGTGGTGTAGGTGATATTAGCGGTGTAAGTAGTCAATCCTTGCGAATCTTCGCCTTGGTAATCCATCACCACTGTCACAGCGTTGACAATATCACCATTGGCATCGATCGCACCTTGATATAACTCTACTTGCACGTCATCATTGTTCAAAGTTGCCAAATCAACCTTAGCTTTGACAGCCACAGTTTGGTTAACTTCAATATCCGCAGGTGTGGATACATCAATATCTTTGATTTTGATGTTGAACCAGTGGTCGCTGAGTTTTGCTTTCCAAGCGGCTAGTTCTTTGGCTGGGGCATAGTTATCAACGGTCAGGGTATGATAGCGATCGCTAGCTGGGAAATAAGCTCTTTGTGCATATTCTCCTACCATCCGCGCTGTATTAAAGAATGGGCAATTCAAGCGAATTGCATCCTTCATTTTGGCAACCCACGGCCGCGGTAAGCCATCACTATCACGATGTTCGTAAAATAGCGGTACGACTTCCTTGTCTAACAAATCGTAGAGGGCGTTTGCTTCTACTTCATCTTGGTAGGCGGGATCGTCGTAATTTTCTCCATGTCCAATTGCCCAGCCTGTGCGGACGTAATCAGCTTCATCCCACCAACCATCTAGTACGCTTAAATTCGGCAATCCATTCATTGACGCTTTCATGCCACTGGTACCAGACGCTTCCCGCGGACGACGCGGTGTGTTTAACCAGATATCACAACCTGCTACCATCAACCGCGAAATGTGAATGTCGTAATTAGGAACAAACACTACCTGCTTTTCTAAATGCTGTTCGCGGATAAAGTGATTGATGTCGCGGATGAGTTCTTTTCCGGGAATATCTTTAGGATGCGCTTTACCGGCAATTACAAATTGCACCTTTCGGTCTTTGTTGGCTAACAAAATCCGCTTGATGCGTTCTACATCGCGCATCCACAAAGTAGCGCGTTTGTAGGTGGCAAAGCGACGAGCAAAGCCAATGGTGAAGGCGTAAGGATCTAAAACTTCTTGGGCTTGGACAATTTCCGAAGGTGAAGCGCCGCGATCGCGTAAATGCTTGACCAAATGCTCCCGCACAAACAATATCATGTCTAAGCGGCAGCGTTCGTGATTGCGCCACAATTCTTCATCGGGTATGGCGTCCATCCTGTCCCACAGTGGGCTATCTACTGGTGCTGATGACCAACTTGGCCCAAGGTAGCGATCGTATAACTCTTGAGTTGATTTGGCAACACAACTCCGAGCATGGACACCGTTGGTGATGGCGGCGATGGGTACTTCTTCCACTGGCACTTTCTTCCACAAGCCTTGGAACATTTGCCGGGACACTACGCCGTGGAGTTGTGCCACACCGTTGGAAAATGTTGCCATTTTCAACGCCAACACTGCCATACTGAAAGGCGCAGATAAATCGCCAGTATTTTCCCGCCCCAGTCCTAAAAACTGTTCTTTGGGCAAGCCAAAGATTTCTGCATAGTACCCCAGGTAGTACAAAACTTTGTCGGGAGAAAATAAGTCAATGCCCGCTGGTACTGGCGTGTGAGTGGTAAAGATATTGCTCGAAGCCACTACTTGTTTAGCTTCGGCATAACTCAATCCTTCTTCCTGAATCAGCAAGCGGATGCGTTCTAGGGCGGAGAAGGCGGCGTGACCTTCGTTCATGTGGTAGGCGGTAACCTTCAGCCCCAAGGCTTTAAGCATTTGCACGCCACCGATCCCCAGCATGATTTCCTGGTGGATACGCATGTCGATGTCGCCACCATAGAGTTGGTCTGTGATGTCGTGGTCGTAGGGATTATTGGGTTCAATGTTGGTGTCCAAGAGATATAAAGGCACCATTCCCACCTGTACGCGCCAAACTCTGGCGTAGACCTTGCGCCCTGGATAGTCTACCGCAATCCGCAGTTCTGAACCATCTGGATTGCGCTCTGGGTGCAAAGGCATGTTGTAGAAATCGTTGATGGGGTAGCGTTCTTGCTGCCAACCATCAGCATTGAGATACTGGGCAAAGTAGCCTTGCTGGTATAGTAAACCTACACCTACAAGGGGTAGACCCAAGTCACTGGCAGATTTGAGGTGATCCCCCGCCAGAACGCCCAAGCCTCCAGAATACACGGGCAAGCAATCTACAAGTCCAAATTCCGCCGAAAAATAGGCGTAGCATTCTTTTGGTTTATTTTCCCGTTGTTTCTGATACCAGGTGCGCTCTTGCAAATAATCTTCTAACTGACGGTTAGCTCGATCCATTTGCGCGAGGAAGCCTTCATCTTCGACAACTTCCAAAAGCCGCGCCTGAGAAATAGTACCCAGCATCAACACCGGGTTATGACGGCTCGACTCCCACAGGTCAGAATCTAAGCGACGAAATAAATCTTTAGTCTCAACGTTCCAATCCCAGTGCAAGTTATATGCCAGCCGCCGCAGCGGTTCGAGTCGCGGCGGTAGTGAGGGGGAGACATTGAATGTGCGAATTGGCTGCATAGGTTGGCAAAACTCCAAGTTTAGCTATGGTTATTGTTTACTTTCTTTACCAATGTTGCCAATTCTCTATAGCCTAGTTTGTGAAAAAGCCATGACTTTGTTAAGCATTGAGAATTTTTCTTAACCTCGTTGCTAGAGTTTACACCAAGGTATTTTTTATTCTATGCGCTACTTTTAGCCATGTACTTGGTATATGAAAATTTAACCATTTACTGGTATGTATCATTTAATATAATTTAGTTTTGAACAAATTATTTATATTTATTTTATTATTCGTTTTGGGGATCGATTATTTTTGCCTTCCCAAGGAAGAAAATATTATCATCTCGATTGTAAGTATAAGAAAAAATTAATTATTTTTTAATAAATTTATCCCGATCTAGAATCATGACAATGAATAGGTTGGGTTAACCTAAATTTATGCGATCGCACGACATTGTTTCACCCGGCCAGAAGTTGTTGCTAACCAAAACTCTAGCAAGGAGTTAGGCAGAAAAAGCGATGTCTACGACGGGCTAAGCCTACGCCGACTACTTAGTATCAAATCATTTATGGTACAAAAGTAAAACAATTTAATCAATGTCATTCTTATGCACCTAGTGAAGGCTGATCCTTAGTATTTTTTGACATTGTGAGAGCTATAGCTGCTGCATAGGCAATCTCCGCTGCCACTTGATAAGCATGTTTAATACTCGATGAAGCGTCCTTGGTTTTAGGAGCAGGGGAAACTTTTTTGCGCCGTGATTCTTGTTTTACATCACCTGCAACAATCGCTCGCTGTAATAAAATCCAAGCATCTAGATCTTCGGAATCATAATCACTTTGAATTAGCGATCGGATTTCGTCTTCAGCTACAATACTCAAATAACCGATAGCTAGAGCTTCTTCTACAAGTTCTTTAATTAAAGCCATAATATAGACCAAGTGTGTGAGTTAAAACCGATACCTCAATTTCTCCAATTGCATCTTGCCTTGTCAACTTTTCCCTGAAACTCGCATACGTTTTAGCTTCCATAAAATTTATAACAACCAAGCCTAAGCACGCATCACCCGCTCGGCTCACCCATTTGGGTGATTTACAAATTTTGAGATATAAGTAACAGGGAAGAAGCTAATTTTTAGCTTTTTGTTTTTTCCAAAAAGAGGGTGTGATTTAGTATAAGAGATATCATTTTAAATTTAACAAAAACTAAAATTTTTTTTATAATTAAGTGGCGGTATAAATATCATTAGTCATTAGTCATTATTTACCCTCTGCCCCACTGTCCCTGTTACCTGTGCCTCTGTACCCCGCGTCTCCACTCCCTAATTAGCTCGTAAAAAAGTTAGCTGATTTTCATAATTTTTATCAGTAAATAGTCTGAAAATTAAATGACTTCAAGAAGATTGCGCCACTAAAAATAAAATGTGTTATCGTTAAAAACAATTGTAATTAAAAACGATTCATCTAATTTATAAGGATGAATTGGTTAGTCTGTAAATCATCCGTGTGCAACATGATTGGAGCAGCATACTCTAGAAATTCGTTGCAAGAAAGCCGTCATAGCAGTCGGGGAAGCGCTTACTTGTTTGCACCGATGGTTAACTTCAATGTGATGGCCGATGTGGGAGATAATCCACCTTAAATTGGATTTTATTTGGGCAGAATTACCCATGAAAATCCAACAATAATTACATATTCTGCTAGGCATAAATTGTCTTTGAGCTTTGAAATAGTCTAGTTAAATGTATTTTTGTTGCCAAATAGCTTGTAGGACTGAGTTGTTTTAACACACTAAAACAGCCTGAGAATAACCTTCAGGAAAACAACTCTATGCGTACTTGTGTAACAAGCTTTTAAAATTTTTTGCCTAATAACCAAGTATCCTATCTCAACCAAAAAATATTCCCATCAGACTATTAAATTGTCTGAACTTTGACTCTGCAATGCGTCGATGTTGTTTTGTTAATTCCGTCTCTGGAAAAATCAGCAAAACTTCAGCGTAAGCTTACTTGTGCAAAGGCTTATAGCGATGGAAGCAATTGTGCATATCAGCTGAATAATCATACCGCATTAAAGTTAAAAAATTGCTTGCATTCAAGCCAGACTTTGGTTATTCCAAATTTGGAAACCCATATAAAAATTCTGGGGAATGCAGTAATACCGTTAATTTAAATCAGGTATTACGACATACTAATAGCAATAGTATGGGTACGAGATTAGGATACAGCCCAAAAAAGCTTCAAAACCTCAACAATAATTGATTGAAGAGATATGTAACCATGCGTAAAGACCAATATTTCTCAAAATTTCAACGCGCTCAAGAACTTTTAGTAACTACAGTGTTAGGAGATCTTCCAACACTCATTCTCGGCCCAAAGTTGCGAAATTTAGTATATCGTACTATTTTTGCCAAAATAGGCAGCCCAGTTTATATCCAAAATGGTGTTGAATTTAAGAATACTTATTGTATTGAAATTGGCAGTGGAGTATATATTTTTAAAGGCGTGCGGTTGGACGCCAGCGGACACAAAAATAATAGAATTCATCTAGGAAATAGAGTCGCTATCGAACGTTACGTTGATATCGGGTGCTTGGAAAATACGTATATACATATTGATGAAGACACCTTTATTGGCCCCAACGTGTGTATTGAAGGGCCAGGAGACATTAAAATTGGCAAACATTGTATGATTGCTGCCCACTCAGGGATATATGCTAACAATCATAACTTTGCCGATCCAATGCAACCGATAAAATCCCAAGGTGTGACTCGCAAAGGAATTGCGATCGAGGATGACTGTTGGCTAGGGCATGGAGTAACAGTATTAGATGGCGTTACCATCGGTCAAGGCAGTGTGATTGGTGCGGGAGCAGTTGTCAATAAAGATATTCCCCCTTTCTCCATTGCTGTAGGCGTACCCGCACGAGTAATCAAAAATCGAATTGGCAAGGAACTAGCAAAAGTTCAGGGAAAATCAGGGTGTTGACTGATGAGTGAGAACTGGATATGGTAAGTGTTTTCTCTAAACTCTACTTTTTGGGAAACTTATGTTGTTAGTAAACGTCTCAAGAATAGCCAGTCTCTGAGTTATTTTTTAGGGACATCTAGCAAGTCAGACACGCACCATTTTCAATAAACTTGGGTATTGGGAGTGCTGGGTTAGGAGTTAGTATTATCTTCTTAGTCCTTCATCTTCCCAGTTCCTAGCGATGCACTGAAGCTCAACGAAGTGTCCCCAATCCCAAGAATCTCGTCTCAAAAAGGGACGAGATGTGGGTAATATAAAGTAGCTACTTTTTCTGCATGGCAGATACTGAAAGAAAAGCTCTCTTTGTTATACCCGTTGGAGATGTTTGTATGGTGACTTTAAAAATCGTTGTTTATATTGTTGTTGCCTTCTTTATAGCTATCTTCGTGTTCGGATTTTTGTCGAACGATCCAGCTCGTAACCCCGGCCGTCGGGACTTGGAGTAAAAGAGCGATAAATTATCCACAACTTTGGAAGGCGGAAAATACTCAACGCCACGGAAACTTACTAGGTTAAAGTTAGTAAGTTTCCTGCTCCAAGTAGCAGAAGGCGACAGTCGAAAGGCAAAATGTATATTCATGCTTTTGTTCGCCATTTGGCTGTTTGTTAGCTCGGTTTTGCTCAAATATGCTTCATCCAGTTCTGCCGCCCGATCCGCCTCCTATTCTCGAACCTTTACAAATTGCCAATCCTGTCTCATCTGTTAGTGATATCAAATCTGTTTCAGGTGTCAAGACTGGGATACGCTTCAACATAGACAAATCCAAGCATGACAAGGATTTAGCTCATTTGCCGATCGCAGGTGACACCAAAAGTTATCCGCGATCGCCAACTTTCTTCGACTCAACCGCTGATAAACTGCTAGTTGCCGAAACTCCATCTCCACCCAATCCACCAGAAACTTTTCCACCAGAATTTTCTTCTGGTCGCGCCTCCCAAAGTGCGGCACTTCTGGGGCAATCTCTAGAAGTTGGTTATCCCACGCAGCAAGTTCAAATTTTTAATCTTGCTGAAAATGAAGATACAAAAGCAGACAGAGGCGGGGACGGGGAGACGCAAAGGAAAGTTAAAGCGCCAGCTTGCGGCGATACCGCAGCTCAACCGTGCTTGCCAACGTCTGATGGCAACGCTAAGAGCGAACTGAACTTTGGAGGACACACAAAAGGGGAGCGTAAAGCGTCTGAAGAACTTCAACAGCGATCGCCAAATCCCGACTCCATCGATCGAGAAAAACAAACCTCATTAGATCCCAACTCTAATGTGTCAGAGCGTCCTCCCCTCCCCGCGTCCCCTCCTCCTGTTTCTGCATCAAATTCTCAATCTGTACAAAATTTAATCCAATTCAAGTCTCGCAATCCAACAAACAAACTTTCTGCACCCTTCACTGTAGAATTTTATTCCCAATCGCCAACACCAACGCCTACGCCACAAGTAGACACTACAAATCAGCCACAAGCGCCAGCTACTACGCCGCCAGCCGCACCGAGAATTGTGGAAGTGACTTCAGATCGCCAGGAGTATGACGAACAACGGCGGATTATTACGGCTGTTGGTAATGTGGTTGTTCGATTTGATGGAGCGGTAGTAGATGCCGATCGCCTACAAGTCAATTTGGATAACTTGATTGCAGCCGGAGAAGGTAATGTAATTCTCACACGGGGCGATCAAATACTGCGGGGACAACGTTTTACCTATAACTTTGTTCAAGATAGCGGGGAAATGCTAAATGGTAGTGGGGAAATTTACGTACCCTCAGCCAGTACAGATTTTGCTTTCTCATCCACAAACATAACTGCTGGTGGAGTACCACAACGTTTGCCGAGCGATAGCATTAGAGCTAATCAGCCGCTTTCAGGTGTCAGCAGTCCTGGAGGAATCGATATTACAGTTGGTGGTGGTCAGACAGAAGTTAGCAATCTCCCGCCTCAGAAAGCTGGGGGTGCAGTCAAGCGCTTGAGGTTTGAAGCCCAACAGATTGATTTCTACCCTCAAGGCTGGCAAGCAAGCGATGTCCGGATAACCAATGACCCTTTTTCCCCCCCAGAACTAGAGTTACGTGCAGATAAAGTCACTTCCACGCGGGAATCACCCTTGGTAGACCGCATCCGCACACAGGGACAGCGTTTGGTATTAGATCAAACAATATCCTTACCAATTCCCATAAATGAACGGACGATTGACCGTCGAGAGCGTGATGTTACACCCTTTATAGTTTCTCCCGGCTACGACAAAGAAGACCGGGGTGGTTTCTATGTTGAGCGTGGCTTTCAAGTCATCGATACACAGCAGACGCGCTGGACAGTTACGCCTCAGTTATTTGTACAAAGGGCTATAGAAGGAAACGAGAACTTAAGTGCAATATTTGGTGTCAGAACCAGGATAAATTCTGTTTTGAGTCCACGAACTGTAATTCAAGGTACTGGAGAGTTAACCAGTTTTGACTTCGACAACCTGGAAAACAGCTTCCGGGCGGATTTGGGATTGCGCCAAGTATTAGGCGATCGCCTTCCTCATCTGTTAAATGTGCAATATAATTACCGCGAGCGTCTCTACAATGGCAGTCTTGGTTTTCAAGACGTTCAGAGTAGTTTTGGCGGTCTGGTTACCTCTCCTGTGATTCCTTTAGGCAAAAGTGGCGTCAATCTTAGCTATCAAGCAAGTGCCCAGTATATCGATGCCAATACCGACCGCTTAGACTTACTAGATCCGGTGCGGGAAAACAATCGCATCTCACTAGGTCGCCTACAAGCCAGTGCTGACCTCAGTACTGGGTTCCGACTGTGGCAGGGAAAACCATTACCACCGACATCGAGTCAGGGATTACGATACACAGCTACCCCTGTAGTTCCTTACTTGCTAGCGATCGCTGGCGTCACGGGCACCACCAGTTATTACAGCAATGGAGATAACCAAAGCACCCTAACTGGTAGAATTGGCTTACTAGGACAAATTGGTAATTTTTCTCGACCCTTTTTCGACTATACTGCCTTTAATATTAGTTATTCTCAAGGTTTAAATAACGGATTATCGCCTTTTTTATTCGATCGCTCCGTTGATAACAAAATATTGAGTGCTGGGATTACACAGCAAATTTATGGGCCTCTGCGCTTAGGCTTTCAAACATCAATTAACTTAGATACAGGTAAAGAAACTAGCACCGACTACATTGTGGAATATAGCCGCCGCACCTATGGCATTACCTTGCGTTACAATCCGGTACTGGAGCTAGGTGCTGTAAGCATCCGAATTAGTGATTTTAACTGGAATGGTGGCACCGATCCATTTTCTCAAATTAAGCCAGTAGTCGGCGGCGTGCAACAAAATTATTGATCGAATTTGGCATTGGGCAAGCAGAAGTGTGGGAGGTGTGGGAGGTGGTGGGAGGTGTGGGAGGTGTGGGAGGTGTGGGAGGTGTGGGAGGATAGTGAAGAAATCTTTCCCCCCTCTCTCCCCACACTCCCCACACTCCCCCATCCCCCCTCTCTCCCCACACTCCCTCATTCCCCAGTCTCTATTCCAATGATTGGGGATTTAAAGGCAAAATTACTGTAAATGTAGTACCGACATCAACTTGGCTTGTAAACCTAATTTGACCTCCGTGAGCATCAACGCATCTTTTAACGATAACTAACCCCAATCCAGTGCCTTGAATTGATTGGGCATTTGAGGCTCGGTAGAATGATTCAAAAAGTCGGGCTTGGTCTGCTTCAGGAATACCAATGCCTCGATCTTGAATATAAAAAATTGCTACTTTATCCGTAGGATCGCATATTAAATCGAATTCAATATTGTCACCTCTGGGAGAATATTTAACTGCGTTTGACAGTAGATTTACGAATATGTAATGTAAAAGCCGTTCATCCATCACAGCGTTCGTATTCTCACTATGACAAGTAAAAATAATTTGACTTACACTATTTATAACAGTAGAAAAATCTTCGATTAGTTCTCTACAGAATTGTTCTAAGTTAATTGGAGCGGGATTGCATATGAGTTTTCCTGCTTCCGCATGACCCATAAATAGCACCTCTTCCATGAGTTGATTCATGGATTGCACAGCTGCTTGAATGCGGTTTAAATAGGTGCGTCTTTTCACATCTGTCAAATGCGAACCTTGAAGTTCTATGAGTTCTACTGCCGTTTGAATAACTGTTAGGGGATTACGGAATTCATGAGATACAGTCGAGATAAATAAAGACTTAAGACGGTTGAGTTCTTGCTCCTTTTGTAATGCTTGTTCTAGCAATTGTGCTTGACGCCGTTCGCTAAGATCCCAAAAAACAACTACTACACCATTTATCTGGCCCGGATGCTGCCTTAGTGGTGAAGCACTATCGCCGATGGGAACTCTTTTTCCATCCCTAGTAATTAGAGATGTAAATTCTCCCAAATAAACAACCTGTTGTTCTCGCAGTACTCTTGTGACTGGGTTTTCTATAGTAGTTTCTGTGACTTCATCGACAATATGAAAAATATTTGATACCTCATTGCCTAAAGCATCTTCTTGCTGCCATCCAGTTATCGCCTCAGCTGCGGGATTCATGAATGTCACCATTCCTTGCTCGTTGGTGGCAATTACAGCATCACTCATGGAGTTTAAAAGAGTTGCTAACCTGTCTCGATTCTCGCGCAATTCGCGTTCTAACTGGTGTTTTAATAAACCGATTTCAATAGCTATTCTTAAATCTTTTGCCGTAAATGGTTTAACAATGTATCCAAAAGGTTGAGTAACTTTTGCTCTCTCTAGAGTATTTTCGTCGCCATATGCAGTCAGAAAAATCACGGGAACATCTAGCTGTTCGCGAATACGAGCGGCAGTAACAATACCGTCCATTTCTCCTTTGAGGATAATATCCATTAGTACTAATTCTGGTTGAGTTTCCCACGCCTTAGCAATGGCAACTTTTCCGGAGGAAGCTGTACCTGTGACGGTGTACCCTAGTTGGCTGAGTTGGCTAGCAATAGTTCTAGCCACTATCACTTCATCTTCAACGACTAAAATCCTAGCTTGAGGCATTTGATATTTACTAATCCAAAGTTAACTGTGTGAATTGGATTTTGAATACTGTTCCACGATCGCGTTCTAGAGTAATCTCACCTTCGAGTTGTTCTGTAACTAAGTCATACACTAAAGAGAGGCCCAAAGAACCAGTATTTCTCCAATCTAAATTATCCGGTAAACCAATACCGTTGTCTTGGATAATCATTTCGATATTCTTATTAACATTTCGTAAAGTAATATGAATTGTGCCTGCTTGTTGATTGGGAAAAGCGTGCTTGAGGGCATTGGAGATTAATTCGTTAATCACTAGGCCACAGGCAATGGCTTGGTCAATATTTAAACTAACTGAATCTATATCAGTTTCTAAAGCAATTCTACCGGGAACTATTTGATAAGAAATTAACAAACTAGTTGCCAAATTATGGATATATTCACCAATATCAATTTGTCCAATGTTAGCGGAAGTATATAAATTTTTGTGAATTAAAGATATTGATTCAATGCGGTTTTGACTTTCTCTAAGAACTTTAATGACTTCTGGATCTTTAATTGTGTGAGACTGGAGTTCCAATAAGCTAGAGACAATCTGCAAATTGTTTTTAACTCGATGATGTACTTCTTTTAAGAGAACTTCTTTTTCAGCCAACGCGCTTCTGAGCTTTATTTCAACTTTTTGTCTTTGAATAAGTTCGGTTTTCGCTTGCTCAAAGATGCTAGATTGTTGAATAGCGATCGCCAATTGTACTGTAACTCCATCGAGCAAATCTAATTGGTTTTCTTCCCACTCCCGAAAGCGAGAACATTGGTGAGCGATTAGTAAACCCCAAATGTGTAAACCAGGGTTTTGAGAGTTTACTTCTAGTAAAATAGGTACGACTAAATTTGCTTTGACTTCAAACCGTTCTAATAGCTCAATATGACACTCAGCTAGTCCAGCTTGATAAATATTAGCGATCGCTCGCTTGCGTCCTTGATAATACTCTACTCCTGCGCCTTCTTGAAAACAAGTATCATGAATCTCTACGCCTAAAGAAACCGTCCATCCAGGCTCTACAGATTCTGCCATAATTGTGCCGATCATCTCAGAGTCAAACTGATAAACTACCACTCGTTCAACATTTAGCAAATCTCGCACTTCTTCAACTGTTGCATTGAGAATATCTTGCAGATTCAAAGATTGACGAATCCTTTGAGCGACAGTCCTCATCAATTGCTCTCGTTCGGCTTGAGCAATAATCGCAAGTTCAGTTTGCTTGCGTTCTGTAATATCTTGCCCAATACCGATAATTTGGCCATTTGGAAGTCTAAGATTAGTCCAAGACGTATCTAGTACATTACCATCCCGCACTTGAATTCTAAAGTCACCCCATTTGCGTTGGGCAGACTGAATAAAATTAACTACATACTGACGCTCTTCAGCATTAGGAAATAAAACTTCTAGAACATCAGAATTTTGAAAATCTTGGAATTTCCAACCTAGAATATTTTCCCATTCTTGGTTCACCCACTGGAGTTTACCATCAGCATTAATGAGTGCGATCATCAACGGTATATTTTCAAAAATCAACCGCAAAAATTCATTTTTTTCCTGAAGTTGAGTTTCATTTTTTTTTCGATCGCTGATATCATGAAATACTGTTAAAATTGCTGTTTCGTTGTTAAAATTTAAATATTGTAGTGAAGCGATCGCCCAAAAATAAGTACCATCTGCTCTTTTTAATTCAAGTTCATAATTACGAATAGAACCATGTTTTTTTAACGCTTCTAATAGTGTTGTGAAATCTGCGATATTTTTGTAAAAATCTAATAAATATTTGTGGTTAACTAAATCTATTTGAAAAATTTTAAAAGTTTTAATTAACTCAGGATTAGCATATAAAATTAAACCATCAGATACACGCGAAATAATTAATGGAATAGGAATAGCTTCATTTACATCTAAAAAGTCTAGGCTATTTTCACCAAATACCCACACGGGATTACGATTTTGAGAAAAAAGAAGATTAAAGCTTTTTCGGCTACCATCAAGAATTTTTTGCCGATGTAACTCTAAATGGATGATTATTTGTTGAGCCAAATTTTGTAAAGCTACTTGCTCCTTAGAATTCAAGTTTCGTACAGCAAAATCAATCACACAAAGAGTACCTAATGCAAAGCCATCAGAGCTAATTAGAGGAACTCCTGCATAGAAGCGAAAACCATTATTTGATGTTACAAAAGGGTTTATGGCAAACCGTTCATCCTGCAAAATGTCGGGAATAATTAATATTTGACTTTCCAAGATTGTATAATTACCAAAGGAAATGTTTCGAGCCACTTCCGATGTAGTTACTCCAATTTTTGATTTGAACCACTCCCGCTTTGCATCGACTAGAGTAATCAAAGCAATTGGTGTTTCACAAAAGTTAGCAGCTAGTTGAGCTAGTCCATCAAAAACTTCTTCTGGAGGTGTATCTAAAATTTGATACTGATTAAGTACTTCTAATCGTTGGCTTTCATTTTCAGGAGATAGCATCAATTTATAGAGATAAAACCCTTTTTTATACTTAATATTGATATACTTGGATTGTAAAAAATCCCCATTCAATCCGGAATTAGTGCTTTTATAAAATACTTATTTTCTTGTCTTCAATTATCTAAAATGTATTTTTTAATTAACTAAGTTTTTTGAAAAATTCATAATTTATCCTCTAAAATCTTTATGAAATATTAATTTTACTCGATTTAAATAAGTATTTTTAATTAATTCAACAACTTTTATAAAAAATAAACAATCTTCATCAGTACTTTGTACGTATTACAAATTACTTTAAGCTACAAAAGGTATGTTGCGTATTATCAAGGTATTAACTCTGTGAAAAAGTAAAAGTAAAACCACATACAAAAATATTTACCACCAAAAATTGAACGACGAAATCGAGCCGCTCCAGATACAAAGAAATTAGAAAATCTCTGTACCCTCTGTATTGGAGCGGTTCGTTTTATCTTGGGCGTCCAAATGTAGTGATATATAAAACAGCTTCATCAGCAGGAATACCCAAAACTTCATTTACTTGGTTGTCAAAGAATCCACCGATGCCACTAACGCCTATATTTAGGTGCATTGCAGCTAAATTCAGCCGTTGTCCTAAATGGCCGGCATCCATATGTAAATAACGGTAAACGCGATCGCCATACTGAGCGATCGCAGCCTTAAGATCGGCTGTATGAAACAGCACTGCTGCCGCATCTCGTCCTAATTCTTGCCCCAAGCAGAGAAAATGTAACTCTCGGCGGAAATTTTTAAAGCGAATTTGGCGTAATTCTTGAGCTTTGGGCGCGTAATAATAACAACCCGCTTCCAGTCCTTTAATGCCACAAACAGCAATAAATGTTTCTATTAAATTCAGGTCAAAATAGTCTGGAGAAATATCTAAACCTTGGTCAATGTAACTTTGCGGCTGATAGGTGAAATCAAGTAAACTTTTTAGTTCGTCAAAAGTTAAATCATCACCATTGTAAGCGCGGGTAGAACGCCGCTTATACATAGTCATTTCCAGTTCTGAGAGCTGTTCTCCCCACTGTATAGGTGTAGTGGTGGTGGGAATTTTCAAACAGAAGGGAAAATTGTATTTATCCTCCAAAGATTTTTTTTGCTTGATAGCTGGTAGATTCAGCTTACCAGTTACACCTGGTTGAATTTGGGTGTATTTGTGGAAGTATGTCAGCAGTTCGCCATCGGGAATTTGCGGATAACTGGTTTCAGTGGCAGAAGGTAAAGCAGTGCATCCCAAAGGCAGGTTTTGATTAATATCTAGTAAATCTGCTAAAGGTAAAATGGCGATCGCACCTTCATGTTGTGAATCAATATAAAGCAAATCATTTATTGATTCATCCACAAAACCGCCGATTAAATGGGGGCGATAATCAGTAATCGCACCAGCTAACTCGATATTGCCCAAAAGGTGACCCGTATCCAGAAAAATTCGACGATAAGCTCGGTCTTCATAGCGCCAAGCAGAACGATAAAAAACCGCCGTCACAATAATTGCCAATTGCGTAGTTTCTAGGGAAGGATGCCAGAAACAAGCTGCTTGTAGAGTTTGCCAAACATTGCTTTCCCAATAATGCATCAGCGAATGAGTCCGGCACTGGTAATTATACAGACCTGGAGGTAATAACGGCGTACCACGGGAAACTAAATACACCTCCGCAGGATACAACCCGCCAGCACTCGGAGCCGCACGTAAATAAACCGCGCTTCCCATAGAAGGCATTCTCGCAGTTAGGCCATAGCTGCGAAACAGCAACCGCGAGAGTCTTTGCCACCATCGAGCATTTGGATTATTAGCAAATGCCTCTGGCTTTTCTTGGATATAAGGTTTGAGATCGTAAGTAGAGCCAATTTTGTATTCCTTGAAAGGTACTGGCTGCTTAGACCAGTCTAACCTTTGAGTTTTCAAAGCCAGAGTGTCAGGGTCGTATTTAGTCCGTTCGTGATAATGCTGAGCAATTGATTGGTGTAATTCTGGCATAGTACTTTCAATATCCTTAGAGCATCTTTATCTTTAGATCTTGGCATTCATCAGTCTCATTATTTCGTGTCAATTAGTACAATCCTCAGACTCGCAAAGTGGTATTTGGTAACTGAATTGGGGAAGTGCTGACTTTTGAATTGGGAGTTAGGAGTTAGGAGTTAAGAGTTAAGAATTATTTTCCCCTGCTCCCCTGCTCCCCTGCCTCCCCTGCCTCCCCTTTCGCAGTACGATATAAACGCAAAGATATCTCTCCACAGATGGATGTGCAATGATGCCTGTACGTCAGACTTTATCAAAACCTGATATCCAGCTTTCTTATTTAGAGTGGAACCAGGGTCAAGAACCTTTACTGTTGTTACACGGTTTAGGCGATCATGCTCTTGTGTGGTCTAATTTGGCAGATTACTTGGCGGCAGATTACCACATAGTCGCACCAGATATGCGTGGACATGGCGAAAGTAGTAAGCCAGAGAATGATTATAGCTTTGAGAGTGCGATCGCAGATCTAGAAGCACTCATGGATCGTCTCGGATGGACTTTTGCCCATATTGTTAGTCACTCTTGGACAGGCAAATTAGCTGCCATTTGGGCAAGACAAAACCCAAAGCGTTTGCGAAGCATAATTTTAATCGATCCAATTTTTATCTGGAAAATGCCCAGCTTCTTCAGACTAACTTTTCCAATGTTATATCGCTTCTTGCCTTTTCTTAAAAGTATGGGCCCCTTTGCCAGTCACGAAGAAGCCGAACAGCAAGCACGGCAATTAAAGCAATATCAAGGATGGAGTTTTCTACAACAGCAAGTTTTCCAAGCCGGAATTGAGCAAAAACCCGATGGTAGTTGGGGGAGCAAATTTACTATTCCCGCCCGCGATGGAATTTTTGAAGCAGTAATGCAAGTGCCTGGTTTTACAATTCCCCTTGATACCCCTGCCCTCTTCATCCAACCAGAACAAGGGCTGAACCGCCAAAATTGGCAAATCCAACCATACAAAACCTATCTAAAAAACTTACGCATTTCCCAAGTTCCCGGCAATCATTGGCCATTTTTGACACAACCAGAGCCATTTAACCAAACCGTAGCAGCATTCTTAGCAGAACACAGATCGAAAATCTCATGATTATTTAAACGGGATTATCTGACAACAACAGAAGAATTAAGATGAGCGATGTCTATGGGCATTGGGCATGGGGAAACGGGTAAGGGGAAAAGGGGAAAGATTAAATTTATTCCTTTTCCCTTTAACCTTTAACCTTTTCCCCTGCCTCCCCTGCCTCCCCTGCCCCCCTGCCCCTCATCTCCCCACTCCCCACTCCCTACCCTCAGTCATGAGCCTTTGTATCAATCCCGTTTGCCCTAAACCAAATCACCCAAATAATCATCAAAACCGTTTTTGTCAAAGTTGTGGTTCTCATCTGGAATTGCTAGGGCGTTATCGGGTGAATTCTCTGTTAAGTGATAAAACAGGTTTTAGTAAAGTTTATGAGGCATACGAACAAAATACCGCCAAAATTCTCAAGATACTCAAAGAAGATTTATCAAGCAACCCCCAAGCAGTAGAACTATTTCAGCATGAGTTCACTGTCCTTTTGAAACTGAATCATCCTGGCATTCCCAAAAAAGATAGTTACTTCCAATATCAAACTCGAAACGGTTTAGTTTTGCATTGCATTGCAATGGAAAAAATCGACGGTTACAACTTAGAAGAATGGTTCCACCAGCACAATCAACCTATTTCCGAAGAACAAGCGATCGCCTGGTTAAAACAGTTAACAGAAATTTTAGATTTAGTCCATAGCAAACAATACTTGCATAGAGATATTAAGCCATCCAACATCATGATTAAACCGGATGGGCAATTAGTAATCATTGATTTTGGTACTGCCAATGAAATTGTCAAAAACTCCCCAGACGAAAGCCCTAAAATGACAGCGCTGATGTCATCTGGTTACAGCGCTCCAGAGCAAATGAATGGTGAAGCACTGCCACAATCAGATTTCTTTGCTTTAGGACGCACCTTTATATTTTTGCTCACAGGAAAACATCCCTTAGATATGTATGATGTCCAGCAAAATTTGTTGCACTGGAAAAATCATGCGATCGATATCTCACCCTTCTTATTAAATTTAATTGATTGGCTTATAGCACCAGATATAGAAAAACGTCCCGCTAATGCACAGGAAATTTTGCAAAGTTTAGAAGAAATTGAAAACCAACTAACAAATAATACTTCAGATACCGACTTTGTAAATCATGTTGAAACCGATGGATTACTATCAATTACTCCGAATTTTTCTCATGCAAATAATAATTTAGAAAAATTACCTCTACTGCGGATTTTTGCAGCACTGTTAGTAGTTTTAGGATTACTTAGTATAATATTAATAGCAACGCAGACATCAAAAAGTTCTTTGATACCAAATTACGGGCAATTTCCCGAAAAAAAAGGCAATATTGATTATTTTCCCTATCAAGAAGGTAGAGATAGTCAGGGAAGAATCGCCAAATTTAATATAGCTGTTTTATCACTACAATATAAATGGGTTGTAGGCAGCAATTTTCAAATTCAACATAACGGCCAAATTATTAGCCTTAATCTTTTAAAGTTGAACTTAGAACAAGAAAATATACAGAATATAATGGAAGAACCTACTGAAATTATTTCTGTAGGTACAACTTCTTGCAAAGGGAATATAGAATTTCAACAACGCGTACCTTTAGAACGTTCCTTACAAATACAACTTTTAGTAAAAAAAATATTTATCAATCAACCCAGTATCAAAGGCTATCGCTTATTAAACTTGGGTCAATTTAAACGTACTGATTGTCAAGCACATCAAGATTTAACTACATATCAAAGAAGTATTATAATTATTGGCGTTAAAAAAGAATCAACGAGCGTAATTATAGATGAAGCTTTACGGAATAGGTTAGAAAAAAAGCCTTTTGCTGATTTTAAATTAGAAGATTATTCTTTGGGTTCATTGGATAAATTTAAGACGATACCGAGTAATTTATAATGATTTTTTCTGGCGGATAGATAAACGCTGAAACACCACAAAAATAGTATAATTTGGTGATACTTTTAGGTAGCGATCGCAATTCCCTATTCTTGATTGTTGAATTTTAGTGTACTTAAGCTCCCATCCCAGAATACCGCTTCAAACCCGCACGCCAAAGCAAGCGATTCGCACCCAAAAATATTAATATCCAACCCACCATTGAGAAAAATCCTCGCCATATATCCGCAGGTAGGCCTACCAAAATACTTGCAGGAAAATCAACTAAATAGGGAAAAGGTGTAAACATCACTATTTCCCGCACAGGTTCTGGAAAAACTTCTAAAGGTGCTATCAAACCAGATAAAAATAGATAAAACAACAACCAAAAATTTTCTAAAGCACTAGCCCGTTCTGTCCAAAAAGCCAACATAGCAAAGGTGTACTGAATTATAAAACGTAAAGTAAAAGCCAGCATCACGGCCAATATAAATAGCAAAAATTGGCTTAAACTTGGTAACCAAAAAGCTTGAGGATAAAGAATAAAAAATAATCCCACTAATAAAAAAGCAAAGCTCAAACGGGCAAATCTTTCAGAAATATGCCCCGCAAGATGATGCCATACTGGATCGATTGGTTGTAGCAATCTGGGCGAAAGCTTGCCTTCTACCACCTCTCTTTCAAAATCCCAAATTACCCAAGCCACGGTAAATTGCCTGACAATAAAAACGGTAATGAAGTAACGGGCAAAATCTACAGGTGATAGCCCAAACTGCCCACCTTGGGCTGCTTGTATCCAGATACCCATGAGGATAATCGGCAAAGTTCCAGCCAAAACCCATAAAAGTAGTTCTGCTCGATATTCAACCATATAGGCATAGTATACAGAGAGAAAAGTTAAGGCTTTTCTGATTATCCGCTTCATCTATTTACTTCCCACAACAAAGATTATTCACAACTCAGAATTCAGAACTCAGCACTCCTAACTCCTAACTCCTAACTCACTCCACCACCCCCGCCTGAAAAACTTGCCCAATCACCTGTTCTACAGGCGGTTCAGTAACTGTTAAATCAATTACCTCTAAATCTGCCAAAATCTTAGATACAGTGCGAGTGAGCGCCTCTCGTGGCACCAGAAAACGCACTGTTCGCCCTTCTAGGAGTTGCACATCACCATAGGTCATGAGTTTTTGTATTGTTAGAGGTTGGGCTAACTCGATATCGACTTCGCGGTAAGGAGCGAAACGTTCCAACAGTCCATCTAAGCTACCGTCATACATTAAGCTTCCTTGATGAATCAATAGCACCCGTTGACACAAAGCTGTAATATCAGCCATGTAATGACTCGTTAACAGCACTGTAGCTTGATAAATTTGATTGTATTCGCGCAAGAAGTCGCGCACCGCCGCTTGAGCATTGACATCTAGTCCCAAGGTTGGTTCATCTAGAAACAATACCTGGGGACGGTGCAAAAGTGCTGCCAATAGTTCTGCCTTCATCCGCTCGCCTAAAGACAACTTACGCACTGGTTGGGTAAGTTTACCTTCCAAGGAAAGCATTTCTGTTAATTCTCCTACCCGCCGCTGAAACTCTTTATCGGAGATGTTGTACACAGCAGCATTAATTTTCAAAGAATCTAGTGCTGGTAAATCCCAGATTAACTGCTGCTTTTGCCCCATCACCAAAGTAATTTTTTGCAAAAATGCTTCTTGGCGACGAAAGGGGACTTGTCCAGCAACTCTGACTGTACCACTCGAAGGATGAATCAGCCCCGTGAGCATTTTGAGTGTAGTGGTTTTACCGGCACCATTTGGCCCTAAAAAGCCCACTACTTCACCAGGAGCAATTTCAAAGGAAACATCGCGAACTGCTTGAATTGTGCGGTAGGTGCGGCGGAAAAAGTGGGTGATTGTGCCTTTAATACCCGGATTTTTTACCGCCACAGGATAAGATTTGCTTAGCTTTTCAACAACGATAATTGACATATTTTTTATATTAGAACCACAGATCGGCAACTACAGTAGCTTTGAAGAAAATGTCTTGAATGCGTGAATTTTGAATTTTGAATTGTTAACTGTGTTTGTCTGTAGTTCCAAATAATCAAATGCAAATTTAGTAATCATAAGTTCCCATATTGGGAGTTATTGACTCTAAAAGCATCAATTTTACCGTAAACGTCCCGATCGCAGTGTACTAATAATTAGCCACAAACCCAATAAACTAGCGGCTGCAAACAAAACGCTGCTTAAAAAAGATAACTGGGTTGTCTGCGCTCTGGTAGTAATAATTGCTGCTCCCATAATTAGCGAACCCACCAAAATGCTAAAAGATAATCGGTTAGCAGCGTCGTCCATAGTTCGCCGCACGCCATCTAAGCCTCGCAGGGATAAATTCCACTGTAGGGTTTCGGAGGTAACTCGGTCTAATAAAAGTTCAATTTGTCGGGGAGATTGTAAGGACAGACTTTTAAGATCTAAGGCTGTTCTTAAGAGCGATCGCACTGGATTATCCCCTAATAACTGCCGGCGAAACAAGTCTGTGATTAATGGCTTGACTTCATCAAAAAAATTAAGCTCTGGGTTGAATGTCCGCGCTACACCCTCTAGATTCGCCAGAGTTTTGGCATACAATCCCATATTGCTAGGTAATCTAATTTTATTGTTGCGGGCAACTTGTAAAACCTCATAAATTATCTGACTAAAGTTGATTTGCGTTAGGCTGACATTGTGATATTTTCGTAACATACGATCGTAATCATTTTCTAACCGCGATAAAATTACTGGCTGACCAGAATCTGAGAGCTGCAAAGTTAACTGAGCGCACCTTTGAGCATCTAAATCTACGATCGCCAACAACATTTCTGTTAATATCTGCTGCGTGCGGGGATCGAGTCGTCCCACCATCCCACAGTCTAAAAGCGCAACCCGACCATCTTTGAGATAAAACAAGTTACCTGGATGGGGATCGGCATGAAAAAATCCATCTATATATAGTTGCTGAAAAAATACCCGAAATAATAAAGTAGTTATTTCTTTACGCTCTACGGCAGGGTCTTTGCCATTGTTGCTGCTGTTCAAATCTGCCGCGAGGAAGGGCACCCCATCTAACCATTCCATCACCAACAATTTTTCTGTAGTCAAATCCCAATAAATTTCCGCAACCACTATTTGTTTGGGATCGTACCAGCGACTATTGGATAAGTTACGTCGCAGTTGGTCAGTAAAACTTGCTTCTCGTGTAAAATCTAACTCAGCTTCCAGGGCTTTGGTAAATTCTTCCGCAATGGATTTGATTTCGTAGGTTTGTCCAAAATCAGTACGCGCTACTAAATCGGCAATACCTTGAATTAAAGCAATATCTTGGCCAATAGTAAGATCGATCCCCGGACGCTGCACTTTGAGAGCGACTTCTCGACCGTCTACTAATGTAGCTCTGTGCGTCTGGGCGATCGATCCCGCTGCTACTGGCACGGGATTGATTATGCTGAAAGTTTCTGCCAGTGGACGTTTTAGCTCTTTACGAATGACTATTTCCACCTCCGACCAAGGAACTGGCGGTACCTCATCTTGGAGGGTTGACAGTTCTTCTATGTAAGATGCGCCTAGTAAATCTGGACGAGTGGAGAGAAGCTGACCGAGTTTGACATAGACTGGCCCTAAATCTACCAGAATATTTTTTAAAACCGCAGGTGTAGGTAACTGGGGTTCATCAGCTTTACCACCAGTCAGTAACCTTCGCATATAGTCCCAGCCATTGCGAAGGAAAACTTCAATAATTTCTCGTTGACGGGGAACAGTTTGAGTTAGGAACATTTTGGGATGTGGGGAGTGTGGGGAGATGAGGGAGCAGGGGAGGCAGGGGAAGCAGGGGGCAGGGGAAAAGGTTAAAGGTTAAAGGGAAAAGGAATAAACTAAATCTTTCCCCTTTTCCCCTTTCCCCATGCCCCGTTTGGCCCATGCCCAATTCCCAATGCTCCCTTTTTCGACATTCAAGTTATAATGAGAAAATAGACTTTTTAGCCTCTGCCAAGGGTTTTAACTTTTACAGCAGGTCGGTGAATCGGGAATCGCTCTGGAGAATTTTCAGGATCTGCTTAATTTCCTGGGTACGTTCTTTTTTAACAACGAGGGTGACGTTGCGATCGCGCACAATCACCACATCGTCTAAACCAATAGTAACAACTACATCGTCTGGATTTGAAGCATAAATAATTGCCCCCTCGGTATCTAGTCCTACATGGGTAGCAAGCTCTACATTGGGAGTCTCTTCTGTTTTCAGTAAGCGTTCGATCGCATTCCAATCTCCTAAATCATCCCAACCAAAGTCAACTGGTAAAACGTATGCTAGACTTGTCTTTTCCATGAGTGCATAGTCTATACTCTTCTTAGGTAACTGGGGATAAACATTAGGCCCCTGTTGTTGTAATGGTTCAATGATTTCTGGAGCATGGGTGTGTAGTTCCTTGAGAACAACTCCTGCCCGGAAGACGAACATGCCACTATTCCAGCTAAAACGTCCCGTAGATAAAAAAGTTTCTGCTATTTCACGGTTGGGCTTTTCAGTAAAGCGGTTGACGTGATAAGCTGGCAACTCATTAAAGCTACCTATTTTTTCACCTTGTTCAATGTAACCGTAACCGGTTGATGGAAAAGTAGGCTTGATCCCCAGTGTGACGATGGCTTCTGTGGTCGTCGCCAGTTGCGTAGCTGCACTTAGTGTGTCTGCAAACGCCTGTTGGTCGGCAATCCAGTGGTCAGCAGGGAAAAAGCCAATCACAGCGTCTTCACCATAACGTTGTTTGATTTCTAAACTTGTCCAAGCAACGGCGGCGGCGGTGTCTCTTCCTTCTGACTCAATTAGTAAGTTCCCAGATGGTAGATCGGGTAATTGTTCTCTAACCCCTTCGGCTATCTGACTAGAAGTGATTACCCACAAGGAATCCCACCCGCCAGCGAGTTTTAACAACCGATCGGCGGTTGCTTGTAATAAGCTTCTAGAGCTACCATCAAGACTTAAAAATTGTTTGGGTCGGTCTCGCCGGCTTAAAGGCCAAAAACGTTCGCCCTTACCACCAGCAAGGATTACAGGGAACAATAAAGTATTCATGTTGTCATACACGTCTACTGAAGAACATTACAAGTTTACAGTGAGGTTTTCCACTGGCAATATTTGTAGCTTGCATTAACATACTTTTAGGGAGTGGTTCAGTGGGGAGATAATCGTGATAAAACAAGTCGAATGGTCGGAAAATCAGGTCACATCTGGGCAAGTAGTATTTGAAGATGAAGTGCAGGAGCCGGAACTTGAAGATCCGGAAAATCAAGCAACACTTCCATCAGTAGTAGACCCCCAAGAAGAGGTCGAACTCAAAGCGCCAGCAAATACCAACCGTAGCGTTGTCGAATCGGTGGGTGCAATTCCCAATCAGCTTTATGAGAGATTGGGCTTGACCATGCCTCGATGGCTGTTATGGTTCATGACAATTGTTATCGGCATCATTTTATCTGGGCTGCTGGTGTCAACGTTAGCGTTATGGACTCCTTTATGGAGCAATTTAGACCGAACAGATGATGATTTAGGAACCGGTACTAAGGACGAGCAAAAAATCCCGCTACCGGGCGAGCTATGGAGCAAAATTTCTCAGTACAAGCTTTCACGACCCATGAACATCTTAATTATGGGGATTGAACCAGTCAGCGGTACCGTTGATGGTTCGCCAGAAAGCTTTGCTGGTAAAAGCGACTCTATGCTGCTAGTACGGCTCAACCCTAATGAAAAATCTGTACGGGTACTTTCCATCCCCAGAGATACGATGATTGCGATCCCAGAAAAGGGAGAAAAGGGTTTAACTAAAGTATCTGATGCCAATGCCCAAGGCGGGCCGGTCTTGGCTGCACGGGTAGTTAGCCGTACTTTAAACAATGCCCCAATCGATCGCTATATTCGCATTTCTACCAGCGGTTTACGCCAGTTAGTCGATCAATTAGGCGGAGTTGAAGTCTTTGTTCCCCAATCAATGGAATATAAGGATTCTAGCAGCCAGCTGTCGATTAATTTGGTTAGTGGCTGGCAAACCCTCAACGGCGAACAAGCAGAACAGTTTGCCCGGTTCCGCGAACCAGGTTTGGGAGATTTGCCAAGGGTGCAGCGTCAACAAGCACTCATCGCAGCACTGCTGCAACGCCTCAATAGCCCCACCCTCTTACCCAGGTTGCCTCAATTAACTCGCTTAATGCGAAAATACTTTGACACCAACCTGAAAATGGAAGAAATGATGGCGTTGGTGAATTTCGGTCTGAACTTAGATCGAGATAACTTCCAAATGACCGTTTTGCCTGGTACCTTTAGCCGCTTTAGCAAAGACCCTGATAGCTATTGGCTGAACATGACCGGACAACAAAGCCTGCTGAATGATTATGTTGGGGTAAATGTACCTGGTCTTAAGCCAGATATGCGCCGGGTTCCTAACCTCAAAATTGCTATTCAAAATGCTTCCAATCAACCTCAATTAACTGAAAAAGTTATTGCTTATCTTAAACAGAAAGGCTTTACTAATATTTACAAAGTTCCTGATTGGCCAGATACTCAACGTCAAACTCAGATTGTTGTCCAAAAAGGTAACCGACGAGTTGGGGCTGATTTGCAACAAATCTTAGGTTTGGGTCAAATCGAGGTAGCGGCCATTGGTGATTTAGAATCTGACCTGACAATTCGCATTGGGAAAGATTGGAAATAATCATTGGGCATTAGTCATTGAACAAATGATAAACCGCAAGTTATGAGCGTCGGCTTCCGGCGCTCATTGCTTTGTAAGATATAACTAATGACTAATAATTAAAGTTATGAAAAAGATTTTATTCCGCTTTTTGGGTTTGATTGTAATTTTGATACTAGCAGTTATGTGGATAGTACTTAATCCCAAACCTGCTTTTGCTCAACTAAACACAATCAACTACAACAATATAAATTTAGAAAATCGTGACTTTTCCCATACTGATTTGGCAGGCGTAACTTTTGTTGCAGCAGAAATGCGAGGGACAAATTTTGAAGGAGCGAATTTAACCAACGCAATTCTGACTAAGGGAGTTTTATTAAACGCAAATCTAGAAGGTGCGAACCTGACTGGTGCTTTGGTAGATCGCGTAACTATGGATGGTGCTAATCTGAAAAATGCCATTTTTACAGAAGCAACTTTAACCCGTAGCCGATTTTATGATGCTGATGTCACTGGCGCTGATTTTAGCGATGCTTTAATTGACCGCTATCAAGTGTCGCTATTGTGTGAAAGAGCTGATGGTGTAAATCCAGTTACAGGTGTGTCAACGCGAGATAGTTTAGGTTGCAGGTAGATAATTTGAGTTTTGAGCTTCAAAACAGAGATATCTTACTCAAAAAATGGAAAATAAAGCTTCTTTCTTAAACAATATATTATTAATTATTAATTTGATTTTAATTTGGTATTTTCTCAGAGGTAAAAATATCAAAATTGATGAGCAAACACAAAATAAACTTAACTTTACTATTCAAGCGAAGTTGCTTCGATTTATTGGTTTATTTATTGGACAAATAGGGATAATTTGCTTATATTCTATTTTTACAATTATACCAGTCACACAACTAAGTTGTGAGCGTGTACTGCAAAATTTACAAGCTTCCAGTATTGAGCAAAATTCATCAACAATTATATGTCAACTGAGAGAGTTTGATTTTTTTGGTCATCAAAAAAATCAAAAACAAGTTTCTGGATTAATTGGAACTCGTTTAGAAAAACAAACTCAAACTGATAAAGAAGGAAAAATATTCTATAAATATAGGGTTCAGTTCTTAACTAATACAGAAAGTATTCCATTTACACGAATTGGTTACAGTGATTATTTTTTAGAAGAAGCAAAGTTAATAATCTTAAAAATTAAGAATTTCTTGGCAGAACCTTTAGAAAAAAGTTTAGTAGTTACGCAAGATGATACCGCAGGCGTTTATGCTGCAATTGGCGGAACCCTATTTTTCTTTTTAGTAGGTTTACTCATCATAGCAGCAGGTTCATTTATTAACTGTAATTTTGATAAAGAATCAAATAGCTTCACTCTCAGCCGTTATAGATGGTTTGGAAAATTGGGAAAAGCGGTTTTTTTGTACTCGTTAAATGAAATTGTAGATATTAAAGTTGAAAGTTCTGATTCTAGCGAAGGTGGCATGGTTCATCGAGTTAGCTTAATGTTAGCATCTGGTGAAACCGTGCCTTTAAGTGGATGCTATAGTTCTGGGTTTGAAGAGAAACAAGAAATAGTTAAGATGATAAAAAGTTTCCTCGCTGCAAATTAGTAGGTGTTTATAACTCAAGATAAATTTGGTGCGATCGCATTCCCAAATTATCCTAAACTATATTCAGTAGAGACGAAGGTAGCAACATGACTACAACTAAACAAATAGTTACCTTTGAACAATATTTAACTTATAACGATGGCACTGATACAGCCTAAGGGCGAATGCATTAACCTCCGCCATTGAAGATTAGGGATTACCAAGAAATAAATTATCCACTCCTGTGGGGTGGACATCTTGTCCGCCTCTTTCCACGGGCGGGCGAGACGCCCACCCCACAAGAAAAGTTGTATATTTTTTTATTTGGAAGTTCCTTATTCTATGAGGCGATCGCATCTTGAGGAAAAATCCTCCTCAAATCCAACAAGGCATCTTCAAACCCAGGAATTCCTACTTTCTCATTTGGTAAATGGATTTGCTTATTGAGATAATTAAACTTACCTTGAGCATTTTGATAAGGTTGACTATAACCCTCTAATTGACGAGCATTTAAATTAACAATCCAATAGTTAGCAATTCCGGCTTCTGCGTAGAGTTCTAACTTCTTTGTTTGGTCGTAATCTAGGGTTGAGTCGGAAATTTCCACAACCAAGAAAATATCTTCGGGATAGGGATGATGAGCTAAATAATCTTCATCTTTTCCTCGTGCGATCGCAACATCTGGCTCAGGTTCACTCTGATTTGGCAGGGTAATTGGATCTTGTCCACGAATGACTGCGCGATCGCCTAAAAGTCGATCTAATTGGCGGCAAAGGATAGAGCCGCAGACTGTATGAGGTGTTCCCTTAGCTACCATTTGAATCAATTCTCCCCGTATTAATTCGATGCGATCGCCTTCCTTTAAAAATCCGAGTTCAATCAGCTGATGATATTCTTCAATGGTGAATCGCTTCGGTGTAACAACGCTCATAACACATTTATCCAATGCTATTTTTTCACTTGTACCCTAGCAAAAATTTTCACTGTTTCACTTTTAGATTGATACAAATACCTTGGTAGAACAGCTGTGCTACCCTAGAGAAATTTTATCAGGACTTACGCTCAACAGTTATCAGTTATTAGTTATTAGTGGTCTATTTATAAGAGGGTTTGGTGTCCAGCACCTTGCTCGAATTTGTTGGTGCGCCACAATACCACACCATAGACCGTCAGGACTGATACCGTTTCACCTTAAGATTGATACATTTAGGCAAGCAGGGGAGGCAGGGGAAGCAAGAAGAATGATTTGTATCAATAATTTCGTGAAATGGTATGATAACTGATTTAATTATCGGTGGGAATTTTAATTAAAAACTCTGTTCCTTCTCCGGGTTTGGACAAACATTTAATTTCACCATGATGTTTTTCAACTACAATTTGATAGCTGATAGACAATCCTAAGCCTGTTCCTTTACCTGGTTCTTTTGTGGTGAAAAAGGGATCGAAAATGTGCGATCGCACCTCCTCTGGCATACCCAAACCATTATCAGCTATTCTAATTAAAACTTGCTTATTAACTATTTGGGTACTAATCCAAATAGTCAAGGGAATTCTGGGGCGTTTTTCTCTTGAATTTAAATATTTTTGCTGGATAGTTTTAAATTTTTCTTCTAATGCATCAACACTATTACTCAGGAGATTCATGAATACCTGATTTAATTGTGCGGGATAGCATTCGAGTAAAGGTAAGGTACTATATTCTTTAATAACCTCAATAGCTGGGCGATCGCTATTACTTTTCAACCGATGTCCTAAAATCAATAAAGTACTATTTAATCCTTCATGAACATCTATTGCTCTCAATTCTGCCTCATCTGTACGAGAGAAATTCCGGAGTGATAGCACAATCTCATGAATGCGCTCTGCTCCTATCTGCATAGAATCAACTGTTTTGGGTAAATCTTCAATAATAAAGTCCAAATCAGTCTTTTCAAATTTTTTTTGCACATCTGGAAGTTGACGATAAAATTTTACAGCATCCAGTATTTCTTGAGTATATTCTTTTAAATGTATAAGATTGCCAAAAATAAAACTAATTGGGTTATTAATTTCATGAGCAACTCCAGCCAGAAGTTGTCCTAAACCAGCCATTTTTTCACCCTGAATTAATCGGCTTTGAGTTTGTTTTAGTTCTTGCAGGGCTTGAGTCAGTTCTGAAGTTTGACGTTTGGTTTGTTCGAGCAATTCTGCTTGCTGAATCGCAATTCCTAATTGCACTCCCACTTGAGCCAGGAGATTAATTTCCTCTTCTTTCCAATAACGCGGTTGAGAATTTTGATAAGCAACTAGCAAACCCCATAATTTTTCACCTTGACGAATGGGAACGAAAGTTTCGTTGCGCGGAAGTTCATTATCATCATCTGTGTCTTCAAAGGTTTGTATAATCAATGGTTGAGTTTTTACAACAGGTTTCCAACCATCTTTAAAGGAATCTGCTACAAATTTACCGCTCCAATCTAAGTTAAAGCGGTAAATTGCAACTCGCTCGACTTCGAGTAGCTCTCGCACAGCTTGAGTAGTGGTTCTAAAAATAGTTTGAATATCAAGCGATTGACGTATTTTATCAATAGTAGCAGCCAATAATTCTTGTCGTTCCATAGCTTTTTCCCGTTCGGTAGCTTCTGCTAATTGGACAGCTTGCATTTGAACTTGTTTGATATAGGAATCTTGTTTTAATGCTACTCCTAATTGTTCGGCAATTTGAGTTGCAAATTCAATTTCTGATGGTTGCCATTGACGAGGAGCATTACATTGGTGAATACACAGTAAGCCCCAAAGTTCGCCTTTTTTCAAAAGTGGAGCGACCATATTAGCACGTACTTGAAATGCTGCTAGAATTTGCACATAACAGCTTTGAAAATTTCCTTGATAAATATCAGCGATCGCATTTACCCTACCTTGGGCATAAAGCGGTGCAAAAATTTCACTAAAGCAGTGATCGTAAACTTGTTCTCCTATTGCTGAAGTCCAACCATCAGCCACATCTTCATAAACAAATTCTCCTTCCCAGTCATTTTGAGCGTTAAAGCGGAACACCCCCACTCGGTCGGCTTTGAGTAATTGCCGCATTTCCGTAACAGAAGTTTGAAAAATAGTATCTAAATCTAAAGATTCACGAATTCTAGCAATAACACTAGTTAATATTTTTTGTTGTTCTGCTTGATATCGAGCTTCATGCAAAAGTTTATTATGTTGTAAAGCAACCCCTAAATTTTCTGCAATTTGGCTGACAAATTCAATTTCTGAAGGTTGCCAAGTTCGAGGATTGCTGCATTGATGAACGCATAATAATCCCCATAATCGACCTTGCTTTAATAAGGGAACCACCAGATTAGCCCGCACTTGAAATTTGCCCAGAATCTCTACATGACATTCACTTAATCCCGCGTCGTAAATATCTGCTACTGCTTGCACCCGACCTTGTTGATAATTAATAGCAAACTGTTCTCCAAAACAGTGGTCGTAGACTTTGGCTGCGATTACTGAGTCCCATCCAGTGACAACATCTTCGGAAATAAATTCTCCTTCCCAGTTTTTTTGAGGCTCAAAACGAAAGACTGCTACTCGGTCTGTTTGTAGCATTTGCCGGACTTCCGTGACAGAAGTTTGAAAGATTGTGTCCAAATCCAGCGACTTGCGAATGCGAGTAATCACGCTGGTTAATGTTTTTTGTTGTTCTGCTTGATACTGAGCTTGTGCTAACAACTCGTGATGTCGCAGTATGACACCAATTTGTCTGCCGATTTTAGTTAGTGATTCGACTTCATAAGATTGCCATTCTCTAGATGAGCCATTTTGGTAAGCAGCAATCACTCCCCAAAGTTTATCTCCTTGGAGAATTGGGGCAGTTGAAAAGGCTTTTGCTTGAAATTTCTCTAACAAAGTGACGTGGCAATCTGTTAATCCGGCTTGATAAATATCATTGACTGTAAATGTCTCGTTTTTAAAGTAGCGTCCCCCTTGAGTTTGTTGTAAATAAGTATCAGCAATGAAAGGTTGAATTCCAACTAAAGCAGTCCACTCTTCGCCAAATGATTCAGCTACAAAGCTACCACTCCAATCAGAATGAAAGCAAAAAATTGCAACTCGGTCGGCTTGCAGCAATTTGCGTATTTCTTCAGTTGTTGTTTTAAAAATGATGTCAAGATCGAGAGGCGAACGAATTGTATCAACAAGCTGACCGATTACTTGGTCGCGCTGGGCTGCTTGAGCTAATTTTGCAGCTTGTAATTGTACTTCATGAAGATGCTTTACTTGTTGAATCGCAACTGTTAGATGGTCAGCAATTTGGCGAATAAATTCAATTTCTGATTCTTTCCAATTACGAACATCACTACACTGATGAATACAAATTAATCCCCACAGTTTCTTTTCCTGTAATAAAGGAACAACGAGGTTAGCACGGATCTGAAATTGAGCCAAAATTTTTATATGGCAATCACTCAGACCAGCTTCATAAATGTCAGTAACTGCTTGCACTTTTCCTTGTTGATAACTAGCAGTAAATTGTTTTCCAAAGCAGTGGTCGTGGACTTTGACAGCCATTGCTGAAGTCCAATCAGCTGCAACATCCTCAGAAATAAATTCTCCTTCCCAGTCTTTTTGAGAATCAAATTGGAAGACTGCTACTCGGTCAGCATTGAGCAACTGACGCACTTCTGTAACTGTAGTTTGAAAAATCGTCTTTAACTCAAGAGACTCCCGAATTCGCCCAATCACACTCGCCAGAGCCTTTTGTTTTTCTAGCTGTTCTTGAAGTTGAGTGCTTGATAATAGAAGTTGATTTTCAGTAAAAGTTGAATTGAGTTCCATTGCTATTGATTTAAGGGATTGTTCTACAAAAATTTATCATGTCAAACTTTGTCAGGTTGAAGAGTGCCAAGCTTCTGAGTATGACAAACTTCTTCTTGAAGTATCCAATTCTTGTAAAGAAAATGGTTATTGTTATAGTTCCCCTTTCTTGACCTATCTTCACAACTTGTTAAGAATCATTCATTAGTCCTTTGTAAACACAAATGACAAAGTGCAAAGTGTCTTGGGTAGTCGTTCAAAGAAGCAAGCTAAGGAAAGCGTCTTCTAAAGAGGTTTGCGATCGCCACAACTTTGTCACAGACGATAAATGACAGTTATTATTTCTGAGAGTGCTATT
The DNA here is from genome assembly GCA_034531195.2 of Nostoc sp. ChiSLP01. GTDB lineage: Bacteria > Cyanobacteriota > Cyanobacteriia > Cyanobacteriales > Nostocaceae > Nostoc. Next base: position 104,767 of record JAVRBO020000091.1, read on the forward strand.
TAAATGCGTAAAACTTAGCTCAATTGTTGATTGTTCGCTAATTTTATCGGAATTTCTGTGTATAGTTAAGTATAAAAATTTAACGTTTTTAAACACACAGACAAATATGTATACGCGCAGTGGCTGGTGCTTGTTTAATAGACTTTTTGCATGAATCAAAAGCCTTCGCACAGAAGGCATCTTGGCGGTAGCCTCTGTTTTGCCGCAAAGCGTCTACGATAAATTAAGCTTTTTGGGAATTTATGCATAAGTCCTGTTGTAGTTTTGCGCGATCGCTTTGTCTATGCCTTACAGTACGTACACTAAGGAAAAGCTGTTTTACTTCTACGCACTCGACTAATTGCCGTTAGACTAATGACTGACTTATTAAAATCAGTCTGACAGACCATAAAATTTAGGTTAAATGTTTTCAGGTATGGACTTTTCAAGAGTACTCAGGTATTTTTCGTGACACAACAAGACCAAAAACCCTCTCGTTCTTTTGCTGGAATTGCTGGCATTGTTGCCATTGCTACATTAATTAGTAAAATCTTTGGCTTAATTCGGCAGCAAGCCATTGCTGCTGCTTTTGGTGTTGGTGCGGCTGCCACTGCCTATAGTTACGCTTATATTATCCCTGGCTTTCTATTGATATTACTAGGTGGTGTGAATGGGCCATTACACAGTGCCATCGTCAGTGTTTTAGCCAAGCGCAAACAACAAGAAGCCGCACCCCTAGTGGAAACGGTGACAACACTGGTGGGTGCACTGCTGTTAGTGGTGACATTTGCTCAAATCTTCTTGGCAGATGAGATTGTTGATTTAGTCGGTCATGGTTTAGATCCTACAACCAGACTAATCGCGATCGAACAAATCCAAATCATGGCACCGATGGCTTTATTTTCTGGATTAATTGGTATTGGTTTCGGTACTCTCAATGCTGCTAATCAATATTGGTTGCTTTCCATTAGTCCTTTGTTATCCAGCATTACAGTTGTCATTGGCATTGCTTTCATGACTATGCAACTGGGCAAGGACATAATCAAGCCAGAATACGCTTTCATCGGTGGTATGGTGTTAGCTTGGGGAACCTTGGCAGGGGCAATTCTCCAATGGTTGGTGCAGCTAGTTGTTCAGTGGCGATTAGGACTAGGTACATTGCGCCTGCGGTTTGATTTTAAAACCCCAGCAGTCCAAGAAGTCATTAAAATCATGACTCCGGCAACAATTTCTTCTGGGATGATGCCGATTAACTTTGCCACCGTGCTTTACTTCGCGAGTCCCATCCCTGGCGCTGCTGCGGGCTTCAACTACGCTAATTTGCTGGTGCAAACTCCCTTAGGAATTATTTCTAACATCATTTTGTTGCCCTTATTACCAATATTTGCCAAGCTTGCGGCTCCAGAACATTGGGACGACTTAAAATTACGTATTCGTCAAGGACTGTTACTTAGTGCTGTCACCATGTTACCTCTGGGAGCGCTGATGGTGGCGCTATCTGTACCCATTGTTCAGGTGGTTTACGAACGCGGTGCTTTTAAGGGGGATGCGACGCAGTTAGTTTCCGAGTTACTAGTTGTTTACGGCATTGGGATGTTTGTTTATTTGGGACGTGATGTTTTAGTGCGGGTGTTTTATGCTTTGGGCGATGGACAGACGCCCTTTCGCATCAGTACTTTTAATATTTTTCTCAATGCTGCACTCGATTGGATTTTGGTTGGGCCTTTTGGCGCACCCGGTTTGGTATTAGCAACAGTGGGTGTAAATTGCAGTTCTTTATTGATGTTGTTGTGGTTGCTCGATCGCAAAATTAATGGTTTACCTTGGCGTGAGTGGAGTGTGCCAATTCTCGGTTTAACAGCCGGAAGTGTGGTAGCTGGGGTAGCCAGTTATGGGACTTTGGTTGCTTCTGGGCAAGTTTTAGGTAAAACAGGTTTAGTGGTTTTGCTGTTGCAGCTGTGTATATCTGGCTCCGTGGGAATTGCTGTGTTTGCAGCGATCGCTGCATGGATGAAAATACCAGAGGTGAATACCTTTGTTCATCGTCTGCGTCAGCGCTTTGGGAAAAAAAAGAGAGCTTACACACAGGTAACAGAACCAACCGCAGAGGACGCAGAGGACACGGAGAAATAACAATTCAAAATTCAAGGCATTTTGAGTTGGCGATTTAGGGACTACCAAATAAAAAAATATACAACTTTTCTTGTGGTGGGGTGGGCGTCTCGCCCGCCCTTTTCTACGGGCGGACAAGATGTCCACCCCACAAGACTGGATAATTTATTTCTTGTAATCCCTTAAACCCCGGCTCAAAATATGCTATGTGTGCTACCCTATTTTTCTGAAATTTTAAGTGAGATATTATATCACCCAAGTGGGTGAAAAACAATTCAACCACCAAGGTGAACCAAGTGTGGGAGGTTACATTTTGTAAAAAAAGAGATTCTGGTAATAGAGAACATTGATATTACCTAACTCTAGTAAGAATCTTATGAAACTGACAAAATTAACTGCCTCTTTCCTCGCTGCTGCTTCCATTATCCTTTCAGGTGGCATTGCTTCTGCTCAAACAGCAGGTACCAACGGTACCAACGGTAACTATATTGGTGCTGGTATTGCGGCTGGTGCAACCAGTGGCGGACAAGGAAACGATGACGCACAACTTGGTGGGAATGTTCAAGGACGTTACGCCGTTCCCAATGCACCTGTTTCACTGCGGGGTTCTGTGCTGTATGGTGGTGATTCTGCTGCCATTATGCCCATAGTTACTTATGATGCGCCCATCGCCAAAAACACTAACCTTTACTTCGGTGGTGGTTATTCTTTCATAACTGACGAAGGTCAAAACAACCCATTAGGCAATCGCAATGCACCTGTAGTCACCCTTGGTGTTGAATCAGAAGTTGCTAACAATGTCATCGCCTATGGTGATACCAAATGGGGCATTGACGCTTATAGAAACAGTGATGCTGATGCTGTGAGCTTCCAAGCCGGATTGGGTTATCGCTTCTAGCCATCGCAACGGCTGATTCGGAGTTTCTTAGCAATGATATCTGACAGCTGCGATCGCGATCTATCCTCTGAGATCTGAGTGTAGACACTCAGATCTCAATCTTTTTATTAATCATTTTTATTTATGATTTTGAAAAAAAATGCTATTGGCTATTATTGGTACTTTCTCTTAGAGTGAAATTAGAAATTTTATATGCTTGTATAAGAGATTACTCATGGAAAATATCGTTCCCATTCCCGAAATGGTGGGTGAAACAACAGATGTGGAAGTTTGGCTGATTCGGGCAGGGCTAAAATTTTCAGACTTAGGTGATGATGCTGGAAGTATTGCCATTCGTAAGCAATGGCGAGAGTACCAAGCCGCAGTTCAAAGATGCTGTGCAGTCCTACACCAATCACCTTCAAAGGTTCAACTCGGCGGCGATTATACCAAGCTGAGAATACCTGGTGGCTTGAAGGGGGACGCGGGGACGAGGGGACACGGGGACGCGGGGACGTGGAGAATAATCAATGACAAATGACAAATGACAAATGCCCCATGCCCCATACCCAATCTATTCGTTATTTTTATTAGCAAGTTGGGTTTGATAGTGTCGCCATTTTTCTTGCTGACGCGCTCTTTTTTCATCAGTTAGGCTATCAAAACAATGGGCACAGGAGATACCTTGCTCATATTTGGAAGATAATTTATCTTCCTCAGAAATGGGACGCCCGCAAGACAGGCATAATTCATAACTTCCTTCTTCCAACCCATGACTGACGGCTACCCGTTCATCAAAGACAAAACATTCTCCTTCCCATAAACTTTCTTGGGCTGGAATTTCCTCTAAATATTTGAGAATGCCGCCTTTAAGGTGATAAACTTCTGCAAAGCCTTGGGCAAGCATAAAGGATGAGGCTTTTTCACAGCGAATGCCACCCGTACAAAACAGAGCAACTTTTTTGTGTTTTGTTGGGTCGAGGTGTTGGCGCACATAATCGGGGAATTCCCGGAATGAACCAGTTTCCGGATTTTCTGCTCGTTGGAAAGTACCGATATTCACCTCATAATCATTGCGGGTATCAATCAAAGTTACTTCTGGATCGGAAATTAAATCATTCCATTCCTGGGGAGTGACATAAGTGCCGACTTGTTCGTTTGGGTTAATTTCCGGCAACCCTAAAGTCACAATTTCTTGCTTCAACCGCACCTTCATCCGCTCAAAAGGTGGAGTTTGGGTATAAGATTCTTTGTGTTCTAGGTCAGCTAGACGAGGGTCAGAACGCACAAACCAGAGAACAGAATCGATCGCCTGACGCGAACCTGCTATAGTACCGTTAATTCCTTCTTCTGCCAGCAAAATTGTTCCTTTAATACCTTGCCCTTGACAATAGGACAGCAAAGGCTCTCGTTTCTCGGCAAAATCTGGCAGCTTGACGAATTTATATAGTGTTGCGACGACTTGAATATTTTCTGGCTTCATCCCTTTAGTAATTGAACAATATAAGTTACAATAACGAAGACAAACAAAGTTACCCGTTATTTTAATTTTACGGGGGTTTAGCTCAGTTGGTAGAGCGCCTGCTTTGCAAGCAGGATGTCAGCGGTTCGAGTCCGCTAACCTCCATTGTTACCACAGAGTCTAACAGTTGCTTTAATTGGCAATGCAGACATTACCAACTTTGCCATCAGCATAACTGAATTTAAAATTCCACCGTTTAAATAGGTGTTGCTAATTTGATGTATAAAAAAGATTCTGTATGATACCACAATCTTTTAGAGACTAGCAATTGCAACGTCTCTACATGTGTATTCATACAACAATTCAGCAATACATTTAAATAGTAATTTTCATAACAGCGATCGGATTGCTATAGAATTGCTGTTAGCTTAGATATTGTACAATCGCTAAAAATACAATCTGGAAAGTGACTTGCCTAGATCGATTCAATCTACTCAACCACCACTGAAATTTATTCCCCAAAGGTTTAATCCATCGATACTCTACATTTTTCGATGGTTACTTCCAATAGCCCTACGATTCCGGACTCGACCTTGGTTGCCAGCTGGTATTGTCGGAATTGAAGCTGAGAATGTTGAAGTATTGGCTGAACTTTATCAACAATTCCAGGCTGGAAAAATCCGCTTTTTGTTGGCATTTCGCCACCCAGAGGTAGAAGATCCCCTCTGTATGCTGTATTTGCTTTCCTATATCGTGCCACAGTTCGCGCGTCAGAAAAATATCAAGCTGCAAGACCTCGTTCACAGCTATTTTCTTTACGATCGCGGTATGACGGTTTGGGCTGGAAAGTGGCTCGGTTGGTTGTTTTCACGCTTGGGAGGTGTGCCAGTTCATCGCGGAAGACGACTAGATCGCCAAGCTATTCAAACAGCACGGGACTTATTTGCTAATGGCAAATTCCCGATCGCAGTTGCACCAGAAGGCGGTACTAATGGTCATAGCGGCATTGTTAGTCCACTGGAACCCGGTGTTTCACAAATGGGGTTCTGGTGTGTAGAAGATTTACAAAAAGCCAACCGTTCTGAGACAGTTTTAATTGTGCCGATCGCCATTCAATATTCTTACGATCGGCCACCTTGGGCAAAACTGGATTGGCTATTGAGTAAATTGGAAGCTGATAGTGGCTTACCTATGATGGAAATTACTCAAGGCAATGGCGAAGAAATCTACTATCAACGCATCTTTCGTCTTGGTGAATATCTAATTACAGAAATGGAGGAATTTTACCGCCGTTTCTATCATCAAGATATCCCTAAAAGCGTTTCAAATGATGAATATACAAGTCCAAATCAGGTATTAATTGACAGACTTCATCGCTTATTAGATAAATCTTTAGCAGTAGCCGAGCAATATTTTGGAGTTCAAGCACAAGGAAATTTCATTGACCGCTGTCGGCGTTTAGAAGAAGCTGGTTGGAATTATATTTATCGCGAAGATTTGCCAGATATTGATAATTTACCACCCTTCAAAAGCGGTTTAGCAGACTGGATTGCCCAAGAAGCAGACTTGCGAATGCGGCACATGCGGATAGTGGAAAGTTTTGTTGCAGTTTCCGCAAATTATATTAAAGAAAAACCGACAGCAGATAAGTTTGCCGAAACAACTTTGCTGATTTTTGATATGCTTTCTCGAATTAAAGATACCACACTTCCGGGACGACCTCGGTTAGGTTTGCGGCGGGCAAAAATCACCGTGGGAGAACCAATTTCAGTAACTGAACGTTGGGAAAAAAGTAAAGGCGATCGCAACGCGTCTAGGCAAGCTGCAAGCCAATTAACTAAAGATTTGCAAACTGCTTTAGAAAATATGATTAGTTGATAAATAAAATATCTTGATAAAGACGCGATTCATCGCGTCTCTACAACAATCAATCTTTTGTAGAGACGGCGATTTATTGTGTCTGGTGTCTTAACCAAACATGATTGGGAATTCTCAAGGCAACTATCCGAAATTGCAGCTTTGTAGTCTGTATAATCACTGAGATGGGGAAGAATGCCAAGCTGATATCGGGTAATTTGTGATGAAACTAGATTTAGTCAGGTTTTTTCAGGCTTGCAACCCTGCCAAGACTCTGGTTGTGAGCAAAGCGGAAGATAGGCAGTATTATATTGATTTTTCTAAAGTCCGTGGCGCCAAAATTATTGAGGAACTTGGGCGGACTATCACCCGCCTTTCACCGGAAGAACCTACCTGTCAATTATTTACTGGACATATCGGCTGTGGTAAATCTACTGAATTACTGCGGTTGAAGGCAGAGTTAGAACAACAGGGCTTTCATGTGGTTTATTTCGAGTCTAGCCAAAGCCTGGATATGGCTGATATTGATGTTACAGATATTTTACTGGCAGTGGCTCGTGAAGTTAGTCAAAGTCTGGAAGCAATAAAAATTAACCTGAAACCAGGATACTTTAAAAATCTGTTTCATGAAGTTTCTGATTTTTTACAAACACCCTTAGACATTGGCGTTGAGGCCGAATTGTCTGTGGGTATTGCCAAAATCACTGCCAAAACTAAAGATAGTCCCAAACTTCGCGGCCAGTTGCGACAATATTTAGAACCCCGCACCAATGGCATTTTAGAATCAATAAACAAAGAATTACTCAAGCCTGCCAGAGAAAAACTCAAGCAGCAAGGTAAAAAAGGACTGGTAGTAATTGTTGATAACCTTGACCGAGTTGATAATTCTTTGAAACCTTCCGGTTATTATCAACCAGAATATCTATTTGTAGAACGCGGCGAACAATTAAATCAACTAAATTGTCACGTTGTTTATACTATTCCCCTAGTTTTGATTTTTTCCAATGCTTTAGGCAGGTTAACAAATCGCTTTGGAGTAGACCCCAAGGTTTTGCCGATGGTTCCTGTGCGACTACAGGATGGTTCGCAATTTTCCCAAGGAATTACACTGCTGCAACAAATGATCGTGGCGAGGGCTTTTCCTGGTGTCAGTTGGGAACAAAGCCAGCATTTAATTACCGAAGTTTTTGATAGTCCTAATACTTTAGAAAGGCTGTGCTTAGTTAGCGGTGGTCATTTACGAAATTTGTTGATGTTATTATTTCGCTGTCTTCAGCAAGAAGACCCACCAATATCGCAAGAGCACGTAAATAGAGTGATTAAACAACGCCGCAACGAGTTAACTTTAGGAATTACAGCCGATGAATGGGAAGTATTGCGTGAAGTAGCGCAAGAGAAAAGCTTAAGAGGTCATGAAAGATACGAACTTTTGCTTCGCAGTATGTTTGTATTTGAATACCGCGATGAAGATGGTTCTTGGTTTGACATCAATCCGATTTTAGCTGAAGCTAAGGAATTTAGGTTATAAATTCCCAGTAGGGGCGTACAGCTGTACGCCCCTACCCGTATCAGCTATTTTGTGAAATGGCATGACGTTAACGGTGTCAGCATGAGTAATCATCAGCAAGAGCCAGAAGATTTAGAGCCTAATAATGAGCGTTCATTGCAAACTATCGTGCGAACAATTACGCTTTCTCAAAAAGAATTTTCGCTGATTTTATTGCGCTGTAATTATGCTGATTTACGCCAGCGCATGGTGGAACGGTTGCACCAAATCTCTCCTGTACACATACGCGAAATTACTTTACCTGCATCAGTTAAAACGCTTTACACAAATATTCGCGAACAATTGGGAAACGAACAGCCATCTGCATTGATGGTTTTTGGTTTAGAGTCGGTTAAAAATATCGATACAGTTTTGACTTCAGCTAACCAAGTACGAGAGGAATTTAGAAAAAACTTTCCGTTTCCGATATTGTTGTGGGTTAATGATTCAGTTCTGCAAAAATTTCTTCGTTTAGCAACTGATTTAGAGAATTGGGCAACTGTCATTGAATTTGAAAACCCTACGAATGAGTTAGTCAACTTTCTCCAGCAAAAAAGTAATGAAATCTTTGCTTGTGATATAACACCCAATCCGCAAACATGCCAGGAACTAGAAATTGCTCGTCAGGATTTGCTAAACCGTGAAGAAGTATTAGAACCAGCACTGCAAGCAAGTTTAGAATTTGTGCTTGGTTTGAATGATTATTTACATGACAACATAGATGCTGCTTTGGGACATTATCAAATAAGTTTAAGTTTTTGGCAGCAAAATAATTATTTAGAACGACAAGCTATTTTACTCGTTAATATTGCTTTAGTTTATAATCGCCAAGCTGAAAAAAATCAGATAGAAAATCAACGTTATTGGCAAGATTCAAAAAGTTATCTACAGCAAGCTATTAATATTTTTGAGCAAGCACAACGTTGGGATTTAGTTGCAAAACATATTACTAAATTGGGTGAAGTACTCCAACATTTACAAGCATGGAAAGAGTTACAAAGCTTGATTGACAAATCTCTGCCACTACATCAAAATTATGGCACATCGTTGCAATTGGCTCAAGACTATGGTTTTGTGGCAGAGGTAGCCTTAGAGCAGTCACGGTGGCATGAAGCTAATCAACTTGCAGGACAAGCATTACAAATATTAGCTGAGATACCTAATTTACAATCATATCAATTTGCTTTATATCGGTTTATTTTAGCTAAATCGCAACAGGGTTTAAGTGAAGTTAAAGCAGCAATTACTAATTTAGAAGCTGCAAAAAATGAAATTAATCATCATTACAACCCGCAATTATATATATCTATATTAGAGAGGTTACGCTCACTTTACTTCGAGCAAGGTGAATATCTAGCTGCTTTTAAGATTAAGCAAGAACAGCTACAAATAGAACAACAGTATGGTTTCCGCGCTTTTGTTGGTGCATCTTATCTTAATCCCCAGCGACAGGTAATTAGTTCTGCACAGTTGCAAGCAGAAAATCCAGAAACCATTGCTCAAGAAATTGCTGCTTCTGGTCGGGGACAAGATGTGAAGCGCTTGCGAGAAAGAATTAGCAGCACTGAGCATAAATTAACTGTAATTCACGGTCAGTCAGGAGTGGGGAAAAGTTCAATTTTACAAGGTGGTTTAATCCCAGCGCTGCAACAACAAGCAATTGGCGAACGAGATGCTTTACCTATTTTGTTGCGAGTTTATACAGATTGGGTAGGAATGTTGGGACGGAGTTTGGCTAAGACTTTTCAAGAAGTTAGAGGAAATCAATTATCTGTTAATCTTGACTCTTCAGCAGCTATTTTAAGACAATTAGGGAAAAATGCTGACAGGAATTTGTTGACGGTTTTAATGTTTGACCAGTTTGAAGAGTTTTTCTTCGTTTATCCAGACCAAAGTCAACGACGAGCATTTTATGAGTTTTTGCGAGTTTGTCTAGATATTCCTTTCCTCAAGATTGTTCTATCCTTACGGGAAGATTATTTACATTATTTATTAGAATTAGACCGTCTGTTTGATTTGACTGCAATTAATAATAATATTCTTGATAAAAATATTCGCTATTATTTGGGTAACTTTTCTCCAGCCGATGCAAAGGCAGTTGTTCAGAGTTTAACAGAACGTTCTCGATTTTATCTGGAACATATACTAATTGATGAATTAGTGCAAGATTTAGCAGGTGATTTGGGTGAGGTACGCCCCATTGAGTTGCAAATTGTGGGGACGCAATTACAAACTGATAAAATTACAACTTTAGATAAATATCGTCAGTTTGGTACTAAAGAAAAACTGGTTGAGCGATTTTTAGAAGCAGTTATCCATGATTGTGGTGCAGAGAATGAACAGGTTGCTCGACTGGTTTTATATTTACTCACAGATGAAAATGGTACTCGTCCCCTCAAGACTCGTGCTGATTTAGCAGCAGATTTAGCAGATAAAGCCGATAAACTAGATTTGGTGTTAGAGATTTTTGTGGCATCAAGGTTAGTATTGCTGTTGCCAGAATCACCTGCTGACCGTTATCAATTGGTTCATGATTATTTAGTATCTCTTATTCGTCAACACCAAGGAGATAAATTAATTACAGAGCTTGAAAAGGAAAGAACACGACGCAAGCTTAGTGAAGATAGACTCACTCGTGTAGTAAATGCAAATGAGATATTGACAACTGCTCAACAGCAAGCGAAGCGGGAACCGTTGGAGCAAAAAATTAAGATTGGGTGGGTAATATTAATTATCTTGATTAAAGCTATAAGCATTGCAGGCTGTGTTTTGATTGTGCGCCTTTATGGCTTGCTGCAACCCTTAGAGTTAGCAGCTTACGATCGGATGATGCGATCGCGCCCTGATGAGGGAGCCGATCCACGCTTGTTGCTAATAACAATTGACGATGATGATCTGGCAATTCAAATAAAAAACGGCGAGTCTTTGAAAGGAGCTCCCATATCTGAGAAATCTTTAGACAAACTACTGACAAAACTGGAGCAGCAAAAACCCCGTGCAATCGGCTTGGATATCTTCTACCGTGATTTTCCGGCTGAAGATAAAAATTTAATTAGTCGTCTCAAGCAGAATCAAAACTTGATTGGAATATGCAAAGGGAGTGATACAACAAATATCGAAGGCATTAAACCACCGCCAGAAATCCCCCCAGCAAATTTGGGATTCAGTAACTTTGTTCATGATCGTGATGGAGTTATACGTCGGCATCTCCTGTTTATGAACCCAGAAGTTACATCGTTTTGTTCTGTCCCCTATGCATTTAGTTTACAACTGGCTTTCCTGTATCTCCAAAACTTTGGAATTCGACCCACATTCACTACCACAGGGAATTTTCAGCTAGGCAATACTGTTTTTCAAAACCTTTCTCCTCGTAGTAGTGGCTACAATATCGAAGCCAATGGTGGTCAAATCTTACTTAATTATCGTTCCTCCAAAAAAATTGGCGAACAGGTTTCGCTAACCGAATTTTTATCGAGTAAAGGAAGCCCTAATGCTCTCACAGACCGGATTGTTCTAATTGGTGTCGTGGCAAAGAGGGATTCTCCAAATACCTGGGCTACGCCCTACGGATCTCCCTTCGACGAGCAAATGCCAGGAGTATTAGTACAAGCGCATATGGTTAGCCAAATACTCAGTACAGTGCTAGATAACCGACCTTTAATCAAAATCTTGCCTGAACCAATGGAATGGTTGTGGATCTTCAGCTGGTCAACGGTAGGAGCCAGCATTAGCTTAGGGTTATGGAGATTGCGTTATTCACAACTGTCAGCCCCTAGTATTTTAATAACAATGACTTTCCTTGCTGGTATATGTTACTTGGCTCTTATGCTAGGTTGGTGGTTACCTTTAATTCCTGCAATGGTAACGCTACTAAGCTCTATGATTCCTGTGCCAGTAGTACCCAGCTATCCTTTAGATAAACTCCACTTTCAGCGTACTTTAGAGTTAATAATAGAAGCCTATGATGGAAATTTGGCTGATGCTCGCGTAGCTGTTGAATATCTCATCAATTCTACACCCAGGAAAGACGCTGCTATTCAGGGATTAATTAGTGTTGCTATGGATGCACTTAACTCTTGTCAGACAATTGAAGGTATAGCTACTCTTCCTAATCAGTTAGCTTGGATGCCTTCACGATTACCAAAAGCTATTAACTCTGTACTTCCCCTATTTTTGCAAATTAGCAAAGCAGTACAGACTGCCTTAGATGTGACAGAAGTAGACCGTCAGCGCGAATTGCTTAACGAGTCGATAAATGCTTTGCGCTCTTTCTCAGCAAGTTTAGCCTCAGAAAGCTTTAGCCGTGAAGCTGCCACTTTTAGAAGTATTGCCTTAGACTGGCTAATCATCTTAATATATTCAGACTAAGCAATTATTATAGAATACTTTTATACACTTGATGATGTTATGTTAGGCTGTATAATTATCTGAAGAATAACTCCACAGTAAGTAAGAATGATCGCCATCTGTGCGACGATATCAAGTAAAAGCCAAGTGGTTATCAGTTTAAGGCACAGCAGTCTTCCCTACAGGCGACGATATAATTTTGTATTGCATCCAGTTCAGAACGCCTATATCTAAACATTTGCAACCAACATCGTAATGTTAGTGACCAACATCGTAATGTTAGTGACCAACATCGTAATGTTAGTGACCAACATCGTAATGTTGATGACCAACATCGTAATGTTAGTGACCAATATCGTAATGTTGATGACCAACATTGTAATGTTAGTGACCAATATCGTAATGTTGATGACCAACATTGTAATGTTTTTAATTTTGGCGATCGCCTGCTTTGCATTTACGCCCTTTCTCAGATTATCTCAGGCAATGCCATCTCTTCTCTAACCCGTAGCGAGCAAGGTGCTTTCAATCCCACACGCGTCGCAAATTCAACACAAAACCCGGTAACACCGCTTCACCCGACAACTCACCAAGATTCTCCAACACTTCCACATCCTTAGCCAGTCGATAAATTTCCACCCGTCGCTGCTGCGGATCTATTAACCAGCCAAGTTTAGCGCCATTGTCGATATACTCCCTCAATTTATCTTGCAGGGATTTGAGGGTATCTGAACTAGAGCGTAACTCAACCACAAAATCGGGGCAGATATTAGCAAACGTTCCTTTTTGTGCCGAAGTAAGCGCTTGCCATCGTTCTCCACTCACCCAAGAGGCATCGGGGGAGCGAGTCGCACCATTGGGTAAAATAAAGCCTGTAGAAGAGTCAAAGGCTTGACCAGGTTCGCCCGCATTACGCCACCACAAATATAATTCGCCAGAAATACTCCAATTACGTCTCCCAGTTTCCCAGCCTGTTGGTGGGTTCACTATTAATTCTCCTTGTGCGGTTCTTTCAAGTCTCAAGTCTCGGTTGGCTGCGGCTAAAGCAGCAAACTGTTCTTGGGTAACATACAGCCCAATCGACTTAGGCAGCTCAATTAATAGGGTTTCGGTTTCTGGACTGGCGGGTGTTTGTACCATCTTGACCTCAGGGATTCGTTTAGGAGGCAGGAGGCAGGGGGCAGGGGGCAGGGGGCAGGGGGCTGGAGGCAGGGGGCTGGAGGCAGAGGGCAGGAGGCAGGGGGCAGGAGGCAGGGGGCAGGGGGCTGGAGGCAGGGGGCAGGGGGCTGGAGGCAGGGGGCAGGGGGCTGGAGGCAGGAGTTAGAAAGAAAATTGTTTGATGAATCAGTCCTGCTTGTACTTCACTTACTTGCAATCTGCTGTAATTATAAGCGATCGCCATCTCTTCTCTAACCCCCTTCTCTTCTCATGGGACGATGAAGTAAATTATTTACCATGCCATCATCAGCTATGAAATAAAACGTCAGGCGAGGTTTTTCATGGCATTAGAAGGAGTAATTTTAGATATTGATGGCACGCTGGTTATAAGTAATGATGTTCATGCAAATTCTTGGGTAGAGGCATTTGCAGCTTATGATTTTGATGTGCCATTTGAAAAAGTTAGACCGCTCATGGGCATGGGTGGAGATCAGCTTATTCCCAAAGTTGTGCCAGAGTTAAATGGTGAAGAAGGAACTGGTAAAGCGATCGCTAAATTACGCAAAGAACTATTATTTGACAAATATATACAACAAGTTACTCCTGCCAATGGTAGCAGAAACTTAATATTAAAAATGCAAAAATCGGGATTGCGTTTGGTTGTTGGTAGTTCAGCCAGTTCTGAAGAACTCGACATTATGCTCAAAATTGCCCAGGTAGATGATTTGCTATCGGAAGTCACTACATCCGATGATGCCGAAGCATCTAAACCTGCTCCTGACATAGTACAAGCTGCTTTGAACAAAGGGCAAATGACAGCCGATAAAGTACTGATGCTAGGAGATTCTCCCTATGATATTGAGTCTGCTGGTAAAGCAGGGGTAGGTGTGATTGCTTTACGCTGCGGTGGCTTTAGCGATGAACAACTATCTCAAGCGATTGCAATTTATGATGACCCAGAAGATTTGCTACAGCACTATGATTCTTCTGTTTTAGGCGCAAATGCTTAAATATAGCGAGAGGCAGGAGGCAGCTATGCTGGGGGCAGGAGGTAAAACCATTACCATTGCTAGCATTCACGCTTGTCATTATGTCCTAACCTATGTGGCTAAGACTATACTAAAAAAGCGATCGCACTTATTGAAATTATTTTAGGCGATCGCTGCTTTGCTAAATTCTGTTATATTTATACGCCTACAGGAGTTTTCACCTTTTGCCGCTGACCGGTTGCAATTAACCACTTACCGCCAGAAGGGCCTAAAGTTATGCCACGACGGGTAGGTTTAACTTGATAATTGTCAACTAATGCTAAATTCATTTGTGATAGCACTGTTGCTAATACCAATTTCATTTCAAACATTGCAAATGCCAAACCAATACAAGTACGATTCCCGCCACCAAAGGGTAAATATTCGTACTGTGAATACTGGCGTTGTAAAAATCGCTCTGGCTTAAACTGGTTTGGTTGTGGATATAAATCTTCGCGGTGATGCATTAAATATATAGAACCTGTTAATAATGTCCCCGGTTGGAATTCATAGCCCATAATTTCTATCGGTTTCTTGACTATGCGAGGGATAGTAAGCATGACAATCGGGTAAATGCGGAGTGTCTCTTGGCATACCGCTGTTAGATAAGGTAAACGAGAAAAATCATTCCAATCAGCATTCTCATTCACATTATCTAACTCAGTTAGCAGCTTTTCTCGTACTTCTGGCAAATGGTGAATCCAGTAAATTGCCCATGTCAAAGCTGAAGCGGTGGTTTCGTGACCGGCGACTAACAAAGTCATTAATTCATCGCGCAATTCAACATCAGTCATCGGTTCGCCATTGAGATCGCGTGCTGACATCATCAAGGAGAGGATATCACTACGAGAAGCATCTGGGCGATCTCTGCGTTCTTTAATCTCGCTGTAAAGAATTTCGTCAATTTGCTGCATTTGACGCAAAAATATCCCCCAAGGACTCCAGTTACCCAAATCTACTTGCAGTATGGGAAAAAATGTTATGGAAGCACGCAAGGGAGAACCGGATAACTCTAGGACAGAACGCAACAGTCCTTGCAATTTTGTTAAACGTTCTCCTTGATTTAGACCAAATACAGCTTGGAGAATTACTTTCAGGGAGATTTCCTGCATGGAGTCACGGATAGAAAAAGGTTCGCCAATTTTCCATTTACTGATGACTTCATGAGTAATATTAGCAATAATTTGACCGTAGGCTTTCATGCGATCGCCATGAAAAGGCGGGGTCAATAATCGCCGCTGGCGTTGATGAGATGCACCAGATAGCAATATTAACGAGTTGTCACCCAACAAAGCTTTTAAAAGTTGCGCCGAACCTTTAGCGTCTAACTGCTCAAGTGGAGCCGTAAAAATCTCTTGAATTGCTTGGGGATTACTAAATAACACAAGTGGGTTGTTGCCGGTTAGCTGTAGCGAAAAACATTCCCCATAAGCCTTTGCAGATGTTTCCATCAGTTTCAAAGGGTTAAAAATCCACTGAAGCAGCTGTATAAGTTTTGGAGTTTGTGGGCTTTCTGGCAGTTTCATGACAAATACTCCGATTAGTTCTATTTACACTAACTTAACAGAAGTAGAATTAAGAGGTTGAAATCCCTTTAGCCAACACCTAGTTGTGAAAAATTAGATACCCGACTTCTTTAAGAAGTCGGGTATCTGAACGCTGCGAGTTTTTACAAATTAACTAGGATTTTTATATGTCCTCAATTGGATAATATTTACAGCCAAACTTTCGCAGCTAAATCATTTGATATTAAAATTATTCAGTTAACAAGCTAGGAGAAGTTAGCACAAACACATCCCTGCTTCCTTGAGCCGCAATCTCTGGTTTTATAGGAGTTGTGAAGTGGAAAAAATCATGGTCGTTGACCAATAAAAGTTCTCCCGAATTTAGAATTTTGCTAAATACAGGCTTTTCTCTTTTGGCAGCATACAAATGTGTTTCTCCACCTTGAATATTATCTCTATCCACTGCGAAAATACCAATAAAATCAGTACCATCTTGATGGATACCTTCAGGTGCAGGATTACCTAAGTTATCTGGCGAACAAATAGTTCTGATTTGATGAACTCCAATTTCTGCTTCTGGATGAAGTTTACAAGAATCGTGAAATGCTAAAACAAGATTTCTAAAAATATCAAGTTCAATAAGTGCATCTTCTAATTCTGCAAACTCTCTTTTGATGTCGCCCAATAATGGATTATACTCTTTACTTTGGAAAAGGTAGCCATGAGGTAATTTAACTAACCGATCCTCAGCAACTATGAACCGAGATAATCTTCTCGAACGATAGTTGCCTTTAATATAAGGATCGATAGGCATATTTCTAAAAAATGGCTTGAAACCTTCTACATTAATTGAATTGACTTTTCTCAAAGTGAACAGAAAAGCATATTCTAATTCCGTTGATCCCCGTAATTTTTGCATAGGATTTACCTCCTTGCACGTTGAATTCCTCCCGGATTTTTCTTTACTGGGAGGGTTATAATGCCTAGTATATGCTACTTTTTATTAAACTGTCGTAAATTTGACTACAAAAATTGACAATTCATGGTATGGCAATCATGCATTGATAAACGTGCTGGCTGTTGACTGTCAACGCTATTTTCAAGATAGTCTATTGACTACAGCTACATGGTTTGATGATGATTGATTGGCTTTACCGTTACCCACCTCTATATCCGGGTATTCTGCTAAAACGCTACAAGCGGTTTTTTGTGGACGTTCAACTTGCTTCTGGCGAGATAGTCACAGCACATTGTCCAAATACAGGGCCGATGACTGGAGTATCGACTCCCCTAAGTGCGGTACAGCTTTCTAAAAGTGAAAATCCAAACCGGAAATTGGCTTACACTTTAGAACTAATTCAGGTAAATGACAACGAGCCGACTTGGGTGGGTGTGAATACTATTTTGCCTAATCGGGTGGTAAAGTTAGCTTTGGTGAAATATCTTTTTCCAGAATTGGGTGATTATAACCTCATCAAAACTGAGGTGGTTTATGGGCTAGATAACAAAAGTCGGGTGGATTTTTTCTTAACAGGAAGTCTTGAGGAACGGCCAATTTATTTAGAAGTGAAAAATACAACTTTCTGCGATGGGAGATTAGCTTTATTCCCAGATACGGAAACTACCAGAGGACAAAAGCACTTACGAGAATTAATGGCACTGTTACCTTTAACTCGTGCGGTGATGCTTTATTTTATCAATCGTGGTGATTGTACAGAGTTTTCCCCAGGCGATCGCACCGATCCAGTATATGGTAAATTATTGCGGGAAGCGATCGCCATTGGTTTAGAAGTGCTACCTTGCCGTTTTGATATTTCCCCCGAAGGTATCCGTTATTTGGGTTTGGCAAAATTGAAAATTTAATTGCACTCGATTAAACAATAAATCCATCTAGACAGTATCTAGATGGATTTATTTATAGCTGATATTGACTAAAAAACCTTCAAACAGTTATGGAGAAGGAAGTAGTAAATAGTCGCCGTCCCACAAATAGCATCTGCTATTTTGACGTTTTGCTTATGCAGGAATCAAAACTTTGTCAATAACGTGGATGACACCGTTATCAGCAGCTACATCTGCCGCTGCGACTGTCGCATCATTGATCTTAACGCCATTAGAAGCGTCAATTTTCACCTCTGAACCTTCAACTGTTTTAGCTGAATTCAGTTTAACCACATCAGCAGCCAGCACTTTCCCTGAAACAACATGATAGGTCAAGATTTTCTTGAGTTTGGGAATGTCTTGAAGTAATGCGTCTACTGTACCTGGTGGAAGGTTATTAAACGCTTCATCGGTGGGTGCAAAGACGGTAAATGGCCCGTCGCTGTTGAGTGTATCTACCAGACCAGCCGCTTGGATTGCTGCAACTAGTGTGTTGAAAGAACCATTGTTAGTGGCAGTTTCAATTATGTTGGCCATGTGTTTTACCTAGTTCTGTGTCATCTGTTACAAATCTAAACTTTTTTCCAATAAACTAGATCTATCATTAGATGTATCTCAAATCATTTTTTTTATTGATATAATATAAGTTTACATATATTTTTATACAAAGAGAGAATTATATGTAATCTCTGCCGCTGCTTTAAAAGCACTCCAGGAAGCAATCGCTGTTTTTTTTATACAGCGGTATGAGCGATCGCCTTACCCTACCCAAACTTGTGTTATGGGTAGGGACTGCACTCAACATTTCTGTTCAAATCTGGTAGTCCAGTGCAACTAAAACTCTGCCACATTGTTGATTTGCGGGTACGGCTTCCAAGATTTTTTTCGGTTGGGGTAGGTTGAGGTTGTTCATTTGTTCGATGAACTGGTTGCGGCTGCGTCCGGCAAAGCGGGAATTCCAGCGCTTTTCTTCGCCAATGGTGGATACTGTCTGCCCTTGGTAATCGTGAGCGGGATATACTAAGGTGTCTTCTGGTAATGCGAACAGCTTTTGAGTAACGGCATCATACAATGCCCCTGCATCCCCATTTTGGAAGTCGGTACGACCGCAACCCCCAATAAATAAGGCATCTCCAGTTAACAGATGAGTATCGTTGACTAAGTATGCCAAATGGCTGTTAGTATGACCGGGAGTAGCGATCGCTCGAATTTGAACGCTGCCCAATTGCAAGATATTACCATCGCCAATGTATTGGTCTGCACAGGTAGCCGCTTTCTCAGGTACAACAGCTAAACAACCTGTCAGTGACCTGAGTCTGTCCGTACCAGTGATGTGGTCGGCATGAATGTGAGTTTCCAGACAGTAGCGCAGAGTCAGATCTAATTGTTGCAATACTTTTAAATCGCGTTCAACTTGTTCCAATACAGAATCAACTAAGATGGCTGTTTTCGTTTCTGGGTCAGCAATCAAGTAAGTATAAGTACTTGTTTCTTTATCGAACAGTTGACGAAATAGCATAACAGGTTTCCTCAACGTCAATGATAGGTTTCCTTCCACAGCAGTAGCATGAGAATTGAAGGATTTCAGTAACTCCTGCGCCAAACTTGCTGCTTGAAGGCGAATTTCTGGAACAGCGGTGGTTTCCCAAAGATTGCCTTTGCGTGGTGTCCCTAAGGTGTAAAGCATTTGAGATGCTTTGCCGTCTGCATCTATCAGCGCACCATTGGCGGCTGTGTCGATTCCCATTGACAATGAATTAGCGCGAATCAAACGTTGTTCTTGCAAGCTAGCCAGCAATGGGTGTTGTAATCTGCGGTAATCGCAATTTGCGCCGGTGCAGTTTATAATTCGCTTGACTTGCAGAACAATATCTCTGTGTGTTCCGCGTTCGCAGATTTTCACATCTACGCCATTTTCCAACTGCTGACAGCTTTGAATTCGACCTGCGTAATGGATGAGTTGACCAGATTCCATTGCAGCATCGAGTGTTTGGGCAATTTCTTCGGCAATGCGATGGCGGTGAACTTCCCAATAAGCTTTGACATGACGCAAAAATCGCTTCTGTTCTGGCAATGGTAATGCTTGCCACAGTTGTTGAGTAACTGGACGAATGGCATCAATTACCCCGCGCCAATCTTGCCCTTGGGTAAGTGCCCGCAGTTGTTGACGTACTAGATGTAGCAGTCCCCGTGCGGTTTTTGGTGCTGTTTCGACATCAATAAATGCGGAATAAGGCGTTGTTGATTTGTGGCGACAAGGCATTAATCCGTGACGGGAGACAGCATGGATTTTTCCCTGGAAACCTTGCTGGCGTAGTGCAACTACGGTATCCGCCATTGTTAAGCCGGTGCCCACCAAGAGAATAGCATCCTCTGGGTTTAAGCCAGCGATCGGATTACTCGACCAAGCATCTTTAACATATTGCTTATTTAAACTCGCAATTGGTTTAGGTACAATTGCCGAGAAATTCCCCAAAGCTAACACAGCCTTTTGCACGTGCAAACACTGACCGCTGCCCAGATATATTATTGTGCTAGAGGATTTTGTTTCAATGGCGATCGCTTCATCTATAATTCTCTCTAAATGCACATTCACAGATGCATTGACCTGTACTGCTTTTAAAGTAGCCTGCACATAATCCCCATAAACCCGACGCGGCACAAAGGTAGATGCGGTTACCTGTTCGTGTCCGTTGCTGTGCAGCCAATTGAGAAAGTGATTTGGTTCATCTGCAAATGCACTCATCTTACCAGCGGGTACATTCAGCAAATGACAATCTACTGGTGTACCGTAAGCAACTCCTCTGCCTACTTCAGAATTCCGTTCAATTAATTTAATAGATAATGGCACAGTTGCATCGCGTAAAAGATTAGCTGCAACCAAAGAACCGCTCAAACCACCACCAATAATTGCAATAGTAGTTGGAGAAACTGTTAGGTTAAAAATATTGTTATTCATAAGACGTATCAGTTTAATTTGCCGCTTTCTACACAATTAATTTACGCCAGTTAAACTGAAATTATGCATATTGAAAACTTGGTATTTGCAAAAAAACCACATAGGCACATAAAAAAGTGGGAATTTAATTGCAGTGCCTATTTTATGAAATCCAAAGAGTAGCGATCGCATGATTAGACAAAATAAAATCCTGATTCCATAAGGTTTTGGAACTATTTATCTAAAATTTTTCTGTCTTTTGCATCCAAATCCGATGGAAATACCGTGGTTTTTCATCAAGCTGAAAATTTCCTTGAAAAGCCCAGAATTTTCCCACAATAATTGTCAAACTTTTCTGACACTATGCTTATCCCGCCCGCCACCACTTAATTTTTGGGATTGCACAAACAACGAAATTTATGCATTAACTCCTCACTCTCTGTGTGCCTCTGCGTGAGGTAAATCATCTTTTTTTAGGAACCGCAAACAACGCATTCGCGCAGCGTCTCGTTAGAGAAGAACGCAAAGAGAAGAAAAAATAGATAATCTTGTAAAATAAAGGTGGCTAAATGACACTCTGACTCTTAACCCCTGTGCTTTGCTTCAGCGTTACTTTCACCCCAAATGCTGGGCGTAACGTAATTGAAGCTTGAGGAACAATTGGACGATCTGGCACAAGAGTTAATTCAAATTTTTGGGCGATGGTTGCTAATAATAAAACTGCTTCCATTAAGGCAAAACTTTTACCAATACAAATCCGCGGGCCATCACCAAAGGGAAAATAAACTCCTCTCGGCAGATTTTTCTCTAAATCATTAGCCCAGCGTTCTGGTTTAAATACTTCTGCATCTTCAAAGTAGCGAGGATTGCGATGCATTACCCACTGACTCATAAGAATCATGCAATCTTGTGGCACTTGATAACCACCAATTTCACAATCTTGAGCAGCTTTACGCGCCATGTTATACACAGGAGGAAGTACTCGCATTGTCTCTTTAATAACCATATTGGTGTAGCGCAAGTTTGGTAGATCTGCAATCGTAGGAGAACGCCCTCCTAAAACTTGTTGTAATTCTGCTAATAATTGAGTACGTACTTCTGGATACTGAGATAAAAGTATCCATGCTCCCGTTAAAGTATTGGACGTAGTTTCATGTCCTGCTAACATTAAAGTTGCGATTTCGTCTCGCAATTGGCGATCGCTCATTTGGCTGCCATCTTCTTCATCCTTTGCTGCCATTAACATTGACAGTAAATCTCCAGGATTTTCACCACTAGCCCGCCGTTGACTTATCATCTCATAAATAGTTTTATCCATCTGCTTGATAGCATTTCTGTAGCGAATATTCTCAGGTCTAGGGAACCATTCCAAAAAGATAAAATTTTGCTGGCGTTTACTTTCAAACCAATCTGATGTTACATCTAGTGCATGGGCAACATCTTGCGCTTGTCCCTCGCTGAGGTCGCGGTTAAATATTGTTTTCATCACAATATTTAAAGTCAGGCGCATCATGTCTCTATGAACATCACGAGTTTCGCCATCTTGCCAAGTATCCAGCATTTGTTCAGTGTAGGCAACCATGGTATCGCCATAGGTAGCAATACGCTTCTGGTGGAATACAGGTTGTATCAACCGTCGTTGACGAAACCAAGAATCTCCTTCGCTAGTGAGAAGTCCTTCACCCAATAAGGTTTTGAGGGCATGTAAAGAACGACTTTTAACAAATAAATTTGTGTCTTTTAGTACTTGCTCAATATAGTTAGGATTAGTTAACAAACAAGCTGGTGTTAATCCCAAACGTATAGGTACAATATCACCATATTCACGAGCGCATTTTGTTAAAAACGCCAAAGGCTCGCGACCAAAATCAATCAGACTACCCACAAGAGAATTTCCTTCTGGGCCGGGTAATTCAAAGATATCTTGAGTCATCTAGATTTCTTGCCTCGCTGGGTAAGTCCTAACTCAAATCTTGAAAAACCTGCCATCTTATAACTTCTATCAAAAGGAAGAATACCTTTTGGGTAGGTAGGGGGTCAATACTTGTCGGTTAAGGGGAAAAGGGGAAGGGGAAAGGGGAAAGAAAAAACCTTTAACCTTTACCCTTTAACCCTTTCCCCAAACCCAATGCCGAGTTAAAAATCGTTAACCGAGCAGTATTGGGTAGGGGGTAGGGAAAAAGTTTTGTTGAGTTTTACCCAGTTTTGCAAAAGTCAAATCATAAAATCCCCACTCACTACTCCTATTTCCGATTTAGTAAAAATACGATCGCACCTGCACAAATTCACCACATTGAAATTATGTTGTTGCAAAAATATATAAAAATCAAGGCTTGAGATTATTCTCGATATTCCAGTAGCATATCTATGTTGGGAATTAAAAGTTCTACTTGATATTTTTTAATAATCTCTAATACTGCCGCCAAATTCCAGTAAATCGATAATTACAGCAAATTAGCTAAGAGAGACTTGAGAAATGGATGTACTAAAACGTCGCATTGGTCTTGAGCAAGAGTTTTTTCTAGTAAATGAGACGGGTGAAATCAGTAATCGTGCAGATGAATTTTTGCAGGCTTGTCATTTATTTGCAGAAGCACAAGGTGTGAACCCACAGTACTTTGTGGCAGAGTTCGTCAAGAATATGGTGGAAATTAACACCGCGCCAGCGTATACTGCCACAGACTTAGTAAAAGAATATCTGAGGAATTTAAAATTAGCGATCGCTGTAGCGCGACAGATGAACTTAAGGCTTTATCCTCAATCGAGCTACCCCTTACATATCATGCCAGTCATGCGCGACCAACTGAATTATCATATCCAAGCGCGGACTGTTGGTTACGATAAATTTTTGCACGCTGGCAAATGTACGGGTACGCACATACATCTAGAAGTACCAGCGGGAGTTATTGATTCTCGCGTGGCAGTGTCTTACAATTCAAATGCCGCAGAGCGAGAAGAACTACTAAATATTTATAATTTAGCTACAGCCTTCGACTCAGCATTGATTTGCTTAACGCGATCGTGTCCGTTTTATGAAGGACGAGCGATCGGACTAGCCATGCACACAATTCGTTATCGTGGTAGCGAAACCTTTGACTGGGAAGGAGTTTACACTGATTTACAGTCTGTCGGTGGGTTGATGCCTTATGCTGACAGTGTTGAAACCTTAGTTGAAAACCAGTTCGCTCGTTATTATGCTTGGTTGCAAGCAATGGACAAAGCTGGAGTTGAGCGTCATCTTTTCAAACAAGCGGGAGGAAGCTTACTTAAATCAGCTTGGAACCCAATTCGACTTAACAAACTCGGCACGGTAGAAATTAGATGTATTGATAGCAACTTTCCCTCAGTAATAATTTCTGCGATCGCACTTTTAGAAAAAGCTGCTCGCCGCGTCAGAATAGAACAACTAAAAGTCATGCCAAATAAAGAAGTTGATACATTTCATCTAAGTGGAAATTATCTTTGGGTGCCAGATTTTGAGTATTTAAATGGTCAATTACTGTATGCTGCGGCTACAGAGGGAGTTAAGCATCCGAAAGTCAAAGCTTACGTAGATTCTGTTTTAGAGTTTGCCATTACAGAAGGCGGCGAAGGAGCAAAATATTTAACAAAATTGAGAGCACAACTAGAGCAATATCAAAGTATCGAAGCGGAAATTCTGCAAAAATTTACCCCTGCAACTACGGAACTTTCACGAGAACAAGGCTTGCGTTTAGTGCGGGAGTGCTGCGACAAGTTAGAAACACAGGTTTCATCTTTAGACAGCGAAGAACCTTTAACAGCATTAGATGAACTCACATTTACGAACAGTGAGTTCTAAATACAGCAGAATTCAGGAGTCAGAATTACGGGATAGCGTTTATTGAATTCGGGGTAGCGTTTATTATTTTTGTTCAATTTTAATTCTATGGAGTGTTTATAGCGTTTCCTAGTCTGCTGAGGTACAAATCTCTGCGTACCCACCGAAGTTCAGATGCCTGCGGCGGGCTGCGCCAACGGCGGAAGCCGCCGCTCCGACTTCTCTCTGCGCTTTACTTTGCGTCCCTTTGCGTTTCAAAATATTATCTGTACCTCACTTAACTGGGAATCGCTATATACTCATTTTTTAATTAGTTGCGCTTTTTCGATAAATTAGTATAATTCTTAACTCCCAACTCGGAACCCAATACTTTGCTATAACATTAGATTCGGCGTGTTACTGTTCAGGAGTGCCAAAATGTCTAAACAGCTGGGTCAAAAAATCGCACCCACACCCATATCTAATGATATTGGCGTGGTGGATTTAATTGATAATTACTTCACTGCCTACAACTCAGCACGTTTGCGCGAAATCTGCCAACTACTTAGCCGCGATGTGCTAACAGAAGGTGTCACCGTGGGAGTTAGCCTTTCCGGTGCAATGACGCCAGCCGGATTTGGGGTTTCAGCACTTGCACCCTTAATTCGCAACGGCTTTATTGACTGGATGATTAGCACTGGCGCAAATCTTTACCACGATATGCATTATGGTTTGGGTTTTGAACTGTTTGCTGGTAATCCCTTTTTAGATGACGTGAAGCTGCGCCAACAAGGCACAATCCGGATTTATGACATTATCTTTGGCTACGATGTATTGTTGGAAACCGATGCTTTTATCCGCAAAATTCTGCAAGCAGAACCTTTCCAAAAACGTATGGGAACCGCTGAGTTTCACCATTTACTAGGCAAGTATGTCCGGGAAGTAGAAAAGCAATTAGGCGTGCAGAATTCTTGCTTGCTGGCTACAGCTTATGAATATGGCGTACCAATTTATACTTCTTCTCCTGGAGATAGTTCTATTGGGATGAACGTAGCAGCTTTGGCATTAGAAGGTTCGCAGTTAGTATTAGACCCTGCTATA
Source organism: Nostoc sp. ChiSLP01 (assembly GCA_034531195.2). Classification (GTDB taxonomy): domain Bacteria; phylum Cyanobacteriota; class Cyanobacteriia; order Cyanobacteriales; family Nostocaceae; genus Nostoc. The sequence goes on from JAVRBO020000091.1 coordinate 130,336, forward strand.
GACGTGAACGAGACAGCAGCGATCGCTTACAATGCCCGTGAAGGAGAAGGTAAAAGTGCCGCTGTCATTCTCGGTGGTGGCAGCCCCAAAAACTTTTTGCTACAAACACAACCGCAAATTCACGAAGTATTAGGACTAGAAGAACGCGGACATGATTACTTTGTGCAATTTACCGATGCTCGTCCAGATACAGGTGGTTTGTCTGGAGCAACCCCATCGGAAGCCGTGAGTTGGGGGAAAATTGACCCAGAGGAGTTACCTAATACAATTGTTTGTTACACCGACAGCACCATCGCTCTACCACTGGTAACAGCATACGTCCTCAATAAGTGCCAACCTCGTCCCCTAAAACGCTTGTATGACAGACGAGAAGCAATTTTAGAGAAACTGCAAGCAGATTATTTAGCAGCCAAAACCCAACCATCAGATCGAGTTCCAGCAGCCGTAGCTGAAAATGCCTCACAGCCAACAGCTACTTATCCTTGCGGTAGGTTGATTCCCAATACGTAGCGACTGGGGGCTGGGGGATGAGGGAGTGTGGGGGGAGATGAGGAGATGGGGGAGTGTGGGGGGAAAGAGAATTAATGCTTCCCCATCCTCCCACCCCTCCCACACCTCCCACACCTCCCACACCTCCTGCTTCCCCCATGCCCTATTCGCTTTTTTCTACTGCTGATTGCTGGGTAACATTGCGAAAAATTCCATGAGTAGCGACTGGATGGCCTTCGATAAATTTACCGTTAATATTACCTTCTAAAAATATCGTCTCACGGTTTTTGGTAATGAATCCGGCTTTGATTTGCTCCTGTTTTTCTCCAGATAGCACGCGATAAAACTTTTGCCAACAGTATTGTTTAAATTCTGGATGTATAATATCAAAAAGATTCAAAGAAGCAATTTCAGCTTCGCTATATCCAAAAGCTTCTCGCCATGCGCGATTCACATATAAAAAACGACCATAGGCATTCACAGCTTGAATCAAATCATTAGCATTTTCAAATAAATCTCGATATCGTTGTTCGCTTTCAACAAGAGCGATTTCTGCTTGCTTGCGTTTGATAAATTGGGCGATTTGGCTACCAATAGAACCTACCATTTCCAACAGTTCTGTATCTTTTGGTTGGATGTCTCGGCTAAAGAAAACCATCACCCCTAAGATTTCATTATCGTCTAAGATGGGAAAACCAAAAGCTGCGTGTAATCCGGCTTCAGCAGCAGGTTGCGATCGTCTTTTGTCTCCATCTTGTGTGATATCCTCAGTCCACAGGGGCGATCGTCGAATCCAAATTTCACCAGGTAATCCAACACCAGGAGTATATGTAGTTTGCCACGTCACTGCTTTAAACTCTCTGCCAGAAACTACTCGGCTTGACCAAATTTCCACACACCTTAATACTGCATTGACACTGTGTCTTTTGACTGAAGTACCGATATACTGGCTTGGTGTCCAAAGTTCGCCTAAATCCCATCCCAGGTTTTGACAAATCGACCCCAAAATTTGGGGAATTACCTGCTTTATACTCTGTGATTCTGATAAGATACGACTGATAGCATACTGGGCACTTGTACGCTGTTCCCGGCGCTGTCGAGCAGTAATATCTCTACCGATGTAAACAATATCTTCTAGCCCTTCGGTTCCTCTGGAAATCACCGAACAAGAAAAAGCAATCAACCGCTTTTCTAGGGTTTTGGTTCTACAAACTACCTCTAAATTCTGAAAACTTTGCTTAATGGCAAAATGCTGATAAATTGATTTTATTACTACTTGGTCGTTAATTATTAATGAAATAGGTTGATTAATTAATTCTTCTTGAGTAAAACCAAATAATTCTTCAGCAGCATGATTGATTTTGATAATTTTTCCCAAGTTATTAGTTACCAAAAAAGCATCTGCCATTGAAGCGATTACTTGTTCCATGTAACTTTTACAATTTATTAAAGCACTGGATAGCAAATTTGCTTCATTAGTTTGCTGTACCAACTTTTGGTTTAAAATATTTTTGTCAGTAACATCCTCAACCAGTACGATCAATCTATTTTCAAATTTTTCATGTTGTTCGCCGAGAATATATATATCTATATATAAACAAGATTGTTGGTTTGAACCTCGTCTAACTCCTTGTAATTCAAACAATTCTTGCTTGCCATATAAGATAGCTTTTAAAATATCTTCAAGTCCAATCAACTCAGGAAAGCTTAGCCGGATATCTTTACCCCGTGTTACCTCCTCAGGTCGATGTGCAAACCGTTGCGCTTGCTCGGATGTATTTATAATGCAAAAATTATCATCCAGTTCCAAGCGTTCAAATTTATGTGGGAAAGAAGGTTTATTAAAAATCCGGTCTAATACTTGGTATTTCATTGTGGTGTGGGAGCAGGCTTGAGGCCGATCTTGGAAAATGAGGATTTAGAGGACAGAGGAGATAGATGTCACAAGTGCCAATTCAGAATTTTTCAAGTCAGAATTAAGAAGGCTTTAGGAGCGAAGCTTAATAACTTTAAGAAAATCAGTAAGTTATAAAACCATTGATGTTCTAAGTTTTGCATTTTGACCGCTGACTGGTTCAAAGGGAACCTCTTTGGCTTTGCTCTCGATCTTGGCTAGAAGATTTCAGGAAAGAAAAACAAAAAATTTAAACTATTGCTATGTCAGACTATCATCTCATCGACAATTAATTGCTCAGGAATCAGAAATAACAATTAATAATTCAGCACCACTGATGATTCTTTAACTATTCTTTCAAACGTTTGAACAACATACAAGGCTGTCGAGTCAGAATTTACAGAAGCTGCTAATACTCAGTTTTTTTACTGAAATTCAGATTAATTGATTAAGTGTAGTATTTTTTAGTACCAACTCAGTGTGGTTGCTTGAAAAGGACTTTTAGTAATCTTTTGAGTCCTAGATCGCAATTGAGTAAGTCGGCGTCAATAAGTATCGTTGGCAATAGACAATAGGCAATAGGCAATAATAAGGGTTTTAGCCTAATTTATGTTTCTGAACATTGTTTGATTTAATTGTGTCAACTTACTTAACTGATAGTAAATAGACTTTACATTCCTCATCTGTGCCTTTTAGAGTATTGACAATAAATTATGAATTTACATTTATCACAACTTGTTCTCCCAAATTCCCAAATATTTAACTCTAATCCTACCAATACCTTCTGGCTATTGGTTTGGAGATGGAGCATTGGGAGTGCTGAGTATTGACTGAGAAGTTATTCTCCTTGTTCCCTTGTCTCCTTATCTCCCTCATCCCTCACTCCCCGCAAGTCCCAAACTACGTCAAAATTTAAATAAACGCGATCGCACTTACCAAAATGCAGATTACCCAAAGTCTGTTCTCTCTTTTAGAGGATTGACAAGTGAGTATAATTTTACGCTTATTTAGCAGATGAATATTGGAGAGCGATCGCACGGAAAGTGTTAGAGATATTACCAGAGTGATGTCAAATAGTTATATTGATATGCTCCTAAGATAAGATTCCTGTATAGGTCAAGTAGTTGCCAAGGTAACAATTTATGACTCAAGCCTTACCAAAACTAGTAACCTTTGAAGATTTTGCAGCATGGCGACCCGAAGGCGGAAGATACGAATTACATGATGGGGTGATTGTTGAAATGGCACAACCAGCGGGAGACCATGAGGATATTGTCGGGTTTTTGGTCGAAAAAATTGCTGTTGAGTACGTTCGTAATGGTCTACCTTATTCCATCCCAAAAACAGCATTAGTCCAATCTCCTAGTAGCCAGTCTTGCTATTCTCCAGACTTGCTATTACTCAACCGTCCTGCTTTAAAATTAGAGCCACTTTGGCAAAAATATTCTACGGTTAAATTTGCTGATTCCATTGTTTTAGTAATTGAAGTTGTTAGTACGAACTGGCGCGATGATTATCATAAAAAGCTAGGTGAATATGAAGAAATAGGAATAAAAGAATATTGGATTGTTGATTATTTAGCTATCGGTGGTAAAAAGTTTATCGGTAATCCCAAACAACCCACTATCTCTGTTTACCAATTAGTTGATGATGAATACCAAGTTACTCAATTTAGAGGCAATGAGCGCATCATCTCGCCTACTTTCCCAGAATTAGATTTAACTGCCGAACAGATTTTTCAAGCTGGTGGATACCCTGCATAGTTCCAAGGTAGTACATCAGTTTTTAGTTATTAGTTATTAATTATTCTCCCTATCTCCGCACTGCCCGCAAGTCCCAAACTACGTCAAAATTTAAATAAACGCGATCGCACTTACTAAAATGCAGATTACCCAAAGTCTTCATACAGCAATTCTCGTAACTGACTTAGAACGCTCTGAACACTTTTATGGCACAGTATTGGGATTAACCAAAATAGATCGTTCTCTCAAATACGCTGGCGCATGGTATGAAGTCGGCAACTATCAAATTCACCTCATAGTTGCACCAACTGTCCCCACTCAAAACCAAAACGAAAAATGGGGACGTAACCCCCACTTTGCCTTCTGTGTTGCTGACTTGGGCGCTGCCAAACAAGAGTTGCTCGATCGTAATTATCCCATCCAACCGAGTGCCTCAGGCCGCCCTGCCCTGTTTACTCAAGATCCAGATGGCAATATTGTTGAATTGAGTCAGCAGTAAGGGGGAGTCGGGAGATGAGGGAGACGCGGGGACGCGGGGACGCGGAGAATAACCAATGCCCAATAACTAATGACCAATAACTAATAACTAATGACAGATGACCAATGACTAATGACTAAATGAAAATCATTGCCTATTCTTACACCGATCCTCTACTAGAATCTTCTCCCGATGAAAGCAGTTGGGGATGGGAAGTAGATCGAGTTTATCAAGATTTGGGCAAGCGAGAGTCCTTCGGACACGCTTCGCGATCGCAATTACAACAATTACTTACAGATTGCCAAACTGAAGGCGCAGATTATCTGCTAATTCGTCGTTTGGAAGAATTAGGGGATACTGTAGAAGAAGTAAGCGATCGCCTCAATGAACTTGAAGCGATGGGAGTAGCGGTAATTGCCACAGAACAACCCTACACCTCAGAAAATTCTCCTCTTGGCGCTGACTTGCTGAATTTGCTACACGCAATCCAACGCGAACAACGCAGTCGCCGCATCCGCCAAGGACACGCCCGCAATCGTCTCGACGCCGCACCGCCACCCGGTAAAGTTCCCTACGGCTATCGCAGAGGTAAGGGAAAATATACCATTGACCGCAGTACTTCACCAGTAGTGAAGGATTTTTTTGACCATTTTTTACTCTATGGTTCCTTGCGAGGTTCAGTCCGTTATTTGGCGAAAAAATACGGCAAGAAAATTTCTGTTACCACTGGACGCCGTTGGTTAACTAATCCAGTTTATCGTGGCAATACAGCTTACCAAAATGGTGAAATTATCTCCGACACCCATATTCCCATCATTTCTAAGGAAGAAGCTGCCCAAGTTGACCGACTTTTACGCCGTAACAGTCGCTTACCACCGCGCACTGCTAGTGCGCCACGTTCTTTAGCTGGATTGGTTGTCTGTGGTGAGTGTCAATCTCATCTGACGGTTACCCGTGTCACCCAACGCAACCAAAACCAAGAGTATCTGTATTTACGTTGTCTTAGCTGTCCCCGACGCCCTAAGTGTGCAGGTATTTCTTATCAAGAGGTTTTAGAACAGACAATTGAAACTGTTTGTCGCGACTTACCTTTAGCTGTAGCCGGAATGAATTTTCCACAATTGGATGCTGTTAAGGATAGTTTAGGTGAAGCGATCGCTCGTCAGCAAGAAATACTCGCTCAGTTACCCGCTTTAATTGAAACTGGAATTTTAGATACCGAAACAGCAAAATTAAGGGCTTATAAACTCCGCACAGAAATTTCTGCACTCGAAGCCAAGTTGGCAATTCTTCCCCCCGTTAATTTGCGTTCTGTTGCTGTTGCTGTTTCGATTCCCCAATTCTGGTTAGATTTGTCCGAAACAGAACGACGATTTTACTTTCGAGAATTCATTAAAGAAATTGAAATTGTTCGCCAAGAGCAAAAATGGCACTTGCAAGTTATTTTTATTTTTTAATAATTCAGAATTCCGAATTCAGGAGTCAGGAGTAGTTTAGGATTCATACAGCAGAATTCAGAATTATAATACACATCTGGTGAAATTAAATATGCGTTACCCAGAACCCTTGTAGAGACGTAGCAGTGCTACGTCTCTACATTGTTTTTCTCTTTGAGACATAGATAACGCACCAACCAAAGGTTTTGGTGTATTACTCTCGGCGATCGCACAACTCTTGATTTTGAATTTTGAACTTTGACTTTTACTATGTAAGATTATCATACTAGTAGTAACAAAAAGCTGGATAAAATATTAGACAATGTAGATTTATTTACAGAATCCGCGAAAAGAATTGAGCCAGTTTTTATACGTCTTATTTTTAGCATTTATCTATAAAAATGATCGTTAAATAATTAAAAGAAATTTCCCGGAAAAATAGTACTAATTAGAGAAAGTTGAGTTAATCTTGGAAACTAGCAATCGTTAAGAACAGACGTTGTTACTGGGTGACAACATTGGAGATTCACTTTGGTCTCTATGTAATCAAACCAGCAAGTAAAATGATTACCAGAGAATATGCAAGAAGGAAGCTTTATTTGGGGTCATCTAGAAAAACAGCATCGCACAATCGGCAGATGGGTTGATTGGGTATGGCTTGTCGTGTTGCTGTTAGCAGCAGTGTTACTGTTTAGCGTCAATCTAGGAGGATTACCCCTGCGAGATTGGGATGAAGGCACTGTGGCACAAGTCGCCAGGGAAATTTGGCACGCACCAGCAGGCTCAATGCGCTGGCTTTACCCAACGCTAGGAGGCGAACCATACCATAACAAGCCGCCCTTAATGCATTTGCTAATTGCTTGGGCTTATTCTCTAGGAGGCGAAAATGAATTCACTACGCGGCTTCCCGGAGCAATTTTAACATCAAGCTCAGTACCTTTACTGTATTGTATTGGTCGAGAATTGTTTCGCCAACGTTGGGCAGCTATTTATAGTGCCTTGATTTACCTAACAATGCTACCCGTGGTGCGTCATGGACGTTTGGCGATGTTAGATGGCGTGGTGGTCAGTTTTTTGATGGTGATGATGTTGTGCGTATTGCGATCGCGCCGCGATTTACGTTATTGCCTTGGTGTTGGCATCGGTTTTGGCTTAATTTGTTTGACTCAAGGATTGGTGGGCATATTGCTAGGTGCGATCGCGATCGTATTCTTATTTTGGGATACACCACGATTACTCACCTGTTACTATTTTTGGATAGCCATCTTAATCGGCATTTTACCTGTGGTTGGTTGGTACGGCGCACAACTAATTCACTATGGTTATACCTTCGCCCAAGTTGGTCTTGTAAATTCATCGATCCGAATTGGCACAGTTGCACAGATGAATTTTGAACCACCTTGGTACTATATCATTGAACTTTTTAAGTACACATGGCCGTGGTTATTATTCTTGCCGCAAACTGTACGTCTAACTTGGGAAAATCGCAACCTTAGCTGGGCAAAACTAGTACTGGCGTGGAGTGGTGTTTATCTACTGGTAATTTCCTTGATGATTACCAAACTTCCCTGGTATGCATTCCCGATTTATCCCAGCTTAGCCTTAGCTTTTGGTATCCAGTTAGCAGAGACAGAAAATTTGCCTTTAGTGTCATCCTATCCCCGTAGTTGGGTAGCAGGTTTGGCGATTTTGGCCGTAGCCGCTTCTGCGGGGAGCATTTATTTTAGTTGGGGTACAACACCGAAAACCGACTTACAACTAATTTTTGCAGCAGTAGCTTTAACAATGACCTTAGCATCTATTTTGGCAGAGCGAGGCGACGGGCAATTTCTGAAGATTTTGTTCTGGGGAAGCTATATTTCGCTGCTACTGCTAATGAAATCGAATTATTGGGTTTGGGAGTTATCTGAGGCTTATCCAGTTAAACCAGTAGCCGCGATGATCGTGCGGGCAAATCCAGCGACGAAGAAGATTTATACATCTTTTCCCTACTCTCGTCCTTCGTTGGATTATTACAGCGATCGCACCATTATTCCCGCTTCTGTTGGCGAACTACAATATTATTGGCACTACAACGGCCAACCCTACTTCCTGCTTCATACATCTGTTTTCAAAAATCTGCAACTAGAGTCAATTAAGATAATTGACCAAGCCGAAGATTGGAAATTAGTTACTAAGGATACAAATCGTTTATAGATTTGGGCATTGGGCACAAGAGGCAGAGGGGAAAGACTTACTGCTAATTCTCCCCTGCTCTCATGCCCTTTTACTATTTTGAAGAAATGATGAACTCCGTAATCTTGCGGTTTTGCCTGCGAGATGAATTTTTCTATGCTGATAAATATTAAGAAATATTTTATTCATTAAATATGAAACTAGAAAATATCTCATTCTCTCCAGAAGAAACAGGAGGGCTTGAGGCAGCAGCAAACCAACAATTTTCACAAGCATGGGCGAAGAAATATTTACGAAAGCTAGCTGAACGCGACGATCGAGTCGAAGTCCTCAATCGCAGTGAAATAGCTGCTGAAGTTGCAACAACGTTAATGCAGACACTCCGAACCACGAGTGTTCAAGCTTGGGCAAAAACCGAGGCGCTTTTATCTCAAGAGATTATTCGACATCAAATTGACTCTCAATCGCTCGATCCGTGGGCGGTAACAAAAGATGCTCACCAAATCTATCAAACTGCCCTCAGTGCCTACGCTCAAGAAATTCCCCCACCGAAGTTTTCTACATGGATTGCCAAGGATTTGGGAGATATTCGACACAAATACATAGCAGACGATCCCAGAGTCATGGGGTTTATTAGTATGCAGTTCCACTACAGTGGACAAATCTTGCTTGAGTTGACACCGCCAAATCAGCAACCATCGTTGAGCGTTTACTTAAAGGTGATTGACGATCATCTTTACATGCCACTCCAGCGTGCTTACCAAGCAGCAGCAAAACACGCTTACGACGCGCCACCGTTACAAGCTGTCCAACGAATCTTGCCGTTATGCACTGAAATTGCCACCAAGATTGTAGAACGGGTAGTGCAACTGTATCCGAACTATGAGTGTTCCACAGGTCGTTTAGATGACGCTAACATCAAGATCTCCAGTGTGCGTGATGTGGAAATGTTCCAGGTTTATCTGTGGGTTTGTATTTTAGAGAACAACATTAGCGCTGTCCAACAAGAGCTATTTCCACTATGCGTGATGCTATATCCCCGATTAAAAGTAAGGTGGGATCTGGTAAGGCAATTGATCGAGCTGCTAGGCATTGAGATCTGTTCTCGTTTGGAACCACAACAGGCTGCTTATTTTGTCCCTTACTATCAGTCATTATGGGCAATGTTCTCACCCGAAGTATTCCCCGATAATGCATCGTAGAAAGTCGATACCTTCGCCACTTCTTCTCAGGTACAAAGGTTGGGTTATATGCCTCTTGCCTATTCCCCGTTCCCTGCCTACACAAGTAAATTCTCCGAATCAAACCGGATTTATATAAAACAGTGTTCTATTTATTAGAGAAATATAGAACACTGCTTCAAATAAATATTATTGATTGCAAAATTAGAAAGATTAAAGTAAAATCTGATTCATCATAGGTAAAAGACCAATATTATGGCGATTTTTCCTGTGGTTTTTTAATTTGCTCTGTAGGAACCACTTGGCGATCGGAACTTGTGCTTTCCTGGGTGATAGCAATCATACTAAAAAAAATTGCACTTCCTACAGCAAAGGCCACCATAGGACGCTTAAGTAGGACAAAATCCCTGACAATCCTAGCCAAAGGTCGGCTTTGACGACGCAGCGACGAAGACATCATCATTTGTCTCCAAGTAAACGGATCGCGGACATAATGACCGCTTTGGCAAACTACTAGCCGTTCTTGGCAATAGGGACAACAAAACAAGCCAATACGCGTTTTAATTGGTTTGGGCGTGGCATTTCTTTGGCAAATTGGGCAAGTAACATAATGATTATCAAACGTGTGTATATTCATCTACTCGCTCTATAAGAATAGCTATATTGAATTGGGGTCAACGAAGAGGACAAGGAGAAGGTGAGACAGGGATAAGCACAGACAAAAGGAGATGATTATCTTATAGGTTTTGTCTCGTTGTTTCCTTATCTAGCACTCCTATGACTTCTAAGTATATTTTTACATCAATTCTGAATCACACATACATTCTATTACTACCAAGGATGGCTCAATGGTCGCAACACGAGTATAGCTAGATTTAGGCAAAAATGGCTTCTCATTAATGTTTCTGGCTCATAGAACTTCTGCTGTCTTTTGGGAAAACAGGGTTGACGTTGACTTTTACTCCATCAGCTGAGGCTAGCAAAAAGCGTAGGCATCGCTGACCCCTAAATAATTGTCTCCCATTTAACTATTTTCCCCACAAAAATTTTGCATAGTGACATTTTTTGCTATGGCTTTGTCAATGGAGTAAATAAAGTCTACTTGTCTGGTTGCTAAATAATGGCTCACAATGAGAAGTAACAGATAAAAATTTAAATTTTTTCTTACATTTACCCCGCCTCTCAATGACTCTCTTGCCTCCCACTCAACTGAGGAAGGTAACGGAACAACCTGCCTTTCCCACACCTTCTGCCCGCTTAGCTCACCTAATCAATCGTTTTCAACCATCCCCAGAAACCGTTGTCCTATTTTTAGCCATGCTAATTGGCGGTGGCACTGGTATGGGTGTAGTCACCTTTCACTATTCGATCGAGCTGATCCACCATTTAATGCTAGAAAATTTCATGGGTCAGATCGGTGTCTGGGGTGCTTGGACTCTAGCTTGCGTTCCCACTCTCGGCGGATTAATCGTTGGTTTGATGCGCTGGCGTACTCAAGATTTCGGCCCTGGACTTTCATCTCTCATTGCCGCTTCTCAGGGAACAGAGATCAGGCGACCGCTACGACCAGTTACCAAAATGTTAGCCGCATCTGTTTCTTTGGGAAGCGGTGCTTCTCTGGGGCCAGAGGGGCCCAGTGTAGAAATTGGTGCAAATTTTGGCATGTTGTTGTCTGTGATCCTCAACGTATCTCAGGAACGACGACGTTTACTGTTGGGCGCTGGTGCTGCTGCCGGATTAGCGGCTGGGTTTAATGCTCCCATCGCTGGGGTATTTTTTGCCTTAGAGGTGGTTATGGGAGCTACATCCTTTGCTACTTCTGCTGTGAGTGTGGTGCTACTGGCAGCGGTGGTAGCAGCTTTAATTGCTCAAATTGGTTTGGGGGCACAACCCGCTTTTGATTTACCTGCCTACCAAGTCCGCAGTCCTTTAGAATTGCCCCTTTATCTTGGCTTGGGTTTAGGGGCTAGCTTAATTTCTCTTACTTATACTCAATCAATTCATTTGGCTAAAGCCTGCTTTGCTGGCAAAGTTCCGGGCTTTCAATTTCTAGGACGAATTCCTCAGCCAATTCATCCAATTATTGGCGGTGTTATTGTTGGCGCAGTGGCTTTGCACTTCCCGCAAATTCTGGGCGTTGGTTATGAAACTGTGGAAGCAATGCTTCAGGATGTCAAATTTTCACTGCACCTATTAGTTGTGCTGCTGGTGGTGAAATTAGTGATGACTGCAATTAGCGCCGGTAGCGGTTTTATCGGTGGTTTATTTGCACCAGCTATGTTTTTAGGTGCTTCTTTTGGTTCGGCTTACGCCAAAATTTTAGCTATGCTATTCCCAACAATTTGCGACCAAATGGCAGCTCCTCCAGCTTATGCAATGGTAGGAATGGCGGCAATGTTGGCTGGGAGTGTCAGGGCACCGTTAACGGCTATTTTAATGCTGTTTGAATTAACGCGGGACTACCGCATTGTTTTACCGTTAATGGCTGCTGTCGGTTTGAGTGTTTGGTTAGTAGAAAGGATTAAACCAACTTTTAACTCTAATTCCAATCTACAACAAATTGGTCTTTCGGAATTGAAAGATGAACGAGCAGAAATTGTGCAGGAAATTTTGGTAGAAGATGCTATGCATCCCTATCCAAAAAAATTACCTGCGACTTTGAGTGTGTTAGAAGCAGCTGTGGAAATGCTTGGCGATCGCACCCGAAGTGCTTTAGTAGTCGATACCGACCAATTAGTTGGTATCATCTCTGTAGAAGATATCAACCGTGCCCTTGCTCATTGGCAAACTTACACAGATTTACCAGCTGAAATTTCAAATAATTTATCCAGTCAAACTCTCAAGGACATTTGTACTACTGAAATTATTTACGCATGGCAGGATGAACTATTATCTGAAGCTTTAGACCGCATGAGTCTGCGAGGTTTGCATCAATTACCAGTGGTAGCACGAGACAAACCCGATCGCATTTTAGGTTTACTAGAAAAAGAGCAAATTGCATTAACGTGCAATTTAGCAGTCACCCGCAAAGCACTGCGCCACTATTTACCTTAGTCATTAGTCATTGGTCATTAGTCATTGGTTTTCACTAGATGACTAATGACAAAAGACAAAGCGCAAAGTCTGATGGTCAAAAATCTACCCTCAGAACTTTGTAACAAAGACAAATGACTATTGACAATTTACTAATGACTATTTATTAGGCAGTAGCTTCTAGAGCTTCATCCTCTTCCCGATCTTCTGGATCTACTTGTCTCAAACGAATGTGCTTCTTACCTAAAGTAATAAGAAACTCATCTCCTGGTTTGAGATTCATCTGTTTTGTATAAGCCGAACCTATAAGCAAGTTACCATTGGATTGCACGCTAATCCTATAGCTAGCACTACGTCCACCGCGCCCATTAGCACTGGGTGTACTGTCTAACTGAATGCCTTCGGCATCGATTAGGGCATTTAAGAACTTCATCATATTGACGCGCTCTATACCATTTTTGGTAACGGTATAGTAGCCGCACTTCTTGGCTTTGTCTTCCTTGCTCTCGTTCTCTAGCTCTTTGACTTTTCTGAGCAGTTCTTCGCCGACTAGGGGTTCAATTTTTTTCTGTTTAGGCATCAACTTAGGTCGAAAACGAATGTTTGAAGTGTTTGAATCGATTTTATTTTAGCTGAGGTTGAGCTAATAGGAAGATAATCCTTTAGTTTTTATCTCAACATAGCCAAGTATATTACACTAAAAGCCAGAATTGTTATGCGATTACTAAATATTTTCCCAACAATTTATTTTATAGAATGCTGGCAATGCTGATAACTATATATATGTAGTTTGTGAATTACTGCTAAACTATATTTGTTTAAGTTTTCTAAACTAACCTATGATAGGTTGACTAGTTGCTGAAAATCATAACTGAGTCAGACAATGATAAGCAAAACTGATCCTTAGTCATTAGTCATTAGTCATTGGTCATTGGTCATTAGTCATTAGTTATCGATCTAAATAAATGACAAAAAGCAAAGTCTCTTACGTTCGCGTAGCGTCTCGTTCGCTCTTAGCGTCTCGTAGAGAAGAGAGATTTGCGACCATCAGAACTTTGTAAGAGAGGACATGACAAAGGACAACTGACAGAGGACAAACAACAATGAAACTAACTACCAGAGGACATTACAGTGTGAAGGCGTTGCTAGATTTGAGTTTACAGCCAAAATATGGCCCTGTATCTGTAAAAGCGATCGCCAAACGCCAAGATATCCCAGCTCCTTACCTCGAAAAACTACTAATAGAAATGCGTCGTGCTGGCTTAGTGAATTCAATTCGTGGTAGCATCGGCGGATACCAATTGGCAAGAGAACCCATACAAATATCTATAGGAGAAATTTTAGAAGCAGTGGGTGAGAGCATTACTCATTTACCCTATGGCACTCCAGCACCTACACAAGCTGAAGATTGGGTAACATTTACCCTTTGGCAAAGACTTAATCAAAAGCTCAAAGAAGCTTTGTACAGTATTACTCTGGCAGACCTTTATTACGATGCTCGTAGTTGGCAAGCTTCCCTTGGAGAAGAAGCAAGTTTTGTGGTTTAGTTATTAGGCATAGGGCATTGGGCATAGGGCATTGGGCATTGATTATTGTTAACTAACAAATGACTAATGACTAATGACTAAGGACTAATGACTAATGACATCCGCTGTTGTTTTAATCATTGCCGCCCTTTTAGATTACTTCATTGGCGACCCTTGGGGTTGGCCTCATCCCGTGCAATTTATGGGGTGGGTAATTTCTCGGTTAACCAAATTTTCTCTACAACTGCGTCAAAATTCTCTAATACAACGTCTAGCTGGAATTTTACTAAGCATTATCGTCATAATTGGCAGCGGGCTTGTTGGTTTTTTCCTCGTTCAAAGTGCCAAATGGGTGCATCCGCTGTTGGCAATTGCTTTAGAAAGTATTCTTTTGGCTAGTTGTTTTGCTGGTAAGAGTTTGCGAACAGCAGCAGTAGCTGTTTTACAACCTTTAACGGCAGGAGATTTAGAACAAGCGCGTCAGATTTTAAGTAATTATGTTGGTCGAGATACACAAAATCTTTCAGAAGCAGAAATTTTGCGAGCTATTTTAGAAACGGTCACTGAAAATGCTACCGATGGGGTAATGGCTCCACTTTTTTATGCAATTATTGGTGTCTTTGTGCCATTTGTGGGGCCAATTCCGTTAGCTTTAGCATACAAAGCCAGCAGTACCCTTGATTCAATGGTAGGTTATCGGGAAGCACCTTATACTTATTTTGGATGGTTTAGTGCCCGGTTGGAAGATTGTTTAACTTGGCTACCTTGTCGATTAACAGTTATTACCCTTGCGCTGTTATCGGGGAGGCCCATGCATGTTTGGCGAATTTGTAGCCGGGATGCAATTAACGATCCTAGTCCCAATTCTGGTTGGAGTGAGTGCGCCTACGCTGCGATTTTAGGTGTACAAATGGGTGGTAAAAATTGGTATCGTGGGGTAGTTAAACATAAACCATTGCTAGGAGATGCTATTTATCCCATCACCCCGAATTCTATTTATAATGCTTTGCAACTGACTCGATATTGTTTTTTATTATGGTTAGGGATAGCGATCGCTATCATCTTAATTAGGGCATGGGGCATGGAGCATGGGGCATAGGGTATAGGGAAGAGTGGGACGGGTGGGAAGCTTTTTCATAATCTCCCAACACTCCTCCATCTCATCATCTCTTCATCCTCATGCCCAATGACGGTAGTTGCTCCACTTGGGGAGACCCCTGCGTACCCGTCACTGCCTCCCCAATGCCCCATGCCCAATGCCCCATGCCCTATTCCCTAAAGATAGCTATGTCTGCAAAAGTAGTTGAGATCCTTTCATCAGAAGAAATTCGCCGTACTTTGACTCGCCTTGCATCTCAAATTGTGGAAAGGTCGCGTGATTTATCCCAATTGGTGCTTCTCGGTATATACACTAGGGGTGCGATATTAGCCCAATTGTTAGCGCGTCAGATTGAGACACTTGAAGGTGTAGCTGTTTCCGTCGGCGCTTTGGATATTACATTTTATCGAGATGACCTTGACAAAATTGGTTTGCGAACTCCTGCCAAAACTGAGATTCCTTTTGACCTGACAGGAAAAACCGTTGTACTGGTGGATGACGTAATTTTCAAAGGACGGACAATTCGTGCGGCTTTGAATGCTGTAAATGAGTACGGAAGACCAGAAGTAATTCGTTTAGCTGTGTTGGTAGACAGAGGTCATCGTGAGTTACCAATTCACCCAGATTTTATTGGCAAGCAGCTGCCTACTGCTAAAGAAGAAATTGTCAAAGTTTACTTACAAGATTGTGATGGAAGAGATGCAGTAGAGCTGATGGGAGATTAGTCATTAGTCATTTTGAGGCACTAATGATAGCACTTCTGGTTTGGGTTCCGAGTCATGAATAGGAACTACCAAGAAATTTCAGCTTTTGTGTTGAGTTTTAGCTGGAATTTACAGCAGTTTTCACGTATTTGCACCACATCTATCGTAGGGGCACAGCAATGCTCATTGGTGTCAACTTAAGAAGATTTTGCCCAAATTTGTTCGGTGTAAGCGTCAATCTCTCGATGACGCTTACGCCTTGCTTTAACTAATCCAAAGAGCTTTTGACGTTCCACAAGATAAGGAACAGCGTCACTAGCATCACCACGGAGAACAGCTTGTGAAAAATGGTATAAAGCACGAAACACCATTTCTGTAGAAATTCGCACCAATGAGCAATGCTGTGCCCCTGTGTGGTCTTGATATCACTCCCTGATCTCCACACTCACCGCAAAACTGGGCTACCGTGATGATGAACTAAATACCACTTACCGCCGAGAAGCTGAAATACATTTGTAGCTGTTGATTGTGCTTCGAGCCTTCTCGAACCTACAACTTGAAACACATTTTCTATCAACACAATATAAGCGATATTATCAGTTACTTCCGTAGCAATTACATCTGTGCTGATTTCAATATAAGCAGTGTTTTTAAATATCTGCTCCCAAGAGGTGCGAATCTCTTTCCAACCTCGCAACACTCTACTTCCAGGATGAATACAAAAACTACCAGTTCCCTGTGACCATATTGCACTCATCGCCTCAATATCTTTTCTTTCAAAAGCTCGATAAAAAGCTGTATTAGCTGCTAAAACTTCATCTTTGGTCATGGGAAATGGGGAGTGGGGAATCACTAAATTATATAAGACTATGATTTAATTTTTGAAAAAACTCAGTACAACTTGAAAGGACTGATTCCCTATTCCCTATTCCCCACTACTAACTTTTTTTAACTGTACTAATAGTTTGTAATAATTGATTAGCTGTATAAGGCTTAGACAAAAAGGCTTTGATTCCTATCTCATAAGCGGCATCAACTTTATCTGCTGAACTCAGTCCGCTGATGGCGATAATTTTGACATCTGGATTAATTTTTCGCAGGGTGCGGATGGTAGTTAGTCCATCCATAGATGGCATAAGCATATCAGTTAATACAAGAGATATTTTGTCTCGGTGTTCTGCATATAAGGCTATAGCTTCAATGCCATCGCTGGCTGTTATTGCTTTATAGTTATGACTTTCTAAAGATGTTTTTGTCACATCTCGAATGGCTGCTTCGTCATCTACAACTAAAATTAATTCTCCTTGACCTGGAGGTAATTCTTGGTGTTGTTCTTCTATAGTCTCCGTTGCATCTTGGGCTGGCAAATATACCTGAAATTGGCTGCCTTTGCCGGCTTCACTGTATACGTTGATAAAACCGTCGTGGCTTTTAATAATACCAAGCACTGTAGACAAACCAAGACCAGTTCCTTTCCCAACTTCTTTAGTCGTAAAAAATGGCTCAAATATCCGATCTAATATTTCTGCTTGAATACCAATTCCCCCATCAGCAACGCTAATTACAATGTGATGACCAACTTTAGCATCAATATGCATTTTGGTAAAATTTTCATCAACGAAAAGGTTTTCGGCAGAGATTTTTAAAGCTCCACCATTTGGCATTGCGTCACGAGCATTGACACACAAATTCATCAGTACTTGATGCAGTTGGGTAGCATCGCCAGATACAGTCCAAAGATTTGGGGAAATTTGGGTAAAAACTTCTATGGATTTGGGAAAAGTTTCTTTAATAATTTGCTGAATTTCTATTATTAAATGCTTTAATTGTAAGATTGTGCGATCGCCTTCTAGCCCACGGGTAAAAGATAATACTTGTTTGACTAAGTTTGCCCCCCGTTTAGCGTTAGTAATCAATATTGGCAGCAGTCGCCGAGAACGCTCATCATTGACTTGTGCCTCTAATAGCTGGGCTGTCATCAAAATCGGCGCTAGAACGTTATTCAAATCGTGGGCGATACCACTGGCTAAAGTGCCAATGCTTTCTAATCGCTGGGCGCGAAGAAATTGGGCTTCTAGTTGTTTTTTCTGCGTAATATCAGTATTTACAACGAGGATAGTTTGTGTTTTTTTACTGAATTCTTGGACTAATGTCCAACGGCTTTCAACAATAATTTCTTTACCTGATTTTGTTTTTTGATGTAACTCTCCTTCCCAAGAACCATTTTTCATCAAAATACTGAGTGCTTCTTGAACTTGACAGGGATGTTTTTCTTGCCAGAGAATTCGTGTCTTTTTATTGATGGCTTCTTCTTTTTTCCAACCGTACAGTTGCTCGGCAGCTTTGTTCCAAAATAAAATTTTATCGTCTAAATCGCGGACAAAAATTGCATCGGTGGCAACATCTAGTAAAGCAGCTTGTTCGCGAATTTTCTGTTCTGTTTGTTTGCGTTCAATGGCGTAGCGAATGGAACGCTCTAACAAAGGTGCCGTCAATTGGCTTTTTTCCAAATAATCTGCGGCTCCGGCTTTCATGGCTTCTAAATCTATTTCCCAATCGCCCTGACCGGTGAGTAAAATTATCGGAGAATAACAGCCGTTGGTAATGGCTTCGCGCAATAGTTCTAGTCCATTGTGCGGCCCCAAACGGTAGTCTACAAGATAAATATCATGTTGGTGATGAGCGATCGCACTTCTGGCTGCTTCATAATTATCTACCCATTGCAGCTCGCACTTTGCTACCTGGAATTCGCTAAACCAATAACGAGTTAAAATATAATCATCTTCATCATCATCAACGAACAGAACTTTGATGGGGCTGCTGTCCATGTTTGTCTCCCATTGCTTCTGTTGGCAGTTTTACAGTTTCAAACCAGTATTTTCCTAGAGTTTTCATTACCTCTACTAAAGAAGCAAAAGCCACTGGCTTAATGATGAAGGAGTTTGCACCCAAGTTATAGGTATGATATATATCTTCTTGGGAGCTTGAGGTTGATAGTATAATAACAGGAATTTGCCGCAGTTGTGGGTCAGTTTTTATTTCTTTGAGTGCCTCAAAACCATCTTTTTTCGGCATATTTAAATCTAATAAAATCAACCCTGGATGCGGTTTACCACTGTTGGCTACATATCGACCACGGTGGTATAAATAATCCATCAAATCTTCACCATTACTAACGATGTAGAGTTCAATCGGCAATTGACTTTCTGCCAATGCCTCGCGAACCAACATTTTGTCGTCTTCGTCATCATCAGCCATTAAAATTGTGACGTTTGTTTCTCGACCCTTCACTATGCATCGTCTCCTTTGCATTGGTTTATTAGTATGAATCAAGTTATTAACTTGGCACAGATGGCAACTTGCACATTGACAAAAATAAGAAAGTATGCAATTTATATATTGAGCTATGAAAGCTTCATTTTTTAACAACAAGCTGAATGTTGCAGTGGTAGTAGAAAACCGAAAACGAGGGAATCTTATTAATAGTTAACATAATGGATAATCTATACAATCAATAAGTCCTAGAAATTAGAGGTCACAATTGTACAATTAAGCTAATTTTTGGGTCTGGTCTTAATCCCTCTCCAGGAAGAAAAATTAAGCCAGAGAATCAACTGACAATGTGACAAAAAACTTCGATCCTTTCCCTGGTGTACTTTGGGCTGCGATCGCTCCATGATGACGCTCGGTAATTTTCCGACAGATAGCTAAACCTATACCAGTCCCTTCGTATTCAGTATTAGTGTGTAAACGTTGAAAAACGTTGAAAATGCGATCGAGATACTTTTCTTCAAAACCAATACCATTATCTTCTATAACTATTTGGCAAGCGTCAGAACTGTTACACAGTTTATTTGTTTGATTGTTTAAAATGCTGCCATAAATTTTGATTACAGGTGGTACTTGTGGGCGGTGGAATTTGAGAGCGTTACCGATAAGATTTTGCAGCAATTGGCGCATTTGTAAGGGATCGGCTTTAATAATGGGTAACTCTCCGATTTCCACAGTTGCCCCAGTTTGCTGGACATAGATTTCTAAATCAGACAATACTTCTTGGGCGATCTTTGCCAGATTTACCGATACAAAAGGCTGGGCCCTGGTAGTAACCCGTGAAAGTGTCAGCAAGTCTTCAATTAATGTCTGCATTCTGTTAGCAGCATTTTGCATCCGTTCTAAGTAATCCCGCCCCTGTTCGGCCAATATGTCGCCGTAGTTAACTTTGAGGCGATCGCCAAAGGTTTTTATCTTACGCAGTGGTTCTTGCAAATCGTGGGAGGCGACAAATGCAAATTGCTGCAATTCTTGATTGGAACGGGCGAGTTCTTGCCGTTGGCGAATTTCTTGTTCTAGAATTTGGCTTTGAGCTAAAGCAATACCGATTTGATCTGCTAGTTGTTGCAAAAGCTCAATTTCCCAGCTAGTCCACTCGCGGGGATGGGCGCACTGATGGGCAATCAACAACCCCCAGAGTTCATTTTTCAGTAAAATCGGGACTACAAGGTTGGCTTTGATGGCGAATCGTTGCAGCAATTCCATGTAGCAAGGTTGGATATCCGCTTCCCTAATGTCCCTAATGGAACTAATTCCCCCTTGACGGTAATGCTCGATGTAATTGTCACGAAAGCAAGAGTCATTAATTTCCTGCCCCATAACAACAGGCAAGCCAGGAACTACTGCTTCTTGAACCGCTACAAAAGAGCCGTTTGGCTGTAGGCGCAAGATTAATACCCGATCGGCAAGCAGTAGTTTTTGCACCTCTATGGCGCTGGTTCGCAGAATTTCATCGATTTGTAAAGATTGGCGAATTTTGAAGGTGATATTAGCGAAGAGTTGCGATCGCATATTTTGGCGTTGTAATTCTCCTTGCACGCGGTTGCGTTCGTGCACGGCAGCTTGACGTTCGGTAATATCCATCATTGCCCCCATAATTCGCACTGGCTTACCTGTCTGGTCGTGGACAACGTAACCGCGATCGAACACGTAGGCGTAGGAACCGTTACTGCGGCGAAAGCGGTATTCATTTGACCAGAATTTTTCACCGCTATCAATTAAAGCACGCGCTTGGCTAGCAATTCTCTGTCTATCGTCTGGATGGATGTGTTCGCTCCACCAATCAGCAGTAAAACTTATTTGCTCAAGGGAGTAACCAAACAGTGTTTGTAAAGCTTGATTCCACCACACCTTATTAGTCAGCAAATCCCAGTCCCATAACAAATCGTTGGTAGCACGGGCGACTATTTGGAAACGTTCTTCGCTTTGACGCAATTGTTCTTCTGCTAATTTACGTTCAGTGATATCCGTATGACAACTAGTCATCCGCACTACATTTCCATCTTCATCCCAAACTGCCTGACCGCGATTCAAAAACCATTTGTAAGTGCCATCTTTACACTGAATTCGATGTTCGCTGATGAAAAACGGAGTCATCTGGGCAAAATGCTCGGCGATCTCTTGTCTGACAAATTCTCTATCATCTGGATGCACTCGTGTTGCCCATTCATCTAAATCATCGGCAATTTCGTCTTCTTCATAACCCAGCATTTGCTTCCAACGAGTTGAAAAAAATACTCGATCGTTTTGAACGTTCCAGTCCCAAATACCATCATTAGTACCCCGCACCACTAACTGACAGCGTTCTTGGCTTTCTTTGAGGGCGTTTTGCACCCGTTGACGCTCAATGGCCGCCGCGAGAACATTAGCAACAGATTGGAGAAAATAAATTTCATCTTTGGTGAAAGTCTGGTGTCTGATTGTGTGTGCCCCTAAGACGCCGAAAGGACGGTTTTTGCCGTGAATCACCACGCTAATTCCGCTCACTACTTGATGATCGTGTAGCAGTCGCGGCCCGTTAAATCGCGTTTCGGTTCGTAGGTCATTGACAATCACCGGGCCGCTAGAAAGTAGGGTATACCCAGCTTGGGAATTCATCAAAGCGCTGACGGTGGCCTTTCCCACCAAACCAGGCTGCCAACCTACTCCAGCCCGTAGCAGTAATGCATTACCATTTGGTAGTAGTTCTAAAACTTTACAATACTCAACTTTTAGGCATTGGGCGACGATGCTCACGCATAAATTCATCAGTGTAGTTAAGTCTGTACCAGCTAGGGCTATTTGGCTGAGTTCTGCCACCATTGCTTGCTGGTTAGCATGAAGTTCTAGTGCTTCCTCTGCTTGCTTGCGCTTGGTGATGTCTACGTCTATTGCAGACATTCCCACAGCCACACCTAACGCATCCCGACAGACAACTCCTTTGCTTGCTAAATGGCGAATGCTACCATCGAGCAAAATCACTCGAAATTCGATGTCATATCCTACCCCATTTTTTATGGCTTGCTGGTGCGATCGCCTGACAAAATCGCGGTCTTGGGGATGAACGCGGTCGAGAAACACATCATAGGTGTCGTTAAAACTGCCTTTTTCCCAGCCAAAAGCTGTTTCTAGGTTACCTGAATAACTAATTTCGTTAGTCAGAAGATCCCAGTTCCAAATGCTCATGCCAGCAGACTCTAATGCTAACCTCAGCTGTGCTTCCCGCAGTTGTGCCTGGGCAGTTTGTTGTTGTAATTGCTGCTTAGTACGATGAGCTTCCAGAAGACGGCGCAATCTTTGACGTAATATCGGCCATTGAATCGGCTTAGTAATAAAATCAGTTGCACCCACAGCAAAAGCTTCTTCCACGGTTGCCGGGTCATCAAAAGCGGTAACTATTAACACTGGTGCCTCTTTGCCATTGGAGAGTACTTGCAGTTGAGCGCAACAGCTAAAACCATCCATTTCTGGCATTATGGCATCTAACAGGACTATATCTGGGTGTAGGCGAATATAGGTAGCGATCGCCTCTAAACCGTTACTGGCTTCTACTACCTGATACCCTGCTTGTTTCAATAGTTCACACAGATACATTCGCGTTAAACGATCGTCGTCTACAACCAAAATCAGGTTAGTCATTTGTCTTTGTTATTTG
The DNA here is from genome assembly GCA_034531195.2 of Nostoc sp. ChiSLP01. Lineage (GTDB taxonomy): Bacteria > Cyanobacteriota > Cyanobacteriia > Cyanobacteriales > Nostocaceae > Nostoc. The sequence goes on from JAVRBO020000091.1 coordinate 153,057, forward strand.
TCAAACAATTTTCAGGGATACTTTTGGCGAATTAGACCCACAGCTTTGCTACCCTACCAAGGTATTTATATCAACCTTAAAGTGAAACAGTATAAAAGTGTAAAAGGGAACACGAACTTGAAGTAAGTATTACGCATATTGCAGTGTAACACCTCACTAACGCCCAGAAGTAATTGGAATTTACCATCCAATTAGTAGAGGACTTAGACTCTCTAATTTTGTTAGAAGAAAACAAGTTGTTTCTCCCTGTTTCTAGTGGCGCGACCGGACTAATTTTGTGCATTAGGAGTAGGTTGGGTAACGCATTGCCTCAACCCAACCTTGTATCTTAAGAGAAGTAGTAGACCGTCCCAACCTTGGTCAAATAAGACCGCTTTGTAGCATGGGTCACTACAAAAATCTCTTTGACAGAACTCGAACAGTCGCCAGGGTCAAAACTTTAAACACTAGTATTTAGAGTATACAGTCCGTATCGGGCAAGAATGAGTGAAATCAAGGGGATGAATTCAACAGAAAAATCAATAATGTTGATTGATGAAAATGGAAAGTATCTCTGTATGGGTGGGCATTGATGTTAACAAAGCCACTCTTTATATGGGTGCTGTGGTTGCTATGCGTCATAATCCGGTAATCAAAGCTTTTTATGAGCCTCTTGTTTCTCGCGGTAAATCTAAAAAATTGGCTCTGACTGCTTGCGTTCATAAAATGTTAGTCATTTTAAATGCAATGGTTCGGGATAATTTGCCTTGGCAGATTTGTGACAACTTTAAACCAATTGTTAACGCCTAAGTTATACCCACATTTTTATACTTTTAACTACTCTCCCTCCGAGAGCGATCGCTCAATTGGGATCGCTGTGTCATGCTCTTTTTTGCCCATGTGCGAAATCCAGCAACTGGGGAAGATTTGGCGGCCAAGCGCAGTGCCTGGTGCGGGCTGCTACAATCCCAAACAACAGCCACAAGTCTTTGTGCCCGTACCAGCTACCGCCGAATCTAGCGCAGCGTTCCCCAGTTCCCTCAACGTTCACCGTCCGAGTTTTTTGTTAACGATCGCTTGACATTCAAGACAGTCGCTACAATTTTTGCATCAATTTAGGCTGGTCACGCCATTACGTATATTTCAAAAATCAAATATGAGTCCTATACAAATAATCAAAAGTCAAAGTTAAAAATTAAAAAAATAGTTTTTTGTTATTACTAATGAACTTTGACTTTTGAATTCAAGCTGATTAAATTGCCTAAGGAACAGTGGTAGCAAAAAACTTTTCTAAGTTTTGTTTTTCAAGAAAATTGAGATATTGAGACACAATCTCTGGACTGAGCAATTCTATCATTAGGCGATTCTCAATCCAAAATTCGACTACTTCAAATTTACCTCGGCTACAATGCAGTGCCCGCCATCCTTCGCTAGCAGCAATTTCTTCAATCTCTTTTTTACTAACAGGCACACTCACGGCTGCGTGGACTGCATCAAATTGGCTGCAATTCTTATTTTCACGAAATTTAACTTGTTGTTCGCCATCGCCAGGAATCAACTCAGTTCCCAGTGGATAAACTTCAATCAAAGTGCCTTGCTCATCCATAGCTACTGCAACAAAGCTTCCAGGATGGGAAGGAAATGGAGCAACTTTTCCGCCCAAGAGTTTAGCTAAAACTTCAGCAACATGACGGGGGTTATTTGCTGCAATAGAAATGTGGTGAATCATTGGCTTCGCCTCGAAAGATTAGACAATTTATAGTTATTTACAGCTGCTATAATCAACAGCGAACATCAACTTAATACAACAATCAGCTTTGATTTTTGAAGTTACAGCACAATTCAGAACTAATACAGGATTTATCTCAGGGTTTGAAATTTAGATTGCGTACTTTATCAATTTAAAATCTGCTGTATTTGCTCCCAGCAAATACTCAGCAGTAGGAAATTACCATTTTTGATATGTAAGCGGGTTTTTATTCCCCAATCAAATAGTAATACTATACATGTTAACTACTCAAAAATAAATTATTTAGTTAATATTTATTTTTTAACAAAAGTTAGTATTAATTAGGATTTTTTGAATGCCAACATTTGTATAAACTTAGGACTTACGCATTGACAATAAATACCAAGTATGGATGATTAAAAAACCACATTTGTCGTAGGGAAGACTGCTGTGCCCATACATCGGGGGTCTATTTACGAGCGAATAATCATTAATAAAAGCCTGAAACGACCTATGTATGTAAATTCACACCATAATTAATTTGTACAGTGCGTAAGTCCTAAAACTATGTAATCTATTGATTTCATCTATCTTCAGTAGTATTTTATTTATCTGTTTGCAAAAATGAATTTATGAGTCTCAATTTACTCAACCTATAAACTTAGATAATCTCTCGGAAATTTTGATTATTCAAAACACTAAAATTATGGTTTTAGAAAATTATTATTTTAACTATTCTTTAATTAATCCAAAAGATAAACCAGTAATTCTTTTTCTACACGGCTTCATGGGTAACATTGATGAATTTGATGAAGCAATTAAATTATTAGCTGATGAATTTTCTTATTTAATACTTGACTTACCCGGACACGGCAAAACCAAAGTTTTGGGTGGGGATGAATACTATTCAATGCCAAACACTGCCCAAGCCATAATTAACTTATTAGATAAATTAAAAATTCCTAAATGCTTTTTAGTTGGTTATTCAATGGGTGGCAGATTAGCTTTATACCTTGTCCTGCATTTTCCCGAACGTTTCTTAAAAGCGATACTGGAATCAGCTTCTCCAGGTTTGGCAACAGAAACAGAACGATTAGAGCGAATTAAGCGCGATACACAAATACGCAGGAAATTAGCAAGAATTACTAGTAAAGTTGCTTTTGTTGATTTTCTCTCCAATTGGTATAATCAAGCAATTTTTGGTTATATAAAAAATCACCCACAATACGACCAAATGGTAGAAAATCGCTCGCAGAACAATCCGCAAGAATTAGATAAATCGCTGCGCTTCATGGGTACTGGATGCCAGCCTAATTTGTGGTCTAAGCTAGCAAAAAATACAATTCCTATGGTTTTATTAGCAGGGGAATATGATGTAAAATTTGTAAATATTAACACAGAAATGGCTAAAGTATGCAAACTCACCCAGCTAAAAATAATTGATAATGCCGGACATAATATTCACTTTGAAAATACTTTGACCTTTGTGAAAATTCTAAGAGAGCTTTTGAATTAGGGACTTCCAAAAAATAAAATATACAGTACTAACGCACCCAAATACATGGCGGTGCGTTACGCTGTCGCTAACACACGCTACTAGTGTGGCAAGCTTAAAATGGAGCAAAAAATTGTAGGTTGGGTTGAGGCTCTGCGAAACCCAACATTGATCTGGGTGTTGGGTTACCCTGCGGGAAGGCGCCTCCGGCGTCTACGTTCTTCAACCCAACCTACTGCTAATGCACTATTTTAGCTGTGTCAGTTGACTACAAAATTGGCTATTTATCTCTACCCCTTCTATCGAAGGAAGCACGATTACCCACCATTAGTCAATCATTCTTTAGTTAGCTCCTGAATACTCCTGTAGTTTAGTTTAAATCACACTCATGGAAGAAGTTTTAATGAGTGAGGTTTTCTAGTCTTTTAGAAGAACTGAAGTCAACTAATATACAAGCATTGGTAATGCCGGAAAAAAAACTGGCACTATCCCAATTTTGCATTGGCTGATAATCATAAATTAGTAATTATTGATTATTAGATTGTCATTTTTGCGTCACATTTATATTTAACCATATTATATGGCGAGATATGGATAAACTGTTACGCATCTAACGCCGCACATTTTTTGTGTTGACGATGGTTAACTGTTAACTATCAATAGTCAGCACGATAATTAACTGTGTAATTTAAAAGCGTAATAGCTTATAAGTTTATATTCCTATCTCAATCGAATAGATTATCTGAGGTAATTTTTGATGAAACAAAGCAAAAAGTCCCTGCTCAACACTAAATGAGGAACTAATGTGAGTAGACCTGAAGACTACAATTTGCTTGATCGGACAGAGATAATTGAAACAGCATTACCCAAGCCATCACTGACATTACCAGATGCTGTAGCTTTGATTGTTGGTATTGTCATCGGTGCGGGGATTTTTGAAACCCCTGCTTTAGTAGCAAATCAAGCGGGTAGTAATATTGCGGTACTACTTTTTTGGTTCATCGGTGGTGTAATATCTCTGGTGGGAGCCTTATGCTATGCAGAATTAGCAACAGTTTACCCTGATGTTGGAGGTGCTTATTACTATTTGAAACGTGCGTTCGGGCGAGGAGTCGCCTTTTTATTTGCTTGGGCACGGATGACAGTAGTTCAAACTGGTTCCATTGCTCTTTTAGCATTTGTTTTTGGCGATTACGTTTCACAAATATGGCGACTGGGCGCGTTCTCATCTTCTATTTATGCAGCAGTGGCGATCGCTCTTTTAACTGCTTTGAATATCGTCGGTTTGCAACAAGGTAAGTGGACACAAAACTTGCTGAGTATTGCCAAAGTTTTGGGTTTGTTGCTAGTAGTAATTATTGGGCTGAGTGCCACCCCGAATAATACCCCCCTTGTAGAATCTGCATCATCAGGAACTTGGGGATTGGCGATGGTGTTTGTGCTGCTATCCTACGGCGGTTGGAATGAAGCCGCTTACATTTCGGCAGAAATCCAAAATGGACGGCGTAACATCGTGCGATCGCTCGTTTGGAGTATTAGTATAATCACCGCCATTTACCTGCTGATCAACCTAGCTTACCTGCGGGGACTGGGATTAGCCAACATGGCACAGTCAGAAGCAGTAGCCGCAGATTTAATGCGCTCGCTTTGGGGTACACCGGGAGCTTTATTCATCAGCATTCTAATTGCGATCGCCACCTTAGGGGCAACCAACGCCACAATTTTTACTGGAGCGCGTACCAATTACGCACTGGGACAAGACTTTTCCCTATTTGGTTTTATGGGACGCTGGCAGCAACGTCCTAGCAGCCCTAGCCATGCCTTATTGTTGCAAGCTGCGATCGCTTTGGCGCTAGTTGTTTTAGGCACACTCACCCGCAAAGGCTTTGAAACAATGGTGGATTACACCGCCCCCGTGTTTTGGTTCTTCTTCCTACTTTCAGGCGTATCTCTCCTAGTCTTGCGGATGCGGGAACCCCACATAGTCCGCCCATTTCGCGTGCCATTTTATCCCTTCACACCATTACTCTTTTGCGCCGTCTGCGCTTACCTACTCTATTCCAGCTTAGTTTACACAGGCGTCGGAGCAATTGTAGGTGTCTTAGTTGTCGCCGCAGGTATTCCACTGTTGCTGTGGAATAACCGGCCAGGAGACGCAAGGAGATGAGGGAGCAGGGGGAGCAGAGGAGAGAAGGAAGTGTGGGGAGTGTGGGGAGTGTGGGGGGAAAGATTTCTTCTCCATCCTCCCACACCTCCCACACCTCCCACACCTCCCACACCTCCCACACCTCCC
>JAVRBO020000092.1:0-84907 GCA_034531195.2 Nostoc sp. ChiSLP01
TGCCCTCTGCCTTCTGCCTTCCCCCAACCTAGATCACCAAAAGTTGCCAAGAACCGTGTTATGCCTTATAGCAACGCACCTCCATAGACTCTACATCAACTGAGGTGCGTTGCGCTTTGCGACAACGCACCCTACTATTGTTTTATGTTTAATTAAGTTGACCTACTTAACTTAACGTAAAAGGTGTAATAAGCTAACAATAAACGCTTGATTTGGATTAAGCAGCCAGTTTTAATCCAAAATCTAAAATCATTACTACTCCCAAGTGGATACATTTCGCAACACATCAGGAATTTCCCCTTGAGACAACGGAAACTCTAACACAGTCTCTCTATAACCCAAATACCCAGATTCAGCAAACGATAACAGCATCCGCGAAAGCGCCAGCCAAACCTCCGGCTCGTATTCCCAATCACGATAACGAGAAGCTTGGCCGGCAATTGAACGTAGTGCCCAGAAATATGAATTTCTCACCACTGAACCGCCCTTTTTGAACTCTGGCAAATCTTCATGGTGGATAAAAAGTATTTTATTTTCAATTCTGGCTTTCATTGAAATTTTAGATTAAAAGTAAATCTTAAGTAGTGTGTGTTATGGCTTTAGCCTAACGCACCAAGATCCCGGACTTCTTCAAGAAGTCCGGGATCTTAGCCCTCAAAATTAATGAGACAGACCACACTCATCTACAAACTTGAGCTTAAACCTATACGAAAAGTAAAACCAGGGCTATATATGCGATTAACTCGCTCGTATTGTTCGCCTAACAAATTTTCGAGATAAACTGTCAGTCCTAAATTGCTAGTTAAAGGTATACGACCGGTGAAATCTAAATTCACAAAAGATGGCGCAAAATCTGTAGTCCTATCACCAGGGTTCGTAAAGATAGATCTGCGAGCGCCACTGTTGTAAGTAACATATAAGTTAGCTTGCCAACCTGCACTTTGATAACCTACACCAGTTTGGAGTACAGAGTAAGGAATTAAACCCAACTGCAAACCTCTTTCTGCTCCTGTTTTGATTTGGGCATCTGTATAAGTATAGTTGAGAAAAGTTGACCAGCCAGCAGCAATTTTTAATTGCAATGCGGCTTCTAAACCATTGGTATCTACTAATCCAATGTTTGCCCATCTTCCTGCTATGATTCCCAGGCGATCGCGTATACTACTACCAAAGTAAGTAAACTGCCCAATCAAATTGTCAGAAAATTTGACATCCACTCCTGCACTCCAAGTGGAACCGATTTCTGGCTCTAAATCGGGGTTAGGTTCCCAACCATGAACCGTATCATAAACATATAACTGATCTAACCCAGGATTGCGTTGTCCCCCGGCCCAACTTCCACGCACTGCTACTATTGGTGTAATGGCATAACGTAAGCCGGCACTAGGATTTAAATAACTTCCAAACTCGCTGTCAAAGCTTTGTCTGAGTCCTAAATCTACCAGAAAACTTTCGCCAATATTCAAAGTATTCACAGCAAATAAAGCTGTATTGAACAAACTTCTATTTTCAGTTTCGTTAGTGCCAATTCTACTAGGATTTGTACTTAAAACATCACCGTTTAAGTCGGTGTTTTTCAAATCTAAACCCCAACGTAATTTATTATTGGCAGTAATTCTCCATTCATGATCTACTCTAGCTGAGAGTTGTTGTGTATCTAAAACTCCTGTACGGGAAAATATTCCTGTAGGGCCATAGGTGCTGAAATAATCTTGGTTATAACCAATTGTTGTTGTCAGATTAGAGCTTTCTCCATTACCAAGCCGAGTTTTCCAAGATAAGCCAACATTTAAACCATCATGATCTAATCTATCTTGCTGGAGAGGAAAACCAAAATAAATTAAGCCGCGACGACTGCTGAGTTTAGTAATATCTAAGTTCAAAGAATTTCTGCGATCTAAATCTAGACCAATGCTACCAAAGTAAGTACTTGTAGCTGTGTCTGCATTCGATAAAAACCCTTGACTATCGCGATTTGCTGCACCTACAGGTACGCGATAACGGTTATCTGAAAAGAATCTTTCAAAGCTAAAATTGTACTTGACAGAACCAACCGAACCACCATAGGTTACTTGTTGATTATTTAAACTCAATGAGCCAAATTCTGTAGTACCAGAAAATTTCGGCTGTCCATAACCTTCTTTGGTGATGATATTAACAACTCCCCCAAAGGTTGAGGAACCATACAAAGTTGATGCTGTGCCGCTATATAATTCTACTCGCTCGATCGCTTCTACAGGAATGCTATTTAAATCAGTTGCACCGTGATAAGTGTTGATATTATTATTAATTGGTCTGCCATTAATCAGATATACAGATTGATTAATTGAGGCTCCACGGTAATATGTTCCTGTGTGAATATCTGCACCAGGGCCGACATCATTAATAGCAAAACCAGGCATTCTTTTGAGAACATCAGCTAAGCTGCTTGCACCTTGCTTTTGAATTTCTTCTTTCTCAATTACGTAAGTTGGTGTAGACTGAGGCAGGCTGTCTGGTTCTGCGATCGCTTCTATGTTAATGTCTTCACCATCGCTAGAATCTGACTCTGTTTCCGGCTGAGTTTCTGGCTCAATTTCACTCGGTGCAGATTCTTGAGTTAATAATTCAGCATTAGTCGCCGGTAAATCGATTTCACTCAAACTCGGAATATTTGAAATAGCTTCGGTTGATTTAACAGTATTTCTCTGTTCAATTTCAGTATCAGCAGCCAAACCAGGAAACGCTATCAGTAAACTCGGTAAACCTACTGTTAGCAAGGAAAAATACTTTTTCACGTTCTCTTTCACACCAAGTTAAAACAGTCACCAGCGGTATTCTTGCGGTTGCGGTACAACTATGTCAAAAGACACGATGTCATATTTACAGCAATTAAAAGTACAGCACCTTAGATTTTGCAGCAACTTCAAAAGCGCCTACTTCAAAAGAAGTAGTTGTATGTGTTTTTGATTTGGAAGTTCTTAAATTAGCGATCGCTCTTAATATTTAACCATAGCTTAACTTATATACATTGATACTGATTACCTATAATCCTTTTGTAAAGCAGTTTTTTAGGAATTTACATCAAAACTTAAGTAGTGACTCAAGTAACAAATAGATATCACCTCCATTCGTTTTGCAGACTTGAACACACGCAATAAATATAGTTATGCTTTGTAATTACAGGTTTTGTATTTTTGTCAATCTATAGATAGAAATGTAATTTTATGCTATGTATATTTTATACTAATGCTTTATATGTATAATAATATCGCTCTTTTGATAGAATATTATATCTATTGTTAGCTTTTGAGCTTGTTAATAAACTAGGATAGATGTTTTTATAACATGTATTTATGTCATGAAAACATGATTTTTATGTAAAAATACTTATTTAAAGTGTATATAAGTTGAAGATTTTATTTTTTATCAAATTTTATTAAAATATATAAGCAAGCTCCAATAAAACTTAGAACTTTTTATAATGTATTTTGCTAATTTTAAATATTGGTCTAAGTGCTTATAGTTGAAGCAAATATTACAAAATATACATTGTAGTAAAAATATCTGTCAGTTAATTAAAATTGCTTAACAATACGGTTACGATTATAAAAAAAAAGTTAAATAATCATTGATAAGTTAAGAAGTTCAACCGAACACCACTAAAAAACAATTATTATACTTGACTACTATAGTAGCCAAGTGAACTTTTTCTCATAAAAAAATTTATTAAATTATTTGAGATTTTAATAAAATGGTAAAAAATTAATTATTCATATAAATTTATCAATAAAAATCAATTTAGGGTATTTAAATATTCCAGGTTGCCAAAAAATATTATACCTTAAATGTGCTTTTTAATGCTGCTATTAGCAGAAGAATTTAAAAACTAAAATAAATATGTGGATATAGCGATCGAAGTTTTATATCATCTACATATTTGGATATGAAAATTTTAGTTAAAAGCTTCCAGGTTCAAGGGTTTTGACATCTGATTTAGTAGAAACGATCTCATTTTGGAAGACAGATTAAGAAGTTGAATTTAGTAGTCGTATAGTAGTAGTTTCTTCTTCGGTAGCTTTTAATAAAAAGCTCCTTTGATGATACTGCTCATTATTTATTACTACAGCAATCTTAAATTAGTTGCGAACACTAAAGATTTTTTGCGATCTCTTTTCTAGGCCTACCTGTCTAGGGAAGTTTTGATGCAACGCTAGTTTGGTACAAGTCGGGCAATCTGCCCAAGCTACTTGTTAAACTTGGCGCTGTGTCTGGTGCGTGAAATTATTTTTAAATCTATTGTTCGTAACCTAAATAGGATAACTGTACTACTAATGGGATTTGACAATTACTTAAGGATAGAAAAATACAATGGATGCACAAACTAAAGTTGTATCTTCAAATTTTGCTGCGATAAATTTATCCAAAAGTCTGCTTCGAGAGTTAAATTTACTTTGGCAATTTACTGGGCGTGATATTTCGAGTACCATCATACCGCCAATACTATTTATAGTAGCTGCGTGGCATTATGTACAATCGTCTTTGAGTGAATTTCTTTTTGCATTGCCATGTGGAACATTATTTGTTTGGTTGTACCTTTTCTCATTTTGTTTATCTAACCAAATAGCTGGTGTAGAAGAAGATAGAATTAACAAGCCAAATCGCCCACTCGTCACAGGAAAAATCTCACTTCATGGAGCTTTAGTGAGATGGTTTTTGAGTATGGCCTTATTTACATTTGTAGGGTGGTACTTTGGAGTTTTAGAATGGGCTTTAATTTGCCAGATGGTTGTGATTTTGCATAATTTTGGCGGTTGGGATAAGCACTGGGTTACTAAAAACTTTTTGATTGGATTAGGTACATTCGCGCACTTGGCAGCAGTTTGGCAATTAATGACGCCAATTACACCCATCGCCTGGCGCTGGCTATTTCTCATCGGTGCCATCTGGAGTACATTAGTCGCGGTTCAGGATCTTCGAGATATAGAGGGCGATTTGGCTGTTAACCGAAGCACATTTCCCATCGCCTTTGGAGAAAAAGCAAGCCGATTTTTGCTTAGTCTGGGCTTTGGATTACTACCATTTATTATCCATTTCATATTGATGATGCCCACGCAAAGTACTGCAAGTACTTTACTGTGCGATGTTGTACTAGCAGTATTTAGCTGGTTCATTGCAGCCCGGATTGTATTTAATCGCTCTCCACAAGAAGATCATCAGACTTACATGCTTTTTACTTACTGGTATTGTCTTGTTTTGGGTAGTGCGATCGTTGTTCTTTAACTGATACAGCCGAATTCAGGTGCAAAGTTTTCTCACAAGGTAAGAAGTATGACTAATTTAGAAGTATTGACTTTATCTCTACAATCATCTGTTCGCCATCCTAAACACGCTGTTGTGATTGGGGGAAGTATTGCGGGACTGCTAAGTGCAAAAGTACTGACTAAATACTTTGAGCGAGTAACAGTTATTGAACGAGATAACGTCACGAAAGAAACAGAACATCGCCACGGTGTACCCCAATCTCCTCATGTCCATACTCTGCTCAAGCGTGGTTTGCAGTCGTTGGAAGAACTTTTTCCTGGTATAGAGGCTCAATTAGCTGACTCTGGTGCATCCGCCATAGATTGGGGAAATGACTTGCCCTGGCTGGGTTTTGCGGGTTGGGCACCCCGTTTTAATTCTGGTTTAATTACCCACACTTGCAGTCGAAATCTTTTAGAAGAAACTATCCGCCAGCGATTAGCTGCTCAAGACAATCTTGTGTTTATGCAAGAAGGACAGGTAGTTTCTTTATTGGCTAGTTCAGATCGGACTAGTGTTACAGGTGTACGAGTGCGCTTTCGCAACCAACCAGAAACAGATTTAATTGCTGATTTGGTTGTGGATGCGAGTGGACGCAATTCGCCTGCGCCTCAATGGTTAGAAGCTATGGGTTACACACCGCCTCAAGAGACGGTAATCAACTCTTTTTTGGGCTATGCCAGCTGTTGGTACGAGCCTCCAAAGAATTTGCAATATGATTGGCAGTGTTTGTATGTAACAGTACAACCACCAAATAACAATCGTGGTGGTGTGATTTATAAAGTTGAAGGTAATCGTTGGATTCTGACACTTATAGGTGTAGGTAAAGATTATCCACCTACGGATAAAGATGGCTTTTTAGAGTTTGCTCGTAGCTTGCGATCGCCAGCTATCTATGAGGCTATCAAAGAGGCCCAACCAATTTCATCCATATATGGTTACCGGCGGACAGAAAATCGCCTGCGTCATTATGAAAAACTTAAAAGATTGCCAGAAGGCTTTGTGTTAGTGGGTGATGCTGTCTGTGCTTTTAATCCAGTCTACGGACAAGGTATGACAGTTGCTGCTTTAGATGCATTGGCTCTAGATCGATGTTTAAATCAGCAATTATCTAACCATCCCGACGGGAATTTAATCGGTTTATCTCGACACTTTCAAAAACAATTAAATAAAGTAATTGCCGTACCTTGGCTAATGACAACAGGCGAAGATTTACGCTGGCATACCACTGAAGGAGGACAACCCGACTTCATCAGCCGACTCATGCAAGTCTATCTCGATCGAGTGTTGTTACTACAAACTGAAAATGCCGAAATTCACAAGACATTTTTAGAAGTGATACACATGCTAAAGCCACCTACTGCATTTTTCCATCCCAGTATCAGCACAAAAGTGTTGAAGCAAGCGATTAATTGGCAAAGAAAAAATGGGCAATTTGAACGAGATGTTCCGAAAAAATTGTCTGTGATTACACAATTATAAAAGGGACTGGGGACAAATACAGCAGATTGCAAGTTGGTGAGGTACAGATCATCGTAGGGGCTTTAGCATTGTTCACTGATGTCAACTTAACGTGAAACCCTTGTCAAAACTCGATTTTGGATTTACTCACTTTCCATGAAGATCCGCGCGTTACCCCACCCCAGCTTTGCTGACGCAAAACTTCCCCTCCCCAAAGCATCGGGGAGGGGATTAAGGGGTGGGGTAAAACGTATGTGGGATAAGCGTTTGAGCTTAAGTTGACACCAATGAACAATGCTAAAGCCCCTGCCCGTGTACTTGATTTACTTGAAAAGCACTGTAAATTCAAAATTCAAAACTTGTACTGAGCATAGCCGTTGGCGCAGCCTCTCGTAGAGAAGTATTCAAAATTCAAAATTAAATAACTGCTGGGCATTGGAAATGGGCGAACTAAAGGAAATTTCCCCCAATGCCCAATCCCCATTCATTGCCGTATCGGTATTTCAATGATGAAATCAGTTCCTTGTTCTGGAACAGAACGACAAGTTAACTGACCTTTGTGCTTGTCCACAATAATTTGATAGCTAATTGACAACCCCAAGCCGATACCATTTCCTACCGATTTAGTAGTAAAAAATGGGTCAAAGATTTTTTGTTGCACTTGCGAAGTCATACCACAACCGTTATCAGAAATCCGAATCATTACCCTATCGGAATTTGTGAGTTCAGTAACGATGCGAATTTCTCCATGAAATTGCGTTTGCCTTCGTGTAGCATCTCGTAGAGAAGCTTGTTGTAGACATCCCTGTAAGCTTTCTGTATGACTTTTCTGTTGGTCTAACGATGACATATCACCAATGGCAAATGACTCTTCCAAAACATCGATCGCATTATTTAAAATATTCATAAACACCTGATTAAGTTGACCTGGATAACAAGTAACTTCTGGTAGATTTCCGTATTTTTTAATGACTTTAATTTCACAGCGTCCGCTCCTTTCTTTGAGCCGATGCTGTAAAAGCATTAAAGTGCTATCAATGCCTTGATGAATATTTACAGGCTTCATTTCGGATTCATCTAGGCGGGAAAAATTGCGTAATCCCAAAATAATATCTCGGATACGCGAACTTCCCAGTTTCATAGAATCAAGAATTTTTGGTAAATCGTCTACTATAAAATTAAGGTCAAATTTCTCGTTTTTTTCGTTAATTAAACTAGAAGTATTTGAAGATTCCTGCTGATAAGTGCTGATTAAATCTAACAAGTTGTGGACATACTCATTTACATGAGTAATGTTTCCATGAATAAAGTTAATAGGGTTATTAATTTCATGTGCAATCCCCGCCACCATTTGGCCTAGTGAAGACATTTTTTCGCTTTGAATTAATTGAGTTTGGGTACTGTGCAATTCTTGGATAGTTTTTTCCAAACATTGATTTTTTTCATTCAATTCGTGGGTTCTGTCATTAACTTTTTCCTCTAGAGTTTGGCTATAAATTTCTAAGTTTTTATAGAGGATAGCATTTTCTAAAGAGATTGCTGCTTGAGTGCTGAGGAGATTAATAATTCCGATGCGATCGCACGTAAATGCTGCCATTGTTAAGTTGTTTTCTAGGTAAAGAATACCCAGCAAATTACCTTGATTAATAATCGGGATACACAAAAGACTCTTGGGTTGCTCTTGAATAATGTAGGAATCATTTACTAAAAAGTTAATAGTTTTTGCATTATCGCTAACAAAGATTTGCTTTGTACGTTTGACGTAATTAATTAAAGTAATAGGAACGTCTGAACTTAAATCTAAATCAATTGATGGAAACTGTGTGGAAATATTTCCAGACGTTGAACTTAAACCGACTGCTGCAACGGTTAAGTTGGAGCGATCGCTTTCACTCAAAATCATCGCGCACTTAGAAGCTCCTGCATTTTCGATTACAACTGCTATTAATGCAGAAAGCAGTTGTTCCATCTCGATTTTACCGGAGATTGCTTGAGAAGCTTTAATTACAGATGCCAAATCTAGCATATCTGAAATGCTAGTACTAAAAACGGTTTCATTATTACTAGCAATTGAATGGGATATGCGTATGGAAGCAGTACTGCGATCGTTAATTTGGATGTTAAGTTTTTCTTGCTGGATAATTTGAGCGAGTAATTGAAAATAGCGTTTTTGCAAATCTTCAACTTTAGCTAATGCTCCCCACTTCATATAGTTATAGTAAGCATCAGTCAGGTACATTTGGGCAATTTTTTGTTTATTTATTGCTAAATAAAACTTACCTGCAAGCTCCTGAGCTAGAGCTTCTTCATTCAGATATTCATATTCTTTAGCATAGGCAATAGCTCGATCGTAATCATCCATTGCATCCAGATATTCGCCAATAACTCGATGTCGTTCTGCCTCTACTAAATAAAACTTATGTAAATAATTCATTGGGGCATACTGGGCCCATTGATTCATCTTTTCTTGGTTAGCGGCTACCTTTTCGAGATTTTGTTGTTGTTCAATTTCTGAAATATGAGGATATACAGCTAATCTAGCTAGTGAATCATAAAAATAAAAAATAGGCACAACTAATTGTCCTATCCCACCATCTAAATATTTCTCTGCTAAAATTGCATTTTCTACCGCTTGCAAATATTCTTGAAATAAATAGCACAGATGTAATTTACCTAAATATAAATATAAAAGACCTACTCCATCTTTAGCTTCCAGATGAATAGACAGCATTTTGTTTTCGTCATAAGCTACACCACTTATACAATATGGATTTTCTGAATTTTGAAGCAAATTTAAAACAATTTGTCTATAGATATTACTCCAATTCAAAGGCCTTTCTTGTTTTATTTGACTAATGGCATTATTGTAATTCTCCATTTCTCCATCTAACTCTGTCAATTCTTTGCCAATGAAATATGAAAAGCTAGAATAATACATTAAACAATAAGCTGCAAATTCTAAATCACCGGTTTCTAATCCGGCAGAGTAGGATTCCAGTAAAGGTTTTAATGTTTCTTTAACATGTTTTTGCCAAATCTCAATTAGAGAATAAAATCCTTGCATAACTCTAGCTTTTATCTCTTTAGCACCCGATTTAGCCAATAAATTTAAAGCTAGCCTGCCAAATTGATAACCAGATTCAAAATCTTTTAGGACTCCACAAAGTACTACTCCATAAACAACATAAGCATAAGCAGACAAGGAAGAGTTACCATATTTTATTGATAAATTTATTTGTTTGAGACAAATAAGTAAGAACAACTCAGCAGCAACTTGATAAGCAACCGGAGCAGTACTAGATAAAATACGCATAGCTGCTAATATTTCAGGCTGCTTCATCTCTGAAAGATTAATTAATTCCTGAATTTGCTTTCCAGCTAGATTAGATGTTATTTCTTCCATCGCTAATTGCACATCAAGCTCGTTTGGGGAATCCGGAAATTCCACTCCCAATAATTTCAAAAAGCTTAGGGAAGTATTGACAGATGCTAATGCTTTGTTTTGCGCTCCATCAGCTTGAATTTTGATTTCATAAACTTTTACTTTTTCCAGTAATGTTTTTGCTTGTCCTAATACAACCTCGATTAATTCCTCCATTTTTTCAAAGTTACCGCTTAGGTATGCAGCCTCCGCTGCTGTTTCATACAAGGCAATACTTAGCTCATATTTTGTTTCCCAACTATCATTCGCTAATAGTTCTATACCAGTACTTAAATACTTAGTTGCAGCAAGATAAGCAGTCGAGGCTATGGCTTTACGTCCAGCAACTAGATTCATCTGAGCTAATTCATCACGTTGATTTCTATCTGTAATAATTTCAACTGCAATATTAAACTGATTCACTAGCTCAAAAATCTTTTCTTCTCGTTCTGCAACTGAGATATTTTTTAATAGTAGTTGCCCAATTCGCAAATGAATTTGCTTTTTTTGGTCTTGGGGAATGAGAGAATAAGCAGCTTGCTGCACTCGATCGTGGATAAATTTGTATCGAGGGCACAAAGAGTTATTCAGCGGTAAATTTTGCGGTTTTTGGCTATCATAAGATTCTACTAAAACGCTAGGATTTTGAAACAATTTATAAGCTTCAGTTTGAGGTAAAACTAGCCCTTCATATAAAGCTTTCCATATTTCAGATGCTGTGTCTACCGCAGATTTTTCATTGATTATGGCAAGATTTTTTAAATCAAATTCATTGCCAATACAAGCTGCAAATTTTAAAACATCTTGCGTCATTCTCGGTAACTTCTCTATTTGAAGCGCCATAAATTCGACGACATCATCTGTGAGAGCTAATATTTGTAAGTCAGCAAGATTATATTCCCAACAGCCAACATTATAATTAAATTTAATAATATTATCTTTGTGTAAAGACTTCAGAAATTGAATTCCAAAAAAGGGATTACCTTTAGTTTTCGCAAAGACCATTTGGGTGAGAGGAACAGCTGCATCTTGTTGACAAAACAAAGTATCGGCAATTAAATAATTTAAATTACTTTGATTTAAAGGGTTAAGGGTAATATAATTAATAGATATTCCTGCTTTTTCAATTTCTTGTATTGTCAAATAAAACGGATGTGCTTGAGAAACTTCATTATCACGATATGCACCAATTAATAATAAACTATCTTCATTATTATCGATATTTTGGGTGCGATCGCCTTCCCGCTTTTCTACATCAAAGTTAGTAATCCATAAATTTTCTTGACTTTCAAGAGAAGATAAAATAGATTTTTTAGTCTCTAAATTATTTGGATTCATTAATAATTGAATAAATTTTAAAGATGTTGTATCTGCCCATTGCAAATCATCCAGAAAAATTACTAAAGGATGTTCTTTGCTAAGAAATACCTGAATGAATCTCTTAAACAATAAATTGAAGCGATTTTGGGCAGCATTACCAGAGAGTTCAGCAAATTTTGGTTGTTTGCCAATAATCTGTTCTAGCGCAGGAATCACATCACTAATTATCTGAGCTTGTTCGCCTAGCGCTGCAAGTATTTTCACCTTCCAGCCTTGAATTTCAGCTTCAGTTTCTATCAAAATTTGCCCGATTAAGTCGCTAAAAGCTTGTACTAATGCTGATAAGGGAATTTCTCGCTGAAACTGGTCAAATTTACCTTTAATAAAGTAACTACGTTGTCGAGCAATCGGTTTGTGAACTTCGTTAACTACCGCAGTTTTACCAATACCAGAAAAGCCTGCAACCAAAACCATTTCTGTTCTCCCCTGTGTCACACGGTCAAAAGCTGCAAGAAGATTTGCTACTTCTTCTTCACGACCATAGAGTTTTTCAGGAATGACAAAACGATCGGAAATATCTTTAACTGCTAACTGAAAAAGTGGAATATTGCCAGTTTCTTCCCAGTGCTTGTAGCACATCTCTAAATCATGTTTAAGTCCGTAGGTGCTTTGATAGCGATCTTCGGCATTTTTGGACATTAATTTGATTACAATGTCGCAAAGTACTTGTGGAATCTCCTCATTTGTGAATTTTGAATTTTGAATTTTCAATTTGTCTGGTTGTTTGGCAATGTGAGAATGGACTAACTCCATTGGGTCATTACTAGTGAAGGGTAATTGTCCGCTAAGGAGTTCAAAAAATGTGACTCCCAAGGAATAGAAATCGCTACGGTAATCAATACCACGATTCATTCTTCCAGTTTGTTCGGGGGAAATATAAGCTAATGTTCCTTCTAAGACATTAGGATTAGTAAGAAATTGAATTTCTCTTGGTAGTAGAGTAGCGATGCTGAAGTCAATAAGTTTGACTTCGAGAGTGCTAGGATTAATCAGAATATTGGCGGGTTTGATGTCTTTGTGAATGATGCGATCGCGATGTAGTTCCTCTAGAATAGATACTATTTGTATGGCAATCTGAAAAAACTCTCCTAAGCTGACAATATTTTTTTCTTTCTTCTTTGCCCAATCTTTAAGGGATATGCCGCTAAAGTCTTCCATCACTAGGGCATAAGCATTACGGTAATTTTCTAAGCTCAGAGGCTGAACTATCCCCTTCAAATTCAGGTTTTTAGTGATTGTATATTGATTGCGAAACTGGGCAATTTCATGGATGGTAGGATACTCATTCCGCATCAGTTTGATAACCACTGTCTTTTGGTCTTGTTTTCTGATAGCTCGATAAACTAAGGTTTTACTACCTGAATAAATTTGCTCTGTGATGCGATATCCAGAAAGCGGAAGTATATCATTGGATAATACAATCATTGCAGTGCTATTTCTAATATTGTGATTCAGCCTTAGTATTCCCCTTTACGTATTCTTAATATCAGTTTTCGTACATCTAGTAATGAATTTTCTTAAAAACTCAATTATTTATTTTTCAGAGATTTTACTTAATTAAATATCAATTTCAGTTAAATTCTACGTATAAATTTCATTTGTAACTCAGTACTACTGATATTCATGGTATTAGTAGACCTCTTGCAAAAAGCACTTTTGCGCTCTTGTGGAAAAAGGTTAAAGGGGAAAGGGAAAATACCAAACCTTTCCCCTTTAACCTTCCCCTTTTCCCGACTTATGCAATAAGTCTAGTATGTTGGAAATATTTTTAAAAATGCTATCAAAATTTCAGCAGAAAAAAATTAGCGAGGCAAAAAGCCACGCTAATTGTTAATTCTTGAAATTAGGGTAGTTTGCAATTAAATTACAGTAGATTTCAGTTAAATTAAGTACCCATTAGGGGCGCAACATGTTGTGTTACTACGATTATCCGTACCTCACTCTTTTGCAATCTATGTAACTAAAAAACTCAGATTTCAAGCCATATATGAAGACTATTTTACTCCTGAATTCTGAGTTCTGAATTCTGAATTCTGGTGATATCACTTCTACTTCCAGTCTTTATCTGCTTGTGAAAGCACATAAGCAGCAACATCTTCAATCTTTTCCGGTTTTAGACGATTGCCAAAAGCAGGCATGGCACCTTTACCGTTTGTAACTTGAGCAATAATCGCTTCTTGTGAGTACAAACCATACTTTTCCAACGCGTCCTTCTTCAAGCTCTTTTCAGCTTTAACTAAATTCTTACCGCCTGCATGACAAGAAGCACAATTACCACTAAATACTTTAGCTCCACTAACAGTATCTGCGGCAAAAGCTGAACTACTGAAGGCAAAGGTGAAGATTGCTATGCCTAACAGCATGACTTTAATAATTTTTTTCATTTCATGTTCCCTCTGCAATAACAGCCGATTCGGTGGAATATCCTCCATAATTGTCAGTTGAGTCGCTGCTATAGTCAAATGACAAGCTGTCAAACTAGCCTTAAAATTTTTAATTAAAGATTATTGACTAGCATACCCATCAATCTTGAGATAATATATTTTTGAATTCTACAATATTTCTTAAGTTCCAAACCCGGTAAACTGACGTATATAGGGTTCGTGAAACGCTAAAATAATATCTTGTTTGGGTACTCCCATTTCAACCAATCGATTGGCAATTCCTTCTTCTGTGCCATCGTGTTGAATCCATATTTTGCCATCTTTAATATCAAGATGTAAGATACACCCAAAATCGCGTTTATTTCCACGCCAGCCAACATAAAGTAATTGATAGTGGTCTTGCTGTTCGTCAAAAATTGTTTGCACCTCATACTCTTCGGCATTTCGTGACACTGAAGCTCGCTTTTGCCGTTCGGAGAGAAGATGTCGAATATACTGCCGATATTTTTCTATAGCCATTGACTAATAACCTCCTCTTGTACGTCATAAATCATCAATCGTAGTTGATATTTAGCAATTGCCGATATAATAAATTTACGTTGAAAAAAAGTTTGAAAGATCGGTAACCGAACAGCTAAATAAAGTTGACGATCTGGTTCAATTTTATCTAATGCATCTCGATAGTTTAAAAACTGTCCCAAGGCTGTATGAAATTCTGAAACATTCGATGGACTGATAAAACTTTTAATTTCTACTGCTATTTTTTGTCCTTCTCGCTCTGCTCCTAAAAGTTGCTCTGCTGCCAAATCAATCTCAAAATCTACATCATCGACATTGATTTCATAAGGATCGGCAGTAATTTTCCAGCCGTCTTTTTCTAAAGCATTTTTGACAACATTATGAAATCTATCTTTTGCCATAGAATTTTACTATACTAAAAATTAAGCTGGTTAAAAGTAAATAATAAATATTAGCTAATCAATGTTTTTATAATTTTTTTAACATCTCGCTCCGTTTAACATGCCGTTCTTAAGTTTGGTTCACCCTTGACAATGGCTTTGCGATTACCAAGAGCAAACGAACTCGTCTGTTGAATTATTACACAGCCCCTAACTTATTGAGTGCATCTTCTGTAACGCGACAAATTCGCCAATCATCTAGTATCGAAGCTCCCATACTACGATAAAACGCTTGGGCTGATTCATTCCAATCCAACACGCTCCATTCTAACCGCCCACAATTGCGTTCTACGGCTATCTGAGCTACTTTAGTCAGGAGAACTCTACCAAAACCTTGCCGACGGTATTCTGGCAAAACAAATAAATCTTCTAGATATATTCCTGGCTTGGTTAAAAAAGTTGAATAATTATGAAAAAATAGGGCGAAACCAACAGCTCGACCATCAGATTCTGCTAATATTGCTTCTATATATTTGTGCGAACCAAATAAATGTTCCTTGAGTGCAAAAGCATTACCAGTGACTGCATGAGATAACTTTTCATACTCTGCAAGCCCTTCAATTAATTTAAACAGTACGCTGTAATCAGCTGGCTCGGCAAAACGCACAATCAAATTGCTACTCGAAGTCATGAGTTTATAGTCTATAGTCCATAGTCCATAGTCTATAGTTAACTGTGCAATTTTTGCGATCGATGGCTAAACCAAAGCCGAAAAAAGGTACAAAGCACCCGGTTTTTGTAGTTGGCGATCGCCCCCATCAATAAATGTTTCGTTATCAGAGATAATTAGGTCAGGTATCATACCAATTTCGGATTTTAGATTTTGGATTTGAAGCCTGTAGTAAAGACTTTTCCAAGAATCTCTATATATCCTAATTTGGTATTAGGTTTTGATTGCCAGGTGAAATATTTAGATCAACCAACCTTTTAACCGTTTGGCTATGTGAGGACGCCGCAATTTTCGCATGGCTTTACTTTGAATTTGTCGCACTCGCTCGCGCGAAAGATTGAACATATTGCCAACTTCTTCTAAGGTACAGGGTTCGCTAGTTGTCAAACCATAACGCAAAGAAATGACATCTTTCTCTCGTGGAGTTAACACGTCACCCAATACTTCCCAAATCTCCTGACGCATCATGTTTTCATTCATTTTTGCTTCTGGAGACAGGTTATCTTCATCTTCTAATAAATCCATTAACTCCGTGTCTTCTTCTTTACCAACACGGTGGTTTAAAGAAAGTGCTTGACGGCGTAATTGTTGTAGCTGGCGTAGTTGTTGGACAGTAATTTCCAACGCTTCTGCCATTTCCGCTTCTGAAGGATTTCGACAGAGTTTTTGCTTGAGTTCTCGTTGTGCTTTTTTGAGTTTATTAAGTTTTTCAACAATATGAATTGGTAGCCGGATTGTTCGCGCATCATTAGCGATCGCTCTAGTAATCGCTTGTCTAATCCACCAATAGGCATAGGTAGAAAACTTATATCCTTTATCTGGATCGAATTTTTCTGTAGCGCGATTTAAACCCATTGCTCCTTCCTGAATCAAATCCAGAAAAGGTACTCCCCGATTTAGATATCGTTTCGCAATAGAAACTACTAATCTCAAATTCGAGCGAATCATTTTACGTTTCGCTACCCTACCTTGATACAAACGACTTTCTAATTGCTTTTCCGTCATTTCTAGCTCAGAAGCCACTTCTAGTTTGCTAGGTTCATGCCCCAGTTTTATCTGCAAATTAGCTTGTAATTCCCTAATTTCTTCGATAAACCTAACTCGCCGTGCTAACTCCACTTCTTCATCTGGCTTTAGCAGTGGATAACGCGCCATTTCCTTAAAAAATGCGCCTACAGCATCATCATGTTCGGTCTTATTGTATCCCGAAGGACGAGCCGCAGCCATCTCATCTCCATCCCGTTCGTCCGATTCCAGATTTTCTACTAAAATTGGAGACTCTTCATCAACTACTGCATCTAAATTCTCCAGCAATAGTTCTTCACTATCACCAGTATTCTCCAGTATTTCCATTTTTCCCAATTCAACAATATTCATAGTTACCTTTAGGGATTGTTGTTTTGTTTGGTACATAATTTACTTACAGCTACTCGTTTGAGGCTTGGTAGTTTTCCCTAAGCGACGAATGCACCCGTTTATATAGCCAAATACAAGCTTATGCAAATTTCTCTTGCCGAATAAAAATTCCCATGTACCTACTAACTAAGGGTTGCAGTTAGGTACAAGCTATAACGTCAGTGACCTTCGCACCCAACAAAACTTACTTTTCAGGTTGACAACACATATATTCTTCATTTTTTTCTTAATTACCAAATATGTCAAACCCCCTCAAACTTTCTCAACTTAAACAAATATAAAAATCTCAGCTAATTATCCAGATTTCTTAAATCTTCATATATCTTTCTAAATATTTTTAATGTTTAGCTAGCGTAAGTCACTGGATAAAAAGAAAACTTGGTGTTGGGGTTATGCATTCCCGATCGCAAGTTACCCTGATAATACAAATTACAATGATGGGAGCTTAAATTCGGGATATTCTTATTTGTATAAAAGCATCTCATAAGCAGAAAGGGTTGAATATCTATCAATAGGCGGAAAAAGGCTACTCCCTATTTAGTAGATAGAGCCACTTTTACAGCGATAGCCAAAATGCTTTTATTTGTATAGAGAACCCCAAATATTTATTGCATGTAAAGTTGATACGAATTTGTCTAGTAGATTACATAAGAGGAAACTTATCAAGTATTATGAAGAATAACAGTATTGAGAAATACCATTTATGTTTAAGAAAATAAAAACTCAAGTTGAGTTAGCAGCAGCTAGGTGAGTAAAATATCTAACTATTAAGTCAGCAACTATGTATATTAATAACCTAAATTTATCTCCTTTAGTGGTAGCAGAACCAGGAGAATCTTATCAGTCAGGTGCAACTCTTAATCGTTGGGTTGAAGTACTGGTAGACTGTCCAGGAACTGCAACAGAAATAGAAAAAGGGCCAAATCTTTACCTTTATCGACTGCCAACCGGGTTAGAAGTAAAACCTGGAGATATTTTGAATGTACCATTTGGCGCACAACATATAACAGGAGTAGCCATTAAATTGGTTTTCAAACCTCCAGCAGACTTACCGCTAGAAAAAATTCGGGATGTGGAAGATGTTATTCAAAAAAATTTTTTCCGCGATAGTTACTGGACTTTGATGGAACGAGTATCGCAGTATTACTACACACAAATAATTCAGGTAATACGTACAGCACTACCACCAGGATTATTGGGGCGATCGCAACGTCGCATCCGCTTAACTGTAGCTGGCGCAGCAGTATCTACTAACACTAATATTAATGCTTTATTAGATACACCTTTGATGCGTGTTGTTCGCCAATCTTATTCTTGCCTAGTTAGGTTTTATTTACTTAATGCAATCGAAAATAATTATTTGATTAAAATTTTGGCTTTATTAAACTTTCAAAGTTTAGTAGCCAAAGTCAACAATAAAGATGCTCATAAAATTTTGCAACTCCTACAGCAACAATCAGACGGCGACTATAGCTTTCGGTACTTACAAAATCAAGTCCCACGAGCTTACCAAGCAGTGCGCGAATTGTTGCGACGAGGTTTAGTAGAAAGTTACTTAGAACCGCCCCAACTCACTAAACCGAAATTTGAAAAAGCAGTGACGCTAGTGGCGAGTACATTTGAACGTGACTTAACAACTCGCCAACGAGAAATTTTGGAAGTGCTGCGGCGGCGTGGTGGAGAGTTGTGGCAAAGTGAATTATTACAAATTTGCAATGCTAGTTCCTCCATCGTGAAAACACTAGCACAAAAAGGTTACATCGTCATTGAAGAACGGGAAGTATTACGAACAGAACAAAGTCCAGCATTAGCTCAAGATCGACCAAAGACATTAAATGCAGATCAAGCTAATGCCCTAGAAACAATCCAAACACTAAATGGATTTGCTCAAGTTTTGTTGCACGGCGTCACAGGTTCCGGAAAAACCGAAGTATATTTGCAAGCGATCGCCCCTCTACTCCAAGTCGGCAAATCCGCCCTAGTTTTAGTCCCAGAAATCGGACTCACGCCGCAACTAACCGACCATTTTCGCGCCCGTTTTGGCAATAAAGTTAGCGTATATCATAGCGCCCTCTCAGAGGGCGAACGCTACGACACCTGGCGACAAATGCTTGCAGGAGATCCCCAAGTTGTCATAGGTACGCGCAGCGCCATTTTCGCTCCTTTACCCAACTTGGGTTTAATAATCTTAGATGAAGAACACGACAGCAGCTTCAAACAAGACTCACCGATCCCCACCTACCACGCCCGCACCGTCGCCCAATGGCGAGCCGAATTAGAAAATTGCCCCCTGGTTTTAGGCTCCGCCACCCCTTCGTTGGAAAGTTGGCTGAGTGTGAAGGAAGAAGACGCGGGGACAGAGAGACGCGGGGACGCGGGGAAAGAGGGACACGAAGACACAAAGAATTTATCACAAACACTCTCCGCGTCCCCTTCCCTCTCCGCGTCCCCGCGTCCCCCCCTCCCCGCGTCCTCTTACTACCTCCCCCTCCCCGAACGCATCAACTCCCGCCCACTACCGCCAGTGGAAATAGTGGACATGCGCGAAGAATTGCAGCAGGGAAATCGTTCTATATTTAGTAGATCCTTGCAAGAAGCTTTGCAACAGCTAAAAGAAAGACAGCAGCAAGGAATTTTATTTATCCATCGCCGGGGACACAGTACCTTTGTATCTTGCCGCAGTTGCGGCTATGTGTTGGAATGTCCCTACTGTGATGTGTCGCTGGCATATCACCACACCGAACAAGGTGCGCCAGAATTATTGCGATGTCATTACTGTAACTATACGCGATCGCATCCCAAATTCTGCCCCGATTGCAGTTCCCCTTACCTGAAATTCTTCGGTAGCGGTACTCAGAAAGTCACCCAGGAACTAGCGCGACAGTTTCCGCAATTGAGCTTAATTCGGTTTGATAGCGATACCACCCGCAACAAAGGCGCACACCGTACCTTACTTACGCAATTTGCCAACGGCGAAGCAGATTTATTAGTAGGTACGCAAATGCTCACCAAAGGTTTAGATTTGCCGCAGGTGACACTTGTGGGCGTTGTCGCCGCCGATGGGTTGCTGAACTTATCAGATTATCGCGCCAGCGAACGCGCCTTTCAAACCTTGACTCAGGTAGCTGGACGTGCTGGGAGAGGAGACGACCCAGGTAGAGTTATTGTACAAACTTATACGTCAGAACATCCAGTAATTCAGGCAGTGCGATCGCACGATTATCAGTCTTTTTCTCAGGCAGAATTAGAACAGCGCCAAGCCCTTAATTATCCCCCTTACGGGAGATTAATTTTGTTGCGCTTAAGTAGTCTCGACCCCATTCAAGTGCAAAATACAGCCCAAATAATCGCTACAGCTTTAAGTGAAAACGAAGAATTAGAGATATTAGGGCCAGCACCAGCGGGTATTTTACGAGTTGCTAATCGTTATCGCTGGCAAATATTGATTAAATTTGCTCTCGATGAATTGCCGCAATTGCCAGATTGGGAACAAGTGCGATCGCTTTGTCCGCAATCTGTTAGTTTGACAATAGATGTAGACCCATTAAATATTATGTAGTCAATTGCCCGAAAAATATCTTTCTGTGCATCAGCTTTTCATATTTTGAAATCAGCAACACCAGATTTCAAGAAAAAGCGTTAATATCATCATTTATGATAGTACCGACTCCTTGATGATTGGCAAACGTAGCATTTGCCGCACCATAGAGATTGACAAAAAACGTTTCGTTGGTTTCAACTTTACTATCACCTCTGACACCAATACTAATAACTTTGCTGGTGTCGCCAGGGTTAAAAATAATTGTCCCCAGTCCAGAATTATAATCGGAGTCAGAAACTTTAGCAGTGCCATCACTTGTACTATAATTTACAATCACTGGTTGATAAAATTTACTGGAGAGAGTGACAACAAAATTAGCATTAGTTGTGATCCCTGTGATGCCTTCTTTAAGCGATACATCTGCAATACTGATAGAGGGAGGTGCGTCATCATTGATGATAGTAGCAACTCCCAAGCTATCAGCGATCGCAGCGTTTGTAGCACTCAATAGATTAACAAAAAATGTCTCCTTGGTTTCAGCTTTATCATCGCCGATAATACCAATACTAAGAGTTTTACTAGTTTCACCAGGATTAAAAGTAATCGCTCCTGAAGCAGAATTGTAATCAGAATCAGAAACAATAGCAGTACCATCACTCGTGTTGTAATTTACAATTACTGGCTGATAGCTGGCATTAGAGAGAGTGACGGTAAAGTTAGCATTAGTTGTTGTGCCTGTGTTACCTTCAGCAACGAAGACATCAGAAATGCTGACAGTTACTTGGTTGTCATCATCAATGATGCTAGCAACTCCTAAATTATCTGCGATCGCAGCGTTTGTAGCACCCAAAAGATTAACAGAAAATGTTTCGTTGCTTTCAATATTATCATCGCCGATGACACCAATACTAAGGGTTTTACTAGTTTCACCAGGATTAAAAGTAATCGTCCCAAAAGCAGAATTGTAATCAGAATCAGAAACAACACCAGTACCATCACTCGTGTTGTAATTTACAGTTACTGACTGATAGCTGGCATTGGAGAGAGTGACGCTAAAGTTAGCATTAGTTGTTGTGCCTGCGTTACCTTCAGCAACTGAAACATCAGAAATGATGATAGTTGGTTGGTTGTCATCATTAATGATAGTGCCAACTCCTAAACTATCTGTAATTGTCGCATTTGTCGCACCCAAAAGATTGACAAAAAATATCTCGTCAATTTCAAATGTGCTATCGCCGATGACGCCAATACTAATAACTTTGCTAGTTTCGCCAGGATTAAAAGTAATCGTCCCAGAAGCAGAGTTGTAATCTGAATCAGAAACAACACCAGTACCATCACTCGTGTTGTAATTTATAGTAACTTGCTGGGAAGTAGGATTGGAAAGAGTAACAGTAAAGTTAGCATTAGTTGTTGTGCCTGCGTTACCTTCAGCAACTGAAACATCAGAAATGATGATAGTTGGTTGGTTGTCATCATTAATGATAGTGCCAACTCCTAAACTATCTGCGATCGCCCCATTTGTTGCGCCTAAAAGATTGACAGAAAATGTCTCGTCGCCTTCAGTTTGGTTATCGCCTATGACGCCAATACTAATAACTTTGCTGGTTTCACCAGGATTAAAAATAATCGTTCCTAAACCAGAGTTGTAATCTGAATCAGCAACAGTAGCAGTACCATCACTCGTGTTGTAATTTACAGTAACTTGCTGATAACTAGGATTGGAAAGAGTAACAGTAAAGTTAGCATTAGTTGTCGTGCCTGCATTACCTTCAGCAACTGAGATATCAGAGATACTGATAGTTGGTTGGGTATCATCATTGATGATAGTAGCGACTCCTAAACTATCTGCAATGGTCGCATTTGTCGCACCTAAAAGATTGACAGAAAATGTTTCCTCAGTTTCAAACTTATTGTCGCCGATGATGCCAATACTAATAACTTTGCTAGTTTCGCCAGGATTAAAAGTAATCGTCCCAGAAGCAGAGTTGTAATCCGAATCAGTAACAGTAGCAGTGCCATCACTCGTGTTGTAATTGACAGTAACTTGCTGATAACTAGGATTGGAAAGAGTAACAGTAAAGTTGGCATTAGTCGTTGTGCCTGTATTGCCTTCATTGAAGAAGACATCCGAAATGCTGATAGCTGGTTGAGTGTCATCATTGATGATGCTAGCAACTCCTAAACTATCTGCAATGGTCGCATTTGTCGCACCTAAAAGATTGACAGAAAATCCTTCATCAGTTTCAAACTTGTTATCGCCGATGACGCCAATACTAATAATTTTGCTAGTTTCACCAGGATTAAAAGTAATCGTTCCTACACCAGAATTGTAATCGGAATCAGCAATTTGAGCAGTACCATCGCTAGTGTTGTAATTTACAGTAACCGACTGATAACTAGGATTCGAGAGAGCGATCGTAAAATTAGCATTAGTTGTTGCGCCTGTATTGCCTTCATTAACGAAGACATCCGAAATACTAATAGTTGGTTGAGTATCATCGTTGTTAATGTTTACTGTTGCCGAACTATTAATAATTGTGGAATTTTCCGGGGCAGCTGTGAGGTTTGGATTACTTAGAGTAAGAATAATATCTTCATTGATTTCAAATATGCTGTCGCCCAAAACATCGACTGTAATTGTCTTTGTCTTTTCCCCAGCAGCAAAATTTAAAGTTCCAGATGAAGTAGTTCCTCCATTTGTAACTTGAATATTGTTATAGTCAGTGCCAAAACTTGCCGCACCGCTAAAAGCATAATTTATGGTACTAGCCACCCCAATACCACCGCTACGAGTAACCGTGAAGCTAATAGTTTGAGTACCACTGTTACCTTCAGTTACATTTGAGATAGCACTAGAAACTGTATATAAAATTGAATCGTTAGCAGCAATATTTAAAGTAGTTTCAGTTATTGTCCCTAAATCAGCCCCTATTAGCGTCCCGAAGTTAAGTACAACTGTTTCAGCGTTCTCAGGTAAATCGTCTGGATTAATAGTAAAAGTAATTAGCTGTGTTAAATTTGAGCCTGTTGTCCCAGCAGCAAAAGAGATAGTAGTAGGGGAAAAACTGTAATCGTTGCCATTACTAGCCGTGCTACTACTTTTGATAACAATAGGAACTGTAACAGCCGTTTCAGGAGAAGCATCTAAGGTAACAGGAATAGTTACTATAGTGGCAGCACTACCTTCTGTTGTATTGTACGTAGCAGCACCAAAGCTAACTTGGGGAAGCATATATTCAAATGCTCCAATGTCAAGTCTGCTGCTTTCAATACGGTTAAAGCCTGTGCCCCGTTGGTCGGTAGTTAAGCCCCCGCTATAAGTGGGATTGCCAGCATTCCTGGCAGGACTGTTAAAGTTTAGGGCGTGAGTTTGTGTAGAACCACCATAATTTCCTAGCGGTTTAAGTCCAGGGTTGGGATTAATAATATCTGTACCTGTGCCCAAAGTCCCGGATAATATACCAGCAATTTTACCAATTAGGTTGTAAGCATTACCATTTAAGCTGTTACCATAGACATCAGATCCTTGATTACCTGAGTCAATATTGCCAGCAATAATGCTATTGCTGATGCTCACGATACCGCTAGATCTATAAATCCCACCACCATTACCTGTATTATTATTATCACTATCAGCAGTATTGCCAAAAATAGTGCTATTGCTGATTGTGGCATTGGTGCTGTGAATGCCACCACCGTTACCGATCGCAGTATTGCTAGAAATAGTGCTATTGCTTAAGCTGACATTACTAGTGCTGTAAATGCCGCCGCCGTTAGTGTTTGCTGTGTTGCCAGAAAGAGTACTATCACTAACTGTGATATTGCTGCTGTAGATACCTCCCCCAAGGTTCGCTATGTTGCTAGAAATAGTGCTATCGCTGACTGTGACACTACTGCTGCTGTAGATGGCGCCGCCGTTAGTGTTTGCTGTGTTGCTAGAAAGAGTACTATTACTGAGTGTGACACTATTGGTGCTATAGATGCCGCCGCCAATCTTCGCACTGTTGTTGGAAATGATGCTATTGCTGAGTGTGACACTACTGGTGCTGTAGATGCCGCCACCGTTGTTACTTCCTGCATTTCCTCCAGTTATCTTCAACTCATCAATAGTAAGGGACGCACTAGCATTAAAAACGCGAGAAGTATTGTTACCACTAATGGTAAGTTTATTAGCCCCAGTTCCTTGAATTATCACTCCTTGAGTAATATTCAACTCCCCAGAAGTCAAGGTAATGGTGTCGGGGGTAGCATCACCGAATATCCCAGTCGCATCAAAGATGATTGTCTCAATCCCTGGATCGTTATTGGCATTGATAATAGCTTGTCTTAAAGACCCAGCACCGCTGTCATTAGTGTTAGTTACTGTATAGGTGGTGTTATCTACTTTGACAGATACATCGTCGATCGCTAAACCATGATCGTTGTTGCTATCATCTATGTCTTCCCAACGCAATATAATCTCTTCACCGTTAGCTATTGGGGTAGCTAGGGTAATTGTTAGAGGTGTAATGACAACTCGATTGGCGCTTTGATTGCCATTTAAGGCAGCTGTGGTTGTAGTTGCAATTGGACTGGTGAAATTTAGCGATGTGACAGGCGTCCATGTTCCTGTTGTCAAACTTGTGAGAGTTGACCCAGTTTGATAACTAAATTTCAACTGTTGCGGCGATATATTACCGCCATTACGCCATTGTTCTCCTGTGTAACCTACTTGCAACTGAGTAATTGATGAACCTGTGTTGTTTTGGAGGCGCAACCCATAATAAATAGTTCCTGTAGTACCAGAAGCTACAGAACCAAGCGCCCGATCGCTGACAGTAGTACCAAAACTGTACAATCCACCTGTATTATTAGTGCCAGTACCAGGGTTGTAACTTGTTCTTGTGGTATACCAGCCGGAAATCGTTGAATCATCAACCCAAGAAATCGATGTTCCAGAACTCAATAATGAGTTAAAGTTTTGAGAGTATGTACCAGTAAAACTAGCAGGTAAAATAGACTGGTAAGCTTGTATTACTTCAGGTTGAAATGCCACAGAAGCCTCTATTTTCCCTGTCTTCACCTCAAAATTCCAGTCGCCACCTAAAGCTGCACTTCCTGTTTTATTAGTGGAAGCGGCAACATCTATCCCAGTAATTCGGCTAAGAACCTGCACAAATTCCATGCCTGAACCGCTGGCTACATCACACCCATAAAGTAGAATGTCAGCTTTATCAGTTAAAACACTGCCCCACTTTCGTAACTGATTTGCATAGCTATTGAGGTTGCTGAGGCTAAGGTAAGTCGATCCCAATTGCAAACTCCCCTCACTGCCGTGGGAGACAATATGAATGGATTGAACTGAGTTAGATTTACATCCTGCAAGAAACTCGCTAATTTGTGTTAAACCATCTTTATTGGGGTCAAGGATAACAACTTCACTACCAAGTGCGATCCCAGCTATCAAGCTTTGATAATCAATAACTGCTGTATCTATAAAAACAATATTTCTGCTTGCTTCTAGTAACTGTTTAACAAAATTGTTTTGGTTTTCAATATGGCTATTTTTTGGTTGTTTAGTCATAATTTTTCTCCTTTTATAAAGCTTTTGGTTGATTAAGATATTTATCAGAAACTTGAAGTACAAACTTATTTATTATTTATTAAT
This sequence comes from Nostoc sp. ChiSLP01, assembly GCA_034531195.2. Classification (GTDB taxonomy): domain Bacteria; phylum Cyanobacteriota; class Cyanobacteriia; order Cyanobacteriales; family Nostocaceae; genus Nostoc. The sequence continues at coordinate 26,166 of JAVRBO020000092.1, forward strand.
TTAAATATTGATATAAGCTGTGGTAAAGCTGATTAAAATTGCATAAGTTTTGTGATTGTCTGATGTCTAAATTTTGAATTATTCTTCAAGCGATTTTCTGAGAATAAAAAATTAATAAACCCGATTTATCTAGATAAACCGGGTATAGTTGTTCTATTAACGCTGTGCTGTATTAGTCAGTTATAAAATGGCTAGCGTTCATAGAGCAGGATAACAGGATTATCTATTAAAACACTTGCCCTTATATAAGAAGGAAATGCTTAGATATACGTTTTCATAGGTAAATAAAATGGGCAGTTGAACCTCTGTTTATTCAGGTACAACAAAAAAGTTTAAGACCGTAACTCAGTACAAAATTATGCTAAAAATATAATAATTACGACAGTATTTTTACGTAAATAAACAAGATGTCCTGAAAATGGTATTAATGTGCTAAAAATAAAAGGCTTGATTCTCATCATTTCTGATTGTGGCAATCTTTCGACTATCAGCGATCGCAACATTCGTCACACTATATAGATTGAAAAAAATTGTTATCAGAATCGGGTTTCGCTTGGCTAGCGGATGTTACGCGTAGATTGTTGCTCTGGAAAGGTACGCTCAACTAAACCTAAAAAATTGTGAAGGTATAGGAGTTGTCAGCTAAATTAGGACATAAATCAATCGTAAAACCCCCACACTAAGAGAATTTTAAGCCTGTTGCCTACTATGTGTTGGGAGCAAAAATTTCCTAACCCGGTTTATTGAGATAAACCGGGTTAGTAAGTAATGAAATTGCTAGCATTTAAAGTTGATGCCGTAATTCCAGTTAAAGAAGCAAGATTTTGGTTATTAGAAATATCCTTAATTAAAGTATTGCTGCCACTTTGAGTAATAGACAAACCAGAGTAGGTTAAACCACCTGATAAGGCAATCAAATCTTCACTAATATTGAAGTCTTTGATCGTATCTGTACCTTCACCCTTAGCAAGCACAAAGATATCATTACCTGCACCGCCTGTGAGATTATCACTACCTACACCGCCGTAAAGTCGATCGTTTCCTAACCCACCAACAATTACATCATTACCAGCAAAGCCAAAAATCAGATCGTCTGAGCTAGTTCCCTGCAATGAGGTATCAGCTTTGGATGAACCTGTGATAATACTATTAACTTGATTGCCATTTTGAATGTTAACGACATCTATATCGCTAGGATTGAGATTGTTATATTTAACATCACTACTAACTGCTACACTAGTAATGATTTGGTAAGCAATATTGTCGTCTGCAACACCATCATCAACACCTGTAACTGTGACTGTTTGAGGCGTATTCCAGTTAGCTGCGGTAAATGTGACGCTAGAAACTGAGACAGTGCCTTCACTGACTTTGGAACTACTCAAATTGAAGGTGACATCAGCAGTGGGTTGACTAGTAAGTTGAATACTGAAATTAGCTGTGCCACCGGCTTCGGTAGTTACTAGTCCATTGGTAGCAGAGATTGTGAAACCTGCTGTATCGTTGTCAGTAATATTACCATTAGCTTGGTTATCAGAAATAGTGGCATTGGTAGGGTTTGTGAGATTGACAAAAAAGCTCTCACTGCTTTCGGCAACGAAATCGTTAAGAATTGGTACGGTGATTGTCTGAGTCGTAATTCCAGGGTTGAAAGTCACCGTTCCTGTGACAGGGGTGTAATCAACTCCAGCGATCGCAGTATTATTGCTGGTATTGTAATCAACTGTGATGATATCACTGCTGGCGTTGGAGAGTTTGACAGTGAAAACAAAATTACCACTATTTTCGCTACCGCTTTTATCTGCGATGGAGATAGTGGGTATGTTATCATCATCAACTACGGTAATCGTACTAGGAGCGATCGCTGCTGTTTGGTTGGGGTAACTCAAGTTCAGATTAATGGTTTCATCAGCTTCAGCCACCTTCTCACCCAGAACATTGAGTGAAATAGTCTTTGTTGTTTCCCCTGCGGCAAATTTTAAAGTCCCGGATGTAGTGGCTGTTGTAGCTCCAATTTTAATGGTGTTGTAATCACTGTTAAAGGTTGCTGTGCCATCGAGAGCATAATTTACAGTAGTGGCAATGGCAGTATTACCACTGCGAGTTACCGTGAAACTAACAGTTTTGCTACTACTATTACCCTCAATTAGAGTTGGTGTAGCAGTTGAAATTGTGTAATTAAGATCGGCACTAGGAATAAAGTTAATATCACCAATGTGATTCAATGGTTGTTCGGCAAAGCTTCCAGGTGAGGTGTTAGCAGCAGTACCTAATGTAAAATTTGGCGCTGTCCCAGTAATTACACTTCCTACCCAATCCGAGGCTGTTGAACCTGTGGTGTCACCCGAACGTCCTACATATCCAGGGATAAACGAGGTATTAACAACTGTCGCATTCGTTGGAACTGAACCGCCAGTAGAACCTTTTCTAAATACAATCGACCCATAAGCTCTATCTGTAGTAGATGTCCCATCTAAAACCGAAACTGAATCCAGCACACTCCAATTTGAGTAAGTAGTACCATCAGCAATACCATCATTATTTGAGTCAATATCATTGGCCAAAGTGGGTGCAGTACCAGTTTGAATCAACAAAAAGCTAACAGACCCATTTTCGATATCAGTTGCGTTTCCCTGGCCAATGTGACCGATTGAACTTGAAGTTCCAGTTCCCCATCCGGCTCCAGTTCCAGTATTAATTACTACATTTGCATTTGGGTTGACTGCATAAGTATTACCTTTTTGCAGAAGAACCAGCAACCCATTGCTACCAAACTGCTTACCAGACAAATCAAAAATATCTTGAACATTACCAGGATTAGAATTGGAATTACCCTCAATACCAACTAAATAAGTTCCAAGTGGTATGGTCGTGCCGGGAGTACCACGCAGCTCGATGTATTCTCTAGGGTTATCTGTACTTGGGGGGTCAAACAGAATTTCGTTGATGAATGCTGATATAGGGATAACGGGATTATTGGAATTATCGGGATTATTAAATAGCAATGAGACATTTTTAGATTGGCTATTTGCCACTGCCAAATCAGATTTACCATCTTTGTTGAAGTCGCTTACAGTGACAGAATAAGGTGTTGTCCCTACGTTAAAGTTAGTGGCATTTCCAAAGCCACCGGTGCCATTTCCCAGCAGCACTGAAACTGTGTTGGAGTCTGCATTCGCCACTGCTAGGTCAGAGTTACCGTCTTGATTAAAATCAATCGCTGTTACGGATACAGGATTTAATCCCACATTAAAGTTGGTGGCAACCCCAAACCCTCCACTACCATTACCTAACAGCACGGAGACATTGTTAGAGCCTGAATTTGCCACTGCCAAATCTAATTTGCTGTCTTTATTGAAGTCGCCTACGATGACAGAATTAGGATTTGTTCCCACATCAAATTGAGTGGCTGAGTTAAAAGTGCCGTCACCATTTCCCAAGAGTATTGAGACGTTATTGAAGTAAGAACTCGTTACCGCTAAGTCAGATTTACCATCCTTGTTGAAGTCACCTACACTAACAGAAGTCGGACGGCTAGGGACTTTAAAATTTTTGGCAGTTGCAAAACTACCAGTACCATCTGCCAACAGCACTGAAATATTTTGAGAGGCATTGTTTACCGTTACTATGTCAGATTTTCCATCCCCGTTAAAATCTTTCACTGCAACAGATACTGGGCCTGACCCCGACCCTAAAGCAAAATTGACAGCAGTCTGAAAGGTGCCATCACCTTTACCCAACAGCAGGGAAATATTATTTGAGGTATTGTTTGCCGTTACCAAATCTAATTTGCCGTCTTTGTTGAAGTCGGCTACAGCGAGAGAATAGGGACTTAATCCATTGAACCCAACCGTACTAAAGTTGCTAGCAGGCTTAAAACTACCATCACCCTTCCCCAAAAGTACCGAAACAGTTTGAGAAGACTTGTTTGCGGTTACTAAATCCGTATTTCCATCTTTGTTAAAGTCGCCGACAACGATGGAATAGGGGCTTAATCCTACAAGAGGTAAAATTGAAATACTAGCAGTCTCCGTAGCAGTACTGTAGGCTGTTGTCCCACCACCAACACCAGAGTTTACACCAGTAGTGCCACTGGTTAGACCGTCTGAAGTATCCCAAGCGCGGAAGGTGATATTAGCCGTACCGTTGTAGCCAGGTTTAGGGACAAAACGAACTTTTTCTGTATCTCTAAGCAAGGTTGCAGAAGTGTCAGATACAGCAAAATTAAGCCAATTGTTATCGCCATTTATAGAGTATTGCCAAGTGCCATTGGTATTATCTACGCCAATGACGGCAATTCCTTCCACTGCACCTGTATCTACATCTGTAATGGGATTGCCACCTGCACCTGTGGCAATGATGTCAGAAACTAGAGTGCCAAGATTGTCGGCATCGGTTATATCTTGAGTAATAGCAGCCAATGTGGGATTGCCTGTGTTGTCCAATGTTGGCGCTGTATTAGTTGGCATTTACAATTCCTCTACAAAATTAGGTTAGGTATGAGAAGATTTGTTTTTTTGCAGTTGCACTTTGATTATTGTTAGTAAATAAAATTTGGCAACTTGTAACTGTTAACTCGAATTGATGATTTTATAAATACAGCACTAAATAGGAAGCTAATACTTAGATATCCGCTTCCGTGCCTAACGTAAATGAGTAATTAGAACCTCATTTTTTGAAGAAAAACACAAAAATAATATGATAATTCAGTACAAAATTATGCTAAAAATATCAAACGTACTACTGTATTAATACTGTAATAATTCAGATATACTAAAAGTTTAAATTTGCAATTGATTTATGAAGTAAATCTGAAGTAACCAGATGATGCGATTTTCTTGGCAAAAAACTGAGAAACCCGATTGATTTAGCGATCGCTACTAGGACTTACGCACTGTACAAATTAATCATCGTAGGCATTAACGAAAATAGGTCGTTTTAGCCTTTCATAGACGTTCCTTGATAATACGTAAATCGGCACTCTCAGGGCACAGCATTGCTCATTGGTGTCAACTTAACGTGAAACCCTTGTCAAAACTCGATTTTGGATTTACTCATTTTCCATGAAGATCCGCACTACCCCACCCCGGTTTTGTCTAAAGCCAAAACCGCCCCTCCCTTTGCTAAGGGGAGGGGTTGGGGGTGGGGTAAAACGCATGTGGGATAAACGTTTGAGCTTAAGTTGACACGTATGAGCAATGCTAAAGCCCCTACGACAGATGTGGTTTTTCAGAGCCAATCTATATTTTGTATTTACTGTCAATGCGTAAATCAAAGCTACATTCACAACGCCATAAAAATTGATAAAAAATATCTTGTAAGCTTCAAATTTTCAATTGTGTCTGATATAAAAGCAAATAATTTCCAAAGTTTCGCCAGAAGTCAAAATGACTGACTAATATCAAGATACTATTTATATATTTTTACTATTTGATTAATAATTCTGGTGCTACCAATCCTTTTTGGATAGCTAAGACTGCGGCTTGAGTGCGATCGCGTACTTCTAGTTTCTGCAAAATTGCATGGACATGAACCCGCACTGTACCAGGGGCAATGTAGAGAATTTCCGCAATTTCTTGATTGCTTTTGCCAGCTGCTACTAGTGCTAAAATTTCTTGTTCGCGCTTTGTTAAGGGATTTTCTATAGTTTCTTCAGTTTTTGTGGGTGGCATCGTCGTAGAATTACCCTCAAAAGCTGCCCTAATTTCTGTTGTTGCCGTTTGATCCCACCAAGAAGCCCCTGCTGCAACCGATCGCACTGCTAAAATCAGAGACTCAGCCGGAATACCTTTAAGGCAGTAACCTTGTGCCCCAGCAGCAATTAACCGCGAAATCAGGGGTTTTTCCGAACGAGAGGTTAAAACGAGAATGGGTAAAGTTGGGTGCTTCTGCTTGATTTGACGGCAAGCCTCAATCCCACCAATTCCCGGTAAACCAATATCCAGCAAAACCAAATCCAGAGGATATTGATTGGCTAATTCTACAGCTTGTTCTCCGTCTTCTGCCTCTGCAACAATCTCCAAACTAGCTTCTTGTTGCAACCGCATCCGCAAACCAAGCCGAAATAATTCATCATCTTCAACAAGTAAGATTTTTGTCATTTGTCATTTGTCATTGGTCATTGGGCATTGGGTATGGGGCAAGCAGGAAGTGTGGGAGGGGTGGGAGGTGTGGGAGGATGGGGAAGAAATCTTTCCCCCCACACTCCCCACACTCCCCACACTTCCCTATCTCCCCCTGCCTCCTCTGCCTCCCCTGCCTCCCCTGCTCCCCCTGCCCCCCTGCTACCTTGCCCCCTTTGCCCGTCAACTCGGTGGCGGACAAGCAGGGAGTCGGAAACCAAACACAGCGCCTCGTGGTAAGCGATTCTCTGCCCAAATTGTACCTCCATGAGCTGTAATAATTTGCCTGGTTAAATAAAGCCCTAGTCCCGATCCTGAAAGGTGGCGATCGCTATGTCCTTGATAAAATCTCTCAAATAAGTGGGGTAATTCTTCTTCAGTAAAGCCGGAACCTGTGTCGAGTATTTTTACCAGTTGCTCGCTAGAATAACTTTCAAATACTACTTCCACTTTACCGCCACGGGGAGTGTGGTTAATGCCATTACTCAATAGATTGGTAAAAACTCGCCCCAGTTGCAATGAATCACCGTTTACCCAAACAAAGCTGCGAAAATCCGATTCACCATAATGCAGAGAAATATAAACCTGACGTGTTTTTGCTAGTTCCATCAGAGTAGCTATTACTTCTTCTGCCACAGTTACTAAGTTGATAGGCGATCTCTGTAGTTTAAGCCCTTCGGCATCGTTGCGATAAACATCTAAAAGAGTTTGGACTAATTGCAGCGTACTGCGATGACTACGAGCCATTGTTTGCAAGACTTTTGCTTGCATTGGGGTGACTTCACCAAATTGCTCGTTTTGAAAATATTGCAGCGTTTCAATTGCTCCAAGTAGAGGAGTTTTCAAGTCATGAGTGAGGGTAGAAACAAAATCTTCACGCATTGCAGCTAGTTGTTCTTGGGAGCGTAATTGTGCTTGAGTATGAGCGATCGCTTCTTCATTGCGACGGTTGCGTTCGCTTAAAGTTGCAGTTACCACTAACGCTAATACTGCAATTAACCTATTTGCCAAGGTTGGAAGATTAATTATTTCTCTTCCTGGGACAAACAAATTTAATAATGTTAATCCTGTGGCCGCAAGAGTCACCCCAAATACTGCTCGTCGATTTAATCTTGAATCTGCTAATAAAATAGTTGCTGTGTAGAGGTAGCCGAATACGTACTCAGGCGGTGTTATGTATTCTAAGACTATGACTATGATAAAGGCGATCGCTATTAGCAAATATGTTTCAGTACGTTCTTTAATCGATTTAACATAATTTTTAATCATCATCGATAATGCTAAAAAGTAACTTATAATTTAAATTATTTATAATATTTTTATATTGTTAATAAATTTCTGAATCTAGATTTAGTGAATTCATCACTTGCAACCATTTTTTCAAGTATTATCGATTGATATTAGATTATTTAACTGCTTAAAAATTTTTATGCATGTTTAAGAAGCTGATTTTTTTTATTTCCGTACAGACACGATTAATCGCGTTTTAGCTTCTGCATATAAGTTCAAATTCAAAGAGTATTACTATATTCTAGCTTCGGAATTCTGACTATTAATTAAGGTAGTTATGTTTCCACGTTGAAAAACCTAGAACCATAGCTACCTTTTGCTTTCAAGATAACTACCTTTCTTTTGGTGAGGAGTGGAGAAAAGGTTAACCTTCAGATTCCTCTGAGATTGGTTCAGATTCAGTTTCCACTTCTTTTTCGACTTTAACCGGAGGTTTAACGGGTTTTGGGCCGCGCATTAATGCAGGATTAACAGGTGGTCTGTTTTCATCTGCAAACGATCCTTTTTTCCCTTTACCAGACGAGCGATTGCGATCGGGTTTTGAGCTTTTGGGGTTGGATTCAACAGGAGGTGTGGAATCAACTTTTTCCAAATTGTTGTCAGTATTTGCTTGGGCCTGACGTTCTGATTTTTTGATTGGGCGTTCTACCATTGTTTATTTTGATAAATTTACCGAAGAAGAATTCAAAATTCAGGAGCCAGAATTCAGCTTGGGAATTATGCGCGACTGGATGGAGAATCGAGGTTTAAATTCCCCGATTTGAAGACGCTCGTTCGCGCAGCGTGTCGCAGACAAAACTCGGCTTAGCTATGCTATCGTGGGTAAGAAAAAATTCTTTTCTAAAACCCCTGACTTCAAGCATAGGTATTCTGACTCCTTCTCATAGAATTCATCAACTGCCTGAAAAAGCATTCACAACAAATCAGCAATAATTTTACTAAATGTAGTAATGAGTGCGTTATTAATAGCGTAACGTACTCTATTACCACTACTCAACAAAATTAGGTCGTGCCTGTTGTGTTGATTTCAACTTTGACTCTAAAACTGTCCAATTTTCCTGCTCAATTAAGTTAGTCAACTCATCGAGATTGTGGCGATACTGGTGCAGCGACAAGAGCAATGCTTGACGATTATACCGCGCCATCATAATCCCCAACTCTGGATTCCCGCCACCCACACGGCTGGTATCCCGAAAGCCCGAACTAGCTAGCTTTTGGGCTAATTGCAGAACCTCTGGGTCAGTTTCACTCAAACAAGCAGCAATTAACGAAGAACTAACCATCACGGGTAAATGAGAAATCCAACTTACAGCCCGGTCATGTTGTTCTGGTTGACAATGGTAGATATTCGCCCCCAGCGATCGCACTATTTCTTCGAGAATTGTAATTGCAGTGGTTGGTGTTGTACTAACGGGTGTGAGTACATAAGGTTTCTCAACAAATAAATTCCGTTGTGCAGCTTCTATCCCACTGTCTGCTGTTCCCGCCATTGGATGACCGCCGATAAAATTATCCCAAAGGGGAGAAATAGCTTCGACTATTTCTGCTTTTGCCGAACCCACGTCAGTCACAACTGTAGTGGGAGACAAATAAGGAATTAATTGAGTAAATTGGGGCACAATAAGTGCTAAAGGCGTACAAATAAATACAACTTCTGCGGCTGTTAACAGGCTCAGATCCACCGATGCGCGATCGGCGCAGCCAAGGGCTACTGCCTTTTGGCAGGTGGATTCGCGGCGGCTAACTCCTAAGATTTGATGTCCTTGCGATCGCAAATCAAAACCCAAAGATCCGCCAATTAGTCCCAGTCCTAAAATCCCAATATCCATTCTTTAATTTTGACATTTTATTTTTTCCGACTTTACAACTATATAAATTTGGCATCCCAGAGGTAGCATCGATGAATGTAGAGGAATTGCTGGAACAGTACGCGGTAGGAGTCTTAAACTTTAGTGGTATTGAACTGTCTGAAGCTAATCTGAGTGGAGCTAAACTCAGTGGCGTGAATCTGAGCGATGCTAATTTGAGTGTTGTTAACTTGAGCGGTGCCAATCTCAGTGAAGCTAACTTGAGCAATGCCAAGTTGAATGTAGCAAGATTAAGTGGTGTAAATCTATGCAGCGCCGTCCTAAACAACGCTAGTCTCAATGTAGCTAATTTGATTAGAGCAGATCTCAGCCGCGCTCAACTTAAGGGAGGTTCCCTCATCCGTGCCGAATTAATTCGCGCCGATCTCAGTCGTGCTGACTTGTCCCAGGCTAACCTCACCAGCGCCGATTTGCGAGAGGGGACTCTGCGCCAAGCGAATCTCCGTAACGCTAACTTGAGCGAGGCTGTGTTGAGAGGCGCTTCCCTCACAGGAGCCAACTTAGAAACCGCTAACTTAAACGCCGCTGACCTAAGTCGTTGTGACATCACCGGCGCGAATTTGCGAGATGCTGAACTCAGACAGGCAAATCTCAGCCATGCTAACCTCAGCGGTGCAGATTTGAGCGGGGCAAACCTGAGGTGGGCGGATTTGAGCGGGGCGAACCTGAGGTGGGCAGATTTGAGCGGGGCAAAATTGAGCGGTGCAAATTTAATTGGTGCAGATTTAAGCAATGCCAATTTAACGAATACGAGTTTAGTACATGCGAATTTAACTCAAGCAAAATTAATTAGGGCGGAATGGATTGGTGCTGACTTAACCGGAGCAACTTTAACTGGTGCAAAACTTTATGCTACTTCTAGATTTGGTTTAAAAACCGAAGGTATGATTTGTGAATGGGTTGACCTCAGCCCCACAGGCGATCGCTCAATTATCCAAAAATTTCATTCCGACGATTCGCGAGATTTCTTTAATGAAACACCCCCAACAATTCGGATTATTGTTGATGCAGCCCTAGAACACGAAGCTAACTTTGCCCTTGCTGGTGCCTACTACCAAATTGCTCAAGAATACCGAGGACTAAAACAACCCCCAAGTATGGAAAGTGGTCGTCGCCGCACTATTTTCAGTTTCCGTGTAGATAGCGACGAAGCATTATTCCCCACCGCTTATATTGCAATCCTTCCATTTCTAGATGCGGTATCTACCCAAAAGAATATTTCCCAGATGGTGGAAATGATTAATACTGAAGTTGTAGCAAACCCAGATTTAAAAGATTTGAAATCTCCAGATATGGTAAAACAATTAAATATACTTTTAGAACAAGCTATAAGTAAAGCTATAACAATCAAAGAAATCAAAAAAAATCTTGAAGTAGCTGCTAAGTTAAATTTTTGTAAAGCTCCGAGTCAAATAATTTTAACAAATTCTAGCGCCCAAACTTTGATAGTACATGACAATCCAAACTTTGGTAAAAGATTTATTAATCGGTCTTCTATCAATAGTTCAATTTATGATGATAAATCTAGCGAATCAACAAAATATATATTACCTTCGTTAAACATGGTTATAGATTTTGTTAAAGGGTTTCACTATATTAGTCATTAGTTGTTGACTATGCAGCATTGCCCAAACAGGGCATTCGATATGGGATATTAAGTATTAGCGATCGGATAACTGGCTAATGACCAATAACGAATGACAAAATTTTGGAGGGAAAAATGCGCGATATCTTCAATAAAATGGTTGGTCGAAATCGGTATGTAGGGTTTCGCCTATTTCTGCACTTAGGAGGAAGTGAGGTTGCACCAATTTTGGGAGTATTAAATAGTGCTGCACCACGAGAAGAGGACGATATCAACGATCTAGGAGAACGGCTAGTAGAAATCTGCGAAAGTCTACTGGAGTACGATGACTATTGGCTCTCAGCGACTAATGAAGGTGAAGTATATTCTGACGAAAACGAAGTAGCACAATATATAGATGAGCTATTTATAGATTCCAGTCAAAGATATGGCAGTGGTATTGAATTGAGTTCTGACTCTGGTTTGGAGCGACCCTTATCTATACCTGTGACGCGTAACGTAGTTGTGATTATTACAGTGGTTTATACAGGAGAAGCACCCGATCTGGAAACCGATCTTTCTAACATCAGCGCACTGCAAAAGGGTTTAAAATCGTTAATACAATTACACTATCAAAATAGACTGCTGGGATTTTACTTGCATTTTTCTCCATCTCGGTTAGGTGAAGAACTCAGTAACGATCAATTGTTGCAATATTACCCAGAATTGATTCCTTTGTAATGTGTTGGGTAGTCCCTACTTACTCTTACACAGAGAAATTGTTAAGCTCGGAGATAGGACAATAATGCAATGATCATGACGATAGTACGTAAATTTACAGCTGTTTTTTTAGCACTGAGTTTGTGTTTGACAACTGTTGCTTGTGGAGGTGGAGAAGAAGCTAATCCTCCAGCTAAGAACGTTAGCCAAACCTCCACTACCAGTAAATTGGGTGATGGTCAGTATCAAATTCAACAAGCTACATACGACGATGCAACTGGGCAGTACACCCTATTTTTACTCAACAACACGCCGCCAACCTTTGCAACTGAAAATTTGCAAATGGCACGGCTAACTGATGACGAAATTAAGCAGGGTAAAAAAACTTATCTGAAGGTAGAAAATGGACAGCCAATTTTATATCTCACAGAAGATTTTAAAATTGCCTACGTCCACAACGTTACCGAAAACAGAACTAATCCAGAAACCGGAAGACAAGAAACGGTTGTAGTCCGCCAAGAAAATAGCTTCTGGACACCCTTTGCTGCATCTGTGGCTGGTAACTTAGCTGGTCAAGCCATTGGTAGTCTATTGTTTAGACCCCAGTACTATGTGCCCCCTGTTTATCAACCAGGAGGATTGAGTGGCTTCGGTGGATATGGCAGCAGCTATAACCAAGCAGTTCAAAACTACCAAACTCGTTATAATGCAGTACCCGCAGCGGTAAGAAATCGTAATACTTTCCGGTCTTCTGGGGGATTTAGAAGATCGTCTCCTGGTACAAGTATACCCACTGCACCCCGTACTACTACGAGAAATCGCCCAACTGGTTCAGGTTCTGGAGGCGATATTTTAAGACGAGATGGCAGCTCTAGTTCGACGAGAAGACGCCCTTCAAGTAGTTTTGGTAGCGGGCGTAGTTCAGCACCTCGTCGCTCTACTGGTTTTGGCAGCAGACGGCGCTAAAATAGTTACCAGTTTTGAGTCTTGAGATTACGCTAAATTAAATACTAGATAATAAAAAGGCAAAAGTAAAACACTTTTGCCTTTTTAGTCTTATTGGTATACTACTCAGTTCTTAGCAAAAATATGCGCGATACCTTTAATAGAATGATTGGTCGAACTCGCTATGTGGTCTTTCGCTTATTTTTGCATTTAGGGAGAGGTGAGGTAGCACCGATTTTGCGAATATTAAATAGGGCTGGACAGAATGCTATCGATGCTGATGGGGACTTAGAAGTTTTGGGAGAAGGATTGGTAGAAATCTGCGAGACTCTACTGCGATATCAAGAATATTGGCTTTCGGCTGCTAATGAAGGAGATGTATTTTGGGATGAAGGCGAGGCAGGAGATTACGTCAATAATTTATTTACTGACTGCGCCCAAAGATATCTCGGTGAATCAGATTACAGTTCTGTTTCTGGATTTAATGAACCTTTATCTGTACCCGCAAATCATAACCTAATTGTGATAATTGTAATAGCTTATGAAGGAGAAGTACCAGAGTTGGAAACCGATCTTTCTAACGTTCAAGCGTTGAAGGAAGGTTTAAAAGTCTTAATCAATTTGCATTACAGACATCAACTAAGGGCAATTGCTGTACATTTTTCGCCAGCACAGTTAGGTGATGAACTCACTAACGATCGCTTGTTACAATATTATCCGGAATTAGTTCCTCTTGAGACTACTGAATCTGAATCTACAGTATCTAAGCCATCTCCTCAAGCTATTAATGAAGCTATCGAAGTTTTTTTATCTTATGCTCGTGAAGACGAAGCTTTGCTGGAAGAATTGGTTAAGCATCTTTCAATTTTACAACGTCAAAAAGTAATTAAGACTTGGTACGATCGCCAAATCAGTGCAGGAGCAGAAACGAATGCTGAGATTGACGAACACTTCAATACAGCCAGGATAATTTTGCTACTGATTAGCGCTGATTTCTTGCGTTCCGATGATTGCTATAGTACTGTTGAACGGGCGATGAAACGTCATAAAGCTGGTGAAGCCCATGTTATTCCTGTGATTCTCCGACCAGTTGATTATCAAGGTGCAGTGTTTAACAACCTCCAACCTCTGCCTGTACATGGTAAGCCTGTTATCCAATGGACAAATCATGATGCTGCCTTTTCTAATGTGGCTACAGGCATCCGAAAAGTAGTCGAAGAATTAGCTTCAAAAAATTTATAGGAGATTTATACACTTACCCAAAAGCAATATTTTAGAATTGAGATATCAGCTGAAACCAGACCTAAAGATTTTAATTTTTATTCAAGTTTATCAAATACAATTTTGAAGCGATCGCACTAATTTAATTTTTGAAAAGCTTTGCTGTAATAAATCGATAAAATTAAATTTAATACTCAACTTTTCCATGTAAAAATCCAAGACAATAACTTGAACTTTATATAGTTTTTACTATTAAATTATCTCGAAAAGGGTTTATCTTAAACTTGATAAAAGGCATAAAGATATAAAAAATAGAGCAAAATCCCCGTTAACCAAGATAAGTCAGATAATAAGAAATACTAAACACAAATATTGTTAAAATTACAGGAATTACTTTATTAATATCTATTTTCTGTTTATTGAACATTTCTAAACAAGACATGAAAACCATTAAAGGCCAAAAGATAGTTGTTGTCAAAAACATCACAAAAGACAAAAATTTATCTTCTGGAGCAGAAGTGGGATAACGTAGGGAAAATACTAACCAATTTGTCAAAAAATAGCATGTCATTAACAGGTAAGCAATAGTTAAACTTAATTCTATCTGATTCACTCTGTGTACTCCTTGAGTTATATGAGATTCACCAAACATCGTCCGTACAATGTTATAACATACTTTTCTCAGGAGTCAGTCAGACTTTTATCTATTTTAGATTGTGTAGTAATAAGAGTTTTAACAAATGACTTTTTGTTAAAACTAATACGCTTGATTAACCGTAAATCTTTAAAAGAAAATTTAGCGATCGCTCATGCCTTTTCCCCTGACACGCGTATTAATCATGAGTAGTTGTATAAAAAATCAAAAAGAGAGCAAAGATACCAATATTTTGATACCTGCTCAGTCCTGAGAACGATTTTGAGGGAACAGGTAGGCGATCGCAGCGTAACCAGATACGGTAAGTAAACTAACCAAAAAAGCCGCCAGAACAATATTAGGCATACGATCCACAATGCCAAATTAACGTTATATTAAAAACAAATTCCAAATCTTGACCCCCTTCAAAAAACCAAGAATTTGGATACTTTCAAACTAGCAATTGGGTATGACACCGACGTGACTACTTGATGTCAATTTGTTGTATTACAAATGTTTGGACTGGGAATTTTAGACGCCAACCCAAAATCTAAAATCCAAAATTGCTTGGCTTAAGCTAAAGGTAGAAAAAAACGAAACGTACTACCAACTCCCAATTTGCTTTCTACCTGAATCTGACCGCCTTGTAGTTCAATCAAACGACGGGAAATCGTTAAACCAATACCAGTACCTCCGGAATTGCGATCGCGTGATTGGTCGGCTCGCCAGAAGCGTTCAAATATGTGGGGCAAATTTTCGGGAGCGATACCAATACCTGTATCTATTACTGCAATCGAGAGTTTAGATGCTTCAATCTCAGTACGAATAGTAATTGAACCTTCCTTGGTGTAACGCACTGCATTACCAAGGAGATTAACTAACACTTGTTCTGTGCGATCGATATCTGCCAATACAAGAGGCAGCACAGGCGGACATTCCAAGTGCAGACCCGGCCCATCTTCCAACAACTGGTCAGTAAATTTTTCTACTAATGACTCTAACAACGGACGCAGATTTAACCGTTGTATATTAATTGGCAGATAACCAGCTTCTGCCTTCGACAGTTCTTGTAAATCATTCACCAATCGCTCTAAGCGCCTAGTTTCATTAGCTAAACGTCGATAAATTTCTGGAGACGCTTCAATCTCTCCATCAGCCAGTTCTTCTAAATAACCGCGCACAACTGTTAACGGTGTCCGTAGTTCATGGGTCATATCTCCAATCACTTCTCGTCTCCGCACTTCCACCCCTTCTAAACTAGCTGCCATCCGGTTGAAACTAGCACCTAATCTATTGAGTTCTGGAATGTCATAAACTGGTAATCGTGCATTCATCTGACCAGCAGCAAATTTTTGGGTGATTTGTTCCATCTCAGTCAACCGCACCATAATTCTTCTGGACACCCAGTAACTCAGTCCTCCAGCTGCGCTGCTACCAACTAAAACTGACCAAATAGTACTTCGCTGCCAAGCAATTTCAAATCCTGTTACCAATTCAGTACGAATATCGATTAAATCAAACCCTTGATTTTCTAGTCGTTCCAAATGCAAAACAAAGAATCGGGGAGAAGAAACTTTGCTGATAATGACCAGACTAGCTACCCCCACTATCATGACTACCAAGTGAGAAAAAAATAGTCGTCCTCTCAGCCCCATCTTCATAAGATTTACGCCATCGGCGAGTCTTCAAATTTATAGCCAACCCCAACAACAGTTTTAATAAAAGTAGGATTTGCTGGGTCAGGCTCAACCTTTTTTCGCAATCGAGCTACATGGGTATCTACCACGCGTTCATCACCAAAAAAGTTATCTCCCCAAAGTTTGTCAATTAGTTGCGTGCGATTCCAAACTCGACCAGGATTGCTGACAAAGGTAGTTAGCAAATTAAATTCTAGGGTAGTTAAGTCGAGAATTTCAGGTTGCTGGGAATTTATCTGCCGACTGGCAGTGCGCTGATCTACATCTACTATAAAGTGTTGGGTACGATTGACTTGATGTTGTCCCCCTTGCCGGAGACTACGCCGCAATAGCGCTCGTACCCTGGCTACTAGCTCTCTGGGGCTAAAGGGCTTCACCATGTAATCATCAGCACCAGTAGATAAGCCAATGACGCGATCGATTTCCTCGCCTTTCGCGGTGAGCATCAAAATATAAGGATCTTTTGCGCCTGGTTTTTGGCGAATTCTGGCACAAACTTCCAATCCATCCAAACCAGGAATCATCAAATCTAAAATGATTAAATCGGGTGGTTGCTCCTGAAACATCCGTAGAGCATTGATACCATCACGGCTAATGCGACAGAAAAATCCTTCTTTTTCTAAAGAGAGTTGGATTAAATGAGCAATTTCTGGTTCATCTTCAACTATTAAAATATCCATCCGAAAATACGCAGATTTAAAAAGATGCGGGGACGCGGGGACGCGGGGACGCGGGGACGTGGGGATACAAGAAAAAAATTCTCCGCGTCTCCCACTCTCCGCGTCCCCGCGTCCTCTTACTTAGAGGTTTGAATTTGTTGTGGTTCGGTAAGTATAGCCAAGATTAGAGTCTTTTTGAATGTATGCTTTAATGCTATCTATGTCAATAAAACAGTCAGCAACATCAATTAAGCTTTCGCTAGTGGTTGTTTGCAGACTCACAACTTCCACTCTAACCCCCATTCTGCTAACAGCATTCACAGCATAAGCTAAATCTCCATCGCCGCTGACTAATACCGCTGTATCGTAGTAAGGGGCTAAAGTGATCATGTCTACAGCAATTTCTACGTTCAGATTTGATTTTTTAAAATTATCTGGCGACGCAACGAGGTCTTTTGCTACAACACGATAGCCATTACGACGCATCCATAATAAAAAACCCTGTTGCTTCTCATTGGTCATATCAACCCCAGTATAGAAAAAAGCACGTAGCAGTCTCGAACCGTTGGTTAAATGACAAAGCAATTTAACGTAATCAATTTCTATGCCGAGTTGTAAAGCTGTATGAAATAGGCTTAAGCCATCAATAAAAATGGCAACTCGACCGCGATTCAAGGTATTCAAAATGGAAGTATCAGGTGCAGTATCTCGCATCTTGGTATCTTTACCTTTGACAGCAGTATCGCTCAAGTTTTGCCCTTGCCAATGTGGTTTAGCTTTGAGTACTTTAGATTCATTTAATTCATTTCTTTGTTTGCTAAAATTAGTTATAATCATTGATACCTCTGAATTTTAAATCTGAAAAGGGTTTTAGCTAAATTGTCTATACTATAGTCTCTGCTGATTTATAACCCTAGCAGGAAATTGACTGGAGTCACTACATGCAAATAAACTTAACTCATCCTTAATAGAGCCTAAAATACTTTAAGCAAAAGTTTTTCATTGGTTTGAGGTTGATTTAACGACATATCATCTCTGAACATAGATATGCTAGTCTTTAGCCACTACAACTGCAACAGTTAGAAGAAAATATCTTCCTGTAAGCCTATAACCTTAAATCAGCGATAGTTGGGTGTCATCGAGCTATTTTTATTTTAACTCTGTATTTTAATGCTCTGTATTTTAACGATCGTACAGCCAGGAAAGTTTTTGAATATTTATTCTATAAGATTTACTTGTAGCTGTGACGCTCAAATTTTAACAGAGTTTGCAGCAATAATAATGTAATGTGCGATCGCCTCCAAAATAGAAGTTATATTAAGCTATTTGGCTAATCTTTAAATGTACCTTTTATAAAATTTATTTTAATGACAAAGTATCTTTGATTGATAGTCATAAATCATTGACAACTGATAATACAAGATTTGCGACTTCTTAAAGAAGTCGCAAATTTTAAGCTTAGGGTTTAGCTCACTTTTTGTTGGATGTGTAGTAAACCTTACTTCCAGTATCGGGTACAAAATGGCAGTTCGCGCAGGAATTCCATAATGATTTCCAAATTGGTTCCTCTGATTTCCGGAAATAGTCACCCATTACTGGTTTGATTGCCTCAGTGGCCTTCAGCAAATTGTAATGAGGGATGTTAAGGAATATGTGGTGAGCAACATGAGTGCCAATATCATGATGGATATGATTAATCAAACCATAATCGCGATCGATACTGGAAATTGCACCTTTTAAAAAAGTCCACTCTTCTCCACGATACCAGGGAATATCTGGTTCGGTGTGATGCAAAAATGTTACTAAATCAAGCCAAATTACGAACACAATGTAAGGTGCAGCGTAATACTTCAGCAACCACATCCAACCCCATAGATAGGTAAGGTAGCCAAGCAAACCTACCATCCCAATGCAAAGAACGGTACTAGTGACGACATCCCATTTTTCTGAGGTTTTAAACAGCGGACTGCTGGGTAAAAAGTGAGAGCCTTTTTTATTGGGAGAACGCTTAAATAAGTACAGAGGATAAGCCAATAAAAAAGCATAATATCGGACTATTTTTTGGTCTAGCGGCATTTGCTTATAGTCCGATTCGTTTAGAGGATACCAGCTTTCATCATTATCGAGATGGCCGGTATTTTTGTGGTGAGTTCTATGGCTGATTCGCCAACCATGATAAGGAACAAGTATGGGTGTGTGGGAAAGATGTCCAATCAAATCATTCAGCCATTTATGCTTAGAAAAAGATTGGTGTCCGCAGTCATGTCCGACTACAAACAAAGCCCAAAACATTGTTCCTTGCATTAACCAAAAAATTGGAAAGAAAAACCAAGAATCCAGGTAAAAAGCAACTGCGTAAAGCAGACTAATAATCAGAATGTCGCGAAAGAAGTAATAAAGTGATTTTGCCACATTGGGCTGAAAGCATTCAGCGGGGATCGCAGCTTTTAAATCCTGAAGAGTAAAAGGCAGTTTGGTCGTCTCCCCAGATAATTCATGTTTCTGAGGCTCGTTGAGCGTGATTATATTTGATTGCACTGGCTGGATTCTTTTGTTGAAGATAAATCGGAACTTTATTTGAGGCAAGATAATCTTACCCCACAAAGCAAAAGTTAAAATAAAAAACCAAAAGGATTAGTTTTGATTTTTTACTTCACTAGTATGCCCAGAATACTAACTCTCCTAACATCCAAGCGTAAATCTTCTGGCAATTTACCTAACAATATTTAATAAGTCAAGAATTGCCAGATTGTATTAAAACCCACGCAAAGATAAACGCTCTCGTGGAGTTCAAGAGCGTGAAGAAAGCTTGCAAAGCAGTTTATCGTTCTGCGTAATATTCGTTGAAAGTTTGATAGCCGACATCAGTTTTGTACAGTTGACATTGGTCTGTAATTTGCTTCATTAAAGACCAAGAAAACTGACATTCATCATGTAGATAAGGCCCCCAATTTTCTTTGATGCTGCTGTAAGCTAGCCGCAAATTATAAGAAGGAATAGCAGTGGAAATATGATGAGGGACATGAACATTGATGTCGTGGCAGAGGATTTCTACCCAGCGGGGATAATCGCAATGAATGGTACCAAATAGTTGAGCTAGAGCTTCGTTCCACTTGTTTGCTCCAACAAAAGGAACGTCTGAAGCAGTGTGGTGAACGATGGTAAAAGTACTCATCCAAAAGTGGTAGACCAACCAGGGCACTAACCAAAACTTGACAAATCCCCAGATACCTGTAGTGGCGATTAGTGCCGGGAAGGCGATCGCAGCAAATAATACTACTACAGCTACAGAAAGCTTGATGCTGGATTGGTCTTTAGTTTTGAAATTCCGCCAATCAAAATGCACAACTGCCCAATGTCCGATGGAACCTACCCACCAGAAGCGTTTGCGAATGAATAATTCAAAAGCAGACTGTCGGGTTTTATCCCAACTTTTAAACACTTCTGGTCTGATTGGATGCCAAGCATTGTCCTCATCGAGCTTGTTGGTATGAGTATGGTGATAATTATGCTTAATCCGCCAACTGTGAAACGGATAAATTAACGGCGCCATAAAAAAGTGGCCCACCACATCATTCACCCAACGACGTTTGGCAAATGACCTGTGACCGCAATCATGACCAATTACAAAAAAACCTGTTAAAGCTGTACCTGTAAAAACCCAAGCTAGGGGCAAAAGAAACCAAGGAGCGATCGCCAGGCTGTAGTAGCCCAAAGCAACTGCCAAGACGCTAAGTATTACTTGCGTCCAAGCTTTGCGACGGCTTTGCTGAAAACATTCCCGTGGCAGGGTTTTGACAATATCTTTGAGCCTGATGTTAGAATTTGCAGACTCGTCACTTAGTTTCTGGGTATTAATTATTGATGTAGTCATGAACACCTGAAATACAACAAACTCCTCCACCAAGTCATCCAAAAATAACTTGCCGTAAAGTTGCTTAATATTAGCGTCTCGGATTATAGCAACCTAACCTATACAAGCGCACCCGTAAATAACTTTTAAAAGAGATTTTAGAATTGGTATGCGTACTTGGTTATATGAAAAATTCTTTGTCATTAGTCATAGGGTATAAGGCATAGGGCATTGGGTAAAAAATAATGACCAATGACTAATGACTAATGACAAAGGACAAACTTACTGCTTTGTTGGAGCCAACTTCACATTAGTAGCCAAGCCAACTGCTTGCAGCAATTGAATTGTCATCCATGTTAAATCGATTTCCCACCATTGCAGCCCATGACGAGCTGAATATTGAAAAGCATGGTGATTATTATGCCAACCTTCACCGAAAACTAGTAGGGCTACCCACCAGCAGTTAGTTGATTTGTCGCCAGAATCATGGCTTTGATAGCCAAATTTATGAGTAGCACTGTTTACCAACCAAGTGCAGTGGTAAACCCAGACAATGCGAACAAAAATTCCCCAAATAACAAACGGCCAGCCACCCAGAAACAAAAGCAATACGCCCAGAGCAACCTGGAGCAAAATGAAATATTTTTCTAAAAACTGATAAACTGGGTCTTCGGCTATGTCTTTGGTGAAACGAGGAACTTGATCGTGAGAGGGACAAAAATGAATCAGCCAACCCATGTGGCTCCACCAGAAGCCTCTATTAGAATCATGGGGATCGGACTCAGTATCTGAGTGTAAATGATGGATACGATGCGTCCCTACCCATTCGATTGGCCCTCCTTGACAGGCGAGTGTCCCGAAGAAAACCAGGATATACTCTAGCCACTTGGGAGTTTGAAAACTGCGGTGGGTAACAAGGCGGTGAAATCCCAGAGTAATGCCTAAACCACCACTCACCCAGTAGAGCAACAAACCGACGCCAACTGCCGTCCAGCTAAAGTTACCAGGAACAAAGGCAAACAGCGCACCGATGTGCAGACCAATGAAAAACAGGGTATTAACCCAGTTGATTTGAGGTTTAGTTGAAGTAGCAATTGTCATGCAGTAACCTGAATTGGAATTGTTCGGCCGAATTTGCGCGATCTGAAAATCGGCATATTTATAATTTTTTGTGAACGAGGAACTAATGAACAGCTTTGAACAGCTGCGGCAAGCAGAACGCGCACTGTTAGAAATTTTTTCTGGTATTGACACTCAGGTCAAGCATAATCTAAAACGAGTGCTAGCTGCCTTTCGTAATCACCGTGTAGGCGCACACCATTTTGCTGGTGTAAGTGGTTATGGCCATGATGATTTAGGGCGAGAAACTTTAGATAAAGTTTTTGCCGAAGTTATGGGTTCCGAAGCAGCAGCAGTGCGAGTGCAGTTTGTTTCGGGCACTCATGCGATCGCTTGTGCATTTTTTGGGGTACTCCGTCCTGGAGATGAGATGTTATCAGTAGTTGGCTCTCCTTACGATACGCTTGAAGAAGTCATTGGTTTGCGGGGTCACGGTCAAGGTTCCCTTATTGAGTTTGGCATAAAATACCGCCAATTAGAGCTAACCCCAGAAGGAGGGGTGGATTGGGAAGCTTTAAGTCGTGCAGTGCTTGACAAAACTCGTTTAGTCACGATTCAGCGCTCTTGTGGCTATTCTTGGCGTCCGAGTTTATCAATTGCCGATATTGAAAAAATCATCCATATAGTTAAACAGCAAAACCCCAACACAATTTGTTTTGTAGATAACTGCTACGGCGAATTTATCGAAACCAAGGAACCCACAGCCGTAGGTGCCGATCTAATGGCGGGGTCGTTGATAAAAAATCCTGGTGGCACGATTGTCGTTGCTGGTGGTTATGTTGCCGGTCGCGCCGACTTGGTGGAAGCCGCCGCTTGTCGCCTTACTGCTCCGGGTATTGGTAGTTATGGCGGTGCTACTTTTGACCAAAATCGTTTGTTGTTCCAAGGGTTATTTCTCGCGCCGCAGATGGTGGGCGAGGCGATGAAAGGGACGTACTTAACTGGTTATGTATTCGATAAACTCGGTTACCCAGTGAATCCGCCACCGTTAGCGCCGCGTGGAGATGTGATTCAGGCAATTAAACTGGGTTCTGCCAAAAAGTTAATTGCTTTCTGTAAAGCCATACAACAATATTCTCCCATCGGTTCCTACTTAGATCCCATTCCAGATGAAATTCCGGGGTATGAGAGTCAGGTGGTGATGGCTGGGGGGACGTTTATTGAGGGGAGTACTTTGGAATTGTCGGCGGACGGGCCTTTGCGGGAGCCGTATGTGGTTTATTGTCAGGGGGGAACTCATTGGACTCATGTGGCGATCGCTTTGGAGGCGGCGATCGATGCGGTGGGTGAAGGTTAAATAAAAAACATGGGTTAGGATTGTGTCACGCAGAGACGCGGAGGCGCAGAGAGATGAATGAGGATGAGATAAATGAGGTTTCGGGGGCGGTTGTGGATGCGGCTTATATGGTTCATACGAGTTTGGGGCCTGGTTTGCTGGAATCGGTTTATGAGACGGTGATGGATTTTAAGTTGCGGAAGCGAAAGTTACGGGTTCAAAGACAGGTAGTCATTCCAGTGGTTTATGGAGGTGTAGTTTTGGAGGAAGGCTTTCGCGCTGATTTGATAGTCGAAAATCAAGTAATTGTTGAACTCAAATCAGTAGAATCCATTCATCCAGTACACAAAAAGCAGCTATTAACCTACCTCCGCCTTGCCGACAAACGAGTTGGATTACTCATCAAAGACGGCATCTCCCGCATAGTCAACAACCTCTAAAACTCTCCGCGCCTCCGCGCCTCTGCGTGAATTATTACTCCGGCAACTCATACTGCCCAACAATACGCTTAGCATACTCCGGAACATGCTCCTCTAACTTCTGGGGATGATTCCGCTTCACATACAAATAATTCCGAGTAAAGTGCGAATCAATAGAAAATCGCGCGTATTCCAAACCCTTAGGGCCGATTTTCTCAATCACCACACCCATCAGTTTTGCAGCCCACATCGGCAGAGTCACTCCTTTATCGTAGGCGGGAATGCTTTGCTGTACAGCTTCCTTACGATTTCCTTTCGACATCACTGGCTGAGTATCTAACTGGTCTTTCACCAAATCGAGCATTTCCTTACCAGTGTCATTTCTCACTACAATCCACTGCCAACCGAAGGGTGCGCCCATGTAGCCGACGACTAAATCTGCTAGGGAATTGACGTAATCAAAGCAACTCATACAAGATGGGGCAAAGACATCTTTGAGTTTATTAGTCTTCAAGCCAAAGAAAGGTACGGTTTCTGTTGAGCCATCTTCATGTTTGAAGTGAACCCGAAAGTCTTGCATGAATTCGTAATGTACAACTGTCTGCGGCGATCGACTGGTGGTTTCTAAGAATTTTTGCAGTCCAGCCCGGTTAACATTATCTACGCAAGGCGTACCCAAAACATACAACTTTTCCAAACCCAGTTGTTTTTCTACAGCTCGTAATGCTTGAATTTGGCAACCAACACCAATTACTAATAGCCGCTTGAGTCCCGATTTTTCTATTTCTTCCAATACAGAAAGATTAGGCGAAAGTGTTGGTTTATTTACTCTTGCCGCAAGTATTTCTTCTGGGGTGCGGGCGATGATGGGCATTGGTTGAAAGCGGTCTTCTTTAGTATTTTGGACGCAGACAACACCTTCAACTAAGCCGCGATTGAGCATTTCAATGGCAATGCTGCTAACGATCCCCGTCCATTGTGCGCCTGCGATCGGTTGCTGTTTTCGCGCTGCCATCATGTCTTGATGGACACCAAAGTATAGCTCATCGGGGTTATCGAGATTGCGCGATCGCCTATGCGCTTGTTCTTCAAGTTCGTCTATTTGCTGATTAATAAAAGCACAAGCTTCCTTGACATAATGAATATAATATGTATCGCATAATCCGCACTCGCTACAAAGTTCTTTAGCAGGGCGACGGCTAGTAGGTTTGAGGGCTTTAGCTTTTTTGTGAGGAGAAACTGAGGTCATATAAATTTTTTGTTTTATCCAGGAATCGCTTTTATTACAATACCTTCACTAGCTATGAACTTCACGAGAAATTGAACCAAAAGAAGATGGACGGTTTTTAGCTGAAGCGATCGCTTTTCCTGGTGTACTGATGAGTTAATCTCTTAAGAGTACCGCAGGAGAGTTGACAATAAATCGCTAATCTTTATTATTGTTTTCCTTTCTAGGATAATATTGACCCTTAGTTATCAGCCAACCTATGCCAATAAAAAATAATGTAGCTAAAACGCTTAATATTAAAGATGCGTAAAACGGATTAGGTGGGTTTTTGGGAGATGTCAGGGGTATTGGGATTTTGTCGATGTGTTGGACGATTATACCAGAGGCGATCGCACCACCGCCAAAGCCGATGCCTAATATTTGGATGGTATTGTTTAAATAGCGATCGCTCTCGGCTTGTTGTGTTTCTACTATACCCCTAATTGTATCAACTAACTGCCCAAACAATTCTTGACCTGGAGTCAGATAATTAATATCTGTTTGTATTTGTTCTTGCCATTTATTACAGTCTTTATTAATAAATTCTTGCCAGAATTGGGGACTATTGACCCTACCAATGGTTTGAATCTTGTCTAAACAAATCTTGTAATTAGTAATATTAGTAGTAATTGCTGTGTGGTGTGTTTGTATATTTTGCAAGCATCTAGTGTAATCAAAGCTTTTTTTGGGGATTTTTCCCATTAAGTTTTTTAAACCAGATAATTGTCTTTGATTTTCATATATCAGGCTGTTAAATTCTTGGGTTTTATTTTCTAAATCACTATAAATTTCTCTCGCTTCTCGGTAGCGTTGACGAGCTAGTTGATAAATGTAAAGTATTTTGTGGTAGCTGCAAAGTAAATTTAGCAACCAATTATAGGCTTCTGTTGCAAGTGTTCCTGTTGCAGCTTGACTATTATTAATGAGTATTAAAATATGACATTGTTTAGCAGGATTATCTGGTTCATCGGGGTCAAGTGCTTGGTATTCAAATAAAAGACTACTAAACAATTCTCCTTGTTGTCTTCGTACAGGATTTAAATTTGTCCCGGCTACTAAGGCTATGGCAAATTTTTCAGCTAGTGTATCACAATTTTCACTTGGATCGACTTCTCCATAAATCCATAGTGTTTGTCCTAAAGATGCTTGAATATTAGATGGTAGTAGAGAACTTGGTTTAAAATATTGCAGTTGTGGTATGTCTATCAAGGTGTTTGGTGATTCTGCAACGAGAGTTAAATCAACTGCGTAGGTATCGTTAAGCAAGAAAGGCTGAAGGTTAGCATTAATTTTAAAGCCTTCTGTTGTGGGGAAACTACCCAAATCTAAATCTTGAGCATCAATTAACCGTTCTGCTATTCTTCCTATTTCCCGCTTGGGGTCGTATTTATTATTTTGATAACAAATTAATTTTGAGCGTAAATCTTTCAAGCCAACAAAGCAAAGCGAACCTTCACCCACTTTCACCAGATTTTCCCACAAGAGACTAGCATCTACCACGACTTCACCGGGAAGTTCAGTTAGGGTGTGGCGGAGATGAAAAGCATAGAGGCTGAGGCTGAAATTCTTCACGATTTTTGGTTGGCTTTCGTGTTGTTAGATAAAGGAGAGTTCCTTGTTATAGCATTTTCTATCAGTTCCTTAGATGTTTCACTAGGTTGATTGACTGGAGTCTGTGATTTACTATTAGCTATTCCCAATTGCTGATTTGAAAATGAAAATGAAGAAGGTATGTTTTTCCTTTGAATTTCAAAAGCTTTTAAAATTTGATGACGTTCTTCTAATTTTAGCCAATTTCGGATTATCGAAGATATTTCTTCTGTATCTTCTGGTAAATTACTGGCTAGTTCATGTAAATCTGCCCAGTCTTTAGTAGAAAATAACATGGATTGAGATTCAATAATTTGAATAAAAGCCTTAATTGTTCTTTCAGAAACTGACATTTTCTATAATCCTTTGCCAATTGCACAAAAAGCTGACCAGTAGAAAGGTGATTCAAAAATTTTAGTTGTACTTCCTTGCTGTTGTTCTATTTGCAAGAACTGTTCATCTAGTTCATCTTGCCAATCTTCATCTAGATTTGATTTTCTTAGCCAAGCCTTAAATTCTTGCACCGATGTATTACGTAACCAACGTTGCGCTGTATTTAAAGCTAATACAATATTAGTTTGCTGCTGGAGTTCTTCGTAAAATTTAATCATCAATAAAGCTGTAGCTGTTGCACTGACAGTCCAAAGGCTACTGACTACATTGGTGCTACCAGCTAACAAAAATCCACTAGGTAAACCAATGTATTCATCACTAGTGCTTGTGATGTCAGTCAAACCAGTTTCGCAAGCAGAGAGAGTGACTAGGCGACAGTTTTCTAGTTTGAAGTGAGTAATGATATCTGCTAAAGTCAGGTTTCCATCAGCTAAATGTAAACCAGAATCTAGGGGAGAATTAGAGTTAAAGTATCCGTGACAAAAGAAAAAAGCACAGTTAGTTTTCAGCAATTTTTCATGTAGTGTGACATTGTTAGAATTTTTATTAAGAGAGAGAATTGCTGATTTTTTGGCTTGGTCTTGCTTCAAAATATTAGGATCGCTAAATTGTTTCTTAATGGCTGCAATTGCTCCTAAATCTTTTTCGTATAAATCCTCTGTAGGGTTTTGGATGGCAAATAAAGATTGAAAATCAAGACGTTGACGCAGTTGGACTTGTTGAAATAGTTGACAACTGGGTGCATAGCCTACGCCGTTGGAGAATAAGTCAATTAAGTATGATTCCTTTACTGGTAAAGCATGGAGAGGGAACAAGTGCAAGAAGCGATGAGGAATGAGGATTAATCTGTCACAGTGTTTGGGGATTTGCGCTAATATTTCCTCAATATGCAAGATTTCTGCTAACTTTTTCAGGCGTTCTTCTAGAAGATTCTGCCATTGGTCTTTTTGTTCGTAGTAATCATTCAGATATTTATTTATCCAATCAATTAGGGCTTCTCTTTCTTGTGGTTGAGATTGCCAAACTGTTAATTTTTGCCCGTTAGGTTTAACAACAAAAGTGATAACTTTTTCTGCCGTTAAATACCATTCTATAATCGCTGTCCTGCGATCTAAAGTTTCTTGAAATTGGTCAAACTTGAAACCATAACCAACAGGTAGGTAGCGGTCTTGCAATTCTTGGCGTTGCTGTCGTAGTTGTTGGAGATGTTGGGCTAATGCTGTTGCGTTTTTGGCTGTGCCATTTTGTAGTTTATACTGACCAGTGGCTATTTCGTCTCGAAATTGTTTGAGTTGAGTGACAACTTCTGCTGGGAAGATGGTTTTGATGTCACGGTTGAGGATAAGTTCAACTAAATTACGGGTTTTGCTGCGCTCAACGTATTCAATAGCTTTGGTAATGTTGCCCAATTCTAGGCAAACTTTTACTATACCTATATAAAGATAATTCCATTCTTCTGCTTGTTTACGCTTTGCCTCTTCACTAGAAACAATTTCTCCCCGCAAAGATTCAACTGTAGCAATGGCAGAGACAAAGGTATTGTAAGCTAAGTCAAATTGTTTTGCATCTTGGTATAAAATGCCAAGATTCAATAAAATTACTGTATGGTTTTGGGGAAAGGCGCTCTTGGTGTAAATTTTGAGTGCCGCAGTATAAGCTGCGATCGCCATTTCCAGATTCTCGGCTTGCTCTCCTAGTATTCTGTTACGGTAAGCAATCCCCAGATTATTTTGTGTCATTGCCCATTGTTGAGGAAAGGCGCTCTCGGTATAAACTTCGAGTGCAGCAGTAGAAGCTGTAATCGCCCTTTCCAGATTCTCGGCTCGCTCTCCCAATATTCTGTTTAAGTAAGCAGTAGTCTCCAGATTAATTTGCGTACTTGCCCATTGTTCAGGAAAGGCGCTCTTGGTGTAAACTTCAAGTGCGGCAGTAGAAGCTGCGATCGCCATTTCCAGATTCTCGGCTCGCTCTCCCAATATTCTGTTACAGTAAGCAATCCCCAGATTAATTTGCGTACTTGCCCATTGTTCAGGAAAGGCGCTCTTAGTGTAAACTTCAAGTGCGGCAGTAGAAGCTGCGATCGCCCTTTCGAGATTATCGGCTCGCTCTCCCAATATTCTGTTATCGTAAGCATTCCCCAGATTATTTTGCGTTGTTGCCCAATCAACAGGAAAGGCATTGCGGGTGTAAACTTCGAGTGCGGCACTATAAGCTCTAATTGCCCTTTCGAGATTATCGGCTCGCTCTCCCAATATTCTGTTATCGTAAGCAATCCCCAGCTGATTTTGCGTACTTGCCCATTGTTGAGGAAAGGCGCTCTTGGTGTAAACTTCAAGTGCGGTAGTAGAAGCTGCGATCGCCAATTCGAGATTCTCGGCTCGTTCTCCCAATATTCTGTTACGGTAAGCAATCCCCAGATTATTTTGCGTCATTGCCCAATCAACAGGAAAGGCGCTCTTGGTGTAAACTTCAAGTGCGGCAGTAGAAGCTGTAATTGCCCTTTCGAGATTCTCGGCTCGTTTTCCCAATATTCTGTTACGGTAAGCAATCCCCAGATTATTTTGCGTTGTTGCCCATTGTTCAGGAAAGGCATTGCGGGTGTAAACTTCAAGTGCGGCAGAAAAAGCTGCGATCGCTATTTCCAGATTCTCTGCTCGCTCTCCCAATATTCTGTCACCGTAAGCAATCCCCAGATTATTTTGTGCTGTTGCCCATTGTTGGGGAAAGACGCTACGGGTGTAAACAGTTAGAGCTATTTCGTCGCCAGCGATCGCAATTTCTATGTTGCTGGCTTTGCTACCCAAGGGAAACTGCCTAATCAGCTTACTAAAATTACCAATCACACTGGCGATGTATTCTGCTGCATCTGGTTCCACTGCCGTCAAAGTATGTGTTGCCCAATTTCGTAATAATGCTGTAAAAATTTCATT
The DNA here is from genome assembly GCA_034531195.2 of Nostoc sp. ChiSLP01. Taxonomy (GTDB): domain Bacteria; phylum Cyanobacteriota; class Cyanobacteriia; order Cyanobacteriales; family Nostocaceae; genus Nostoc. The sequence goes on from JAVRBO020000092.1 coordinate 55,733, forward strand.
GAGTTTATCGGTGTTAGCTGCCAGCAACGGGTAAACTACTTGAACATCACTGCCGCTATTTGCTGTTGCTTGCAGTATTTCTAGTAAAAATTGTTCGTAAGTCTCTATATCTTCTGCGGTGATGGGGGTAGTTTCCGAGGTAAGATATGTTGCTAGGTTTCTCAACCAGTTTGCAGCATTTTCATCACCCTGCTGTGCAAAATCATCTGCTACTGCTGCCAACACCTGCAAAAAACCAGCATCAAGCAATTCTGTATTCGCCGCTAAAATCTCCGGTTGTTCCCCATTAGGGGAATTTAGCAGGCTTTCGATTAGCTGGTAATAAGCTTGTAGGCGCTGTTCGTTCATGAGCAGGTGCTAGTTAGACGCATCTTGATGAAGCTTCAACAGTATTATCCTCAATTTCTGAAAAATTAGGGGGTAAATTTATTTCACGCACAGACACAAAGAGTTTGGTAGTTTGGTAGTGGCGTGTCAAGCCTAAAATAGTGTATTAACGTAGGTTGGGTTGAGCGGAGCGAAACCCAACGTGGATAAGGGTGTTGGGTTTGGTTTCGTACCACTTCGTGGAAGCAAGCAACAATTTTATTGCAACTGTCAAGGAATAATTGACCAGTACATTCTTTGTAGAGACGGCGATTTACCGCGTCTCTGTAACGTGTCTGTCTTTTAGACGCGATGAATCGCGTCTCTACATGAGGAGTTTCTCGCTTATCTCAAGCGTATTGGGATAAAACTGGATCTGACTTGTGTGTACACCGTGTTCTAGTTTTGCCTTAACAATGTTATTTTGGCGATGCCTACGGCGGGCTACGCCTACGCATTTATGATTTCAGCAGTCGCATTTATAATTTTGCGATTGCAATTTTTATTTTTACGGTCGCATTTATAATTTTGCGACTGCAATTTTTATTTTGGCGGTCGTATTTATAATTTTGCCACTGCAATTTTTATTTTTACGGTCGCATTTATAATTTTGCCACTGCAATTTTTATTTTGGCGGTCGCATTTATAATTTTGCGACTGCAATTTTTATTTTGGTGATTACTTTTGCCGATCGCACTTATTCTCAAACAATAAATTGATATGAGAAATGAGTAAAAATACAGGCAACCTAGTAATTATTTCGTTGAACTTTTAATGAAAGAAATCCCCAAAACTACCCATCTCAGACAAAAGGATACTCCACTATTTTGAAAAAGGATTATCAAAAAAGGATATCTCATGTCTTTAAGAACTCGTGGTTCTGCTACTGTTGACAAAGCTCAACGTCGTCTGGCCTTGCTTAAATCCATTGATGGAAATCTGAATTTAGGACATGGGTTAAACATTGAAGCCTACAACCAACTAATCAATAGTACCCGTGCGATCGTAGAAGCTCATAACACCCTTTTGTCCAATCTTGAAGAATCGCGTAAAACAGTTATCCAGATGGAGGAAGCTCTCTCGGAAATGTCTGAACGAATGCTAACTGGAGTTGCAACTGTCTACGGTAAAAAAAGTATCGAATATTCCAAGGCTGGCGGCTCTACTCGAAAACGAACTAAACAATCTAGTTCAAAAGTTACTCCAGTTACAACGGTTCTTGTCACTCAACCTGCTCAAGCTGCAATTGCGAATGCGTCAAGTAACGGTAACGGCACAGTTCCTTTGCTGCAATAATCCACCTAAACAAGAAATCAGATCCCCGACTTTTTATAAAAGTCGGGGATCTTTTTATCGTCAGTACAGAATTATACTTTAATACAAGCACGTGAGAAAGGCGATCGCCTTCTTTAAGCCACTCCATATCCCGTGTACGGACGTTTATAAGGTGGTTGTAAACCTAACACAATATCTTCTTTTGGTACTCCCATCTCCAAAAGTTCTTGTGCTAAATCTACATCTGTCATATTTTGCTGAATCCAGATTTTGTCATTTTTAATATCAAAATGCATCACACTATGATAAACGCGACTTAAATCATTCCAACCTATACGCATCAACTGATAATGGTCGTGTACGGTATCAAAGATTAATTCATTTTCAATCTCTTCTTGGTGAGGTTTATACTTACCATGCTTAGTTAAAATACTTTGGATATATTGGCGGTATTTTTCTAGCTTATCCATCTCACAATTACCTCCATAATTGGGTTATATATTATTAGTTTTAATTGATGTGGCCGCACTGCAATTTGAGCAAGTCGAGTTTGAAAAAGCTTGTCTTTATAGATTAATATACACGTATCATATTGAGTGCTGAATTGTTTGAAAATCCTTTTAAAATTTCAGCTTAGATGTAGCGATTTGTCGTCAATCTTTTTTGAATTAATAGTTGACAAGTATAAATTTATACTTTAATATAACAACATGAGAAAGGCGATCGCCCTCCGGCAAGAGTCTGCGATCGCCTTTCTTTAACCCCTACTCTAGGAGTCAATTACATCATGGCACAAGTACAAAAGTTCGACGATAATCAATTCGCTCAAGTACCGTTACAACAGTTTTTGGCTAGTGAAAACTTTGATGCATCCACCCTCAAAGAATCTACTCAAAAGCCATTGCCAAAAAGAGAACAAATTAAACATATCTTGATTGGTTCTCCCAAAGGCGTCACTAGTACAATTAACCGTTTGCATTTAGTTGGCTATGCACACGTCACAGATTGGAGTCAGCTACTACCAACAGCTAACCCCGATGAGGTAATGAGTATTTTAATCCGTTACATTTTAATTTCATAACTTGAAACAAGAACCCCGACTTTCTTAAAAAGTCGGGGTTCTTGTTTGACTATTTCTGTGCGTCTTGTGGGGTGGACATCTTGTCCGCCCCTTTCTACGGGCGGGGGAGACGCCCACCCCACAAGAAAAGTTGTATATTTTTTTATTTGGTAGTCCCTTAAAGCCGTGGGATTGTTGGTTCAATGACTCTGTTTACTTTACTTTTTTTAACTTCACTGCCTCAAGCAACTGATAATTATCTGTCGATAGAGTAAAATATATAGCCCTCCAGAAGTATTGACATATTAAATTCTTTAACCGTTTGTCTTGCATATTATGACAAAACGTTATAAATTATTATGTTATAGGGGAATAATCTGACTTTTAGTGTCAAAAACTAATCCTACTTAAGTAAAGATACTGTAACCAGTTTTAACTTCACGAAAAGCTTAAACAGCACTGAAGTTATGTTTTTGTTTGGTAAAGCAAACATTACGGTCATCAATACGGAAACATAAATAATCTAAACATATATCTTATGTGATAGTTTTGCAAATCAAATTACTGCTTGCGGTGAAGAACAAAAATCGTAGTTCGTCCCAAGAATAATTGATTAAATCAACTATCAGTAAAGTTGCATACTTATCAGCAGCTTTGTGTTTGATATGTGATAATTTTGTGAAACGATCTTTGCTATTCAAAAAATGTTTTTGTTATGCGGAGAATAGCAAAAATCAACAATAAAGACGCATCTAGCACAAAATCACAACCCAAATGGAGTTATTCTGGCGATGCAATTAAACGAATTAAAAACTACTGAAAATTCCCAAGAAGTAACAGAAGCGTGGCAGGCATTAGAAAAGACAATTATTTACTATCAAGGACGCCCTGTTGGCACAGTAGCCGCCTATGATTTATCTGTAGAGGCTCTTAATTACGATCAGTGCTTTATTCGAGATTTTGTTTCATCGGCTCTAATTTTTTTGCTGAAAGGGAGAGCAGATATTGTTCGCAATTTCTTAGAAGAAACGTTAAAGTTACAGCCTAAAGAAAGAGCGTTAGATGCCTATAAGCCCGGTCGAGGATTAATTCCAGCTAGCTTTAAAGTATTATCAGAAAATGGGCAAGAATATCTAGAAGCAGACTTTGGGGAACATGCGATCGCCAGAGTTACACCAGTTGATTCTTGTCTATGGTGGATTATTTTATTGCGTGCTTATGTCGTCGCCACAGAAGATTTTTCTCTAGCTCATCAGCCTGAATTCCAAAATGGTATCAGGTTAATCATGGAGATTTGTTTGGCGAATCGTTTTGACATGTACCCAACGCTATTGGTTCCAGATGGCGCTTGTATGATTGACCGTCGTATGGGTATCTATGGCCATCCTTTAGAACTGCAAGTTCTCTTTTACACAGCCTTACGTGCATCTCGCGAATTGCTGATTTGTCAAGGTAATCAAGATATTGTCGTCGCCATTGATAACCGCTTGCCTTTGCTGTGTGCCCATATTCGCCAACATTATTGGATAGATATTAATCGTCTGAATGCAATTTATCGCTTCAAAAGTGAAGAATATGGCAAAGCCGCCGTCAATTTATTCAATATATATGTAGACTCAATTCCCTATTATGAATTAGACAAATGGCTGCCTAAAAAAGGCGGTTATCTGGCAGGTAATATTGGCCCGTCACAGCTAGATACTCGCTTCTTTGCAGTGGGAAACTTGATGGCAATCGTTTCTGATTTAGCTACCGAAGAACAGTCACAAGCAATTATGACTCTCATTGAGGAACGATGGGATGACTTGGTGGGAGATATGCCGATGAAAATCTGTTTTCCAGCTTTAGAAAATGAAGAATACAGAATTGTCACTGGATGCGACCCGAAAAATATACCTTGGTCATATCACAATGCAGGTAGTTGGCCAGTCTTAATGTGGATGTTGGCAGCAGCGGCCATAAAAACCAACAGAACAAGTCTTGCACAAAGAGCGATTGAAATTGCCCAAGCACGCCTGTGTGGAGATGAATGGCCAGAGTATTACGACGGTAAGAAGGGGCGACTGATTGGCAAACAAGCCAGGAAATATCAAACTTGGACAATTACTGGGTTTTTATTAGCAAAAGAACTCATAGCAAACCCCAATTATTTACCATTAATTACCTTTGGTAAATTACCGGCAGAAGTGGTTTCTAGAGCCTGTGAATTTGAAATCGCTAGTGTAGACCCCTATATGCCTCAATAGAAAATTAGGAGTAGAGACGCGATTATACTCTTACGAGAAGCCGCTCTTCGAGCGTCTACGCGTCTGTACAAGAGTGAGGAGTTAGAATACAAAAGCCTCATGATTCCTGATTTGTGTTTAGATGACAAATGCCCGTCAAGTAGCTTTTATCGCCCTGCGAGATGTTCACAAGGGGGCTTATGTTGATGTTGCCGTAGATAGAGTGCTGCAAAAAGTTAGTTTGGCTGATAGCGATCGCCGCCTAGTGACAGAATTAGTTTATGGCAGTGTTAGAAGGCAGCGCACCCTAGATACTCTCATCGACCAACTCGCCCAAAAGAAATCTCACCAACAACCAAAAGACCTCCGCACCATCCTACATCTAGGCTTATACCAACTGCGATATCAAGAGCGTATTCCCCCTTCAGCTGCCGTTAACACCACCGTCCAACTAGCCAAAGAAAACGGTTTTTCTGGACTCACAGGTTTTGTTAACGGCCTATTACGCCAGTATCTCAGGAAAGGGGGAGAGGACGCGGGGACGCGGGGACGCGGGGACACGGAGAAAGAAAATACGGACATACAGCGACACCATAGAGACACGGAGAATTCTTTCCCCGCGTCACCGCGTCTCCCACTCTCCGCGTCTTCTTCATCTCTACAACTCCCAGAAAACCCAGTGGAACGGCTGGGGATTTTACACAGTTTTCCTGATTGGATTATTCAAGTTTGGTTAGAACAATTGGGTTTGGTTGAGACAGAACAGCTGTGTGAATGGATGAACCAGTCACCAACAATCGATTTGCGGATTAACCCGCTTTGCACCTCAATGGAACAAGTTGAGGCGGCGTTGCAATCTGCTGGTGTTTTGGTGAGGCGCGTTCGTCATTTGCCACAAGCACTACGATTAATCGGTAGTCCTGGGTCAATTCAAAAATTACCTGGTTTCCGAGAAGGTTGGTGGACTGTACAAGATAGCAGTGCCCAATTGGTAAGTCATTTGCTTGACCCCCAACCGGGTGAAGTGATAATTGATGCTTGTGCTGCACCTGGGGGTAAAACAACTCATATAGCTGAGTTAATGCAAGATAAAGGGAAAATTTGGGCTTGCGATCGCACTTCTTCTCGTCTTCGCAAACTCCAAGAAAATTCTCAACGCCTAAATTTAAAATCTATTCAAATTTGCACCGGCGATAGCCGCAATTTTACCCAATTTCACAACACCGCAGACCGCGTATTACTCGATGCTCCATGTTCTGGCTTGGGAACTATGCACCGTCATGCTGATGCTCGTTGGCGACAGACACCAGAATCTGTCCGGGAACTTTCGCTGCTTCAGAGGCAATTAATTTCACATACGTCCACTTTTGTCAAGCCTGGAGGTGTACTAGTTTATGCTACCTGTACACTGCATCCAGCAGAAAATGAAGAAGCGATCGCGGCATTTTTAGCTGAGTCACCTGATTGGCAAATTGAGTCTCCTAGCAGCTTTGAGTTCCGCGATTTAGCTAGTACTACATCTAAAGGCTGGTTTAAAATCTGGCCTCATCGAGAGGATATGGATGGCTTTTTTATGGTGCGCTTAAGAAAAACCAATAATTCCGAGTGAATACTGTTTGGGATTGTACGATTTGGTTGAAGCCAGAATCTACCAGAGGAGGCAGCAATGGTTACCCATTCCAATGTGAAAAACTTAGTTAAAATCCTGATTGGAGCCGCTTGGCTCGATGGCAGAATTCAACCAGAGGAACGGCAATATTTACGCGAAATAGCTCAAGCAAAGGGTTTGGCTAGCGACCCAGAAATAAAACCTTGGCTGTACGAGTTAGTTCCCGTACAGCCAAAAGAGTGTTTTGAGTGGGTTAGGGAGTATTTAGGCGATCGCCCTAGCCTTGAAGATTGTGAAAATCTGATAGAAGCTATCAGTGGGTTAATTTATAGCGACGGTGATGTTGCGATCGAAGAAGCTAGACTATTGACCGAATTGCAAGATATAGCAAAGCCGAATGGGTCAGCCCAACCGGCCCACACTCAGCTTCTCAAACAAATTCAAAAACTTTACCGCCGTTGGGTTGAAGTTCAAAACTAACAGAGAATTTTGAGTTATGAGTTAGGGAGTTATGAGTTGGGAGTTAGGAGTTAGGAGTTGGGAGTTTTTTAACTCAGCACTCATCACTCATCACTCATCACTCATCACTCATTCTCATCACTGTTTATGACTTCGGTTCGCCCAGACCCGGAGTTTCTTCTTTATTAACCTTAGGCACAAAATCAGGACGCTCTTTGCTTTCCCAACCTGCGGGGCGTTTTGAGTTGTACCAAGCTATTGAACCAATGGTGACAGCAGCAATAAAACCAACGACATATACCAAGGTAAAAGCATAGGGAAAATGAGGGGCGTTTGCTGCGGCTTCTGCTGCTGTTTGCATCAATAAATGCATAGGTATGTTCTCCAAGGTCAGGTAATACTATTTTTAAGACAATATAAAACCAGCGTATCACCTAACATCCCCCTGTAGTTTGAGCAACTCGATCTTGCAGAGGGAAGAAGATGGCAGGGGGGCAGGGGGAGATGGGGAAGTGTGGGGAGAGAGGGGGGAAAGATTTCTTCCCCATCCTCCCACACCTCCCACACTTCCCACACCTCCTGCTTGCCCCATGCCCCATTCCCAATTATTGAGAAGGTCTTAGTCTATCCCGCCATGATGGTTGTGAGGATGAAGAACCTGAAGAGCCAGAACTATTGGCGGGAGATGAAGATCGGCGAGTTCTTCGAGGTGGAGGAGAATCTGATTCTACTCTTCTATAGCGCCGCCGCGGACGAGATGACTCTGAGGAAGAGTTACTGGAGCTTGATTCTTCAGTACTGCGATAACGTCTTCTCCGTCTTGGGGTATAGTCACTGCTTGATTGCTGTTCTTCTTGAGAATATCTCCTCCTGCTTCTACGCCTCCTGGATGAACCACTGTTATCTTCAGAATTTCTATAATTTTCCCGTTCTGATTCATCGTCATCAGAGGAAATAGAGCGATTGAGTACTTGTTTGGGCTTGATTGACTGTGCTTTGATCGTGCCTTTGCGACCTTCTAACTTTGGTCGTTTGGGAAACTTTTCTACAGGCATTCCTTCCACAGCTTTTTCCATGAACTCGTGCCAGGTGTAAGCTGCGCTACTGCTGCTGCCGTATGTGGGGCGGTTATTATCGTTACCTAACCAAACCCCTGTTACTAGTTGGGGAATGTAACCAATAAACCACAAATCGCGGGCTTCGTCGGACGTGCCGGTCTTCCCAGCAACTGGTCTATTATCTAGTTGGGCAGCGCCACCAGTTCCGGCTTCCACAACATTGCGTAGCATCCAAGTCATGATAGCAGCGCTGTCAGCATCAAGAACCCGTTTTGATTTGAAATCAGCCGACCAAATCACTTTGCCTTGGCGGTTAACTATGCGGGTGATACCATGAGGATCTGCGTGCAATCCCTGGGTGGCAAAACTGCCGTAGGCGCTGGTCAATTCCAGTAGATTAACTTCATTCGAGCCGAGAGCTAGGGAATAAGTAGGCTTAAGTTCAGATTTAATCCCCATATCATGGGCTAGTTTAATCGTTGGTTTAAAACCTATGTCAATTAACACCTTCACCGCAACGATATTAACAGAACGGGTGAGGGCATCTCTCATGCTCATCGAGCCGCGGAAGCTTTCACTATAGTTTTTCGGTTCGTAACCGTCTACGACAAAGGGTGCATCCTCATAAGTAGCGTAGGGGCTTTTACCGCTGGCGATCGCACTAGCATAAACAAATCCTTTAAATGTCGATCCCGGCTGCCGCTGTGCTTGGGTAACTCGATTAAATTGGTTTTTGCTAAAGTCTTTTCCCCCAACCATTGCCTTAATTTCGCCGTTGCGGGGATCGATGGCAACCATTGAGGCTTCTTTAAAGTTCTCCCAGCGTCCCTGATTTCGCAAAGTTTTAGCAACCGCTTCTTCTGCTGCTTTTTGCCAAGTGGGGTTGAGGGTAGTTTCCACTACTAAACCTCCGGCGGACAACACATCAGCAGGAACGTACTTTGGCAATTCTTTCTGGATGTAGGTAGTAAAGTAGGGTGACTCTACTTGCAGTCGCTTGGGTAAACTGGTTTTCAGAGTTAGCGGTTCTTGGACGGCTGCCTGCCTTTGTTCTGGCGTAATAAATTTTTCTTCTTGCATCCGCATTAATACCAAGTTCCGCCGCTGTTTGGCAGCTGCTGGATTCTTGTCTGGAGCGTACAAGCTAGGTGCGGGAGCTAGTCCAGCAATGGTAGCCATTTCGGCTAGAGAAAGTTGGTCTGGGGATTTACTAAAGTATACCCAGGAGGCATCTGCGACACCGTAAGCGCCAGCTCCCAGATAAACCAAGTTGAGGTAACGCTCTAGAATTTGATCTTTGGTTAATTCTGACTCGATTTTTTGTGCTAGGCGGATTTCCTTGAGTTTGCGCCAGATTGTCTGCTCTTGTTTCAAAAACAGAATCCGGGCTAGCTGTTGGGTGATAGTGCTACCACCTTCTACCACACCTTGCGATCGCAAATTATTCAAACCCGCTCTAAGAATTCCTTGAGCATCGATTCCATTGTGTTGCTGAAATCTTCTATCTTCTGAGGCTATAAAAGCTTTTTTTAAATTATCTGGTATTTGCTCTAGCTTTAGCTGTTCTCTAGTGGCTTCACCTTGTTGTTGTAATATAGTACCATCCGCAGCTTTGATGGTCAGTGTTTGTTCTCTAACAACAGCATTGAGTTCGGCTTTATCTGGCAAGGTGCGATCTATTACACTGACGCCATAGATCGAGGCAAGTATCCCACCACCTACACCCAGGCCTGCCCAAAACCAGATCCGACGATAGATTGGTTTATTCCTAGTTGGCCGATCGGCCCTCATTCTTGATGGTAAAATTTTCATTTTGCTCAGTAACTGCCTCGCCTGTGGCACATGTGCTGGTGGTAAGCTTTCATTTGTTGCGGATTCCTCGTGTTGATGATGATTACCAGGTGGCAATCGTGGTTCTTTGTTAGAGCCACTCAAATTAGTTGGTCTTGGTTTGAACCAGGAGGTCAGCTTCCCCACATCAGTTCCTCGATCGAAGTAGTAGTAACTACTTAACCACCATCAATAAGCTTTGGGGTTATAGCACCACATTGTGTTAGTATACTATCCTATTAATAATTAACTTAATTCACTATTAAGAAGAATTCAAAACTCAAATTAAAGAAGTATTTTTTTATACTAATAAGTAATTGTAACTGGGTAAGCCGAAGGGCTGGTATATTGAAGCTTATATAAAAAATATCCAATTGTTCCTGTGGGGTGGACATCTTGTCCGCCCTTAGTTACGGGCGGGCGAGACGCCCACCCCACAAATAGTGGTAATTTATTTATTGCTAATCGGTGAGTGTTGGCGACCGACTGATGAATTCTTGTTGAAAAATAATGTTTTTTCGATTTAATGAATTGGGTTTTGTCAAAATACTGCAAGATTCAAAAGTCTTCGGAATATCTAGACTATTGAAATTTAGCGAAACTGGTGCGGGGGAGTATTCGCAAAAACAATCCCAAAACGGTCACAAAACGGTAAAGCGTGCTAAAACGGCCCTTGCTCTTGGTAGTAATATGGGAGATTCCCAGGCAATTTTAGAAGCAGCGATCGCAACTTTAGCTCAAACCCCAGGCATTTTTTTAGAAGCAAAATCCAATTGGTATAAAACCAAAGCCGTGGGACCACCACAGCCAGACTACTTAAACGGTTGCGTCACATTGCAAGTCGAAATGCTACCCCAGGAGTTATTAGAAAATTTACTCAAAATCGAACGGCAATTTGGGCGCGTGCGTCAAGAACGGTGGGGGCCGCGAACCCTGGACTTGGATTTGTTATTATATGATGACTTGATTGTCGATACACCAAATCTCCAAATCCCTCATCCTGGAATGCGGGATCGCGCTTTTGTATTAGTACCGCTTGCGGAAATCGCCCCAGATTGGGTAGAACCAGTTTCTGGACGTGTCATTAAAGAACTGCTCAAAGAGGTAGACTGTTCAGATGTACATTTATTGATGGGCAATTAAAATTACCATCTATAAACATCAGCGATTAGCTTTGAAATTGCACAGTCACTCATGGTTGGCAGCCAACACAAAAAGTTGTGCTGCGTTAAATGTTATTGCCAGCTTACAACAGTGCTAGTTTTAGCTCTTTATTGCAAAACTTTGCGGATTATATTGCCAGAAGTTGTAAAATATAGATATATTCTCACAGGTAATCACTTAATTCTAAAAAGGTGAAAGTCTTAATCTAGTTTGCAAAAAGTACGAATTCTGTAGCTTCTTCCTTCATTAACCTCTAGTCTAAAAATAGCGAGGTAATCAAACCAGGAATTTGTCAACAAAAGTAGTTCTGAGTGCATTCTTGAAATGAGATAGAAGTTGTATAGTTCAGCCATGAAACTAAAACTTCTAAACTAATGAAATTGGATATTTGTCCATATAATTTTCAACTATTTACTGATACTTCAGATTTTTTACTATGCCATTAGGTAGAGAATTACCACAACTGTTGAAACAACGCTTGTTTCATAAAGGACGCAAGTTTGATTTTGAAGTTAATCGCTTACGCTTACCCAACAAATCAGAAGGAGAATGGGAGTGCATTCGCCACCCCGGCGGCGCTTTAGCTGTGCCTGTGACACCAGAAGGTAAACTTATACTTGTGCGCCAGTATCGTTTTGCAGTTCAAGGACGGATATTGGAATTTCCGGCGGGAACTCTAGAACACAACGAAGATCCTTTAGCAACGGTACAACGGGAAATTCAGGAAGAAACTGGCTATAGTGCCCAAAAATGGCGAAAACTAGGAGAATTTTTTCTAGCGCCTGGTTATTCTGATGAAATTATTTATGCTTTTCTGGCTCAAGATTTAGAAAAGCTGGAAACTCCACCACCTCAAGATGGAGACGAGGATATGGAAACTGTATTGTTGACTCCGGAAGAATTAGAAAAAGCTATTTTGGATGGAGAGCCGGTAGACGCTAAATCAATTTCTAGCTTTTTTCTGGCGCGTCCATTTTTAGTGTAGTAGGTAGGAGGCAGGGGGTAGAAGGCAGGGGGTAGGGGGTAGTACTTCGACTACGCAAGCAAAAATCGAGCGTACCCGTCCGGGGAAGCAAGCTACGCGTAGCGTCTCGTGGAGAAGTCGAGATTCAGTGACTGGAGGCAGAAGGTAAAAGCCAGTTTTTATCGCGGGTTTAGACTTTTGTATTTTACATTTAATCATGTCTACCTACTTACCAATATGCTGCTAGAGTTAGCGATCGCAGATGCCTACGGTGCAGGTTTTGAATATGCTGATGACGCGATTGTTAACAACGATTTGAGTCGATACGTGCAACACCCACGTTTTCGACTCATTCCTGGCAACTACACCGACGATACCCAGATGAGCATTGCCATCGCTGAAGTGATTGTTGCTCAAGCACCGTGGACGCCAGAAGTTTTAGCCCAAAGCTTTGTTACAGCCTTCAAACGCGATCCCAGACTAGGATATGCGAGAAACTTTTATAATTTTCTAGTGGAAATCCAAAATGGGGAAGAATTTTTAACAAAAATTCGCCCTGACAGCGACAAAAGTGGTGCGGCGATGCGTGCAGCACCCATTGGTATTTATCCCACATCAGAGAAAGTTATCGAAGCGGCAACAATTCAAGCCGCAATTACTCACAATACACCAGATGGAATCAACGCCGCCGTTGCCGCAGCCTTGATGTCACATTACTTTATCTATCGACTGGGGCCAAAACGCAAATTAGGCAATTTTTTAGAAGCTTATGTATCTGGGCAGTGGTCTAAACCTTGGCAAGGTGAAGTAAAATCCAAAGGCTGGATGAGTGTCAGAGCAGCCATCACTGCCGTCATGCGAAATGAGAGCATGAGCCAACTTTTACAAGATTGTATCGCTTTTACCGGTGATGTGGATACAGTGGCGGCGATCGCACTGGGCGTCGGTTCTTGTAGCGAAGAAATTACCCAAGACATCCCCAACCATCTCATCGCAGGTTTAGAAAATGGGGCTTACGGTCGAGATTACCTCATTGGGCTAGATCGACAGCTGATGAGTTTAGTCATTTAAAGGCAAATTTAGCTTTTCAAATACTACGGCTTTTCGATAACATTACAGTATTTTAAATAGACTAAAGCTACCTAGTCCTGTTAAAGTAACTTATAAAATCTTAGTTCTGGCTATAAAATCTCTGCGTTCTCTGTCTTGGAAAGTTCCGATCGGAGGAAACCTCCGCTCAGACTTTCTGCTGCGCCCCTGTGGTTAGAGGATATTTGAAAAATCCTCTTGATGCAAGACGTATATATGTTTCAGGCAAATGAGAAAAAATACAAATTTTAACCGTGCAGGTAAACTGACTGCTCTTTTGTTCTTGATAACTCTCTTGCTTACACCTTGCGTAATTGTCAATGCAGGAGAACGTGGTGTCTTAATGAAATTTGGCGAAGTCCAAAACCAGATATTAGCAGAAGGAATACACTTCATTATTCCTGTATATAATACTGTTAAAAAATTGACTGTGAGAGTCCAAAAGCAGGAAATTTCTGCGGAAGCTTCTTCCAAAGACTTACAAAATGTTTTTACAGATGTAGCTCTAAATTGGCATATTATTCCTCAGGAAGTGAATGCCATTTTTCAAGAGATTGGAGATGAACAAAATGTTATCGACCGAATCATTAATCCAGCAGTTGAAGAAGTATTAAAAGCCGTCATGGCAAAGTATACTGCTGAAGAAATTATTACTAAACGAGGAGAAGTTAAAGCTGAAGTAGATGATGCATTAACTACACGGTTGAATAGTTACCACGTTTCAGTCGATGATATTTCTCTCGTTCACGTCCATTTTTCCGAAAGATTTAGCGAGGCTGTAGAGGCAAAACAAATTGCCGAGCAAGAAGCAAAAAGAGCAGAGTTTATTGCTTTAAAAGCAACAAAAGAAGCTGAAGCACAAGTTAATTTAGCAATAGGAGAAGCTGAGGCACATAGATTATTACGTGACGGTCTAACTCCACAAATATTGCAAAGGCAAACAATACAAAAATGGGATGGTAAGCTGCCGTTAATTGTCAGTAAAGATGCTCCAAAATTAATGAATATAGGTGAATTTTTAAAATTTAATCAAAATTGAAATTACTTTTGACGGAAAAATATTATAATCTCAAAATTTAAAACCAATCCAGTATTATTGGTATATCAGATCTAGCTCGAAAATAGAGACTGGAGACTGGGAAAGCAAGATTTCCTTCAATTTGTTGTGTTATTTATTACATTAGTGTTTAAATTAAAAATGAGACATTGGTCGCTGGGGGTAGGGCTGAATTGAGGATCGTGTTATTATTGTGTAATTTATTACCTTTTTCTATGTTGAAAATAGAGAATGGTTATAGACGCGCTTAATCGTATGTGTGGCAAAATGAGCTATTACGCTTTTAAATTGCATAGTTAGCTAACTATCAACCGTCAACAGCCGACACGAAAAGATGTACTCCCTTAAATGCGCGACTTAGATATTTTTATCTTCAGTTGTCATTTTATTAAGTGCGGTTAGCGGTGACTTTGTTTATTTTCTCCGTTGTATAAATATTTTTTGTCTAATCTTTAATTTTTGATTTATTATTCAGTTTGATTTCAAAAATTATTTTTAATTAAAAATTAATTTAATCCCTGATATGGATGCTCAAAAAATCAGAATCTTATTAGTTGATGATAACTTAGAGAATTTAGATTTTTTATCAGATATCCTTCAAAGTCAAGGTTATCAAGTGCAAAGTATTCTTTCTGGAAAATTGGCGATCGATAAGGCGATCGCTTTTCCTCCCGATTTGATTTTGCTAAATATTATCTTACCAGATATGGATGGTTATGAAGTTTGCCATCAATTGAAAAATTACCAAAAAACTCAAAATATTGCCATAATTTTTTTTGGCACTTCAGATAAATTATTTGCCAAAGCCAATGTCTATGATTTTTACGATTTTGATTGCATTATTCAACCATTCAAAAATCAAGAAGTTTTATTACGCGTACAAAATCAATTGACTATCCAAAGACTAAAAAAACAGTTAAAAGAAGAGATTCAAGAACGTCAACGCCTGAAATTTGAGTTAAATATTCGCCAGAGACAAACACAAGATATTTTACCAGAAATTAGCTTTAACAAAGATTTAATAACAAATTTTAGAATAGTAGAAGAAAGTGCGATTAAGCTCCGCACTCATAACTTAGTATTAACACGATTAGCGCAAAATCAAACCCTTTATCAGGGGGACTTAAAAGCAGCCTTGAGTGCAATTACAGAAACTGCTACCCAAAATATTGGGGTGGAACGAGCAAGTGTTTGGCTATATGACGATAAAAGGACGAAAATTCAATGTATTGACTTATTTCAGGCGAGTCTGAATCGACATAGTGAAGGAGTTTCCTTATTAGCAGCAGACTATCCAGCTTATTTTGCAGCTTTGCAGCAAGACCAGATAATTGCTGCTGATAATGCCCACATCGATCCCAGAACGAAAGAATTTTCGGCGTTTTACTCAAAATTAAACATTACTTCCATACTCGATACACCAATCAGGCTGGAGGGAAAAACAGTAGGAGTTTTATGTCTGGAAGCGGTGGGGGGTGTTCATTCTTGGACATTAGAAGACCAAAATTTTGCTCGTTCTTTGGGTAATTTAGTTTCTTTAGTACTGGAAGTACAGTCTCGCCAACGTGCAGAAGCGGCGCGACGCGCTTCTGAAAAAAAGTTAGCATCAGCTTTTCGGTCATCTCCTGACCCCATTGCTTTAATTACTGTTCCTGACAAACGCTATCTCGAAGTTAACGACAGTTTTTGTCGGTTTTTTGGTTATTCTCGCTCTCAAGTTATCGATCGCACCGATGAAGAATTGAATATTTGGGTGAATCCAGAAGAATATAATCTCGTCACCTACACCCTGCGACAAACTAAAGCTATTCGCAACCACGAAGTTGATTTTCGCATTTGTTCGGGAGAAATCAGGACGACCTTATTTAGCGCCGAAATGATGGACATCGACGGACAATGGTATGTACTAGGCACCGCCAAAGATATCACTGAACGCAAACAAGCAGAAAATGAAAGCCGTTTGCTGCTGTTGACAACCCAAGCCATCACTCGCGCCAGCGATGTCAACAACGCCTTAAGAGTGGTTTTGCGTTTAATTTGTCAGACCATCGGCTGGGATTTTGGCGAGGCTTGGATACCCAATGAAGAGAACACCGTTTTAGAACACAGTCTGGGTTGGTATGCAGAAGAAGACAGCTTAGAAGAATTCTGCCGTCAGAGCAAAACTGTTACATTTGGTTTCGGAGCGGGACTACCAGGGCGAGTTTGGCAGAAACAGGAGCCAGAATGGATAGAAGATGTTTCCCAAGTAACACAGCCGATTTTTTTGCGATCGCTACAAGCTGCAAAGGTCGGATTAAAAGCTGGTTTTGGCGTTCCCATATTGGCTGGTAACCAAGTATTAGCTGTTTTAGTATTTTTTAAACGTAGTGCAGTATTGGTAGATCGGCGTTTGCTTCTATTGGTGAGTGCTGTTGCTACTCAGTTGGGTGGGTTAATTGAACGCAAACGCGTTGAACAAGAACTCGGTTTAGCAAACGAACGCCTACAGTATCTACTCACTTCTAGTCCTGTAGTGATTTATAGCAGCAAAACATCAGGAGACTTTAGCACTACTTTTATTAGTAAGAATGTTAGAGCAATGGTTGGCTACGAAGCCGCACAATTTATTGAGAATCCCACTTTTTGGTTAGATCGCGTCCACCCAGAAGATTTTAAATTGGTCTCAAGAAAATTTAGTAAGCTAGTTGAGCAAGAATACAATTCTTATGAGTATCGCTGGTTACATGCTGACGGAACTTATCACTGGTTCTACGAAAAGATGAGGTTAATTCGTGACGAACTTGATGAGCCAATAGAATGCGTTGGTTATTGGGCAGATATTAGCGATCGCAAACTGGCAGAATTCGCTGTCCAAGAAGGGAGACAACGATATCAACTTTTAGCAGAAGCTTCGCCTGCTTGTATTTTTTATACTGATATTTATGGTAGTATATTATACTTTAATCAACGCTGGAGTGAAATTACTGGTTGCACGGTTGAGGAATCTCTGGGCACAGGTTGGCTAAATGCCGTGCATCCAGATGACCTAGAGCAACTGTTAATTGCGTGGAATCAAGCAACGACATTCGGCAGAAAGTACAAGTACGAACATCGCTTTGGTCATAAGAATGGCTCAATTGTTTGGGTAATTTGTCAGGCTTTGCCCGAATTTGGAGAGGATGGAGAAACTAAAGGCTATATCGGTATGATTACGGATATAACCGAGAGAAAATTGGCAGAAGAAGCCTTGCGTGAGAGTGCAGAACGGGAAAGAGCGATCGCCCAAGTGATTCAAAGGATGCGCCAAACACTGGATTTAGAGACTATATTTGCAGCCACAACCGAAGAATTACGGCAAGTACTGAATTGCGATCGGGTTGCTGTCTATCGTTTCAATGCCAACTGGAGCGGCAAATTTATCTCTGAGTCAGTAGCAGACGGTTGGATTTCTCTAATGGAAGAACTGAAAAATGACCCCCATCTGACACAAGGGATGATAGAAAATGGTCGTTGCCTAATGAAAATCTTGGATCGGTCAGATGACCAAACGCAAAATACTTACGTCCAAGATCTGTACGCCCAAGGTGCAAGTTTCAGCTGCATCCCAGATATCTACAACGCTGGGTTTCATCCTGTTTATATCAAACTCTTGGAACGCTTTCAGGCAAAGGCTTACATTATTGTTCCGATTTTATCTGGCGATCGGCTTTGGGGGTTGCTAGCAAGTTATCAAAATTCCGATTTTCGCCAATGGAAACCAGAAGAAGTCAACATAGTAGTTCAAATTAGCAATCAGTTGGCAGTTGCTTTACAGCAAGCGCAATTACTCGCACAAATGCAAAGGCAATCACAAGCACTGCAAGAAGCTGCGATCGTTGCGGATGCTGCTAACCGCGCCAAAAGCGAATTCCTCGCCAACATGAGCCACGAACTGCGTACCCCACTCAACGCCATCCTTGGTTTTACCCAACTCATGAGCCACGATGATGCTTTATCAGCCGAACATCAACAAAACCTAGCAATCATCAATCGCGCTGGCGAACATCTTCTCAACTTAATAAACGACATTCTGGAAATGTCTAAAATCGAAGCTGGGAGAATGACATTGAATCTCAGCAGTTTTGACTTAATTCACCTTTTGCAAAACCTCGAAGAAATGTTGCGTTTCCGCGCCACTTCCAAAGGATTAGAGTTGGTATTTGAATATACATCTGACCTTCCCCAAGTTGTTCAAGCCGACGAAAGTAAACTGCGTCAAGTTTTGCTCAACCTGTTGGGAAATGCAATTAAATTTACTGATACCGGAAGGGTGCTGTTGCGGGTGGGGATGGGGACTGGGGAGATGAAACAGCAGGGGAGCAGGGAGCAGGGAGCAGGGGAGAAGAGTTTTTCCCCTCTGCCCCCTGCCCCCTGCCTCCTGCCTCCTCCTATGCCCAATGCCCATCTCTACTTCGAGATTGAAGATACTGGTTGCGGTATAGCCCCAGGAGAAATTAACTTGTTGTTTCAAGCTTTTGGGCAAACTGAAACTGGAAGGAAATCACAACAGGGCACAGGGCTGGGTTTAGCGATTAGCCGCAAATACGTGCAACTTATGGGGGGAGATATTAGTGTTAGCAGCGCTATTGGCAAGGGAAGTAAATTTAGCTTTAATATTCAAATTGGTCTAGCCACAGCCAGTGAAGTACACGTCAAGCAGACTAGACGGCGAGTTTCCAGTTTAGCGCCCGGTCAAAATCAATATCGCATTTTAGTAGTTGATGACTCTACAGATAGCCGTTTAGTGCTAATTAAAATCCTCAGCTCCATCGGTTTCGTTGTAGAAGAAGCTGCAAATGGTCAAGAGGCGATCGCACTTTGGGAGCAATGGCAACCACACCTCATATTAATGGATATGCGGATGCCGATTATGAACGGCTACGAAGCCACAAAAATTATTAAAACTAGAGAAATTCAGCGCAGACAAAATATTTTGCAATGCCTCGTTTCCCATACCCATACTATAATTATTGCCTTAACTGCTCATGCCTTCGAGGAACAAAGAGAGGCAATGATCGAAGCGGGTTGTGATGATTTTATTAACAAGCCCTTTCGTGAGGAAGAGTTGCTAGAAAAATTGAAAGAATATTTAGGAGTCCAATATCTTTATCAAGAACAAGTTCATCAGATAATAAATGTAAACCAAGAGAGAGCAGAATCAATGTTAACGCTGACAGATTTAGCTTTTATAATATCTGCAATGTCACCTGAATGGGTGAAAAAAATCCACAATGCCGCCGCTCAATGTAGCGATGACTTAATTTTAGAGTTGATTGAGGAAATCCCATTAGAAAATGCTGCTTTGCGAGGCTTTATAAGCGATTTAGCTCATAATTTCCAATTTGAAAAAATTATGGAATTGACCAAATAATTACAGGGCTTAGTAATTAGTATCTAAATTTCAACTTTTTGGAAATGTTCAACTGTGGGAAATGGATCGTAAAAATGATGTAGAAGTTTTTTCCACTCTTGATACTCAACAGAACCTCGAAATCCTACAGTATGAGATTCTAAACTTTCCCATTTAACAAGTAATAAATATTGTCCTTCTACTTCTATACATCTGTGCAATTCATGGGATAAATATCCACTCATCGACGAAATAATTTTGGAAGCTTTTTTAAAATTACTTTCAAAATCAGATTCCAAACCTGGTTTAACATTCAGTATCGCAGCCTCAAGAATCATATAGTTTTGGGTGAAAATTAAGCAGGTGTTATTTAGTCTAATTTAAATGGTACGCTTACGTCTACGGACATAGTTTACTAAATTAAAATTAATTCTTAAGTAAATAGATAATTGCAGCACAAAACTCTTCGTAATGTCCTCTAGAATCAGTTTCACCGAAGCCTATAATCAAGTCTTGTCTTTCTTCCTCTGTAATTGTGTTGATGATTTCCAATATTGGCTCAATAGCTTTTGCACGTAAACCTTTCAATTTGTCAATATTAAGTCCGAGCTTCTCAATTGTTGTTTCAGCAGGTAACTGCTTTTCTGAATTATTTGCTGCCAAAATTTGCCCATCATCAGTGTATCTAAAAAACTCTGCACAGTTAATATCTAGAGGTGAAACAAAGAGTTTGTCATCATGCCAATCATCTTTTTTCTTTCCACAATGTAGAGGTTCCTTAGGTACTGTATCTTTTTGGCATGACACCATAATATTTGTGTATTCTAGTGCTAATTCATGATAAGTTGTTCTTGGCTTTAAATGTTCAATATGGCTATTTTCATTATTAATCTGTCTTGCACAATAGCAGCAGATGAAACCTTGTTCTTTTAACAAAGAATTATGTACATCAGTTTTTTGTGGTTTGCTGAAGTTGTTCCAACTTGGTTGCCAATCCTCATTTGCTTGATTTTTCCAATCTGTAAAGCTTTCTGGTTCCTCACTTTTATTAATATATTTCACCGCTTCAAAATCTCTTTGCGTCGAATAGATACACTTGCTTTTACTAATTCTGGTTCATCTTGTCCAATAATGTCAGCAATTTCCTGAGATAATTGCCTAGCATCATCAAGATTTCCCTCATCAATGAGTCTAAACAATTCATGTAAACGATCTTTAATTTCTTGTGGACGTGCTGGAACACCCATGAGGTCTTCTAATATGCGGTTGCTATCTCTCCCAAAGGAACTTTCTGGTTTTTTAGCAATAACACCTTCGTCTGTTTTTTCTAAAATATAAATTCCTTCTGGCTTGACTTGGCTAATTACCTGAGGCGAATGGGTAGTAACAATAAATTGACAATTGGGAAATGTTCTTGTCAAAGCAGGAATAATTTCCCGTTGCCATTTTGGGTGTAAATGTAGTTCAATCTCATCAATTAAAACAACACCAGTACCTTGGAGTGGATCTGGTAAACTAGGGTTGGCGATCGCTAATCGTCTTGCCAAATCTCCCACCATTGCCAACAAGCATTTCTCACCATCAGATAGCTGATTGACTGTCAACTCTTCATCTTGTTTTTCTACAGTCATTCGCAGGGGTGAACGCCGTACTCGTAAATTTGAAAAATAGGGAACTAATGAATAAATAGCTTGTCTTACTGCTTCTAATTGGTGATTTCTATAACTTGAAGTGTCCCGCCTTGTTTCATTTTCCAAATCTTCTAAGGTTCTAAACCATTGAAAGAAGGTGCTGAAGCTAATTTGTACGCCATTTAATGCCTGTTCATAAGCATCTGTCTGTTCAAATGAATAATCTTTGGAAATCTCCAAAGATATATCAATAACTGCACGATTGACTCGGTAATAAACAGCCAGAGGTAAATTAATTTCCGGATTTGCTTGCCATTGGCGATAAATTTCTTCAACAACTAATTTTAATTCATCCTGGGAGTTGTTGATATTTTCACTGTTTCCTTTTCGACCATTTTTGAGAAACCAATTTACTGATAAAGAATTGAGTAAAATTTTAATTTCGTTGTGCGTTTCCTTACATCCATTAGTGATATCTTGTTCGTGGAAATCACGTATTTTGCTGTTCTGCTCTCCGAACCATCTTGACTGATTGCTATTACCAGAGTGTAAATTAAGGTCACCGTGAATATTTCCTTGAATAACGATTCCACTCCCCAAAATATTTATACTCTGGTTTGCAGGTGCAAATATGTCATCATTCGATGCAATCCTACCTATAAATTGTGACAAAAGAATAGCCAAACAATCAAGAATACTTGATTTGCCCACGCCATTAATACCAATAAATACCGTTGGCTGGGTTTCATCGAACTCCAGCGTCAAATCGCCAATTCCACGGAAAGATTGCATTTTCAAGCGCTTGACTTTCATAGTTTTAACTTGGCTGAACTTAATTTAATACAGCTAATCAAAAGCAGACTTCACATAATTAACTGTCAAAGGTGTGATTTTTTGCACAATATTATTAATCACCACCCGTTCATATTCAGTCCAAATTCTGGGATGGCCAAAAATGCTAGGTTGTAAAACACCCCAGAGTTGCCCATCCTGTTGAATATGGGCATGAATGAGGGCACGATGACCAAAATTTTCCTGCTCAAATTTATGATTTAAAACTTGAGAATCAGCTGTTTCCACATCTTCTACAAAAATTGAAGGTTTGCCACCCAGTGCAGCAGCAAACATCGGATCTTCATCTGAAAAAGATAGAGGTTGCGGTTCCCAATTTTCATTGTAAATCGTCGGTATGTCTGGCGTGCGAACCCAACAAAAGGCAACTTTACCAAGATTTAATTGTGGATGGTGCAAATAGAGAAAACATCGATCGCACTGCAAAAATTCAACCACAGCTGGTAACAATTCAGAAAATAGAACATCCGGTGTTGGAGATGATTCTATAATATTGGCGATCGCCGCCGGAATATCTGGCTGATTCATAATATAACTAAGCAGATTTAAATGGAATAATACCTTTATCAAAAATGCGATTATCAGTAGCGATCGCTTTTACTTCTATTCTATCGGGATATACTTCATACGCTGCAAAACTCAACCTTTCAGCAGAATATTCTGTCCACTCAGAACGCCCCACAGGACGAGTACCCGCACCACCACCAGTAATTAAATAAGTCGTTCCATTAATTGCACGGGTGCGTTCATAATGATGTTCGTGACCATTGATATAAAGTTGAACGCCGTATTTTTGAAACAGCGGAGTAAAAGTTTTAATAAACTCTGGATTACTTCCATATACACCAGATGCATAAATTGGATGATGCCCAAATACAACTTTCCAAGCAGCATTACTGCGACTTAATTCTTTTTCTAACCAAGATAACTGGTTTTTCCAATCAGCATTACTATTAGTATCTAAAGCGAAAAATTGTACAGATCCACGGCGAAATGTATAATATCTTTTTCCGTTCATATTAAAACCGACATATTTCACTTGTGCTTCGCCATTTCCAGTGCGAATATCGTGATTGCCTAAACAGGCTTGAAATTTTACACCCTGCTTGAGCAAAGCTTCATAGGGACGCTCAAAAACTGCACTAATTTTCTCAATTTCGCCGTTATTATAAATGTTATCTCCAGCTAAAACGACTAAATCATAAGGATTTTCTTTGTGATAAAAATTCATTGCCCCAGCCACCGCATACTGTCCTTTAGCGCCGGTTCCTGTATCTGCAACAGACACAAAACGTAATAACAAGTCTTTTTTCGGTGGGTTGGCGGCTATGGCTGTTGTAGAATCGCTAATCTCAGTATTTTGATAATTTTTATTACTTAACATCCAGCCGAAAAATCCCGTACCGATAGCACCTAAGCTACTTAAAAATAAAAATTGACGGCGTTTCAGGTTCATAATTCACCAAATTTAATAAATAGTTAGTTTCCAGAGAAGTAATGTGCTTTTGAAGTGATACATTAAGGCAAAAGAGGCAGCACCAGTAATAATGTACGTTGTTTGTCTTTGATTCGCTGCTTTTGGTGAAAGTTCCATGTCACAAGACAATCCAAAACCGACCGATGAGCAGGTAACTAAACCTCCCCAAAAACCTTATCAGAGAGTTCAGCCAATTTGGAAGGCTAAAATTATCCAAATTCTGAGAGGGACAATTGGGGTTTTAGAAGTAACAGTGGAGAAACTGGAGACAGCACCGCCACCTGGCGCAGAAGAAACTCCTGGTTTTTTGCAACAGCTTCAGTCGCGCTGGGGTGGACTATTAAGGACAGTCCGCTTATTTTTGCCATCAAATTTATCAACAAAGTTATCAGATACAGCTTTGACGGGAATTATTACTGGAATTGCCATAATTCTCGTTTGGACAACTACAACTATCTTGAGTGGTAAACCTACGGAAGTAGCAACACTTCCACCAGTTGAAGAGGTTCCCACACCAACGCCAACCATCACTACTCCACCGGAGTCAGTCACGCCAGAACCACAGCCACCAGAAGAAATTACGCCGCCGCCAGAAGAAGTTACGCCGCCAGAAGCACAACCATCAGAGGAAATTACGCCGTTACCAGAACCAGTACCGGAACCAGAAGTAATTCCCACGCCAACACCAACACCAACACCAACGCCAACTATAGAATTGACACCCGAACAAGCCTTAATTGTGGCTATTGAAAATCAGGTAGCCGAAATTAGCGATCGCATCGCCTCCGGTCTGATAAAGTCAATTCAAGCCAACTTCCGCACTAGTAATCTCACTGTTACAATTAATGACGATTGGTACACTCTCCCAGAATCTCAACAGGATCGACTCGCTGCCGAGATTTTACAACGTTCTCAACAGCTTGATTTTACTCATTTAGAAATTATCGACTCCCAAAATCGCCTGGTAGCGCGTAACCCAGTAGTTGGGAATGAAATGGTAATTTTTAAACGACAAACAATAAGTTCAACAACTTAGAAATTGGCGTTGCATATATTGAGAAACAGGATTTTTAGATTTCAATATCTAAATTTCATGCCTTATTTCTGCAACGCCCAAATAGTCGTAAATTGTGAAAAAATAAAATAAAGAACAAATTTTTTGCTTAAGTGTAAAATTTGTGTTTATCTCATTTTTATATTCATTAGAAAATTGATGAGAACCTGTTGCATTATCTACTAGATAGGTGTATTTTAGAGAATGGCTTTTCTCAAAAGGTTTAGTAAAAAATAATTCAGAAAATCAAAAAGCACTCAATTGATATCTATTAATTTCAGCAATGTTTCTCTTGGTAATTTTTATAAACATTGCAAAGATTCAAAAGTCAGCACTTAGAATCCAGAATGATTAGAAAATCATTATAGCTTAATAATTTTAATAAAACTATTAAGCTTTAGTCTGAAAGTCTTCTGAATTATTACTAAATATTTCACTTATTCAGTTTAGCTTCAACCATTTATGTTAGACAATGTTTCGCTATTGCTCCAAGCTTGTGAAAATTTAAACATCAGCTATGAAATTATTTATCCTGCTGAAAATTTAATTAAGGTAAAATTGAATAATAAACACCACTATTTTTGTAATTATAGTACTCCTCTAATTAATCAAGCAGTGGCAAAAATTGTCAAAGATAAGGAATATACTTATCATATTTTAAATAAAAAAGTTAAACTTCCTCGCACAATAGGTTTCCTTTCACCTGTTTGCGATTCGCGATACAAGATGTATTTAAGATTTCCGACTATTCAAGATATTATCTTAGAAATTAAGGAAAATTTTGGAACACCTGTGATTGTCAAAAGGAACTCTGGCTCAAGCGGACACAACGTCTTTTTATGCCATAATCAAGACGAAATTGAAAATGCTTTAAAAGAAATCTTTAATATTAATAACAAATATGATTACGTTGCTATTGCTCAAGAATTAATTCCTATAAAATCTGAATATAGAGCAGTTTTCTTGAATAAAGAGTTAGTTTTACTCTACGAAAAAGATATAAGTAACGCAAGTTTTACGGGTAACTTAAGTCCTCTCCACTGGGATGGTGCAAAAGCAAAATATATCAGCGATCCACAAATATTGTCAGAGATTGATAATTTTGCCAAACCCATTTTTGAAGAATTAGACCTTGATTATGGTGGCTTAGACATAGTATTAGATAAAGATAACCAGTACTGGTTAATTGAAATTAATTCTCACCCAAATTTTACTATTTTCACCAGAGACAATGGAATGGAACATGCGTTAAGAGTTTTTGAAAAAATCCTAATTAGTTTAAATTCAAAATGATTTAGGGCATGGGGCGTGGGAAGATGGGCTACGGTGTACACACAAATCTTCTAGAGTTGCGCCCCAGACTTTTGATCCCCCCAACCCCCCTTAAAAAAGGGGGGCAAAAACCTCTCAAAGTCCTCCTTTTTAAGGAGGATTTAGGAGGATCTACGAGGATTTTAATTTCCTACAGAGATGTGTGTACACCGTAGGGGAAGATGGGGAGAGAATTTTACCCCACCACTCCTAACTCCTAACTCAGCACTCACTACTGTGTACTTTCACTGTCTGAGTTGGTATCCACACAGTAAAAATTGAGCCAACACTCACCGTTGATTCTACTTCAATTCGACCGCGATGGAGTTCTACAAGTTGTTTAGTTAAAGCTAGTCCCAGCCCAGTACCTTCATAGCGGCGGCGATAGGGTGTATCGAGTTGTTGGAATTTCTCAAATAGTAATGGTAATTTTTCTTCAGGAATGCCAATTCCGGTGTCTTCAACTTGAAAAATAGCAGTATCGTCTTCTACCCAAAGGCGTAGAGTAACATTGCCATTTTCGGGAGTGAATTTAATCGCATTAGTTAATAGATTCCAGAGAATTTGTTCTACTCGTTCGGAGTCAGCAGTAAAGCGATCGCGTTGCGGATCGATTTGCAAATCGAGTTTGAGATTTACTTGTTGGCTTGTTGCTTTTTGCCGTAGCGATTCCACTGTTTTTTGGGCAACATTCACCAAAGAAAATTGCGAAATACTTAAAGCTGTCTTACCAGCCTCGATTTGTGATAAATCGAGGATGTCATTGATCATTTCTAATAAATGTTCTCCACTATCGTGGATTGTTTGTAGATAATGCCGTTGTCGTTGACTTAATTCACCCAAAGGCCAGCGTAACAACGTCGAAGACATGCCAATCACATAAGTTAAAGGCGTGAGTAATTCATGACTGATGGTAGCGAGAAATTCACTTCTGAGGCGGCTAGCAGCTTCGGCGGCTAACAAGGCGTCGCGTAACGCCCTTGTACGTTCAATAACTCGTTCTTCCAGCGTTTGTTTTTCTTGGGTGAGGGTTTGCATTAACTCAGCTTGGTGAATAGCGATCGCTAATTGTTCGGCGATGGAAGTGAGCAACTTTTTTTCACTATCAGCCCATTGACGTGGGTTATCGCACTGATGAGCAATTAGCAATCCCCAGAGTTTTTCCTCAAAGATAATCGGTGCAGCCAACTTTGCCCGGACTTTGCATTCCCTTAAAAAATTTAACAAACACTCTTCTAAAGCATAAGTTTTTTCGACATCATCCACAGCTAAAGTAAAGCCTTGGCGATACTTCTCCCAACATTGAGAGGTTGGGAAAAAGCAATTTCTTTCTCTGTAATTCAATACCGATGTAATACTATCTTTACCACGGGCTTCATAGACAACATAACCCCGATACTTTTGATGTTCTGGTAATTGACTATTGACTGGCACAGACATCGGGGGCCTACGGTTATCGTTATCGGCAGAAAAATCCAAGCCTTGACTTTCTCCAATTGAGATTTCCGGTTTGATACCACTACCTAAAATTCCGTCTGTTGTAGCCACCGCCGTACCATTGAAATCGGCGTTATCAAACTGGTATTGTTGAGTCTTGACTTTGGAACCCTGAAATTTATAAATTACTAATCTGTCTAATTTCAAAAACTCGCGCACCTGTGTAATTGCCGTTGCCATAATTACTGGCAAATCCAGGCTTTTGCGGATCTGCGTTGTTACTTGATTTAACAGCTGTTCTTGGGAAACTTGTTTTTTTAGGGCATCTTCTACTGGCTGACAAATATAAACAGCCGGCCCAACTGCACTGGGAGGTGGTATTATTTCTTGGCTTGGCTGAGTTAGAAAATATTCTAATAACAACAGCGTAAATTTACTTTGCAGCGTCGGATCGTTAGGCTTAATAACTTGGCGATAGCGTTCGAGATTTTGATAAGTATTAGAATTGCACTCAAACAAATTCCTCAATTCTAATATAAAAGAGGCGATCGCCTCCATATTAAATGTCAATGTAGCATTGAGTTCTGAGTGGCCAGTGCTGAATTCTGAGTTGCGATCGGGTAGTTGTTCTCCGTCATCTCCCTCCAACTTCCCCACCAACAGCACATTAAACTGCTCAGAAAGTACTACTGTAAACCTTTGGCTTTCCCACTCCGCAGGTACGCGAATCGACGCCAACATAGCTTCTGTCATTACCAGAGCCGGACTTCCCAGCGTTTGAGCCATCTGCTCTAACAATTCCCCAAGCCGATTGAATATAACAACAGGCAAGGGTCGAGAAAGGCTCAAATCAGGAGAACTCAGCATTTTCAATCATTCTGGTAAGAGAGGGCTGAATGCAAGGACGAAAGTTTATTTTTCTTAAGAAAAAACTCAAAACTCAGGAGCAAAGATAGAGATGCTCCACCAAGGCGTCAGAATTCAAAGAAATCAGAGCTTGAGTCAGCGATGAGTATTAGTCGAAACTTCGTCCACTGTGGGCGAAACAAAGTTCAAAATTCTTCTTTGTTAAAACTCCATACATTAATGTATGGAGCCTTCTGAATTCGGAATTCTGAATTCTGGCTCCTTTTTTATTGTGTACTAACCAATAGTTTAAGACGGTAATACAAGATTATGCATCGTATTAGTGCCATATCAGGTGGATTGAATCAGTCAGAGAGTTTAATTTTTATAGAACAAACTCCAGCGACCTTAGTTTTGATTACGGCTGCTGATACCGACATTCAAACGTTGGCGGCTGCGCTTGGCAAATTACCTGCACCCTTTCCTACATTCCGAGTCGCCAACCTGTTGCAATTGCAGCAACAATTAACTATAGATACTTACGCAGAGCAAGTTTTAGAACATGCTGAGGTAATAATTCTGCGCCTCTTAGGAGGACGTTCCTACTGGGCTTATGGCTTAGAAGTAGTGCAGGAAATTGTACAACGTAATGGTACAACCCTTATTGTAATGCCCGGAGACGACAGTCTCGATCCCGACTTAATCTCCCACTCTACCGTGCCTTTAGGCATTGTTAACCAGGTATGGCAGTATTTTAGCGAAGGCGGCGTAGAAAATTTTGTTAATGCTTTGCAATTTATTGCTGACACTTGTCTGTTAACTACATACAATCCTCCACCACCCAGGCGCATTCCACGTGTGGGATTGTATGAATGGAGAGTGGGGAGACAGGAGGACAAGGGGACAAGGGGGCAAGGGGACAACGGGACAACGGGACAAGAGAATGAGGCAAAGTTAAAACCTCATTCATCCACCTTTGAACCGGATTCATCCACCTTTGAACCGGATTCATCCACCTTTGAACCGGATTCATCCACCTT
>JAVRBO020000093.1:0-63650 GCA_034531195.2 Nostoc sp. ChiSLP01
ACTAATTAGCGATCGCACTGCTTTTTAGGTCGTCTAACAAAATCGCATTGCTCCCAGTCTTCAGTTGGATCTGGATCTTTGTCACAAGTTCTACGACCACAGGCAAAATCTTAAAACCCTTCTGCCTCCTGCCTTCTGCTTTAAAGCACGTAACTTTTCATCATCACCAAAAATAGCGAGCGCCGTTTGCTATCGAGAAAAGCAGTAATTTTTTCTGAGGGAGTATCAGGTGGTGCGACAACTTCTACAGCTTCAGGGGTAACAACGATGGGCTGGTTTTTAGTGCGCTTACTATAGCGCACCGTGTAGGGGATGCTGGTTTGACCAATTTCTAGATAGGCATAGCAATTAAAGGGAACAAACCGGAGGCTGCTAGCAATTAGACAGACTCAAACCCTTTATTATTAGCATTTTAAGAGCAGCCTTTCTTCCTGATGCAAGAAGAATTTGTTTTTGGGCGAATGCAAGTTTTACCTACCTCGGCTGAAGAATCAGCTAACACCTTTTTGTAAATGCAAAGTAAATTTTCTAGATGATCGCCGCTTAACTTGTTAAAGGGTGCGGGAAATTCTTCTACAGGGATGATACGTCTATTTTTTATATTCAAACCTAGAGCGCGACATCCAGCTTTAACACCTGCATGAAGATAGACTACCTGAATTTCCCCACAACCCAGATAGTTAGCAATACGCATAGCCACATCATAATTGGCTAATTCACCAAAGCCTTTAACTTCCTTCCTAACATCCTGAACAAATTTATAGATACTTGTAAAGTTGTCAAAATTACTAATACACCGAGCATCAAAATAACTTAAGGCAACCTCAGCAGCTAATGGTAGACACTTAGGAATACCATAACGGGATTGATGATCTTCAATTTCTTCCTTTTCATTTCGACTAAGAAAAGCTTTATTGATAGCATTTCTTAAACTGTCAGCTTTTTTATACCAAGAATATTCTTGTTTTACACGAAAATTAAATTCTTTACGATAAGTATCATATATTTCAGTATAGGTAAGGAATGCCATATCTGAGAAGTAATAACTTAATTTCTAGTGTAATGTTTGAGCGCATACTCATCAACCTTACTAGGTATATCTTTCCAATTTTCCAGCTTTAAATTCAACACCAAAGTCCGAACTTTTTGCCGTAGTTCTTTACGTAACTGTTCTTTCAAATGCCAGCCAGGAGGTGCAGTTTCATCACTGGAGTAAAGTTCGTCAATCGCTTGTGCTACTTTCTCTAGGGGATTTGGCTCATTATCAGAGTCAGCACTGTGAGAATCACTTTGGCTGTTATTGCCCTACCTGATGAATGTCAGCAGGTGCAGGCGATCTGCAATCGCATTTCACAGGTGTATTCGAGTGGGCTGGAGGAGTCGGTGCAGAGGTTTCGGAATAGTTGGGGAAGCTGAAGCGAGTTTATTTAACGGATTTGGAGGAAAAATTGCTGGGCTTGTTGGAGTTGGCAATGGCAGTTTAATCAGTATATTTGGCACGGTGATGCCTATTTTGCTACAAACTGAATACAGATATTAAGATGGCTATTGCACCAGTAAATACACTGACTACTGCTTTCAACATCTTTTGGCCACAACAGCTCCTAAAAATGATGAAGAAAAATTTGAATTTCCAAGGGATGTTCAAACAGAGGTTTGGGATAATTGATTTTCTAGAAGAAACGAAAGTAATTTAGTTCTTAAAATGAATACGGGTAGCGGTAAGACTGTAGTAGGGCTACTTATCTTAAAGAGTTGCTTAAATGAAAATAAAGGACCCGCAGTTTATATAGTTCCTGACAACTATTTAAAAAAACAAGTTATCAATGAGGCTTATGACCTTGGGATAGAAGTTACAGATGACACTAATTCTCTTAGATTTAGGTCTGGTAAAGCCATTTTAGTTGTTAATATCTATAAGTTAGTTAATGGAGAATCGGCTTTTGGTGTTGGAGATCAAGGTATACAAATAGATATCGGTAGCATTATTATTGATGATGCTCATGCGTGTCTTGATACAATAGAAGAGCAATTTACATTAATAATTAATAATACAAATTCTGCATACAAAGAGATTTACAAATGTTTTAAAGAATCGCTTATTCAACAATGTTCTACAAAAGAATTAGAAATCGATAATCGTGAACCTGATGCTTATATACAAGTTCCCTTCTGGGCTTGGCAGAGTAATTGTAAAAATGTTGCAAGTATTTTAAATAAAATTAAAAATGATATTAAGTTTAAATGGCCACTGATAAAAGAATCGTTATCTTTATCAAGATGTGTTATTAGCTCAGATAAAATAGAAATTTCCCCTCACTGTATACCGATCCAGATGATTCCGAGTATCATTAATGCTCGTAGAAGAATATTTATGACCGCGACTTTAGTTGATGACAGTATCTTATCTAGTCATTTTGGTATTACAGATGAGTCTATTAATAATCCTGTTATACCTAAAAGAGCAGGTGACATAGGTGACAGGATGATCCTCCTTCCACAAGTAATCAATCCTGAAATAAGTGACGATCAAATTAAAAGTTTTTGTAAACTGATTTCACAAGATGTAAATGTTGTTATTGTTCCTTCAGAGCCAAGAGCTAAATATTGGAAAGATCAGGCTGATTTAATTTTGGATAAAGATAATATTTATGAAGGAGTAACTCGTTTAAAAAAGGAGAAAGTTGGTCTAACAATACTAATAAATCGCTACGATGGAGTAGATTTACCTAAGAATGCTTGTAGGTTTCTTGTAATTGATGGATTGCCCTCGGTGAAACGGCTAATTGACAAAGTTGAGCAAGTTATCTTAATGGGAAGTTCAAGGAAAGCTGCCCAATTAATCCAAAAAATAGAACAAGGAATGGGGCGTGGTGTTAGATCCAGTGATGATTACTGTGCTGTATTCTTGATGGGACGCAATCTTACTAGCCAGTTATATGCTGGAGGAGCAATGGATAAATTTTCTCCAGCAACGAAAGCACAGATAAAGCTATCAGATCAGCTTTCTGAGCAGATTAGAGGAGAGGGTTTATCTCAGATACAAGAAGCCGTTATGTATTTCTTATGTAGAAATCAAGGCTGGGTATCTAAAAGTAAGGGAGCTTTAGCATCACTTTCATATGCAGCAAGTAGTAAACCTGATTTTATAACAATTGCACAAAGAAAAGCATATAATTTTGCTTTTGTAAATAATTATAATTCTGCTGTTAATGAGCTAATAAACGTTATAAATAAAGTAGATGAAAAGCCTCTAAAATCTTACTTACAACAGTGTTTGGCAGAGTACGTTAACTTCTAGGATCAAGCAGAGGCACAAAAAATTTTAATGTCAGCAGCTACTCATAATATAAGAGTAACTAAGCCAATGAATGGCATCTCCTATCACAAGCTTGAATCACAACAGATGGATCAAGCCAGAATCTGTAGAGATTATTTAAGGCAAAAATTCAATGATCCAAATAAAATTATTATTGAGGTAAATGGATTATTAGAAACATTGATATTTAGGCCAGAGACGGCAGAGAGGTTTGAAGAAGCATTGAAAGAAATTGCTCGGTATATTGGGTTTAATAGTCAGCGCCCAGAAGCAGATTATAGGAAAGCCCCTGATGTACTTTGGGAGATAGGAAACCGTTCATACTTTGTAATTGAGTGTAAAAATGGGGTTATTACAAATACAATTAATAAGCATGATTGCAATCAGTTAAATGGCTCTGGAGAGTGGTTTATTAATACCTATGATAAGACCTGTAGTTTTACTCCGATTTTGATTCATCCTTCCATCAAATTTGAGTACGCTGCATCACCTAAAGCAGAAACACGAATTATTAATGAAGAGAAACTCAATTTACTACGTAAAAATATATTTGATTTTATTAAATCATTATGCGTAGAAAATAGAATTAGTGATGATAAAGCTATTAGAGAAAGATTAACTCAATACAAACTAACATTTGATAAGTTTTCTCAGTATTATACTATTAGTTTTAAATAAAAACACGGTTCTTTGAGGTAAGTATATATTTAATATCTCTGGAAGAACTGTTATTCCATGCAGAAGCTATTGAAAGCCGTGAGCGATTTGAGGAGGTCTACGGGAAGAACCTCAGCCTCAAGCTATTCATTCGTCAGTTGGTGGGGCTGGATAGGAATGCGGCAAAGCAAGCGTTTGGGAAATATTTGGAGGACAGTAGTTTTAATGCTACTCAGATTCGCTTTGTGGAAACCATCATTGATTACCTGACCCAAAATGGTGTTATGGATGCAGGTTTACTCTATGAGCCACCGTTCACCGATCTGCACTATGAAGGATTGGACGGAGTTTTTGGTGCTGATGATGCTGATGGGATTGTTTCGATAGTGCGGTCTTTCAACGAAACTGTTGGGGTCGCGTGAGGGTTGGTGGTTGGGGAGTCATGTCTAATGATAAAATTAGCTAACTCCTTACTTCGTAGCCAACTCATCTTGTTAGATAATTTTTAATCTGACATATAATAATATTATTCATGAGGCTGGCGCAAAAACTATAATGGCATCACCTTGAACTTGACGAGAAGGACT
The DNA here is from genome assembly GCA_034531195.2 of Nostoc sp. ChiSLP01. GTDB lineage: Bacteria > Cyanobacteriota > Cyanobacteriia > Cyanobacteriales > Nostocaceae > Nostoc. Next base: position 4,564 of record JAVRBO020000093.1, read on the forward strand.
TTGAGAAGAACGGCAAACCAGTGTTGGTACATAGTCAGCATCTATCTGACATACTGCACCCCTTAGAAAGGACGCTGAACCAGTGGTAGAATGGACGACTAGCTTTCCGTCATTACTTGGTTTGAATTCAAGTATTGATACCAACTCCCCGCGCTTTAAATCGCACCCCAAACCACCGCATAGAGCTAAACTTCCAAAAGGATCTTGATAGGCAGACTGATACAAACACAGTTTGTTTCCTTTGGATGTCATAAATAGTGTGCTTTGATACAAAGGTTCTTTATTTCCTGGTCGAAGCCACTGGTATGAAATAAAGCCTTGAGATCCTAAATCATTTTCAATCCCAGGTTCTTGTGATAAAGGACCTCCTTCACATACATTATTTGTGTATTGAATGTTTTCTTTTATGCCTTGAGTTTCTTTCACGTTAGGGTCACTCACCCCACTTTGAAGTGGAACATCTACAGAAGGCTGATCTGTAGATTTGTACCGTTGATCATCGATATTGCCTTCCCTAAAAGCAGATCGATTGATCGCAGTTGTCAAAGCTGCTGTGCCTAAAATTGTAAAGCCCAAAATAGCTAAAAGAACAATATTGTTTCTTGTGTTCATAACATTGTTTAGACCCCTTAACTAGGGTACTGACAGATTTGACTGACATTTCTATTGTCAAATTCAGCCTGAGAGGGAATTATTTTCACTAGTTTTTTGTGAAATTCATCATCATAGGTTGCATACTGCCAATTCTGAGAGGCTTTGATTTGCTCAACAGTTAATCCTTTTACACCGCGTAGGTCAGCATTTTTTAGGTCAGCCCCTCTAAAATCTGCATCGAAGAGATCTGCTGACTTAAGATCAGCACTGTTGAGATTAGCACTGATAAAGCGTGCCTCTCTAAGGCTAGCTTGTGCCAAAGTAGCACGTTCAAGATTAGCGGAACAGAGTCTTGCATTATTAAGATTTACACCTGTGAGATTAGCATAAGACAAATCAGCATTCTCAAAGTAAGCTCCTCCGAAAGAAGCACCACGCAGATCAGAGTAGCCAAGATAAGCGTTAGAAAGATCAGCACGGACGAAATAAGCTTGATTTAAATTAGCTCTACTAAAGCTAGCCCCTCCAAGTTTAGCACGGTGAAAATTAGCATTATAAAAATTGGCATACAGGGAAGCTTCTTGAAGATTAGCTCCGCTAAGATCGGCATTTTGAAGATTCGCTTCCCAAAGTGTTACATCCTGTAGATTCGCAAAACGTAAATCAGCATTACGCAGATCAATCTTGGATAGATCTGCGTTTGAAATATCAATATTAGCTAGCGAACGATTAGCCCTGTTTAGTTCTTGCAAAGCATTTATAAGTCTTCTTTCATAGGGTGGATCATTTTTAGAACGAGAATTAACGATATCCCAATACGGGCGATTTCTTAATTCATTCAGAGTCTGTATTCCCAAAAATACCGATGAAATGCCAGGAATCACTAGAGCAATCCCGATAAATTTCAGACGATTTTTGCGTCTCTGCGAGAGGCTTATTATAATAAATGCTTCAGCTATCTTCGAGAGATTAAATTCTTTTCCACATAATTTTTGAAATGATTTTGCGCTATTTAAGAGTTTTCCTTGCCATAAATAATCATTAGATCTACCTTGAGTTTCCCATTCTTCTGCTGCCAGCTCGATTTTGTCTCTTTGAAGTAATTTTTCTTGATTCTCCTTAATCCAGTATTGAAGCAGTTTCCATTCTTGAATTAACGCATCATGAATAATTTCTATAGTTTCTGTATTTACCTCTTCTCCAACATCAGTGACAACCAGACGATTGCTTGCCAACTTTCTAACCAAGTTAAATATTTCAAAGTCATTGTGATGTTCCCTTACTAATTCCGATAGCATTAGACGACGGCGAGTATAAGGAACATTAGAAGAAAGACCATATCGAATTAATCGCATAAAAAATTTTTGGGCTAGATGTTGCTCAGATATGTTCAAAGCATAATATGTGCTATCAGCCCATTGAGAAAGTGAGCCAGTTACACCTCCCATTTGCTTATAGTGATTGCACGTTAAACAATTATTTATATGTCCAACTTCCCAAAGTTGAGTTAGAGTGAATTCAAGCAATGGCAGGGGATTTTTTGTGGTCTTACTCAAATCAGCTATAATTAGCTCTACAAGACCAGCTTCAATTTGCAGACCAACTGCCTTAGCAGGTTGAATAATGGCAGATTTCAGTTCTTCATTAGATATTCCTAAAATGTTGAATTGCCCAAATTCTAAGCAATCACCAAAACCCGATTGAAGAAGAAACTCGTAAAAGTCAGATCGAATAGTAAGTATAAGTGTTAGGGACAATTCCAGTAAGCTCAACAGTCCCTTGACAAAATCTTCTTGTTCTTCAGGATTCGGAAGTACAAATATTTCTTCAAATTGATCAACAAATATTAAAGTACGCTGTCTTTCCTGCGATAACTTCTGCTGAATAACTGTCCAAAAATTGTTTGAGTCAACGGCAAAATCTTTTAAATCAGGGAAAATAGAGACTAATTCACTTAACAGGGATTGTCTAGGATTATTGCCAGGACGGAATTTAACAATTTTACAGTTTTGAAACCCCGAAACATCATATCGCAGCTTTGGAAGTAATCCTGCTTGCACAACAGAAGATTTTCCACTTCCTGAAGAACCTACGATTGCAAGAAATCGAGGATTTCGGCGTAAATTTTCTATTAATTTGTTGATTAGCCTATCACGTCCGTGAAAGAAACGAGAATCTTCTTCAGTGAATGCCAATAGCCCTTGATAAGGACAAATATTCTCGATATTAAGCTCAGGACAAATTTCCTTTAATATATGGCTAGGTGTTGCAAAAGCAGTTTTCTCTAGCCTGCCAGTTGAAATCGTTACTGTCTCTTTCTTACCCTTAATCTTGCGTTCAACTTCCCGCAAATCTAATCCTGCTCGTGCAGTAATCATTCCAACGACTCGTCGAGTCTGCTGATCAAAAACAGGAGCACCACTTACTCCTTCAGTTACTTCTTGACTAGTCAGTTGCAGCAGAGAAGCGTCTCCAGTTTCACCATCAATTGAGCCTTTGACTAAAATTCCTTGAGGAATGCTCTCTGGAAAGCCATAAGTGAAGAATTCATGTCCTGCAATGTTAGCAGATGTCCCTAGTTTTAGAGGAACGCTTTCAATGAAAGGTTCATTTACTCGTAAAATGGCAACATCTTCATATTCGGGAGCGCGCCAATATCTCTCTTCTATTGAAGCTGTTAATTTCTGTCTATTCTTCAGCAATACTAAATCTACGACAGTAGAGGGTTTGTTTCTAGAAGACGCAACTACATGAGCGCAAGTGATAACTAACTGAGGGGAGACAAAAAATCCAGTACCAGCAGTCTGACCAGAGGGTTTAAGAATGCGAACAATACCCTTGCGAAACTCGTCTAATTGCATAGAAGACTTATCACGACCTTTGGTTAGAACCTGGTTTCCACGACAATTTTATCGCATAGTTTACTTCACCCCCCATTTTACCAACAGCAACATTTCCAGCTTCCCCAGTAACCTTGAGTCCAAAATTGACTTCGATTTCTGTTGGTGGTTCAGGTAAGCTATGAATCGCGTTAATTAAGACTTGAACATTGTAATGAATCGCATTTTTGACCGCAGTGGAAAAAGTATTTTGGGCAACCGCCACTGTGCTGTGTAAAACATCTTTGATTCCAACTTTGACCAAACCTTCCTCTGAAGAAATAATTTCCTCTTCATCCACCTCTACTAAAATTTCTCCACTGGCTTGGTCTTCAACATCAAACTGTATATATCTTGTCATTGTTCGTACTTTGAAAAAATGAGTTCAGAAAGAAGTCTGACATTATTACTTTTTAAACATACCATGAACATCTCGCAGCCACGACATGACTCTGCGTTTTAATTGTGCTGCATCAGCGATTAACGGTAGTCTTTGTTTGCTCTAAAAACTCTAATGCGTTGGAACTCGCTAGAAGGCGAAATCTTAATTACCCATCCGCTTGCCTTTCTCTGAGGCTAACTACGGCACTATCACCTTGGCATAAGCCTTGCCCAATTTGCGCTAGAGTTTTGAGGGATAATTGCGGCTCGTCTTTTAGATGTTGGGACAAGGTACGAAAAGTTTGGTTTTCTGCCGCTAAGTCTGGCAAGAGAGCCAGACGACAGCCAGTTCCTCTGTCATCAAAACTTCTGTTTGTGCGGCTGCTAGAGTAATATTTAGGGATGAACTCATATTGTTAGCTCACAGCCATCTCTTTGTTCAATTGGTATTATTAAGTCAATTAGTAACATACAGCTAATACTTAATAAGACTAAGACAGTTAAGAAAATTATTGATCAGCCCGCAGTAAAATCACTGTTTTTTGAATTGCCGTAGTTTACATCTGCACCGAAAACAGCTGCATCATCTCGGCTAACTTCACAGCCTCTCCATCAGGTGTATAAACGACTCCACCTGACATCGCCAGCACAATCCGCTGCCGCCTCGCCCACTCAAACCACGCACTAATATCAGCAGTGGCAGTATTCTTCCCCTTAGCTCCACTCTTGCACGAGTTGATGAACAGGCCAGTGGGATTTTTAGCCTTCTGCGATCGCATCTTTGAACCTAGCGACCGCCCCCTGAAAGTTATCCCAATGCTTTTTGACCACACCCAAACATGGCTGAGGATTGCTCCGCAACTGCCTCAACTCGTTACAAACTTCTGCAATCTTTTGCTTAGACACATTTAAATCAGCTTTAGCCCCAGCCTCGGAAAGCTCGTCTTTATGATAGTCTTCCTTGTTAGTTGAGTAGTCCAATTCTTGCCCATCAAGGAAGCGAGAAATCTGGGGTTGCTCTGGTTCTAGGGTTAGACAAACTGATTCGGGTTCGTACTCCAATCTCTCGGTTTCTTCCACTTCATTTTTTCCTTCCTCAGCAGCAGCGTGATGTTGTGAAGAGAACTCTTTAGGGGTGAACTCTTTGATATCATCTGCCCTTAGTGAGCAACTTGATATGTTCAAAGGACTCACATCGATCTGCTGATTTTGACAAATGCGATTCCATAAGGCTTCTACGTTTTCTAGATTAACGGTGAACCAGTTAGCCTGATACCAAGTCTTCTGACTATGGCGGCAGACATCGATTAGCTCGAAATTCCTCAAGTTAGCGATCGCACGTCTGATTGTAGAGATTTTCAGAAACGGCAATGTTTTTCCCTAGTCCTCAAGTGTTTTCCAAAACCAACGTCTGCCATCAGACTTGATGTGCTTGGATATTTGGCTCAAGTAATCGATTTGCTGGAGAATCATAGCCTCTGGCAAACCAATCTCTGTGGCCAGTAATGGCGGAACCAACAGAGGCGATTCTGGAGTGATTAACTTACTGCTCATATTTTTACTCCACATCTAAAACGGCATATTTTCCTGTTCTTCTTCGGACGCTTGCGACCAAAATTCTGTGAGCTTTTGGAGTTTCGCAGCTTGAAATTGCTGTTTCTCTTCGGGCGATACTTCACCAACCAACTGCTCAACCTCAGCCCGTTGCTTTTGTTTCATCTGCTCAAAAGTGCCGCAGGCAGAGCTAATGGTTGATTCTCTTGAGATCGTTTGAAGTTGCGACGGCGGTACAAAAACCTGAAGTGGCGCTTGTCCTGCTTTGGAAGCGATCGCCAAACTTCGGCATCCCAGCCGGGAGGCATGAAGTCGGCTGATGGGGGTAGTAAGTTTTGGACTTGAGCTTGAAGGTCAGCGATCGCCTGTTGCATAGCAGGAATAGCTTGAAGCAAAGCTATCTGCTCTGCACTGAGGGTCTGCGGAGAGTAGCCCGTTTGCGACCAGATGAATACCCGCAGTCCTGCCCTGGCAATCATACGGTAATTGTTGAGGGCGATTTGCTTACCTTTGTATTTACGTGCAGTAAAAGCGTAGTATTCGAGAATCGCGTGGCAAAGTTCGTCAATTACGTACAAGCTGCCGTAAGGGTCATTCGTTATGAGCCTCCAATCTTTACCAGCTAATTCTTTCAGCTATTTTGATAAGTCATTCGTTATGGGGTCAGAATCACGAATCTTGTTGAGTAATTGGGTAATTGCAGGCTGATCTACACCACAAAAATCAGCTAAAGCAGTAACGGTCATTCCGCTAACCCCATCATTTTGACGGGTGCAAAATCCTAACTCGTCCTTCATTTGAAAACTAAGCTCGTCCATAGTTCCTCCGAATTTTTGATGCACGGAACTGTTGAGGCATTGCAACTATGCCGCCTGGAATTTTTCAGTCTGGTAATTGAAAGCTGGTATTATGCTGTTACTTGGTTTATTTAACGATGCCATCAAGCGATCGCATCATCCCCTGTGAGGCGATCGCTTTTAATTCCCTAAGTAAGGCTCGTTCTTGCTACTTTGTCTTCGGCAGTAGCGAATTTTCCTTTGAAATTTAACAAACGGAAATAATCGCATTGCTTATGCAAGCGATCGCTTTTGGCATGACAAGATATAACCTTATGGTTGACAACAATATTTTAAACTGGGTAATATCTTCATGTCAATGGTTGAGCGTACCAAAATAATTGTAAATATGAGTATTAATATTGATACCTCTCCCATTGCAACTTTTCACTGGAATGATGCAATGGGGAGACGCTTAAGAGAATTAAGGGAAGCTATTAATTATAGCCGCAGAGAGCTTTCACAAAAATCAGGTGTATCTGAAGCTTATATCCAGCAGCTTGAATCTCCTCATCTGTATACAGGAAAGTCGAAAAAGCCCAAAGAGCTTACAGCTTCTAGAAAAATTTTGGAATCACTATGTTCAACCTTGGACACAAGTGTTGCTGCATTAATTTGGCATGGTGAGCCAGGAAATTTGACTATTTTTAGTGAGAAAGAACAAGTAGCTGATTGACAATTCAATACGTTGCGTACTAAAATCTGAACAGAGAGGAAGCAAGTACCAGCCTCTTAGTAAATAAAGCGGTGCTTAAAGCCAATTAAGTTAAAACCAACAATACATAGTCTAGAGACATGATCCTGGGGCATAGCACAAGCTCTGTTGAGTGGGTAAAGAAGCCTGGAGATGCAATCAACGGACATTCACTGATAAAAGACTTGCTAATCACAATAAAGGCGATTCCTACTTTTTAGTAGATAATCGCCTTTGACAAGGTTGTACAGAGGATAAACTTCTTCTCTACAGCCTTGCGCTGTTATTTGTTAAAGCTTCGCTAAATTTCGGTGAGTGCGTTGTGGATTTCCACAACGTAAGTTCGTAAAAAACAAAGGCGATCGCTGCTGTCTAGAAAACGTTGCGATCGCCTTTCCCTTTGTTCAAGGAGTTTTATTATGACGCAAAGTACACTGTTACAGCAAGTATCTCCTGCTAATAAGCAAGTCCCAACCCAAGACCCACTCACCCAACGCGATCGCCAAATCATTGCAACCATCATCAACAGCACCCCCGACCAAATAGACTTGTCCGAAAACTCCAAAGCCATACTGTTCAAAGCTTTGAGCCAAAACTTTGATATTTGCGTAAAAACGCAGTTACAAGGTTTTGAGATAGTTAGTGATAGTTTAGAGGCATAAAAATCAACTCCTAATTTCTAAATATTTATGATTATTACTACTAGCTAACCTGGGAGAATCAAGCTACCTGTTCTCAATCTAACTAACCCACATACTGTTAAAATAATTTGCTCATAAGTATCAAGCTTTAAGCGGAATCTTTGTGAAGTAATCCGAAATATTTTAAGTAGTCGAATTAAATGCTCGATAAATATCCGATTACTAGACAAAGCCTTATTTTCATTTTTTTGCTGTTGACTTAATTCTCGCTTGGGTTTTCTTTTATGAGGCGTAGTGATGTTTTCGCCACCTTGAAATCCTTTATCACCTGAAAAAGGTTGAGATTTATCAAATTTCGGCTGAGATTGACGAAACAATTTTATATCTGCTGTTGGCCCAGGAACCCCCACCTCTACTTCAACAATATCCTTACCTTCTGGCATCCCGAACACTAAACTTTTTAATGTATGTTGTCTCTTTTTACCAGAAAAATATTTTTGTTGCTCTTTTTGGTTAGAATCCCTATATATTGGCTGTTCCAGACTATCGACCAATAGCCTAAAATTAGTTAATACTTCTTGAACAAATAGTAAATCACTTTCATTCTTTGAGACTTGTTCTAATAAACTGGAGGGTAAGATGTCTCGCAAGATTGGTATCCAGTCATGAAATGTATCATTAGCTTCCGTTTTGGAAACACCAAACAACATTCCTAATACTTGAAATGTTGGCATCTGTCTTAAATAAAACAAGCATAAACAGACTTGCTCACTTATTGACAACTTTGTAGGGCGACCTCCTCCTGACGCATTGATTCTAATTTTTTGACTCTCCTGTTTCACTTTGATTTCTTGATGTCGCTTTTGGGCGCATTTCAACAGTAATTGGAGTTGTTCGTAACTAATTCCTAAAATTTGTTTTGTCCGGTGTGGATATTTCTCGATGTAATCAAAAACCATAACTAATTCTGAAAAATGGTAGACGCTCAATTTAACGTTTTACCATTTTTCTTTTCCTAAGTTAATATTTCGGACAAGTCTATTGAGCCGTTTATTGATGTCAAAGTTAACCAAAAGGTGCAAACGTGAAACTTTATCTGACGAGTGCTTCTTCAAATCTTCCCCCTTGGGCAACAATCACATCACAAACCCCAGGTTTGATAGAGCTAGAAATTAACGACAACCACTCCGACTTTCAATCGCTTGTCAATGGATTAACTAGTGAGATTCAGCCGGGGGTTGTTGGGGTGAAGGCGACTGATTTGTGTGAGGCTTTAGTCGATAGATGTGGGGCTGTTGGCTCGATTACAGTAACAAATGTTTTTGTGCGAAGCGGAATTTAATTAATAATAATCTGTTTCAAAACTTTCAAGTTCAGATTGCTGTTGCACTATGTACTCTTTGATTTCAGCCAGATTCAACCGTTTTACTAGAGATTGAGAATGAATTGGTTGCAAAAAACCATTCAAGCGGCAGGATGAATTATTTACCTTTTTATACACATAACGACTAGTCATCCCAGGAATTCGGAAATACTCTCCTGTGCGTAATTGGTGGAAAGTCATAACTGTGAGCAGAGTAACAACGCTCATTTATAACATATCTGAAATCTCAACCATGTCCAAATCGTACAAAGAGTAAAACCAGAGGGAACGCTCTGTGTGAATAGAAAGCGATCGCGTCTAATTTCGTTCTACAACTAGATTTTTTGAGCGGCTAGTTATGAATTACTGCTGAGGAATTATACTTTCTAAATACACTTGAACCTCCGATGAAGTTAAGCGTCTAATCCTTGTATGTGAACGAATCCTTTGTAAAAAACCATTCTGGCTGCAATAAGAGGCATTTACCTTTCGATAAACTTTGGCTTTTATTATCCCAGAAAAACAAAAAAACTCTCCTGTGCGTAGCTGATAAAATGTCATAGTTATAGATGATTGTTAGAAAAAATTTTGTTTTGTGAGTCATATTTATGGCAGGCTTTTCGGGTTGAAATTGTATAACAACTTCAACTTTATTTAAGAATTACTCTGCTTTTAAACTGCCTAATTTGCTAGTGTAGAAAGTTCGCGTCTCTCGACTTATCAATGTCAAGTAATAATAGATAAAAATCTATGATTGCTATCAGCAACTATTTTTTTTTAATAGTGCATATAGTTTTTCTTCTCCTAGATACCGATTATAGCTATGTTTTTTTAGATGGGGCTGCTCAACTAAGATATTTCTCGAAGTTTTTTAGACACTTATTAAACTCAATAATCAGGAAATATTATACAATTGCTCTTTAGTATTTCTTAAGAATCTATTCCTCGATTCACTTTGGGATACACAATCCTCGTTGTTGATATGACCACTAAACCTCACGACCAGTTTGCCAAGCAGTTTTTAAAAGAATTACTGTCCCCTTTAGGGGAAGTAAGAACAAATCAAGAAGTTACTGATGAAACAAGGTTTGTTGATGTTCTATTTTCTGCAACACCAAACTCTACTGTTGAGGCTGAAACTTTAGGGTTCTTGGGCAGAATTGCTCTGTTAAATACGGCACTGCTAGAACCATTTCGCAATCAACCTAGTTTCTCCGAAGTACGTAGTTGCCTTCAAAAATTGTTTACCGTGATTGCCGACTCACAACGTCAAGCTAATCGAGAAGACACGACAATAGCAGAGAATGACTTAGCAAGGCTGTGGATTCTTTCTCCAAGTGCCTCACAAACTCTGCTTAAAGGTTTTGGGGCTAAACTAGATTTAGACAATTGGCCTGATGGGGTGTATTTTCTACCTGAAGGAGAGAGAGCCGCAATAGTTGCGATTAACAAGCTACCCTCAACTCCAGACACTTTATGGTTTCGGCTGTTGGGCAGGGGAAAAGTTCAGCAACAAGCTGTTAGTGAACTGGTGGCACTGCCAAGAGAAAACCGCTTGCGTCGCAATGTGCTGGAGATAATTTATCGATGGCGTATTAGTGTTATGGCACAACAAGAGTTAACCCAAGATGACCAGGAGCTAATTATGAACTTAACCCAAGCTTATGAAGAAGCAAGAGCGGCGGCTGTACAAGAGGGTGTGCAACAAGAACGTCGCCAAGTTGTAGAAAATCTGTTGCGATTTCGGTTTGGCGAAGTGGATGGTGAACTAGCAACAGTTGTTAATGCTTTACTACAGTTATCACCAGAAGAATTTACTCCTTTATGTCTGCAATTGACCCGTGAAGAACTATTAGCAAGATTTACGCAGTAGAAGAGATTTTCAGTTTTCGAGACAACTTATCAAGTTCAGAAGCGGTTTGTTAACAGCAGACCGCTTTTTGATTGCCAAAAAATTCTGCCGCGGCAGCAGTCAACCACAAAGTTGTTCTAAAAACTCAAGCGATCGCTGTTTTATTTATCTAGCAATCGCTTAAGAAAATAAAATCGATTTAACTTTAATATTTTTGCACAAATAGTATTGCTACGGCAAGTCTGAATTGAACGTTCTGCTGCGTAATATAGCTTCGCTAAATTTATCTGAAGTTATTAATCAAAAACTATGAACAAGCAGCAAGAAAAACAACTTGCTTGGGATGCACTGATGGGTGTCGATAAACGATACTACATCTCAACTGGTTTCTATGCTCTGGGTGATGCGTTTTTAATCAGCAGCAAAGACACCAAGCGTAAAAATCAAATTGTGCTGGTAGAACATAGACTCAAACAGCAAATCAACCATTGGGATTTTACTTGCAATTCTTCTGAATGCAAAAGTCCTACTATCACAACTAATGGTGATGATGGAAAAGGCAACCTCAATAGAAAAGCCCCATCACTGAAAGTTTACAGCTAGGACAAATCCTCAGAATTCAGGAGTTGTGAGATTGAATCCTGAATTCTTACCTTGAACAATTCCAATCACCAAAAAATATGACAACTAAAACTAGCAGTAAAAAGTCTGCTCCTAATTCCAATGCTTGCCTGCTATTTCTCAAGAATAAAGGCGGACGAGCTAGATTGTCAGAACTAACTTTTAGCCAGAATGTAATTCAAGATTTGATAACCCTTGATATAGCCAAAGTAAAGAATACAGGCGCAGGATACTATCTCGAATTGGAGAATCAATTATCAAACTAAATCCTGTTTTTGAACCGAATGCTTAATCATTTGAGTAAGCATAAACAATCTCACACTCATATCAACAATCTGATGTTGATGAGTTTTAATTTTGAAGTGCAATTGCTTCGCTGAAAAACATTGAAATTAAGCAACTAAAAAGGCAGCTACTATGACAGCTTTTACATTCGATTTCGATTCCACTGAACACAAAGCTTATGACAAAACACCAGCAGCCAAAAGTATTCCTTCACCTGCTGGTATTTGGATTGCTTATGAAAATCAACAATTAGCAGGGTGGTACGAAAATAAAGAACTAGAAGGTGGTAAGGAGTATAAAGTTCTCACTAACAAGTTGGACGAAAATGATGAAAAGATAGGTATTCCTGGCACTCTCTATAGGCAACCAAGAATGCTTGTGATTGGGCGATCGCCTTTACTATACGGAAACGATAGAAAGGTGATTGGAGTTTGGCGAAAAAGTGATGGTTTGGACAAGAACGCCTACAAATTCGCTAAACGGTATATGGTGATTTTCGTCGATGCCCAAAATCAACCTCTTCATATCGCACCGGTACAAATAACTGCTTGGGGAGTCTTTCAAGTTTCGTTTGACCAGCAACTAATGGCATTCCGTGAAACTTGCGAACAAGCTTATGCAAGTTTTCAAGGCAAACATTACCAACCAAAGAATTTACTTTGGCATTCGATGTGGGTATTCTGCCCCATATTGAAAACAGAAAAACGTGGTGAGAAAGCGGGGCAAACTTCCAATGCCTGCGTATGTAGTGGATACGAAAAGCCAACTGCGCCCAACTGGGAGAGTTATTGTATTGGCAAAAAACCAATAGCTCAAGAAATTGCCCTTGTGCATAATTCCATCAGTGATTGGTGGAAAAAAGGATTGCCAAAGAATAATCTACCAGAAGCAGCTACGTCTAATGGATTCGATCGCAATCAATTGATGATGGAGTCACAACGATTGATTGAAGCTTTGGGTTGGGGAGACGAAAAAGGCAAACAATTTCTCATAGACAACTATGGGAAAAGAGGAAGGCAGTTACTAACTAACGAAGAATTTGTTAGCTTCGTTAACACATTGCGGTCTATGCAAGCAGATTATGACGATGAAGTTGGTTACTGGGAGGATGTGCCTTCTTAGTAAGCAAATACTTATTGAGGTGATTGTAGCAATTGCGTTCACCTTTATGCTTCCTTACTTGCTTTCAAGTAGGGAAGCATATTTCAATCATTTAAAATACCCCAATGACTACAACAATTGTTCAGCCTAGTATCGAAAACTTGCAACACTTTTCTGAGTTGTTCGACATCGAGAAATTATTGCAATCTGATGTGGTTCTGCCGTGGCTTTTAGCTAACGGTTGGGATTACAACGATCAATCTTGTTTGATTGCAAATGTTATTGACGAGTCTACAAGTTTAGATGAAGTTTGGGACTCCGAAGAGTTTAATTTTAAAGTTCTGTCAGATGAGGAGAAAGAAAAGTTAAATCAGATTTTTGAGCATTTCTATCTGTAAGAATTTTGCTACCGACAACACAATCAATTAATGCAAAGGTGATGAAAATGCAACCAACAATCAGTCTACCAATCGGCTACGGAAAACCAAAGTTTAACGTAGGACAACGGACGCAGCAAGGTAAGATCATTGGTTTTGAAGTGCTACCACTTGATAGCGCCTTAGCTGAAAGCTGTGGCAGTGGCTATCGATATCTAGTGATGAATTCTCGGTTTTCTGAGGACGTGAAATACCTCGAATCACATCAAATCGTACCGCTTTCACCAAAAGAAGTTGAAGCAGAAATCATGGAAGAAGTTGATTGGTATTTAACTCAGTTAGTGTTACTGCAAGAAGAGTTAAATGCCGATCTGAAGATTCAAACTCCATTTGGTAAAGTCAATCCAGCGATTTCAAAGCCTAAACGCACAAATAGTGGTGCATCTAGGTTATCTAAGCCAGTTAAAGAAAAAGTTGCTGCTTAATACAGCATCAAAAACAATTCGCAATGGGCTAACGCAGTTCGCAATTCGCAATTAAAAACAAAGAATTCCTTATTTGTTTAGTTGCAAATTAATGCTCATCAACCTTACCGATCAAAAATTTAGTAGTCTCTAATTAGGGATGGGTTTAAGTCATCGTTAATTAAATTGCGAATTGCGTTAGCGAAGCGGTAGCGAGGAACGAGCGTCATTGCGAATTGCGAATTGGTATGATGCTGCGCTTGGATTGGATGATTGGAAAAAATTAGGACACAACAAATGAGTAAACTACAGCAACTTCAAGAGGCTTGGGATGCACTGATGGGGCTAGATAAACGGCATTATGTAGCTACTGGATTTTATGCTTTGGGTGATGCTTATCTAATCAGTGGTAAAGACCCAAATTACAAAGGCAAGATTGTACTGATAGAACATCGTCAGAGAACGCAAATTAACCATTGGGATTGGACAATCTTAAAATCCCAATGCTCTCAACAACCGACGATTACGACTAATGGGGATGATGATAAAGGGAATTTGAAGCGCAAAGCCCCATCACTTAAGGTTTACAGCTAACAGGCTACGCCAACTAAACATGAAATAGCTTCGGTTTAAGGATGATAAACATGAAACTCAATCCTGTTTATAATACTGCAACTATTTCACCATATAAAGTTTATCAAATTGATGGAGTTTCTTATAGATTTGTTCATCAAATAGGCGATGGAAAAAACATCAAATATGTATTTGAGCCACTGCAAAAGCAAAGAACAAAAACCCAGTTAATTTTAAATCAGATGAAACTAGGGATTCGCTGCATGGAAGTTGAGGGGATGATTCACAATCCATCTGCTGTTGAGAGTGAACCTGTACAGAAAGGGTTGTTTTGAGCGATGTCAACACATAAACCGCCAGTCATCAAAAGACAAATTAGGTTACAAAATAGCTCTACGAAAGTAATCTATAGAGCTACTACAGACATTCAGAAATTTAGAAATAGCCACAAAGTAGAGATTGCAACTATTAAAGGACAGCCTTGTATGGTTCGAGAAACAGGAACTTTGAGGGAGCTTCGCTTAATTGAAAGTGAAAAATAATAATTGAGGTGAATAATCATGGTACAAGTAATCGACAACCCTGTTGCTGCAAATTTCCTAACTGATGCAGTAGTCGAGCGTCACAACTTTTCCCAGTTAAATAAAACCCGCATTCGGTTTAGAATCCAGTTGAAAAAGAGTACAAAGTCTGCGGCTCCTAAGTGGGCAGATGTGCTAAAAGCCGAAGTGTCTGAAATTGAGTCAGACCTCGTTAAAGTCACAAATTCCGAAGTCGGACTGCGAGGTATTAAGGTATTCAAGAAATTGGATGAAGCCGCCGCACAACTTCGTCAAGAAATTGCTTCGGTTCAAGAGTGGATGAGTAGTGACACTGGCGATTGGATTTGTCCGATTGATTTAGCTCCACTCGTCTGGAGTCAGTTAATCAATATCAGAGATCGTGTTGCTCCTGGTTTACGCAATCAATTAAAAGTTGATTACGAAGCAGGACTTGAAGATTATCAACAGCGAATTGACCAATTCTTATCACTTAACACTTGGGAGCTACCCCACGATAAGCAAGAGTCGGTCAAAGCTAACTTGTTGATGTCTTTTCCAACTCTTGCTGATTTAGAAGATTATCTCCAAGTAATCATCGGTCGTCCGGTTATCATACCCGCTTTGTCTGAACAACTCAATCAGCAACAAGCCGAATGCCTTGACCAGATTACTAAGTTTATTCAGCAGTATGACCAGAATTTAGAGCAGCGACTGAGGGAATCAGCTTTAGCTGGTGGTGAACAACTTGCCGCACAGTTGCTTGAAGAACTAGCTGATTGGGAACCCGGACGTAAACCTGTTCAGTTCAAGAAAAAGATGGAACGCCATCTGATGAAAGTTCAGGTACTACTGGCGAATGCTGACTCACACGCTGGCAGCAGTCTTGAGGCGATGATGACGCATTTGGATTCTATCGTTAACGATCCGGCGATTGAAGCTAAGAATCCCGGTTCTGATACACGCAGTCAATTGCAGCAGAAGATGCAAGAGATTCGCACCAAACTACTAGATGAACAGCGCAATCTGCAACAGTTGGCGAGTAGTGATGTGGGCTTGTCGAAAGCTACCGTTATGTCATTCAAATTTAGGTAAAAAACAGTCTTGGGCGGAGTGCATTCGCCCAAGACTAAGTATCTAACGAAAAATGCAATATTCATTTCAAAAACGAATACCGCACTTTTAATATAGGGACAAAATTCTCATGTCACACTTCTCAAGTGTTAAAACCAAACTCACTAATCGCGAATGTTTAGTACAAGCCCTCACAGATCTAAACCTATCACCGCAAGTTCATGAAAAAGCACAGTCATTAAAAGGCTACTACGGGTCATCTCAAGGGCAAAGTGCTGAAATCATCGTATCTGGTCGCACCATAAAAGCCCGTGCAGACATCGGTTTTAAATGGAACACCTCAAGTGGTGTGTATGACGTAATACACGATAGCTATGAGACAGTTCCAAAGTTGGGCAAAGACTTTTTCACCAATAAGTTAATGCTTGCATACGGACAACGGATGGTGAGAGCTAAAGCTCTTGAGTTACAAGAAAAGTTTGGCGAATGTGCGATCGCACAAATTACCAACGGTACTGTACAAACTTTACGGCTGACTTTTGCTGGACATCAAGAAATACAACAATATGTAAGGAGATAGTATGGAACGTTCAGTTTTGATTCATTTTGACTCGGCTACAGGTGAAGTTCGAGTGGAAGCAGAAGGTTTTGAAGGGCTAACTTGTTTATCAGCAACCCAGCCATTTGAAGAAGCTTTGGGAGTTGTGGAGGGCTCACGCACTTTCAAGGAAGAATCAGCACCGCAGCTTCGGACTACTAATAGCAGTCAAATACGTTTGCGTCAGTAATTAAATCAGTGAACAGTTACCAGTGACCAGTTATCAGTGACCAATTAAGAGAATTTCGGTGGTAACTGATAACTGTTTACTATTCACTGATTCAAATCCCCTATGCCTAATTTATGTCAGAACTGCACAAAGAATACCCGTTTATTCACATTTATGCCCAACAAAAATTAAGGCAACCCGTAGTTATCAAAGGCAACATTGAAGGCTTGTGTGTACTACTCAATGCTATTGTCAGCGCGATCGCCCAGCCTGAGAGCAATGAAATGGCTGAGGTTTTTGACGGCGATGCCGAAGCTTATGAGGCGATCGTAAAAGTCGTAAACACACATGACGAATTATCACCAGTTCCTTATAAAGTTGAAAAACAATGAAACTCTCAAATCTGCTCTCCACACTCGATTCGCAAATTCCCATTGCTGCTGTTGATGTGCTATCACCCGACGAGGCAACGATTATTCAATGGCTGACTACTGAAGCTAACAATAAGCTTTCATGTCCGGTGTTCTTCTGGAACCTCGGTGTGTCCAGTCTCGAACAGTGCCTGATTGCGTCGGATGGTGGCTTAATATTTAAGCCAGTTGCAGAGTATAAAAAACCTCCACAGGCCGATCTACTACTATTCGTATTCGACTACATTGCTAACTTTAGTGGGAATGGTGTATTTATCCTCGGAGATATTCACCCCTTTATTGCTAAGAACTCACCCCAATTGAGTTGGGAGATTTTATCTAAAGTTAAAAACCTTTACCACAGGTTAAAACCCACAGATAAACGCATTGTCTTGTTGGGTCAGAACATACAACTACACGAATCCTTAGTCAGATTGATTCCTTATTGTGAAGTCCCTTTACCTAGTATTGACCAAATACTTGAACACATCAATTTTTATTTGCATGACTTACACCAGTCTGCTATTGAACAAGAATTAACTTTTGCTATTTCCCTAGAAAATGCTGAATTTGAAACTCTTTCTCGTGCAGCATTGGGTTTAACCTTAGAAGAAATTAGTGATTTCCTTCGGTTAACAGTCAAAGAAAACTTAACTAATGATGGTGTCGTCGTTGACGCTGATTTCATTCCCAAAGCTGTCGAGTACAAAACTCGGCTACTTGCTCAAATGGGTATCGAGTTGGGTAAACCAGCTACCATTCCTTTTGGCGGACTCGATTTACTGCGCGAGTGGTTGATGAGGCGGCGGCGGCTGTTCACCCAACAAGCGCGAAGTCTTAGCTTACCGCAACCCAAAGGGTTGTTACTTGCAGGGCCTCCAGGTACGGGTAAAACGAGTGTCGCTAAGAACATCGCTAATATTCTCAATTTGCCATTACTCCAGCTAGACATTGCTTCCCTCCTTGGTAGTTTGGTAGGTGAGTCTGAGGGCAATATCCGCCGCGCACTCAAGACAGCCTCCGCGATCGCACCTTGCGTTTTGTGGATTGACGAAATAGAAAAAGCCTTGTCGGGGCAAGGTGACAGCAGTGGAGTCAGCCAAAGGATTTTAGGGAATATCCTCACTTTCATGTCCGAATCACAGTGCGGGGTGTTTGTCGTGGCAACCTGTAACGACCCCTCAGCACTACCAACGGAGTTAAAGAGAAAGGGAAGATTTGATGAAAATTTCTTCGTGGATCTACCCACTGAACCAGAACGGGTACAGATTTTAGGGATTCATCTGCAACGTTTTGGCATCGCTGTTGAATCCGAATATCTCGAAGCGATCGCAGCTAACACTGCAAAGTTTTCAGGCGCAGAACTGGAAACTCTCGCATCTGAAGCCGCGCTGCTGGCATTCGATGAAGGACGACCACAACAGGTCACGCTTAGTGATTTGGAAGCTTGTCGCCAAACCATTACCCCGCTTGCCATCCAGGATGCGGCGGCTGTAGAGCGAATGCAGGCGTGGGCTAGCACTGCCCGAAGAGCGAGTAGTCCTGTTGTCGCAGCGAAAACTCAATCTTTGCGTACTGCTAAGTTTCGCAACATGAACTGATGCTGATAGCGGTCGTCCTATGAGGGCGATCGCTGTTTTAGTAATATCAGTAGTTTTTTAATAGTTAATAAGGCAAATAAACATGACAACAGATTTAGTGACTTATTACGGGCAAACTGAAAAAATTAACGAACTGGTTGATAATTATGGTGCTTATCTAGAGAAGTTAGACAGAGGAACCAAACTGTTACTGCGAATGACTTTAGCTCACTTTGTTTTCATACAAGAGCAAAAGAGTCATTCTGCTGAATATACACTAACTGATGCTTTGAAAGAAGCATTGTTTGTCAGATTTCGTTCTGATTTTATTCCCAAAGATTTATCCAATGTCTGCTCTGTCCTAAAAGGACTAACGGCAGATGAAGCTGAAACATTACTTGAAGCATTACAACACCAAATTCGATGGGGCAATGCCCAAAAATTAACGAGTTAATTGGATAAGAAAAATGGAAATCTATTTAGTTTTCGTTAATGCAATTCAGAACAGTAATAAATTTTGGAGCGCCAAAGTTGAAAACAGCACTTTGACTGTGCAGTGGGGACGTGTTGGTTATCAGCCACAGATCAAAGTCCACACATTAAGAAGTTATGAACAGGCTGTTAACAAGTTCCATAACTTAGTAGCCGAGAAGAAGATGAAAGGCTACAGCGAAACTCAGCCACAAATGGACGGCTTACGGTGCGTACAAGATATTAGACGAGCTATTCAATTATTAAGTTATATCCGCACTTGTATTGCTAGTCATATCTACCATGATGGCTATATTGCTGCACTCAATGAGTACCTAAAAATCGTTCCCACACCTCTGGGAATGCAGATAGATTATCACGGAATTTACAGAAGTGTTACTGATGTTGACTATCAAATGGAATTGCTTAATTCTCTGTTAGTTACACCTGTACCACTTCCTGCTGCGGTGGCTGTTGCTTCTACTCCTGAAACAACAACAGAACCCAATGTAGTCAGTCTCAAAGGGAGCAACGCGATTTTGTGATGTCGGACTTTAAACGAGCGATCGCTAAATTAGTTAATTGCGTATATACTAATATTTAGTACACATAATTCAGCAATATTACTTAAATTGATTGCTAAGGCTGATATGTGGTAATGCAGGGAAATAAAAGATGATTATAAAAAAGGTAAGATTCCCAAGGAGTAGAATTTTCAAGCCGGGAATACTCACCTTTGATGAAAAAAAATATATATGCAACTCTTGATTTGAACAAATCGTTGGATACTTTTCAATCTCATGTTACAAAACTTTTAGATTTTACTAATCTCACCGAGTGGGATGGTAAAAAATTTAAAGAACGAGAAGAAGAAATTAGAAATCAAGCACTTATATTAGCAGGGCAGTGTATATCCCTCTTATTGTACAAACTGTCTACTAATCAAAAATTACTTGATTATTCTGTTGAGCAAATACAAACTAAACAAAATCTAACAAACTTAAAACGTGGTTATAAAAAGCGTCAAATAATAACAGTGGGCAATGTAGAAGTAATCTTAAAGCTCCCTTATCTAGTTGAACGAGACATACTTAAGAATCAATCAGGTAATACTAGTAAAAAAACCAAAATAAAAACAGCCGCTCAAGGGTTTTATCCATTTTTAAAATGGTTAGGAATGTCTGATGGAATAACCCCATTAGTGTGGTCAACAATTGCCAAATACGGTGCAATAGCTGGTTCATTTGACGCTGCACGCTCTACATTAATAGATTGGGGAATAGATATTAGTTTAAAACGTATCGAACGCCTGACTTATCTTTTTGGTCAGATTGGCATTAATCTTCGTGAATCAAAAATATTGAACCAACGAAATAGTAACACACTCAATACTGGTATCTTAAAAAATCAACGTGTTGTAATAGCTGTAGACGGTGGACGAACTAAAATTAGGTTCAATAAAAAAGGCAGACGTAGTTCTAAAACTCATCGTCATGGTTTTGTTGGTGAATGGATGAAGCCAAAGTTGCTCACAATTTATGTAGTCAATGAGCAGGGTCAAAAAATTAGGACATCATCAATACCTATTACTAATGATGGTACATATTCCGGTTATGAACATTTCCTCCTTATTTTAGAGATGTATTTAGTAAATTTGGGAATAAATCAGGCTAAACAAGTTTTGTTAATAGCTGATGGTGCTGAATGGATTTGGATACATATTCCTCCTTTATTAAAAAAGTTAAATTGCCCTTTACAAACTTATCAATTATTAGATTTTTACCACGCTGCATCACATTTACAGGACTTTGCTGATGCTGCTTTTACTAGAGACAATGAGCGTCAAGAATGGTTTAAAAAAGCTCGAAAAACTTTAAAAAATGGACAGGCATTAGAATTAATGAGAAATATGGGTGAATTGATATCACACGCCACCGGAGAACGCTGTAATTTGATGGTCAAGGAACGAAATTATATTTTAAAAGCTTATAGAAAAAGACTTTTAAAGTATAACTTGGTCGCATCTCAAAAACTCCCGCTTGGTAGTGGTGCTGTTGAAAGTTTAATTCGTCAAGCTGTTAACTTGCGTATGAAGGGGAATAGTAAGTTTTGGCTTCAAAATAATGCAGAGATTATGTTACATCTACGATGTCAATGGATAGCGAGAAATTGGGACAACTTTTGTGACTCTATTTTTAATTCTTTCCTTAAGTCCAGCAGTGCTTAAAACATTTTATACTTTATCTCTCTATCTAGCAAAAAGATTGTCTTATTTAACACTAAGTAAAAATCATTAATTATTACCAAATTACCTATCAGTAATCTTTTGAGATACCTCAACAGAACTTTTTCTCGTGCATTCTCAGCATTAATTATGTTAATAAAATAACTTTTTACTGAAATATATATTTTAGCGATCGCTCATTTAAAGTCCGACATCACAAAATCGCGTTGCTCCCGTCTCAAAACTATCAGTAAGAATTTCTGGCGGCATTTGTGATTGTAAAGGTGCAGATGTAAACTTTTGGTAAAAGTAGGAGCAAAAAACAATGTCTAACGCAGAAAAACTACATTACGATTATGGCTCTGAATTTGAAGAAGGCGAAAAATCATGGTGGTTGTGGATAGCAGAGATGGAAAACCCCGCACTACCTGAACCTCATTGCTATTGCCTGCTTCTTAGTGCGCGAGGAACTCGTGCGGCAACGCTAATTAAAAATTTTCAATCTTTATCCCCAGATGAAGCACAAGAGTATGCAAGAAAATTAGTTCTTGGCTAAGTAAAAAATGTAAGAATTCAGCACCCAGGAGTCAGAAGTCAGAATTTAAAAGCAATGAGCGCATAATTCTTCTATTGACCGAGAATAATTCGACTAAAGTTTTCAACATTCTGGCTCCTGAATTCTGACTCCTGAATTCTTCTAAAAAATAGAAACTTCAGATTAAAAAGCGGTAGATTTTTAATTAATCTACCGCTTTTGTATAGATTTAATGCCTTGATCAATAGGTAGATTATTCAATCAATCCAGGCAATAAACATGAAAACTCAAAAGATAGTTTACCAATCATCCACGCCTTTAAATAATCAAAGTAAATTAGTTCTTCGTCGGACTCGAAAAAGATTTAGCCCCAGGATTCTCATTGACCGTACTATAGAAGCATTTGCAATTGTATCGTTACTCTTCACCGCTTTTTCAGGAGTAGGAGCAATGACATGTTGGGGGCTGGAAGTTATTGATACAAGTGCTAATCCCAACATAGTTATCTCTGGTTGGCAGCAGCAGAAGAATATTTGCTTGGGAGTCATGCTGGTGAGCTTTTCCGCTTTTTTGGGTACTGCCTTGGTTGGAGCAAGTTTCAGTATTCATCAGGACAAATTTTAGGAGGATAAGCTATGAAAATGAGACTAACTACATCAGAAATTCGGCTATATTGCAGGGTTTTGATATACTTTGCGGCTTGTGGGAAGTAGCAGGATTATCGCCAAATCCAATCCTCCGAGTACTTTACTACCTCGGATGATGTTGTTTTAAACAATGCAGCCAATATCTTAGGAGAAATCTTGAATGCAATTGATGGTGTGGAGCAGATGACTCAAAAGTAAACGTTTCTCCGATGCAATAAATAGAGGCGCTGCGGATTCTGAACTATCGGGGAGAGGGGCAGTGTCGGTGATACGTGCGCGGGCGTGCTGGTGAAGCAAAAGAAGGCTTTGTGAAGAAGAATTCAGCATTCAGGAATTAAATTATTACCAAAGAAAATTTGATACCCCTCTGTGGAATGTAGTGCAACCTATAACGGAGGCTTATCATACGTTCACTGATATAGATGCAATTAAAACTACATACTAGTAACGACAAATGACTAATAACCAACAAATTGCTTACCCTCTGATTCAACAAGAGCATATAAAACGTCTAGGTACAGATGAATTAGCCCTAGTTCATACTCGCCGTCAACCAAAGCCTCTTGTAAGAAATCCGAATTTTAGCGATCGGATTCTAAACACAATAGGGATTGCCTCTATTGCCAGTAGTTGCTTGTTTGGTATAGGCACACTTTCTTGTTGGGGCTTAGAGATTATTGAGGCGAACACAAAATCAGTTTCCCAGAGCAAGCAATATGAATGGCAGATACGAAAACATATCTGCTTGGGCTGGACGCTTGTTGGGTTTTCCAGCTTTGTTGCTAGTGCCTCCTGAAGGTGAAAAGCCTCAGCGGCAAATTAACGAATAGTACGTACCAATTGCCAAAGAGCAAGAATCATTGCTTGATTCATTAAACAAACAACAATATTTTAAATTATGAAACTACCTCAAATGATTGTCACAACAGTGGCAGCTATCACCTTTGGATACATCGGCTCACAATACTTCACTAAAAATATTATGTATATCATAGGCGGTGGAATGGCTGGGCTTGGTGCAGTAGCATATGTTATTCCGCTCAAAACCAAACAAAAGCCAACCCCCACACAACCGAAGGAGCCTGTGGGAACTACCCACCGTTGAGCGCAGTACTTAGATGGGAGCAAATGCTCAAAAAATTAATGAATTGTCAAGCGCCTAATTCTCAAACTCACGCCGAAATTTTGTCACTAACAGCTTGATGTATAATTTCTTTCTTTAACGAATCTGCTGCAACTGCTGCAATGGTTTCCCAATCTTCTTGTTTTAATAACAATCCAAGCAGTTCGCGCAGTATCTTTCGATTAGAAATGAATTCTTCACCATAAAGTTCATCATTTTCCAGAGTAGCAAGTATGTATTCTCTTACCTCTGGTGTCGGCAGTCTAAACTTTTCAAGTATTCTTTCTCTTGCAGTTTTTACAGCAATTTTCGTAGCTGTACCTAAATTCCAATTATTTAGCAGCAATCGCACTTCTCTATTTAGAGAAATACGCAACGTTGTGAAACGTCCCAAAAGTTCTAGATTGCCTATTAAGGAGCCAAATGCTGAACCCCAATCTAATCCAGCCCCAATGTTGCCACCAACTTTATCCTCAGCTTCAACACCTTTTCGCAACCATTCTTCATCAAATAATAAACCCATTGGATTTACTGCATTTTCTTGGTTAAAGGTGCTTTGATTTTCACTGTGTTCCTGCTGGCTCATCTACTTACCTTTGCTATCTTACTCAGGAGAACGAAAAACTCCATACTCAAAATAAACTAGTTCATCGTAATCTTCATCCTCTCCCACATCAATCATGCCTTGGCTATCATAAAATTCTTCTACTCCCGGTAGTGAATGCAATCCTACTCTACCTTCATACCCTAATTCCATACTGCGGGTTCTGGCAAATGCCAAGAATGCAGTGCCCAGAAGCCTTTTTTCGGTTCGGTCAGGAGATTACATCGCTCTATCTCTCTGCTGGCAATGCAGATGCGACCGAGTAAATTAATCGGCGTTGCAGCAGTACTGAATCTGCTGCTATTAATTCTCGTATTGGGTGTGGCTATACATGGAGCAACAACAAGAACAAACTCAAACTCGTCACAAACAATTCAATATTCACCTGAAGAAGGACGGGGAGTTGAATCTGTCGGGGCTGACACTAGAAAATCTGACAACAGAAGAATGGATAGTCGTCCAGCAAATTATTGATGAGTCAAAAGCGCGATCGCACAGCAGTATCCTGAATATATCCGGTTGGATGATGCATGGTTAGACCAATTGTGCGATGCTGCGGTGAACCACGATATGACTAAACGTGCTAACCACCATTTTTATATTAGTGGCGGGACACAATCTGGTAAGTCTACTTTGGCTGGTGTAATCGTCAATAAGATTGCAGCCAAATCCCAGTCGCCAGCAGTTGTACTTGGCTGTGACCCTAAAGATGAAGTGACGCGGTGGCTTTGTCGTTTCACCAAGAAGTTTGATGGCATGGCGAAATTATCCAATTGGATTACTTTTGCCACACAGCAGATTGATGAGCAAAAAAAGCGAGTCGCTGTTGTTGGTGGTTCTTGTGTTGGCGTACCAGAATTATTCTTGTTGCAGGATGAAGTAGATAGTGTCTACGGTGGTGGCAAAGGGCTACCAGGAATGGTCACTCCTGACACTGCCAAAGACCTGCAAGGATTTTGGAACTACATCATCAAATTTACCGCTGGACTTAAAGGACATGGGGTGTTCATGGGCCAGTCCCCACTCTCAGGGGAAACTGGATTTAGCCGTCCCTCACTGAAAAACGTCTGCTTTTTGGCTCTGGGTCAGACATCTGCTTACATTCTGGAGCATCCCCAAGATTTCGTGAATGTGAAGAAAGACGTTTTGGAAATGTTACGCCAAGCTTGCGAGTTGTTGGACAAGGCTGGTGTTAGATATGCGCTGGTGATTCCGACTCGTGGTAATCCATTCATTGCTCTGATTCCTGAATTTGATATTCAAGGTATGGAGCAAAAACAACAGCCCCTAGATGAAAGCAGTACCGATAATTCGATAGGTGTTGATATTGATTGGTATCAAGAAATTAAGCTGTGGGTTCAACAACTAGGGCGCAAACCAAGCTATCAAGAAATCAAGCAAAAATGGCAAGAACTAACAGGACAAGAACTCAACGAGAAGGGAGTGACTTTACTGCTAGAAAATCTCGGCTTTCCCGATTCAGACAATTAAACTGGGATGTGCGGTATGGTGATATCAAAAAATACAAAAAGAAAGTGGCGATCGCTCACAAACAACATCGACAAGCCCATAGTAAATGTTGTTGCTGTTTAAGGGCACAAGCTACCCAAATGCACCACACTGAGTACACTAAGCATGAAAAGCTAGGAATGAATTGGTTTCCACTGTGTCACAAGTGCCATCATGAAGTTGCACACTCTTCAACTAACTGGATTAAAAACTGGGCTAACCCAGTATGGAAAAATCGAAACACCGAAGAATTCACTCTT
This sequence comes from Nostoc sp. ChiSLP01, assembly GCA_034531195.2. GTDB lineage: Bacteria > Cyanobacteriota > Cyanobacteriia > Cyanobacteriales > Nostocaceae > Nostoc. Next base: position 30,522 of record JAVRBO020000093.1, read on the forward strand.
CGATTACAGCTTGGTTTTCAGTTATTATACGGAGGTATAATTTGGTAATTAAATTATTAATTCGCTGCCTTCCCGACTCAATTCTTGATACTGTGAATGCCCATTCCCTTGCAGAATTAGATAAACGCAAGCTGATAATTTGGTCAGAAGATATGCCAGTTGTAGAACCAGACGATGAACATTCGGCATACAATCTGGCTGCTCAGTTCTCTAAAGTTACTCCTGAGAATATGTCAGAAGTCTTGAAAACTCTAGCCACAATCTACACGAACTATGGCAATTGCTTGGCTTTAACGTACCTAATGGAAATTTCCGCCGAATACTTTGGAATAATTGAGGAGGGCAAATGTACGACGACCTGAACTTTGAGGATGAACTGCTCCTTTCAGAAGAACAAATCCGTCGTCGGCACAACGGGCGGCGGTTCTTGCGGCGAAATGCCCAATTATTGCAGCAGGAGTTGGAACTGGAGGATGAACTTTTAGAATCGAACCCTGAATTAGCCCAAATGATTCACGAGCTAAACGTGCTGGAAACACAAGCTGGACTTCAGGGGTTCGGCAGTAAGCTTGAGATAGAAAGTAGTGGAAAGCCTGGGTCTGTTTGGAATCGGGTATTTCCGGGGTTAGGAGGAGGAATCCTTTGACGCTGCTGCGGTGGGTTAAGTAAATGGCGATCGCACTCCCAGTCAGAAAATCAAATTAAACCGTATTATCATTTACAAATATGCCCAAACTCAAAATTCAAGAATATATAGCCAAATACAAGGCGGAGTTTCCTGATGGGAAGATTAATCGTGAACTCCCCGCATCCACCGATACAATTTCTGTGGTTTCAGATCCCCTTAATTGGCATTGTTATCCAGAAAACGTAGTCAGAATTTATTTGTCTAACTACGGGCAAGAGGTCTGGGTAGTGGGCGTAGGAGATTATCAGCGCCCAACCATTTGTAACCTAGTTTTTGAAGAATTAGACGAAGCTTGCAACTTTATTGCTAATCGTCCTGATGAGATTTCAAAGCAATGGCTTGTTGAAAATGGATTTAATTTTTTAGAAACTCCTATATCAAAGGCTGAACGTATTAGTTAAGCTTGGCAATCAAGCTATTAATTTTTAATGAAACTGCTCTTTTCAACAACCAAAATTAGAAACTATGAACTCCCAACACTCCGCCGCAAATAATACTAGCGAACAGGCAAAGGTGATTGTAGTAGACGAATTCGCTTCAATTGAAAAATATCTTGAAGGGCATCCACAACGCCAAGGGATTTTAGAGAAAATTCAGAATTATCAATCTCAGCTTTTACGGCAGGAGCGGAATCAGAAAGCTTAGTTAATTTCATAATTTAATAGGCATTTAATCCTTCTTGTCAATCATTAGCCCATCTTTACTACGTTTTAATTCTTCCCAAAGTTCTTCAATCTGATTGAAAGCTTCCCCAGGAGGTAGCTTTCCATTTGTTTCCAGATTAACAATATAGGCAACTTTCTGTGAAAATTCTTGTAAATTAGCATTAAATGCTAAATTTTCTGGCTTTACTCTTCCGCAATAACGATACCGAATATAAATAAAGTTTTCTTGGCTTTCTTGATTATCATTAAATTGTGTCATTTAGCTTTCCTTAATAATTTTAAATTTTTTGAATAAAACTTATTGATGCCTTGGCTTCAGATAATTTGCTTAAGTTCCGCTAAATATTCTGCCTACTTGGTATATAATACCTACAATACTTTGTTCAGCAATTACGCTAACTATTTCCAAGTTTTTTCTCCTGAATTCTTTTTTTGGCAGCAGATAAGGATTTTCTAAATATCCACTCTCTGTTTCTAATTTTGTTTAAGTAGTTGTCTGCGTATTGAAAAGATGCTGACTTATCGTATTTAGCTATACTAAGTGCTTGCAATAATACTTCTAAAGGAATTGCAACTTGTGTGAGTTTTTCGGCTAATATTACTGACTCTTCTTCTGTTGCTGCTACTGCCGTTTCTATTGGTTCAAAATTTATTTGCTCGTTTACACGGATATGCAGCATTGCAATATCAGCCATAAATACACCTTCACAATTTGTACAATGCAGTTTTACTGAAAGGTAGCATTGATTCAATCCGTGTTTGTGCGTGACTTGCTTATCAGCTATATTTATTAATCCGTACATTTGCCGTGCGTTCGCTCTTGTGCGTTAGCGCAGCCATCGCTTCTTTATTCAGTAATCTTTCAACTATCCGTCAGCCTGCGCCCTGCTGAGTTAATGTCATGTGTAATCTGTACAGTCTCGGATATCATTTTAGTCTTGCTAATCAACTCAGATATGAAAAGTAATAGTTATAAGAAAACTCTCAATTCCAAGTTCAAAAAACTTTATGTGATACAAACTCAATAGTCAATTTAGGTAATGCTATGAAAGAAATAGCAAAGCCATTCGCCCATGAAGAAACTGCTTAAACGGATTTTGAAACTAATCAAGCAAATTTTTCAGCAGTTCTCATATAATGAACAACAAACTGTTCCTTCTTTGCATCACCCGTTAGAAACTCCTGCCATCATTCCTCCTATTCCGACTTTCGTTCCTCAGTGGCAGAATGGTTTGGTACTAGTGTGTTCCCAGTGTACAGTCGAGCAATTTTCTGGCAGTTATCACAAAGTTAGCTCAGGTACAACAGCTTCCGAAGAACTAGAGAAATGGTTGAAATCTCGACTAAAATTAGACGGATTATGGGGAAAATATCGAGTTGTTATACTAATTCTGTATGAAGATGCGCCAAACTACGTCAAACTTATAGATGGGTGCATTTAGTAATTTTGTTATGAGTCGTCCATTCCAAATCGAGATTTCAGAAAGCCAAGAAGAATTGGAGAAAGCTCTCAGACATGTCACACAGGCAAGCAGCAAAGAAAGATTACAAATGCTCTATTGGCTTAAGAGTGGTCAAGTGAGCAGCAGGCGATCGCTTGCAGAACGTTTAGGACGTGATGAAGCAACCATAACTCGTTGGGTGAGGAAGTATAAAGATGAAGGAACAAGGGGCTTGCTTGAAGTCAAACATGCACCCGGAAAAGTTCCGAGCATCACTGGAGAGGACTTAGAACGCTTGAAAAAGCGGTTGCAGGAGCCATCTGGGTTTACTAGCTACGGTCAAATTCAACAATGGCTCAAGAGCGAATTGGGGCTTTCACTTGCCTACAAAACAGTCTATGAAATTGTTCGCCAGCGTTTGGGTGCGAAGTTAAAAGTGCCTCGTCCTCAAAGCATCAAACAACACCCACAAAGTCTATCTCACTTTAAAAAAAACTGCCTTTAGCATTCAAATTCTTACAGGAGGAATTTGGAGAGGGGAAACGATTAAGATACTTGTGCCAGGATGAAACACGTTTAGGATTAAAGACAATTGCAGGACGTTTAATTACAGCTAGAGGGATTAAACCTGTGGGTTTGAGCCAATGGCAACGTGAAAATTTTTATTTATACGGAGTTGTAGAACCCCTAAGTGGATACAGCTTTTTCTATGAGTTCCCCTACCTTAATAGTGATTGTTTTCAACAGTTTTTGGAGTTGCTATCTGCTGATCTTGGTAATGATATCGCGGTTATCCAATTCGATCAAGGATCTTTCCACAAAGCCAAAGCTCTCAATATCCCAGATAACATTATCCCGATTTTTCAACCTCCTCACTCTCCTGAACTCAATCCAATTGAGCGGTTTTGGGAATTTCTCAAATCTCAACTCCAATGGGAAAATTGTAAAACTCTTACACAACTACAGCACAAGTTAACTGATGTCCTCAAAGAAATTACACCTTCCATGATTGCCTCTCTCACTTCTTACGACTTTATTCTTGAAGCTTTATTTAGCGCAGCTTCATAAAGAATTGGTATTAGTACCAGTTGTTTAGGAGTTTGCCCAAAAGAAAGTGTTGCCGTTGTTTTTTATCATGATGCAGTAGGACAGCAATGCTTTATTATCTGTAATCGTAGGGAACGTGAAATTCTCTACTCTTATATCAAACACATCAATCAACGATCCCAGGATAAATTTTCTTAGACAATTAGAAAGCCTTCTAACGTACCTGTAATAAAACTATCATCAAGTAAACGCCACAACAGGCTGGAAAATTCTCCGCTATAAATAGCTATGCTCGTTTTTTCCTCATTTGTATTGTTTTTATCAAAAATTAATTTAAATATGTTGTCAACTAGTATTTTAACTAGTCAAATAAATTTAAATTCAAAGATTTCTAACGAATGACTTTTGAACTTGTCTCTTTAAAACTACAGGTACGTCCAAACGATCTCGATAGTTTAGGTCATGTTAACAATGCTACCATTTTGGAGTATTTAGAAACAGGACGTTGGGATTGGTTAAAGCACCATAAGATAAATATTAAACAGAAAATTGTTCCAGTTGTGGCTCGGATTGAAGTTAATTATCGTAAGGAAATTATCTTGGAGGATGTGATTGTTAACACTAAGTTAGAGCAATCAAATCAACCATCACTCTACCAAGCCAACTTTTGGCAATCAATTGAGGTTATCAAAGAAGGGAATTTATTAGTTGCTGTTGAAGCCCGCATTCAAGTAGTATTTATTGATTCCACACAGCGAACTTTACGAACGCTACAAGAATTTCTAGAAGGAGCAAGTAATTCAAATAACCGGGCTTAGTGACTTATCCTAAATCTTCAATTAAATTTTGAAGGTATTCTCGTGTTTCGGAAATGGTTAAATACAAGAAGTTACCCATACTATTCATTATTTCATATTCATCGAGAACAACATTGTTAGCATCTATACTCCATCCTAGTCCATGAATCAGACCATTAGCACGAGCTTTTTCTCCCAGCTCAGCTATTTCTAAAAGCAGAGATTTATACTCAGGCTTTAGCTTTTGGGTTTGAATCATTTTGTCTAACCTGATTTCAAATTCTGTGGATGATTCATACTTGTAAGTCATTATTTTAAATTATCTTTTAGCTGAGATTTAAGTGAGATTTAACTTGGCTGCAACAACCTCTGCCACAACCGTGTGTACCTCTGCCGATCGTTTGTAGTTCGCACAGCTAAGGATATCGCTTTGTTTGAGCCGACGACAATCGCTAATTTCCTAGCACGAGTCAAGCCCGTATAAAACAAGTTGCGTGAAAGCATGACATAATGTTGCATATATAGAGGAAGTATCACCACTGGAAACTCACTTCCTTGCGACTTATGGATTGAGGTAGCAAATGCCAAAGTAATCTCATTCAAATCCGCGTAATCATACACTACAGGCCGCCCACCATAATCAACAACAACTTCCTGTTCTTCCGTATCGATATTTAAGATAGTCCCCAAATCACCGTTAAACACTTCGCGGTCGTAGTCATTCATCTGCTGGATAACGCGATCGCCCTCCCGCAGAGTCATCCCCCCTCGGTTAATCTCTACCTTAAGAGACGCAGGCGGATTGATTAACTGCTGCAAAACAGCATTAAGATTGCGAGTCCCAACTAAACCCCGTAACATCGGAGACAGCACTTGCACATCCGTGGCTGGATTAAAGCCCAGCCGTGGAATGAACTCGCTCACCAACTCACAAATTGCTTGTACCCCATGTTCTGGCTCATACCCTCCACCATGCCACAAGCAATCTGACAGAGGATTGTCGCTAATTGGCTCCATTGTGGGGTAATCACCCTGGTTAATTTGGTGTGCGGCGATGACAATTGCACTCTGTTGGGCTTGGCGGAATACCTGGGTCAACCGCACTACTGGGACTCGAAGAGAATTGATCAGGTCAGCCAACACTTTCCCCGGGCCAACTGATGGCAGTTGGTCGATATCACCTACTAATAATAGTTGGGCTCCTTGTGCCACAGCTTTCACCAAGGAATGTGCCAGGAATAGATCCAGCATCGATGCTTCATCAGCGATAATTGCGTTGTGTGGCAACGGATTTTCATGGTCGCGCTTGAACCCCATTGTTTTTGGGTCAAATTCCAACAAGCGGTGTATCGTTTTCGCTTCTAATCCGGTCATTTCTGCCAACCGCTGTGCTGCCCTACCTGTCGGTGCAGCCAGAGCGATTGTTTTGCCCATCGCCTTCCAAAGCGAGACTATAGTATGCGTAGTAAAAGTTTTACCAACGCCAGGGCCACCTGTGAGTACCATAACTGGAGAATAAGCTGCCATCTCAACTGCTTTCTGCTGTTGTAGCGATAGCTGAATTTTGCGACTGGTTGTAAAACGCTCTATCCAAGCATGAACACGAGGCATATCCTGGACAATCGGCTGGCTTAACCGTCGAGATATCATCTGCGCCAAATTCATCTCTGTGTGGAAGAACGTTGGCTTATAACAGAGTAATAGTTTCTCTCCATAATCGTCCCGCACGATTTCTTTAATTAATTCTTCTCTGATGCTCATGTCTTTGATAGTGCCGGCGATCGCGTCTTCCGTTGGCTGATGGTCATCAGTTGTCAACAGTTTTGTAACTTTCTCAATTAGTTCTGGTTGTGGTAAGTAGCAGTGGCCATCTTCGGCTGCTTCACTCAATGCGTGGATAATGCCAGCACAGTATCTAAATTGGGAGTCCGTTGGTACGCCTAAGTTACGAGCAATCTTGTCGGCGGTCAGGAACCCAATCCCGTAGATGTCGGTTGCTAGTTGGTACGGATTGGCGGTGACTGTGGCGATCGCATTGTCCTGGTACTGCTTGTAAATCTTCACTGCATAAGTTGTTGAAACGCCGTGGGTTTGGAGAAACACCATCACCTCTTTAATGGCTTTCTGTGTCTCCCAAGCATTCTTGATCAGCTTGATCCGCTTTTTGGCAATACCTTGTACTTCAATGAGTCGGTCAATCTGGTTCTCAATTATATCTAAGGTTTCCAAACCAAAATGTGCAACGATGCGTTTGGCAGTAACCGGGCCTACTCCTTTAATTAGTCCACTGCCCAAATATTTCTCAATTCCTGTGAGTGTGGCGGGTTTGGTTTCATGATAGTTGACGACATTGAACTGTGGCCCGTACTGCGGATGGTCTTTCCAGAAGCCTGTTAGTTGAAGCGTTTGCCCAGGCTGGATATTGGCGAAGCTGCCGACTATTGTGGTGAGATCGGTGGAACGGGAGCTCTTTAGGCGTGCGACAGTGTAGCCTGATTCTTCGGAATGAAACGTCAGGCGTTCGACTACCCCTGTAATGGTTTCGTAGTGCGGGGTGGCGTTTAGGGGTTGATTAGTAGGTGTTGAGAAGGTGGACATTGGGGATCAAAAATGCCGCACATTATTTTAAGTTAGAAAATAAGTTTTTTGTAGTACATAAATACTATCTCAACCACACCCAGGTGACAAGAATCTTGAGATATTAAATCAAAATGACGAAAAAATCACACACTTTTTGATACATTAATTCTTAAATACTAGTTCCGCTGTCAAATCCAGAGGCATTAATGCGATGCAAGTTATTCACGGCACCTGGATACCAGACCAAACAACTGAATTTATTCAATCTGGTTCTTTTTATCTGTGGATAGAAACTTCTGTGGCTAAACAAAGCCGTACTCGACAGCAGATTCATCCTAGACATTTATCACAAGAAGAATTAGTCAGTTTCTTAGTGCAGAATCTGGGATTTAAAGAGACACCTGTACAATTAAAAGAACGCATCTCTACCAAATGTTTTGCTCTGCCGACTGTCAATAATCAGCCCATCCCTTCACCAGAATTAATTAAGTATCTAGAGTTTGAATTTCCGGAAAGTTATGAATATTTCCAATACTGGAACGTCATTTGCTATGAAACAGTAGTCTCTGCTAAAGGCAAAAAATTAATCAATATTGTCAAACTTTTGAAAGATATTCATTTTTTAGCACTTTACAATGCAAATGAATTCCAAATTGGTTCAGATTTACTATTTTGGTATCATTATACGCAAGCATTTAGACATATAATTTTCAAAGATCAATACATTCCAGCATTAAAATATCGAGCTTTAGCAGAGTTAAAAGACAAAACACGCAAGAGCAAAAGTAAAGAGCTATCCTCAAAACAATTTGAGATATATGCTGTTTGGGAGATTATTTCTGAGCAATATGAAGCAAATATTTCAAAATATATTGAGTATATGCCACTTCTTTGCACAGCAGGTAGTCACAATCAAGAGCAGCAAATAGAATTTTTCGACAAAGAAACGCTTTTACGACATTTTTCCGAATCTCTTCTCCAAAATCTAGTAACTGATACAATCTCCACAACTGCCTTTGATAAACAAATAGCAGATTCTCTGATTTACTATTGTCTGAATCAAGACAAATTTAATCCATTAAAAACAGAAACTTCTTTACTCGAATACCAACAGTGGTTGGTATGGAAAAACAGAATTCAGCACACTCAATCTAACTTACCCTTTCATCTGTGCTTTCAGCTGCACTCTCCAACTGCCCAAGATGTAGACAATTGGCAGATTCAATTTTTGGTATCTAGTAAACAAGACCCTTCTTTAAAGCTGGCATTGGCAGATTATTGGTTGATGAATCAAAAAACCAAAGCTAGCGTTCACAAAGAGTATGGTCAGGATTTTGAAACTAATTTACTGCTGAACCTGGGCTATGCTGCTCGTATGTATCCCAAGCTTTGGCAAGGATTAGAAACAGAGTGTCCTGTCGGAATGCAGCTTACCTTGGATGAAGCATTTGGCTTCCTCAAGGAAAGTGCTTGGGTGTTAGAAGATTCGGGTTTTAAAATTATTGTCCCGGCTTGGTACACTCCGGCTGGGCGCCGTCGCGCTAAAATTCGCCTCAAAGCATCAACCAAAAAATTAACTCCCACAAAGGGTGAAACCAGAAGCTATTTCGGTCTAAATTCACTGGTGGAGTATCAATATGAATTAGCAATTGGCGATGCTACTGTTACAGCACAGGAATGGGAACAACTAGTTAATACTAAGGCTCCCTTAGTACATTTTCGCGGTCAATGGATGGAATTAGACCGAGATAAAATGCAACAACTACTCCAATTTTGGGACTCTCACGGTTCGGAGCAACCGCAGATGACTTTGCTGGAGTTCATGCAACGTACTGCCGAGGCTGGAGAAGATTGGGAAATTGAACATGACCAAGCTTTATCAGAAGTTATGTCAAAGCTGCAAGATAAAAGCCAATTGGAGCCAATTTCACAACAGTTAAATCTCCAAGGTACTCTGCGAGAATATCAAAAACGTGGGGTGGCTTGGCTGCAATATCTCGAAAAATTAGGCTTAAATGGCTGTTTAGCAGACGATATGGGACTGGGCAAGTCCGTACAAGTAATTGCGAGATTAGTACAAGAAAAACAGACATTTAAGCCCCTTTTACCCACTTTACTAATTGCTCCTACTTCCGTTGTTGGCAATTGGCAAAAAGAAATTGCCAAGTTTGCTCCTCATTTAAAAACTCTTGTTCATCATGGCAGCACGAGGCTACAAAATGGGGTAGATTTTTCTGCGGCTTGTCAAGAACACGACGTAGTAATTAGCTCTTTTACTCTAGTTCGTAAAGACGAAAAGCTCCTCAGCAGTCTGAAATGGCAACGCATAGTTGTAGATGAGGCGCAAAATATCAAAAATCCAAAAGCTGCACAAACCAAAGCTATTCTCAAACTTTCGGCTCAACACCGCCTGGCCTTGACTGGCACTCCCGTTGAAAATCGCTTATTGGATTTGTGGTCAATTTTTAACTTTCTCAATCCTGGGTATTTGGGGAAGGAAGCACAGTTTCGTAAGTCTTTTGAAATCCCTATTCAAAAAGATAACGATAAAGTCAAGTCAACTACTTTAAAGAAATTAGTTGAACCTCTGATTTTGCGGCGAGTGAAAACTGACCAATCTATTATTAGCGATTTGCCAGACAAAGTTGAACAAAAACTCTACACTAACCTGACAAAAGAACAAGCATCGCTGTATGAAGTTGTAGTTAAAGATGTCGAAGAACAATTACAAAAAGCCCAAGGCATTCAGCGTAAAGGGTTAATTCTCTCAACTTTGATGAAACTCAAGCAAATTTGCAATCACCCAGCCCAGTTTCTTCAAGATGCTAGTGAATTTCTCCCAGAACGCTCTCACAAACTCTCTCGTCTGGTTGAAATGGTAGATGAAGCAATATCAGAGGGAGAAAGCCTCCTGATATTTAGCCAATTTACCGAAGTTGCCGAGCAAATTGAAAAATATTTTAAGCATAATCTGCATTGTAATACTTACTATTTACATGGGGGTACTACTAGGGAGCGTCGGGAGCAAATGATTAGTGAATTCCAAGACTCTCAGACAGAACCATCTGTATTTGTGCTTTCTTTAAAGGCAGGTGGTGTTGGTATTACTCTGACTAAAGCTAATCATGTTTTTCACTTCGACCGTTGGTGGAACCCCGCAGTTGAAGACCAAGCTACAGACCGCGCTTTTCGGATTGGTCAAAAAAAGAATGTTTTCGTACATAAATTTGTGGCAATTGGCACTTTAGAAGAACGTATTGACCAAATGATTGAAGATAAAAAGAAACTTTCTTCAATGGTTGTTGGTAGTGATGAATCTTGGCTTACTGAATTAGATAATGATGCGTTTAAACAACTTATCGCCTTGAATAAAACTACTATTTTGGAGTGAATATAGTATATGGCTAAATTTAGTCGCACTTGGTGGGGCGAACGTTTTATTAAAGCCTTAGAAGGTTTTACCGACGATAACCGACTTCAACGCGGACGTTCTTATGCTCGTGGTGGTAAAGTCAAGAGTTTTGAGATTGAACTCAATAAAATTACTGCTAAGGTTAAAGGCTCTATTAATCCTTATTTTGGAGTTTATAAAGAACCAACATATAACATAGTCATTGAAATTACACCTATTACTAAAACACGCTGGAATGAAGCTATTCCCAAGATTGCTTCTAAAGCCAGTATTGTTTCTCGATTGCTGCTCAATGAAGTTCCTGAAAATATTGAGGAAATTTTTGCCCAAATAGGCTTACATTTATTACCTCATAGTAGCAAAGACTTTAAAACTAAATGCTCTTGTCCTGATTATGCTAATCCTTGTAAGCACATTGCTGGTGTCTATTATCTGGTAGCTTCTCAATTAGATGCTAATCCATTTCTATTATTTGAATTGCGCGGATTATCTAAAACAGAACTTCAAGCAAAATTAGCAGCTTCTCCCTTGGGCAAAGCACTATCAACATCTCTTTCGCAGCCTGAAGAGTTTAACATCCAAAAGAGTGAATCTTTTTATACAAAAATAGAAAAGCGGACTGTTCATCAAAAACCGAATCTTCGGGAGTTTTGGCTAGGTAGTAAGCGATTGCCCTCAACTATTGAAGCGCCCAATGATAGTGGCATTTCAGCAATTTTAATCAAGAAGGAAGGAGATTTCCCTGCTTTCTGGCAAAAAGATAGTTCCTTCATCGAAACTATGGAGGAGCTTTATCAACGTGTCAAAACTAAAAATCAAAACTTGATTTAAATAACTGGGCGGCAATCTCTTTCTCACTACACTAGCTTAATTCATATCTACAAATCAAAGTCTAAGGAAAATGTTTCATTGCCTGAATCCTCTTGTTCAGGATAGGTCGATACACTAGTAATAGACTGGTGGAATGCGCTCGAATTGAGATCTATTCCTTTGAAATCGGATGTATGAGCTATTGGTTGCTGTATATTCAACACTCCTTTTTTGAATGCAAAATAGCAGTCAATGATGAAATGAACTGTCTCCAAATAGCTTTTGTCTAATTGTTTAGCCTCTGCCAGTATGCGCTGACGATAACTATTTCTGATACGTACTTTGTCTGAGACATTATCTTGATTATTGAGCATGGCTTTATCCTATTGGGTTTTTAAGAATTTTTGTTAACTATTGCTTTGGCCATTTCTAGTAATCCCGCAGCATTAGCCTCTACCGGATTGTCCAGGACTTTGAAGCCATTTTTCTCTAACAGCTTTTTGTACCCTGGCAACAAACAGCCGCCTCCTATTGCCCAAATTTCATCGCCTTGGTGTTTGGCATCCAGGGCCATACCTACTACTTTTTTCAAATATTTTTCATACCAATCTTTAAAACAAGCCATGTAGACATCTTTGATATCAATGTCACGACTATATCTGGTGTGTTCGTTTTCTAAGCAAAATCGCACCTTTGATGCGTCCCCAACTTTACCCCCATTAAGATATTTCATTTTTTGGGCAATCTCATCGATGAGGGCTTCTACACCGACTGGGTAAGGTGTGTGTACTTCCCGTTTGCCTTGAGTGTATCGAGAATACAGTGTTGTGCCATTGCCAAAGTCAATCACTGTTAACTTTTTGGGAAGGGAACGCCCAAACAATGCCCCCATCCCCTCTGGAACCACTTTCAGAACTTCTACCTTGACTTCTGAGGGTTTGCCTGCGAGTATTGCTTGGTATTCTCCATTGAGGACTTGCATTAAGTTTTTTGCTAGAGCAACATCATGCAAGCTGACGACTAACTTTAAATGCCAAAGTTTGCGGTGTGGCAAATGTGCTAATGCTCCCAATAGCGTCGTCAGAGCATTCTTGATTTTGTTTTCATTGTTGTCTGTATTGCGTTCAAAATGATTTCCAGTACGAAAAGCAGATTCACCTACTGTATATGCAGTCCCGTTAAATTCCACTCTCCCTGGAACATCTTCCATGTCTGCTGTAGAAATATAGCTAGGGACTCTCACCACATCAAAGCCATCGACTAAAAGTTTCAGGCTACCGTAGCCATTATCAAAGCCTGCCGGAAAAATTTTTTGCAGTGCGTGGATATTTGTCATTGGGGTTAATTGCGGCATAAAATCAGAACTTTTTGAGGATACCCTAAATGAGAGCTAATTATACTTTATTTAACCCCTATTTAACACCCATAGTTGAATTTTAATTTTTGAGTGTCAAATAACCCCTATTTGACACCTATTTGTAATTTTTGATTTTTTACCAGGTTTACTTATTTTTAGAATTTGAAAAAAATTGATTTGGGGATTAAACAATTTTGGAGTGAAGTGCGATCGTTATAGAGGATGGATGATTTTTAATTAAAGATGCTGAATTTCTTTCCTCACAAGGAGAATCACTGCGGGGCTAGTTTGTTAAACGACTATTTGCTAACTGGTTCAGCCTTTTCTACCGAGTCATCATTTAATCCGAAAGTTAATTCCAAAGGAGTCTTGGACGGGTACGCCTTTACTACCTGTCGGTAAACATCATAATTAGTAGGTAGTGTTTTTTGTTGCTCACCCACACTATATGTAATTTGGTATTTCACCGTTTTCTGTAGTTCTGGTTTGCCTGCTTCTTCTTGAGGTTTTTTACGTTTTTCCACTTCATCAATACTTGGGCGTGGTGGTAAAGTCGGCCACCATAGTCCTTTATCGTCGGGGCCGATAACTGCTCCTGCTGGTTTCAATCCATTCCGGTTTAGTAACGATCTAGCTGCAAAGTTTTCGATTCGCGGCTGCGGTGAATTAGTTAAGTTATTGGCATACTTCACTTGCCATGTATAGCTGGTCAGTGCTGTCGCTTCGTACTGCTCGACACTAGTCGTGCTGCAACTTGCCAGGGTTAGGGCTGTTAGTACAATTAACGGTGCAGTTAAACAGATCAGCTTTGGCATTATATCTTTCCAAGAATTCTTAATTGTTATCCTGTACTATCATTTCTTCCAAGGTGAAGGGATTGCCGTTGTCGATAGTACTTCTGCCGTACTCAACTTGATTGCGGTTTTACCACAGTTAGGGCATTCCACGTTTACCAGAATAATCGAAGGTCTGCCTTTGTACTCTCCCATGACTGGCTCTCCCCTAAACTCGCTAATGATTCCCTGTTGACAGTGCCAGCATTCAAAAATTACTCTTCCTACTGCTTGATTACAGTCTAAAAACTTGATGTGTTGAAACTGCTCTCCTAACTCTGGCTTTTGAGTTCGAGGTTTTGATGGTCTGGGTAGTTTAGACTGCTGTTCTGGGTTAGTAGTCGCTTGGGCGATCGTCACTTCGTTGTCTTGATCCGGTAGCTCATCAGGACTAGAAACGGGCTGATGCTCTAAGTATTGTTCCGTTGGATTATCAGCAGAATCTGGATTAGATTGTGGCTGAGTTTAAGCAGGAGCCTATTGTTTTAGTGGTTTAGATGGTTGCTTAATAGATTTCATAAATATTTTAGTAAACAGGCAATAGTTGCTTGGGAATTAATTTTTAATCTCACTTAGCCTATTTTTAATTTCTTTGGCTTTAGCTTCCAAAGCTTTTAATAAATCAGTTAATTGCTCTTCCTCAATATTCTTGATGTCGGTTTTAGATATATTTTGTATGAGTGAATTAACTTGTAAGTTTGGCTTACCTTCTTTTTCAGGAGAGTGTTTAGCGATAGTTTCGTTAACTAAAGCACGGGTTTGAGCTACAGTTAGTTTTTGTTGCAAAACTTGTGATGTGAGATTTTGTCTAATCTTTTTAACCTTAGTTTCTTCAATTTCCAGGTTTTTAGAATTGAGCCTGTGTAGACAACGAGCATGATTAGCGCCAAGCCCTGACTGTCGAATCGCATTCTTTAAATCTTGAGGAAAACGCAAACAAGGAAATACATTGGCATCTATAGATGCTGGATTTTGCTGAAAACGTATTAATAACATGAAAATATTGGACTCTATTTCATCCAATCCAAAATCATCTATGCATCTTGTCTGTTCCTCCCTAGTAGCGCTAACAAGTCCAGTTAATTGAGGTAAAAGTTTTTTAGTATTTAGTCTAACAATGGCTCGTCTTACTGCTTTAACAACTTCTTCTTGTTCGATATCGAAGGCTAACTTAGCTTGTTGAACTAAACCTTCAGCTAAGTCTAATTCGTTTAAACTTTCCCTGTGAAGACTAGTTAATAAAGTTTGTGCGTGTAGTTCGGCTTCAGAAAGTTCTTTTGGAAGCATAACTGCATCCAACATATCAATTTCTGGTTGTAAATACTCTGAAACTGATCTCCATCGCCGTTCTCCATCAAACAGGAAATTTCCTGGCAACAAGATAATAGGCTCTTGTTGCCCTTCTTCTTTAATTGAAACAGCCATACTGCGAATGCTATCCGCTGTAAATGTCTGTCTTGCCTGTTTCGGGTTAGGTTTAACTTGACTGTAATGAATCTTAAATATGCCGTTAGCTTTAAGGCGTTCTGTTAAGTCTTCAATTGTTTGATTAAGATGATTACGTTCTTCCTCAGCAAGATTTCTATCTGCTTGTTCTTTTTTTAATTTCGTGATTTCTGCCTGTAATTCTTCTATCTGTACTTCAAGCTCAAATATCTGTTGCGAACCAGCAGCACCAGCAAACATTCCAAGTACACTTGGTTTTTGAGACGTTGACATTATTGACCCCTTATTATTTTTAGCTCTTGAATTAATGTTTCAACAATTGGAAGAAAATCTGCTCTAGCTTCTCTACCTGGTCTATAAATACCTAGAGGTAAACCTCTTCCTGATGCATTAAGAATATCTGCTGATTCTCGAATTGGATTAAAATACTCAATGCCCAGATTCTTACAGACTATGGGCAATTCATCAACAATACTTCTATGCGCTAGCCAATCACTCCGCCAACGAGTAGGAACAATACCTAGAATTTTGGGGGCAGGCTTTAATCTCAATCTTTTGCAGTTGTAATAATACCACTCAATCATTGCAGCAGCGCTTTGAGACGCTTTATACTCCGGCTGAATAGGAATTAATACATGGCTAGAAGCAGCTAATGCCGTTAATGGTAAAGGCTCCAGAGTAGCAGGGCAGTCGATAATTACAAAATCATGTGGTAACGGGTAGTCGTTTAGTCTATCTGCTAAAAGATAAGCTCCTCTTAAGTCTTTTGAAACCATTTGAATGGTCTCATGCAGTTTTCTTCCTCCTTTACAGACTTGAATTTTATCAGTCTTATTTAGCCAAGCCGAAACTAAAGGCCAATGCCCATTAAAATTTGCATCGTAAACATCAGCCATTGTGCCAGGCGCTTCAAATGAGCCTAATCCACAAAATAAGGTCAGTGATTCATTAGGATCTATATCTAACAAAGCAACTGAGTAACCACGAACACCTAACTCGTAAGCCAGATTGTAGGAAACAGTACTTTTAGCTACCCCTCCAGCGTTAGTTTCAATTGACAGGATTAAATTTGCTGACATGACGGTTTTTATCGATTAAGTATAGTTCATACTTGAACTGCTGAGATAACGTTATCTCAGGTTTGATTATTTTTGAGATAATGTTATCTCAGATTTAATTAAGCTTTGTCAAGGATAATTTTTAACACAGCGAATACAAAATTACGATAAAGCCTACTGCTTCGAGTTGCTTCGAGTCGGAAGTGATGGGAAGACCTATAAAAATAAATCCGGAAGCGTTGGCTCAAATTTATTAGCTTGTACAAGGATGAAGCGACAGGGAAACGTCATAACAAGCAACAGTTTGCTAGTAGTTATTAACCCCTTCTGTATATCGTAATAGAATTCGTTGCACATCAGCTAAGGATGCTAATGCACCAGCTTTGAGTGCATGATTGCAATAGTCTTCAGGAGCAAGTTAATCTCATGGTTATTATTTTGGATTCTGAATAGAGAGTTCTGAATCTCTCTTTATAGTATAAATGTTCTACTGAAGTTGAAATCTCTCAAAGTAAATTATATTCAATGCTTCTGATATGCACCAGAAGCATTTTGTTTATAGTCAGCGATCGCCTCACGAAGACTTTTGAAAATCAACATCACTTTGATAAACCTTAGCCCTGGGCTTACCTTTCTTGGCAGGTGCAGCTATAGAAGACTTCTTCGGCGGCCCTGGAGGACGACAGGTTTCGCAGTACAGAGGTCGTGGGCCATACGTCTCACGAGAAGTTGATTGATCGCACTGCTTACAGACGAAGTTAAAAATGCGTGTGTGTATCTGACGTTTGTGCGCTCTAACGGTGTACTCTTTGACTTGAATTTCTTTGCTAGGCATTGTTTAGCTGACTGCGGCCTAATTGAATGAACGTTGTTAACCGCTTGACTTGAATCTTAGCCTTTTCAATCCTACTTTTAAGCTTGTTTGCCAAGTTATCACTACATCTTTGTAGGGCAATTTCTACCTTGGGCTACGCCAAATTTTTAAGGAATATCAGGCTTGTACAAATTCAATTCTCTACGCCTAGAATTTGTGCCTAAATCTTTTACTACTTCCTAAATTTCTCAAAAGCGTGCAGTCAAACGCTACGCGAATGACCAATGAAAACTCTCACGTACTTCAGGAAAACAATAATGGATATTCAAATGGCACTCAACTGGACAATTCAAATTTTGGTTATGGGCATCGCCACTATTATGGTGATGGATTTCGTAAACGGCTTGTTCGAGTTGCCCTACACCAGAGCGATGGCTGTGCCAACGTTAAGAGCGATCGCACCTGTGACTACAAATTCTCAAGCACTCGCCCTTCAACAAGAGCCAGTCGCTGCACCAATACCAGAACCAGCAATAAGACCAAACCTTTGGGAACAACCACAGTTGGCGCAATTGCCTGACCCTTGGGAACTCACTACAGAAATTGCACCAACTGAAATACAGCAAGAGCCTGTTGTACTTCAACTCTCCACATTAAAGCTGCTGCCGCCAGCAGCCCAAGTACAACCGAAAGCTAGGGCAACCAAAAAATCTACCCAATCCGCCACAACCAAGAGAACCACTAAGCCTACCAACAAAGCCACAACTCAAACGGATTCACAATCTCGCAAGAAGTCCGCAGCTTAAATCTCACTGTCTGATTCCTAAATCGAGCGATCGCCATTTTGCTATATGCGTTCGCCAGGAGCGTTGGCAAAGCCATCGCTCGATTCCCCATGAGTCTCAACTAATAAACCTACTCCTAGCCCAACATCTGATATTCAGCTAACATCTTTTTGCTTGCGAGTAGTAAAAGGTGCTTAACAAACGTGCCATTCGATGCGAGATTCTGTACTCTGGATCAATATGCACTACACTCCTGCGCTTTGAAGACTATGCCAAAAAATTGGGCTTTGAAAGTAGACCAGTTTTTCAATGCAAACCCCCACTGCATTATCGCTACCGTTCACGTTGACAGCTTCCCTTCTGACCTGCCGCTAGAACCCAATATTCGAGAACCCAACCGTAAAAGCTCAACATACAGACAAATCTTCGACTCACTGACAACCGAACCCGAAAAATTCTTCTCAAGGCATAGCGGAATCGTACTGTGTGCCAACAAGGTCAAGCCCAACACTAAAAAGACACAGCTAGAACTAGAAATACTGGAAGCTAGTGAGGGCGGTAGCGATGGCATTATTAACGGAGGGCATACTGTTTTAGCTTTTCAGCAGGCTAGAGATTATAAGTACGACCTTACCGAAGCCAGGGTAAAAGTCACAATCCACATTGGGCTAAGTGAGGATGAGGCGAAAGACATCGCCCTGGCTTCCAATACATCTGCCCCAGTAGATGCGCGTTCTAAAGTTAACGCCAGGGGTGATTACAAATTCATCAAACAGTTTTTAGCCCAACTAGAACGTGAACAAGAAACCAAATTCCGCATCGCCTATTACCAGAACCAAAGCGGTGCGCCCAAAAGTCCGCAGTGTAATGTCAACCATCTCATTAAGTTGATGAACTGCCTGGACAGGAACAAATACAACCCAGACAGCAAGAGCAGAACCAAACACCCGCCTGTGAGCAATACGCCGTCCTTGAGTGAGGCTGAAAGAGAAAGACTCTCAAAGTTATTACCACTACTGCCCAAGGGGTTATGGATTGAGCAAAGGCTGTTTCAGGTAATCGAAGAACATATCACCAAGCCCAGAAGAAAGGGTGTTGTTGATTTAGCCTCAATTGACCCACGCAAAAATACCCTGCTACCGGATAGCAGGTATTCGTTTGGGTTTGCTGCACCTGCTGATATTGCCATGCCGATTGTCGCTGCTTATCGAGTGTTTTTGGATGAACAGTACAACTGGATTATTCCTTTTGATGAGTTTGCCGAGGATTTTCTGCAACATTTGTGGGCGAACTATTACAAAAAATACTTGGTGTCCGAGAAACTAGCAGGAAATACAGTTGGGAGTAAAATCTGCCGTAACCCCGTGATTTGGGATAACCTTTACGTTTCTGCTCAGAGTTTCCTAAATCAGCAGTTGCTCAAAATGGTTGGTTCAAACACCAAGCGTGAAGAGTTGAAGCTGTTAAATTAGTTAATCAAACTACTAAGGAGCTAGAAAGCTTATACTATAAGGTATGTGCAATTCTTATTATTGTGATTCGCTCTTAAATGACCGATACACCAAGCAACCGACTAGACCGGATTGAGGCAATCCTAGACAGGGTAGCAGCTCAACAACAGTTGAATACTCAGGCGATCGCGCAACTGACAACAAAGTTGGACAACCTGAGCGATAACGTTAACGACCTCACCAGTAATGTCAACTCTGTATTGGCTAGAGATGCCGTACTGAATGACGTACTGCTGGAACTACGTGATAGTCACGAACAACACCAGCGTAATTTTGAAGAACACCAGCGAACCACTAACGCTGCACTCAATCAGCTTGGAGCTATCTTGATACAGCTAACAAGGATTGACCCCCAAAATTAAACCCTGTCCCAACAAGTTCTAATTTCTCTGGTTCGCTTTTCTTGGAAAACTTGGCTAAAGTGCAACGATCTTAACCTCTCACAGATGAATCCGAACTGAGTGTAGAGTATTTTGCAACCTATAATCAGCTAAAAGCTCTGGCAGAGCAAGAAGTTAAAGCACTCATCGCCGAAGCAGAATTGCCGATCTACAAAATATGGGTGGAGTTTTGGGGTTCAAAAAAGAGGGGAAAAGGGAAACTATAGTACACAACGTGTCAGATCTAACTCTAATTCTTCTGCTTAATTCTTTGTTACATACTTCTAAATTTTCTCCCTGGCTTACTTAGTACCATTAGCCAAAACACTTGATTCCAATCCTCGTTCGTAACCTCTCTTTCAAATAAGCGATGTCTACGACAAGCCGAAGCAGAGCGTCTAAGCTCTTGGCATATTCTCCCAGCACCTCCCGGCTGTACGCCACCCCAGATATGCCTTCGCCAACAATGGTAGTTGAGGTAGTATCTCCAGGAAAGGTGAATGAAGATAGAGACTACCGCTATAAACGTTCTGAGTATGCAACACGGTGTATCCCTGAATATTGCATTGTTGATGCCCATAAAGCCCGAATTACTCTGCTGACTCTGGTTGATGGGCTATACGAGGAAACGGTACTTCAGGGAACGGAATTAATCAAATCAGCGACGTTTCCTATGCTGGATTTGAATGCAGTCCAAGTATTAGCAGCTGGACAGATCTAAAGTGCAACACTTAAATTCTATTTTATACGGTGTGACAACTCTCTACAGCATCTAGTTTTATAAAACAAAGTTTTGAATGAAGTTGCCAGACGATAAGTTTTGCGGAGCATATTTAAGGCCGAGTATGGCACACGCAATCGAAGTGGGCGCAACACAGGACGATATAACCAGTAATAAGCTTTTTTTAAGTCATTCCATTTTGAACAGGTTTCTTGATGTAGAAAATCTGAAATGTCTACAACTAACCCTCTACCCTGGTGCATCATCACATTACGACCGTGGACATCATGAGGGTGGAGTCCGCGACTTCTAGCATAGTCCAAAGCTTCATCGATATCCCGTATTACCTGCTGAGGAATTGGTAAACCCAAGTGCATACAATCATACAGGGTTATGCCATCAAGCCGTTTCAAGACTAAAAAACCATCTGCGGCATACAAACACTCCGAAAATGCTGGATGAAAACCTAAACGACGGTAAACTTCTACTTCTTCTTCATATCCTGGTCGCCCTGGAGCATAAATCTTAACTACACATTCAGGGTAGTCAGGGCGAACGACAACTGCGGCATAATTTCCTATACCCAGCAATCTCCAGGGTTGAGAGAGATATTTGACTTTGATGGGATCGCGGGGATTGACACTTTCTATTTGTAAACTAGGTAATAAATCCCGATCGATGCTCTTGAGCAGATGTAATAAATTTGATTTGTTCATATTGGTTCGCGATCTGATACGAAGCAACAACATTACGGTTAAAAAAGGGTGTAACTGTGGCTGCCCGCACTCCTCCACTTGTTTGCTGGCTGATTGTGAATAAATTATTGCAATATTAATAACTTCTTAAGCCCTAATTAAACCCGATTTGGTAATTAATCTTGTTAATAACTAGATGGTTATTATTTAGGTTTTTTATTCCCTTTTATTGTAGAAATCTCAACAAGGACTTTTATGGAGCGCGTACATTTCCAGAGCTTGCTATCCACTACAGCAAAGCGGCGACGCTTTCTGCTCGGTGTCGGCACATTGGCCGCAAGCACCATTGCTAGTCTTTGGACTCATAAAGTTGTCGCACTTTCAAGATTCTCTGCCTATCCCTTCAGCCTTGGTGTTGCTTCTGGCGATCCTTTGCCAGATAGTATAGTGCTATGGACGCGGCTGGCTCCATCGCCATTAAACGGTGGCGGTATGCCGCAGGTGAATGTGCCAGTACGGTGGCAAGTTGCTTTGGATGAAAACATGAGACAAGTTGTGCAACGGGGCGTGGCATTGGCAACCCCCGAATTAGCGCATTCTGTTCATGTAAATGTACGTGGTTTACAGCCTAACCGTTGGTATTGGTATCAGTTTAAAGTTGGTAATGAAGATAGTCCAATTGGTCGTACCCGTACTGCTCCAGCGATTGGCACTAGGTTAAATCAGCTCAACTTTGCGTTTGTTACTTGTCAAAAATGGGAGGATGGTTTCTACTCTGCTTATCGTCGCCTAGCCCAAGAAGATTTAGACTTGGTTTTTCACTTGGGTGATTATATTTACGAGTACGGCATCCCTGCTACAGGTGGTGTACGCAACGTTGCTTTACCAGAGGAGTTTAGAAAAGAAACAAATACCCTTGAGCAATACCGCCTTCGATATGCTCTATATAAAACTGACCCGGATTTACAAAAAGCTCATGCCTTATTTCCTTTTACAGTCACCTGGGACGACCACGAAGTTGAAAATGACTATACCGATGACATTTCGGAAAATAACGATCCGGTCAAAAAGTTTCTCAAAAGGCGTGCAGCTGCTTATCAGGCTTATTATGAGCATCAGCCACTGCGGGAATTTTCCCTACCACAGGGGCCAGATATGCTGATTTATCGTCGGCTGACTTTTGGTAATCTGGCGGAGTTTAGCGTACTTGATAGCCGCCAGTATCGGAGCGATCAGCCATGCAGTGACGGTGAAACACCCCGTTGCCCAGCAGCGCTAGATCCATTTAAAACCATGCTTGGTTCTCAGCAGGAACGCTGGCTACTAGATGGTCTTGACCGTTCTCAAGCACGTTGGAACATACTTGCCCAACAGGTGCTGATGGCAGAGCTAGATCATAAAGTCGGGCCAGGCGAAATCTTTTGGAACGACTCGTGGGATGGATATCCGCTTGCACGCGATCGTGTTTTAAGTCACATTGCCAGCCGCCAGATTTCTAACCCAGTGGTGATTACTGGGGATTGGCACTCTACATTTGTTAATGACCTGAAGCTCGACTTTAAAGCTTCTAACTCTCCCACAGTGGCTACAGAGTTTGTGACTCCTTCGATTACTAGTAATGGTGATGCAAATGTCTACGGCCCTTACTATGGCCCGAAGATTCCAGAAAACCCACACATTAAGTTCTTTGATGGCGATCGCCGAGGCTATTTCCGAGTTAACCTTAACCACAAACGTTGGCAGACTGACCTGCGTATTGTTACCACTGTCAGCCGTCCAGATGCCCCTGTATATACTTTTGCTTCGTTTGTTGTTGAGAACGCTCGGCCAGGTGCGATTCGTGTATAGGAAGCAAAGGGCTGCCAGTGCCTAATTAAAGCAGTTGATTCGCTAACGCTAAACTTTTGTGTTTGAAGGACAATGCTCTTTGCTCATCTCGCCTTTGCCAAATTGCGATCGCTATCTCATTCAAGCAATTAGCTGAAAATCACCCTGATGCTGAACTTGAGATAGTCGCAATGGAGAAACAAGGTCAGGATAAGTTTCTGCTGGATGCCAAAACTGCGATGGCTGCCGACAAATCTTAACTGTTCCAATTTGTTGCTCGGATTTAACCAACTTATTAGTGCTATGAATGGCTTCAAATCCTTTTATTCCTCTGCATAATTTATTGTATTTACTGGTTGTTTATTTCGGAGAGTGACAGAAGAGGGTTATCCTCGGAAAGTGACAGAAGAGGGATATCTGTTCGATACGGAGTCTAGACGGTGAAACTAGCGGTGCATTCCTACGGGGAACTAGGGGCTGCATTACACGAATTAGCCCAATCGTGTAGTACGACTATTGAGTAAATATTACTCACTCCCAGGAGAGATTTATCTGTTTTACGATCGCAGTGATGGACAGGTCAGGTAATGTAGATGTTAATTTAAAAAACAACCTGAAAAAATCAAGTTTCAATTTTAGCTAAGAAGATTTTTATATGGATGACTACGATCGGACAGCTAAAGACAATTTCCTCTACGAGCGCTATCGATATCTTGGTAAGTTTACGCCTCAAAGTTTTTTATTCAATGCTAATCTTCAAGAATTTTCTCAACGTGTCTGTTATCTGTGCAATCTACAGACTTTGGGAAAACTTTCTTCACAGGAATGCTATGAGGAAATTGAGTCACTCTGGCAGAAGTTAACACTGAGTTTTAAGGCGCTACAAACTGATGACAAAGACGTAACTGAATAATTAGACCTGGGAGCGGCGGCAAGCTCGGCGAGGCTGTCCCCAGTTAGGGAAGATGTCTCCAAAGCGAAATTTGATGACATCAGCAATTAGGGGGCTGCTCACAAGCTGAAAGCCAAAAAGAGCGCCTTTTAGACCAAATACAGGCAGATGTTTACAATTCAAAGCGCGTAACTTTCGGAATCACTGCTCACACAGAAGGCGTGTGTTCCGGGTCTGAAACTGGTAACTCAATCCCTCGGCTTTGAAGTGCTTCAACTATCTGAGATACAGATTTATTTCCCAGATTTTTCAGCGTTCGCAAGCCTGTGACACTATATTTCTTTAAATCTTCTATTGTGTTAACTTGTGCATCGAGAAGCGCCGTATAAGTATTTTTTTTCAAATTCAATGACTCAATACTGTTTTCATCAACAACGTCATTCGGTTTATTATCCCCATTTATTTCCTCTACGGGGTGTACATTACTGTTGGCAACCTCTACAAGCTGATTATCCGACGAGATTGAGTCTATGCTTTGAGGGGAGCTGATTTTGTCAACACTGTCTACATTGGCATCAACAATACAAAAAGGCTTATTGTCCTCAAGTATTTCTAGAACTCTATCTATTTTTGCTAGTTGCTCATAAACAGTATTTACACTCACAGTCGGTTCTACACCAGCATCAACAGAGGCTAACCAGTCATTTTTGATTAGGTTGGATAACTCTGACTTTATATGATTAGGCTTCAATCTGCCATCTGTAATTAACTTTTCGACAACAGAATGTGGGACACGGAAGCTTACAATAGGCGATTCCTTGGTTTTTTTTCCCATATCTCTCTACCTTGTCAACAATGTACACATTCAATATATCAATATGTATACAGTGTTGACAACATGGGCAAATCATCACGTCTGCCTTTTGCCTTCCCCCAACCTAGATCGCAGAAGTTGCCAAGAACCTTTTATGTGGTTTCGCTCATTGCCTTGGAAAGCAATTTTATCGCTGGATGTTTGCAGTTCGCTACACCTAACATTATCTCTGAGGTAGTGTTAGGCGATCGCTCTAGACATCAATAAATTTAGAAGACTTTGACGTATGGGTTACACGTATGAGCCAATACGTGTAATGCCGTCGCCCTTTTTCGCCCATCTCAGCGACTACTTATATGTAGCGAACTAGTTTAGTTTCAACTGGTTTAACTTTGAAATTTCTCATCCTTTCCCATATAGCCAAGAGCTAAACAGATGAGTCACCCAAGGCATGACAACATAGGTCAACAGTACAACCATAATAGCGGAAACGAGCGATGAAATAATTAAAGGAGGTAAATTAGTAAGCAGAGGTGCTAGAAGCCTATTCAACAAGTTAATCAATACATATACAACAGCCCAAGTTAGTAATGCTGTTTTATAGCGTGGTGGAGTCTTTAATGGTTTACCAGGAAGGCAAAACCAAGCTTCTAATCCACTAAGTTGTTGAACATAAGGGTCAGATTGAACCAAATGTTGACCTTGAGAGAGCCAATATTGGCGTTCGCGTGATTCCATCCATACCTTTAAGTTTTCATAGCTATCAAACCGAAAGATAATTACATATTCCGCCTGTACGCCTGGTTGTGGTCGAATCACATTGGTTCCTAAGTGACCAAGATAAGTTCTAGAAACACCAGTAATATCTTTCAACCAAGCTTCATAAGCACTTTCGCATCCTGGTTTAACAATTTGTGAAATGACTACAGTTACAGATTGCTCCTGTTGTTCCATGTCCAAGTGACTCCTCAGCACTTTTTTGATGGAATGAATGGTTGAGTAATTTTTAAACTAAGGGATATCCAGCTTTATCCACCTCAATGCGGACAACGTTAGCAGGAACTACGCCTGTAGGTAGTGGTAAAAACATTCCTCCATTCATCACCACATAAATGGCAGTGCAATCGCTTTGTGTTTGACCAAAAGCAACTGCTGTACTGCCAATTACACCCTGTTCAGCTTGAACAATAATAGTTGTACTGCCATTTGGGGTAATTTTTATTACACTGTTGTAAATATGTGTTGCTCCGTAAAGATTGCCTTCTACATCAAAGGCAAAGTCATCAATATTAGTCTGCTCCACAAAGATTTCTGGCTCACCGGGTTCATTTCCTCTACCAAGAGGAATCCGTAATAGCAGCATTTTTTCCGTATTGGAAACGTAGAGGAAGTTACCAAAACGCTTCAACCCATTAGCCGCCGGAATCACGTTTTCCGAGTTGCTTCGAGCCAGTAAAGAGTGTTCGAGCCAGATGGTGCTACGGCCTTGAGCTATATCAATCAACCAAATTGCACCCCGGTAAGAATCTGCTGCTAAATACTGAGTGTTAGAAACAGGCGTAATCCCGTTGAGAAATATCGCATCTGGCAGTGTTAGTAAAGTTTCTACTGTGCCATCTGTGGTAATTAATGAAACTACTGGGATAGAATCAGCATTCCATCCAGTTGCCACTAATCCGCTATTGCTAGTGAAAGCCAAACCGCTAACTTTACCTGCAACACTGGCATAAATTTGCTGATTCCCATCTGGGGTAATGCGAACAATTTGACCAACTTCATGATTTGTCACAAAGATTGTGCCATCTGGTGCGATCGCCAAATTTTCTAAAAAAGTATTGACTGGAAACGAGGTAATGATTTTGGCAGGAGCCAATTCTATTGGTGTATCTGCATAAATAGGGGGTAACATCGCTGAATTTCCCATAAAAAACTACCACTGTAATTGAATCGGCCCCCCAAAACTTCCGCATCTGGGCAAAAAATTGTCCTTGCGCTCCTCCATCTGGTAGTGTTGCTAAATAAACAGCTGTTTCGGCTCCTTGTTCTGGCGTAAACTGTTAAACGCTTAATTTGGGCATACGATGAAGCACAGAGCCTTGATGCTTTAAGTGTTCCAACTTCTAGGGAGATACTAGGCACAGAATTAAGTCAAATACTAGGGGGAAATGGAGGAGCTTTGTATGAAGGAGGTATGGGACAAGCAATAAAAAATGGTAACACTTTCACTTTCATTATAAAAAACCTCTTGGACGAGTTATAGGCGAGGAAATATTAACATAGTGTTCGTTTATAAGCGATCGCTACTTATCCCTACATCAACACTTCCCACGCTAAATGCTAAATTTTATTTAGCCACCCAGCAGGAGTTTTCTTTTTCTTATGTGGTTCTGGTCTGCCGATTCAGTAGAACAAGAATTATTTGATTTGTACGCTCCAGCCCTGCAATCGCTCGGCGTAAATTTTAATGACGAGCAACTCCAAGATACTCTAGAAGGATCGAGCTATGGTTTAGAAGATGCTTTCAGGAGCGCCATCGTTTATATACTCTGGCTCGAAGAAAACCTCAAGCCCATCTACCCGACTGCGATACTAATCGAGGCACTGGCAAATCAATGGCGCACCAAATACTGGAAGCCAGAGTATTTAGAACTTGAACAGTTGCTCTCAAGAGGAAAACGCTGGTGGAGGGCAGCAGTGGATAAGTGGGGTTACGACGAGCGCAATCAACTGGTTGCAGACATATTTTACGATTGCGGACAGGAATTTATTAAGTTCCGAAATGGTAAAGAAATTCTAGTTGATACTGCTTATAAGTGGGGATGGGAGCGAGTCGCAGATTATGCGTCCCCGTCTTTAGAAAGTAATTGGTCGGTCAAGCAGCAATCACTTTAGCTGCACGCTATTGTGAGACAGTGTGATTTTTACCCCTCCCACTTCACCAACACCCCATCCGCCGCCAACCCCCACTGCGGACACTTCATTAGCAATTTCTCGATCGCAATCCTCACTCGCAGGGTCGTCCTGCCAACACTTCATCGGAAAATCAATCCCAGGATTTTCGCGCCATTGTTCTGCCATCTTGAGCTTCTCCATACGCCAGGGTCGCACTCTTGATCGCTCAACGACAGCCTCATACGACCATTTTTCAGGATCGAAGTCAGCCGACACAGCACAAACGCCTTCACTATAGGCTTTTGGTTCCTGTGCTGGCAAATTCGATATAGCAGGGGCGACGGTAATTGTGTCTTCATGACTGATTTCCGGCTTATCACCCAATTCCTGGTTCTTTTCCACCAACGTTCGCGTAGCTTCTCGTTGGCGTAGCCTCTCGTAGAGAAGAGAAGCGAATTGACTCGGTACAGCTTCTACAAGCGCGACTCGTGTGCAGTCCGTTACCGCAGGTCACTCCTAGCATTTCTCTTCCACACCCTCGATAGTTAAAGGCGTACCGTATAAATGTAGGTAAATTTGTATCTCACTATGGAAGAATTGTCAGTGTTTGGGAACCAGAAATATTAGTCAGACCTTCAGCACTAAAGCAAGCTGTGAGATCGAGTGACGGTTCAATGACAGTTCTTAATGCCGACTTCCCTTGGAAGCGACCACTTTTAACTATCCCAGTAGACTGTACAATGGTTTAACCCCCAACCTTACCTCTATTAAAGGTGCTGAAATATATTGTGCTAGATTGTCCGTTGTTCCAGTTGTAGGTAATTGTGTACGGTGGTAAAGAAGCAACCAGGTAATTGCAGGAGTTTAAAGTCTGAAGTGTGAAGTTGTAAGTTCCTGAAGCTATAGCTTCAGTGTCATCAGGCGTGGTGATGCATCCACTTACATCACCTTCTATCTTAGAGGTAGTGAGTCTGGGTTGATTTGTTAGCCCTGGAGTGTAAGTAACTGTCTCCATCCCTAATGCACAACTCAGAGGAGGAATAGGCACAGTAATCTGTGCGTGAGCAATCAATCCAACTCCATTTTAATTAATCCCAAGGGTTGCGCTCACAATAGCGCAGGCAACAGCGGATACTCTATGTCGGGTATTAAAGAATCTCGCTAGTTTAGCCATAAACTTATTCAAATCCTATGCCAGCTTTCTTGTGTAGTATCACTAAGTAAAATACTTATCAGTATGTCAATACAAAGCAACTATAATGGTACTACTGTATTAGTTAAAACAACCCTGAGTGAGTAGACAAGTAGCAGTTAATATATTTCTAGCTTGACAAGAAATACGAACGAGCGTTAGTAGCTTCGCTCCTAATTCAAAATTCACGCATTGAGGAAGAAGAAAGTAATTTTGAATTTTGTTTTTTGTATTTTAAATTGTTTTAGTCAGCCTCGGTGTCAACACCTGACAAACTCTACTCAAGAGTTTGTCAGCGGAAACCATAGTGAGATAATCTGATTTCGTCGTTATGTTAGACAGTTGAATAGGAGTGACTGGTGAGAACCAATAATATCAGAATCAATCAACTTTCACCCGAAACCTACAAGTGGTATCTGAAATACTTGGAAGCGTTGGATAATTTAGACATCGAGGCATACGGCCAATTTTTAGCTCCAAATTGCTGTGTGCAGTCAAATAATAATCCGCCTCTTGAAGGCAAACATGTTGTGATACAAGGACTTGCTGCTTACTGGAAAACCTTTGCTAGTTTAGAACACGAGCTGCTGAACATTTATGGTAATGATTCATCTTTTGTCCTTGAAGCACTAAATCATTACCAGCGTAATGATGGGCAGCTTGTAAGCATCAGAGCAGTTGCTTTCACTGACCGTAATGAAGAAGGCTTGGTAACTTCTGTAAGATTCTACACAGATACCACACCCGTGTTTGCATAGCATCAGCGGCACAGAAATTATCAAGTTCACCAACGACAAAGAAATAACGGTAGAGACTGCATGGCGTTGAGATTGGGAACGGTTGCTGAAATATGCGACTAATCGATAGCTAATGCTAATCATCCTACTTCACCAGCACCCCATCCGCCACCACAAACCCCCACTGCGGACACTTCCGCACCAACCCCTTAATCACAATCTGTAAGTACTATCACATTTTCGTGAAATGGTATGAGCAATCGCAGTTCAACTTTTGCCTTTAGTCACGTTATTGCAAGAGCTTAACCTAAGGTTTAATCAAACACAACGAATCGTTAAATATTAATTTTTAAATTAATTCTAAACCAACAATGAAATGATATGAGCCAATTTTTTCTAAGCTTTA
Source organism: Nostoc sp. ChiSLP01 (assembly GCA_034531195.2). GTDB lineage: Bacteria > Cyanobacteriota > Cyanobacteriia > Cyanobacteriales > Nostocaceae > Nostoc. The sequence continues at coordinate 60,323 of JAVRBO020000093.1, forward strand.
TTTAAAAGTATAAATATTTTTAATATTAAATATTTTAAATAAATTGTAACTTACTTTACTGTCCATTTATTTGCTAAGTAAACCATGACTCGAAAATTCTGTCTCCACAACAAAACAATAGCTTTATACTTAGTAGTTCCATGCTCTTTGGTTCTAGCAGTAGTTAAACCACTGATTAGTAATGCTAATCAAGAATCAAAGCAAAAGCACGAGTATTATTCGTATTCTCTTCCTTTAGGAAAAGGCAATCTAAAAGAATCACGGGTATCGAAACAGATAGCACCCGGTGTTACCCATACAGTTATTGTTAGAGGCGAACAATCAAACAATGAAGTATACACAGTTGATGTCATATTTCAAGCTACTCAACAAGCGGCTCAAAATACTGCTAATCTATTGAAATCCCAAGGATACCAACCTTACATAAAACCAATATTACGAACAGTACCAGACGATCCTAAATCTGGTGTACTTGGTTATTTAGTCCGTGTTGGTGCTTTTAATACTGAAGCTCTTGCTGTGAATTTACGAGACCGACTGGCAACTATTGGATATTCAGGACTGCGAGTTGTGAATACGGCAGAAGACGGCGACCACACAACTGGCCCTTGGGTTGTGAATGTACTGGAAATAGACCTCCATCAGCCTCATTTAAAGATTATTCCCGCACTCGCTAGCCCAATTGTCCCTGATAATGAACGTTTGACGCAGCTTTCTACTAGAACATCAGCTTTAGCAGCAGTGAATGGCGGATATTTTGTTATTGGAGCAAACGATGGTACTCCAGGGGACTTAGCAGGTATTTCGATTATTGACGGTAAACTGGTCAGCGAAGCAGTTAATGGTAGAACAAGCCTAATTCTTCCTGACAGTCTTGGTCGAGATGCTCGTATAACTGCTCTTAGCTCCAAAATTGTGGCAACTGCAAAAAATGGTGTAACAAGAGAGATAGATGGATTAAACCGCAAGCCAGGATTAATTCGAGGTTGTGGTGGTGTAGGTGGAGACTTACCAACAGAAAAACCCAAGCATGACTTTACTTGCACAGATAGTAGCGAAATGATTCAATTTACACCTGCTTTTGGGCAAACCACAGAGTCAGGAGAAGGAGCAGAAGCCGTACTTGATGCCTCTGGTAAAGTCATCGAGTTTCGACAACAGCGAGGAGGACAGATCCCTAGTAATGGCTCAGTGTTATCAGGTACAGGTGATGCTGTTGAATGGTTACGCAATTATGCACAAATAGGCTCAAAGATTCATATTAAAACTCGTATTTTGGCTAATGGATGGGAAGTGCCAAGAAGAGATGAAAAGCTAGGAGTTATCAATGGCGGCCCCAGATTACTACGCAACGGCAAAATAGATATTACTGCTTATGCAGAAGGATTTCACTGGAGGGAGAATCCTGAGTTTTACTATCGGTTTGGGGTAAGGCGTAATCCTCGCACACTAGCTGGAATAACACCTTTTGGAAAATTGCTTTTGGTTACAGTTGATGGTCGTCAGCCAACCAGAAGTATAGGTGCAAGTTTTGAAGAAAGCGCTCTAATCATGCGTTCACTTGGAGCAAAAGATGCTCTCAATCTTGATGGCGGTGGCTCTACAACTATGACAATTAATCAGCAACTAATTAATCGTCCCTCCGATCCTACTGGAGAGCGACCAATTGCTGACGCTATTGTTATTCTCAATCAGAATTAATTCCATAATCTAAAAAATTAATACTCTGCGCTCAAGGTCAAAGCAAGCTTGGCTGCTCGAAGCTAGAAAAACACTGCTTTGCAATTAAGCAAGTACTACATCAGTTGCATTTTCAAGCAGGCTGGCTCAGGCAATATGCTATTCTCGCTCACTTTTTTATTACAGTATAACTACAACGAGACTTTATGTAATACACATATAGATAGTAGATAGCGTAACTAATTTTGTACAGAACCTGAACTACAGCGATCGCCAGTTTCCTTGCAGCGTTACTCCCGCACCGGATACCGCCGCATCATTTCGTGCAATCCTATTGGTTCGCCATCCGGGGTATACACAGTTTCCCCCGACATTGCAATCACAATCCTCTGCTTCCTTGCCCATTCAAACCAAGCAATCGCACTCCTATTAGCTTGCTGTGCTTCCGGTTTCCTGCCTTCTTTGCAAGCTGCGACAAAAACAGCCTCCGGTGACTTAATTCCTTTCCAAGTTCGTATCGCCTCCTTCAGGCGATCGCCCCCGGTACATTTTCCCAGCACCGCCTAACCGTGCGTTGAATCTCTGCATTGAGCTGGAACTGTGGAGTACAGGGTATTTCTCGTAGCTGCTGCAATACGAATTGAACTTCTTGGTTGCTGGGTTGGATTGTTTTCTCTACACGCTCAAACGCATCATCATCAACATCATCGTCATGAAAACTTGACACGGCGGCGGAAAACTTGTCCTCATGATGGTCTGTCTCGTTAGTCGAGCCAACCAGTTCTATGCTTTTAACGAAGCGAGAAATCTGGGTTTGCTCTGGTTCTGGGGTTTGACAAATTGGTTCCCCAATGTAATCCAAAATCTCGGTTTGACAAACTGGTTCTGGGTCACAGTCCAAAATTTCGGTTTCCAGTTCCTCACCCAGAGGGTTCGCCACTTTGCAACCGACGGGAACGAAGTGCAAGTGGCTCACTTTTTTTAAGCTCAACAGCACTGTGTTGTTGTGAAGCGAACTCTTTGGAGGGGAAGTCTTTGATATGATTTGTCGTCTTTGACCAATTCGATGCGTCCAAATCGCTCACATCGATTTGCTGATTTTCGCAAATCCGATTCCACAGGACTTGGACGTTCTCGACGTTAACAGTGAACCAGTTGGCTTGATACCAAGTTTTTTCGCTGTGTCGGCAGACATCAATCAACTTAAATTTATCTTTCAAGTTAGCGATCGCAGAACTTTTCGGTCTACTGAGTGTTTGACCCCAATCCTTGAGCGTTTTCCAAAACCAACGCCTACCATCACGCTTGATGTGCTTGGAAATTTGACAATAGTAATGAATCTGCTGGAGTATCACTATCACTGCTTCTTCTAAACCAATCTCTGCGGCTAGTAGCGGCGGAACTAACAGAGGCGATTCTGGGGTGATTAATTTACTTGTCATATATTTGACTCAATATTTAAAACGGCATATTCTCTTGGTCTTCTTGGGGTGCTTGCGACCAAAATTCTCGAAGTACTTGGAGTTTCGCTGCCTGAAGTTGTTGTTTCTCTTCAGGCGAGACTTCACCGACCAATCGCTGTAATTGGTATTAAGCCGAGATACGGATACCGTTGGCGAATTCCCCAAACGGCTAAACTGAACCGATT
>JAVRBO020000094.1:0-155038 GCA_034531195.2 Nostoc sp. ChiSLP01
CTCAGAGCTTCAACCACGAACCTCAGAGCTTCAACCACGAACCTCAGAGCTTCAACCACGAACCTCAGAGCTTCAAAAGTTTCATTCTTATCTCTCGCATCTCCCCCTGCCCCCTGCCTCCTGCCTCCTGCCCCCTACCTCCTGCCCCCTGCCCCCCATATGCCCTTAACCCTAATTTTCGTCGCCCTACTAGCCTTCTACGTCGCTTGGAATCTCGGAGCAAATGATGTTGCTAACGCAATGGGAACTTCTGTAGGTTCCAAAGCTGTGACTCTCAGACAGGCACTAATAATTGCTGGGATATTAGAGTTTACGGGTGCTGTCTTGTTTGGACATCAGGTAACGGAAACTCTAGCAACGAAAATTGCTAATCCTGGTTTATTTGCTGCTACACCGGAAATACTTGTTGTTGGAATGGCTACGGTGTTGGTTTCCTGTGGTGTGTGGTTGCAAATTGCCACATCGCGGGGTTTACCAGTGTCATCTTCTCACGCGGTTGTGGGTGCGATCGCTGGATTTAGTTGGGTAGCTTTGGGAGTAGATGCAATTGATTGGTCATCAATTGGCATTATTACTGTTGGCTGGGTTTTAACGCCTGTAATTAGTGGTGCGATCGCAGCTTTATTTTACAGTCAAATTAAGCACTGGATTTTAGAGCAGCCCAATCAATTAGTGCAGTTACAAGAATGGATTCCCTGGTTGAGTACTGTACTCATAGGTGTATTTGGTGTGATTGTATTACCTTCGCTAACTCAACCTCTGACAAATTTGTTAATTGAACAATTCGGGTTAAACCTACCCTCTTACGACATTCCACTTTTAACTGGTGCAGTAGCAGCAGTTGGACTCACAATTATTAGTTGGCGACAATTAGAAAAAACGGGAGATGAGGGAGATGGAGAGATGGGGGGAATAATAACTCCTAACTCCTCACTCCTAACTTCTAACTCCCCACTCCCCAATCCCCTCGAAAAATTATTCGCCCGATTCCAGCTGCTGAGTGCTTGCTTTGTGGCTTTTGCTCATGGTTCTAATGATGTTGGTAATGCGATCGCTCCTTTAGCTGCGATCGTTTACATCCATCGCACTGGTAGCGTACCTACCGATGGTATCGCGATTCCTATCTGGATTTTAATGCTTGGCGGTGCTGGTATTGTTGGTGGTTTAGCTGTTTGGGGTAAAAAAGTCATCGCCACCATTGGCGAAAATATCATTTCTTTGCAACCTAGCAGTGGATTTTGTGCAGAACTGGCTACTGCTACCACCATCCTGATTGCCTCTCGGCTAGGTTTGCCAGTCTCCACTTCCCATGCCCTTGTCGGTGGTGTCGTGGGTATTGGATTGGTGCAAAATATTAAATCGATTAAGTTTAAAACTCTACAAGGTATTGCTGCCGCATGGCTAATTACAATCCCTCTTAGTGCAATCCTCAGCGCTGCCATTTTTAGCATTGCTCGGATTTTATTTATTTAAAAATTATCAAAGAAGGCAAGAGTTAAGAGGCAGGAGGCAGGAGGCAAACTCGCTCCTAACTCCTGCTATGACCTTAAGGAGCAAGGGTTTAAAACCCCGACCAAATTTTTAATTTGACACTAGACAATACCAAAAAAGGCATTTTTGCACAATCGCTGCTCATTTATTAGAATGTTCTGCAGGGAATCGCGTAACCTTGAATTTCTACGAGAAGTATACTTTAATCTCCATTGGAGATGTAAACTGTCACTCAAGTTACATTCCACACAAATTTACAGCTAGTTTCGCAAGTCAGAAAAATTTGTGGCGATCGGGCACTCAAAAGCAAGTCTTCGATCGTAATATTGCCACCGAAACAATAAATATAGGACTTACGCACATCGTAATTTTGAATATCCAAACAAATCTGAGACCGGCGAAAAACCGGGGCGCTGAATTGGGGCGAGCTAGATTTCTCAATCTCTGGCTTTCTGAAATTAGAACAAAACGCGATCTATAATTTGCCACTAAGGGTTGATGCTTTGCCAACCCTGTGTCTAGCGTGACAGAATTACGTTGAAACGCGGAAGTGCTGTTAAAATTTTTAATTTATCTGACAAAATACAGGAAATTAGTATGAGTGCCAATCAAGTCAACGCGAAGCAGCTTTATTGTCAAGGCGTTAGAGGTTAGAAGCTAATGGGGCGATTCGAGAAGCAACCAGAAAACCCGCGAGTCAGAGGCGAACTCTCAAGAGCCGCGGAAAATGCTCTTTGGGCTGTAGTTGAGGACTTAGAAAATCTCCAGCAGAACGTCCTCAGAGCATTGCAAGAAGACATCAAGCGGCTTCAAGCAGAAAAAAATCGGTTATCTGATGACATTCAAAGTTTGCAGGAAGAAAAAGAGCAATTACAACAAGTACGGCAAATTACTGAACAGCAAGTATTAATTCGTCAGTTGGCAGAAGTTCTGGCAAAGCATATATCTTCACAACTGCAATCCTCTCTGGCAAATTTAGCTACGCAAAATATAGAAGGTAAATCTTACGAACAAGCTGCACTGAAATCCGCTGAAGTGGGCAGCAATGTAGTGAGTGAAATCAATGAAAAAGTCGAACATATGTTTGACAGTCTTGATGACACGGTTACGATCGCATTTAATTCGCTGCAACAAGAATTAAAGAATTATCAAAGTAATCTTTCCCAACAGCTGTCACGGATGTACAGCCAACAGCAGCAAGGGGAAACGATTTTGACAGAGTTTGTGAATCGCTTGCACGGACAACTAGAAAAAACTATAGAAGAAAGTTCGCGCAAACCACCAACAACAGGTACGCCCACTGTTTTGCAACTGACGGAACCAGAAAAGAACACTTTTTTGGAGACATCCCCTGAGTTTGACGAAGTAGTCAGGAATTCCCCTGAGCCAATTTCTAGATCGCAGTCTGCTGCTATTGAAGAAAAAGCCATCAGTAACGACTCCTCGGAAAATCAAACTCCACCAGAGGAAAAGGTCATTGAGCGAATTTTTGTTGTCAGCAACGACTTGTCTCAAAGTGAAACTCCACCACAATCTGCTGTTATAGTTCCACCGCCAAACGAAACTCGACTACAGCCTGCTGTAATAGTTCCACCGCCAAAGGAAAACACCACTGAGCCAATTTCTGTTCTCAGCAACGACTTGTCTCAAAGCCAAACTCCACCACAACCTGCTGTTATAGTTCCACCACCAAAAGAAACTCCGCCACAGCCTGGTGTTATAGTTCTACCGCCGCAAGAAAACGTCAGCAACGACTTATCCCAAAACGAACAGCCAGTTCCACCACCACAGGAAAAAGCCACTGAGCCAATTTCTGTCCTTAGCAACGACTCCTCAGAAAGCGAAACTTCATCAGAACCTGCTAATACATCAACTCCACAGGAGCAACCAACACAACCGTCACTAAAAATTAATGCTCCCGAATTAGCTTCTGTCCTCCGCAAAAGTGTGCCGCAGAGCAGAGCTAAACCTACACCTGTGACTGCAATAGAGCCGCCGAAAGAAGCAAAAACTCCGACACGGCGATCGCGCAGTTCCTCTGGCTTGTCCGCGATCCAAGTCGGTTTTATATTGATTGTTTTGTCCACAGTCATATCTTCGCTTTACAACGTAGCCATTAAGGTGATTTTCCACGAAGGTTCCCAGATTTTCGGTGTAGTAGAGGTAGAGCGTTTGCTACCGCCGACTTTGGGTAATACTTTCTTAATTTTGACCATGCGGTTTATGGTGGTAGTACCACTGATGGTGCTTTTGTCGCCTATATTGCATCCCACACTATGGCAAGATTTGGAAAACTTGATTAATTCAGTGCGAGGAAACCCCACACCCACTAATGCAGGTACAAAGCAGATTTTGGTGTTGTCAATTGTCAGTGGGTGCTTTTTATTTTTGTCTCAAGTGCTAATTTATATTGCCATTGCTCAAGTTCCCACTGGAATTGCGATCGCACTTTTCTTTATCTATCCAATGGTTACCGGTTTATTCTCGTGGTTTCTGTTTCGCGATCGCCCCACCATATTTCGTATCGGAGCGATCGCAGCGATTTGCTGCGGTGAATTATTGGTTTTAGGAACTACTTCTAGTACTGGTATTGGTAATACTTCACTAGGAAGCAGCGCCGCCATTATTTCTGGCGTAGCTTTTGCCGCTTACATAATTTTGACGCGGGTCTGTGCTAGTAAACTGCATCCGGTAACTTTTACTTTAATTAACTTCGCCACCATGTTGGTGTTGAGCTTTATTTGCTTGATGTTACCTTTACCAAGCAATTGGAACTTGCTAATCGACCCCACAAAAATGCTGGAACTGGTTTTAAGCGCATTTATTTTGGGCGTATTGACTCTTTCTAGCTATTTGCTCAACAATGCCGGAATTACTAAATTAGGTGCTTCCCGTTCAGCCCTTATCGGTGGTAGCATCCCAGTTTTAACTGTGATTTTCGCCGGGTTAATCATTCAAGAGAATTTAGATATCGTACAAATTCTAGGAGTATTGTTAGTAACTTTTGGCGCGGCGGCTTTCAGCTTTGAAACAATGCGAAATCAGGTTAAACCCTCTACTCCCGTCAATTAAATGACCAGTTCAACCACCCCAGGCGTGATGGTAGCTATAGTAGCTATTATCACATTTTTCTTTGCATACTCACTGAAACAGTGTTGCTCATTGACTGTTAACTGAGGAACGATGCCAATTTGAAAAAAGAATGCGACAGATGGGTAAGGGCACAACATTGTTGTGCCCTTACCAATAATTGATGTGTCGCAAATATTATTTGAATTGGTATGAGAAGCTATTCTCCTTGTCCCCTTGTCCCCACTCCCTTTGTATTTTTAGAGATTTAGCCTGATGCAGATAGGAAAACACGTATATATGAGCAGTATGAGTAGGACTGACTCCAATACTGCTCGGTTAACGATTTTTAACTCGGCATTGGGTTTGGGGAAAAGGTTAAAGGGTAAAGGTTAAAGGTTTTTTCTTTCCCCTTTCCCCTTCCCCTTTTCCCCTTAACCCACAAGTATTGGGACTGACTCAAGGAATTGAGTATGATTACTTGCCTATGTAGACGAGATTTGCAAGGAGTTGAGATGATTGCAGCAAGTTTTAATACACCAGCTACTATCTTGAAAACATTTTCTAAACTGTTCCACATTTATTAAGACTGATGCAATTTTGAGATAAGGCTTTTATTGAATCGGGTTACAAAACTCGCCCTCAACTTGAAAAAGCTAATTTCTTATTCCCTAAATTCTATACAGACAAGGGTTAATCGCCTCTGTAGCCACTCACTGCCTATGGCGCTTGGGCTGCGGTTCGCGCACCATATAAATAATTTTAAAAATCAAAGCTAATTATTATATTTCCTGTTTATCAAGGTTCTTCGCAATCAAAAGTAAAAATTTTAAAAAACTGGATTTTTGACTTAAATTTTGACTGCTGTTTTTGGAGTCTACGCTCCTCTCTTGACTCCCATAAACGATTAAAATTTAAAATACTTTCATAAAAAAATATAATTTTATTGGCAAATAAATCTTAAATACTATCTAATTTAGTCCAAGATGTTTTATCATATTTTTGAGTAATCGCTACTTTTACGGCTAAGTAAAACCTAATAGCTACGCGGTGAAGTCTTTGCTTGTTGCCGCTTTCGGCGTTAGTAAAGCAACACAATAAAGATAAATCATCTCTGATTTTTTATCCGATTTAAAAAATCAACAAACCTTGACTTTTTGAAAATATAAATCGTTTAAATTCAGATAAGTGATAAACTTTAAAAGATATAAATATGTTGCCAAAGGAAAAATGATGATACAATCATTAGCGATGTTTGAAAAAAACAGGTATTTTGAAATTGAAATTATTTGTTCCACTTGATGTCTACAATTTTTCCTCAAGCCAGCGAGCTATATTGCCGAAACATCACTCTCTGGTTGTGAAGAAGATGATACTTCACAACTAGCCATTTGACTGAGCTTGTGAATGTTGACACACCTGGAAAGCGGTTTCCTTGTAGATCGCTTTGGATTATTTCCAGTCGATTGCGTACTACAAATAATTCGTCAAAGCTAAATAAAAAGCATCTTTTTCGATATAGATATCCCAGATGAACCGCGTAAACTAGTTTTTACTTTGAGGTCGCTAGCATCATGTCATAATTAGCCCTAAGTAGCTTGACATTGTTGCTCTTGAAGGACAATAAACTAGAAAAACCTAAAGAACTTAAAAGCTTTGTAGATTACTTGTGACACAGTTGATGAGGACATAAACCACCGTCAAGGTAGACATGGTGATGTCTTCTCATATTCTGGACAGATGCAGGGATATTTATAATGACAACACTGGATCTGCCTCTATACCATAAAATATGCGATAATACTAGTTTGAGCTACCATCGATATCATAGTTATCGCATACTAATATAGTCTGAAGTAAAGACATTGCCTTCAGCCAGGTGTATACTACCTATTTTCACTCGATTAAAAACTGTGTAAACGTGCTATTCAATTGTCTGTAATATGAGTAACGACATAGATCTGATCAAACGGCTTGACCCCAGTGCGATGGATCAGATCATGCTTTATCTGGCTTTTAGTGCCATGCGGACGAGTGGGCACAGGCATGGGGCATTTTTAGACGCAGCCGCAACAGCAGCCAAGTGTGCAATTTATATGACCTATCTAGAGCAGGGACAAAACCTGCGAATGACAGGACATTTGCACCATTTGGAGCCAAAACGGGTAAAAATTATTGTAGAAGAAGTTAGACAAGCGCTAACTGAAGGGAAACTACTAAAGATGCTGGGTTCTCAAGAACCTCGGTATCTTATTCAATTGCCTTATGTCTGGTTAGAAAAATATCCTTGGCAGCCGGGGCGATCGCGCGTTCCTGGTACTAGTTTGACAAGTGAAGAAAAAAGACAAATTGAGCAAAAACTACCAAGCAATCTACCTGATGCCCAGCTGGTTAGCTCATTTGAGTTCTTGGACTTGATCGAATTTTTGCACAAGCGATCGCAAGAAGACTTGCCACCCGAACACCAAATGCCTTTGAGTGAAGCTTTGGGCGAGCATATCAAGCGCCGTCTGCTCTATTCAGGTACGGTAACCCGTATTGATTCTCCTTGGGGAATGCCCTTCTATGCTCTGACTCGTCCTTTTTATGCCCCAGCAGACGACCAAGAACGCACTTACATCATGGTAGAAGATACGGCTCGGTATTTCCGCATGATGAAAAATTGGGCAGAACGACGACGAAATGCCATGCGCTTGTTGGAAGAGCTTGATATTCTTCCAGAAAAAATGGAGCAAGCTATGGAAGAATTAGATGAAGTTATCCGCGCTTGGGCAGATAAATATCACCAAGACGGAGGTGTTGCAGTGATTTTACAGACAGCTTTTGGCGAACGAGAAGACTAGTACAACTGTGCAAAAGTTCAAATTTCCAAAGGCGATCTAGTAACGTGAGTTAGATAACCTCTCTCCACCTCCTCTCCGTGTTGGAGAGGAGAATTATGGTTTTTTCTTTTATTTTAATCACATTACCGCTAAGGGCGCACACTTATGCGCCCCTAGACGTGATTTTTCAATCTACAGCGGAAATTGCACCCAAATTGTTCGGTTCTACGACTGTTACCTGTACACAAATGAATATAACCTCTAGGTAGTAGTGAAGTGTCTACCCTAGACGCTATTCGTCGCTCTTGAATTAAGGGGTGAAAAGTTGTGTACCAATGGGTATTGCCAAGTCTTTTGGAAATCTTGGCACAAAATCAATCAAGTGTAGCTAAATGTTCACCTGCAAAAGCAGAGCGGCAGTGGCGTGTCAGCCTTGCAGCAACAGAACACTTGCTATTAAACAGTTTAGCAACTTTTTCAGGTGACACGACCCAAGGATTAGTTTTAGCTGCACCAGCACCATTATTTAGTCAGCCAAAACTGGCTCAAAGCTTAGAGACAGTAACTTTTACAGCAAAACCGTTTAACCCTTTGGCGCTAATGCCATTTCAGATGCCAGATGCCATCGTACCTCAAGATTGTGAAGTTGCCCCTTGCGAATCCGTACTTCCCTTACTGCCTGCCGATCCATTGGCAGCGGAACAGTTTTGCTTAGTTTTTACAGATAAATTTACATTAGTACTAGTTTTAGCAACACACAAAAACGGTAAAAAAACCTTTTCATTTTCTTTTGAGCCGGAGGTAGTACAGCAGGCTTGGCGATCGCTAGGAGCGCGAGTAATGCTGACTAATCCAGAATTTTTTACCAAACTAGATGCATTAGTACAACAGTATTCTCCAGTAGCACCAGATTACCGCATTGTGGTTGAGTTTAGCCAGCTGTTACTTGCTAAATTAACAGAAACAGAAGAAACTAGGGATTCATTTCTGGGGGTTAGCAACAAGGAAGACAAAGAAAATAACCCATATCCAATGCCTAATACTTCTGTGCGAGAGGCTGCGCCAACGACTACGCTCAGTACAAGTGCTCCATGCTCAATGCCCAATCCCGATGTCGAATTGCTTCAAGCTTTTGCTCACGAAGTTCGTACACCTTTGACGACTATTCGTACTATGACTCGCCTACTCTTGAAGAGGCAGGACTTAGCTAAGAGCGTCATCGATCGCTTAGAAATTATCGATCGTGAGTGTACCGAGCAAATTGACCGTATGGAGTTACTGTTTAAAGCGGCAGAACTGGAAACTTCTGCGCCAGTAAAATCTTCCAAAACTCAACTGACGCCGATGTCTTTAGATCGAGTGTTGCAGCAAAGCATTCCCCGTTGGGAACAAGCAGCACAGCGGCGGAACTTAACTTTAAATGTAGTTTTACCCCAGCAACTACCAACTGTGGTTAGTAATCCCAGTATGCTCGATCGCGTACTCACTGGTTTGATGGAAAATTTTACTCGCAGCTTACCCCCTGGTAGCCACATTCAGGTACAGGTGATTCCCGCTGGAGATCAACTGAAGTTACAATTATCGCCCGAACTTTTATCTCAAGATACAAATAAATCTGCTACACCAGCAACGCCGCCAATTCGCAAAGCCCTTGGTCAACTGCTGATGTTCCAGCCAGAAACAGGTACTATTAGCTTGAACATGGCTGCAACCAAGCATTTGTTTCAGGCGCTCGGTGGTAAATTGATTGTTCGTCAACGTCCACACTATGGAGAAATATTAACAATTTTCCTCCCCTTGGAAGTTAGCAGCGATCGCGAAAAGCTAGGAGTAAAAAGTTAGAAAAGGCTTCTATAGTACTCCTATTTGATTTTTGAACAAGAAGTACATATCTATCCCTTCTTCCTGTTGCCCTTTCCCTCTTCCCTTTTAATTGCCATATCTAAAAATAGATGCCAAAAATGTATATAAATTCTGCCCAAGAACGAAGTATACATTTTGGCAGAGATCAAAAGGAAAATTATGGCAATTTTTGAAGTTGTTGAACGAGAAAGTTTACGTTTAGTCAAAGTAACTTTGCAAAACGAAACAGTACGGACTGAATCGGGTGCTATGTACTATATACATGGCAACATTCAAATGGAATCTAAAGCTCCTTCAGCAGGTGGATTTTTAAAATCTTTAGCCACGGGAGAAAATATTTTCCGTCCTACATATACAGGTACAGGTGAATTATATTTAGAGCCTTCTTTATCCGGCTATCACATCTTAGAATTAGACGGTAGCGAATGGATTTTAGATAGTGGTGCTTATTGGGCGAGTGATGGCACCGTAGAAGTAGGAGTTGAGAGAAACAAGTTGGTGTCAGGCTTAATTGGCGGCGAGGGCTTGTTTCAAACAAAAGTTAAAGGCAGGGGTAAAGTGGTGATGGTAGCACAAGGCCCTGTAGAAGTAATCAATTTACGAAATGACCGATTAGTTGTAGATGGAAATTTTGCCATCGCTCGCACAACCACTTTAAATTATCGCGTGGAAAAAGCTACCAAATCTTTTTTCGGTTCAATGACCTCTGGTGAATTTCTTGTCAATACTTTTGAAGGAACTGGTACTATCTTGCTAGCTCCTGTACCTTATTGGCAAGTCATGATGCTCCGCCAAATTATCGCCTCTATTCCAACACCTTCTAGCAAATAAATTGAAGTCAGAATTTAGAAGTCAGAATTCAGAATTAAAGAAGGCTTGGGAGAAAATCCAGACATTTTTAAATTTTGAATTTGTGATTGAATAATTCAAAATTCAAAATTTAAAATCCAGAACTCGCTGATGCTATGGGAGGCATAGAAGCTATTCTGACTCCTGAATTCTGATTTCTGACTCCTGAATTCTACTGGATCACTCATTTCCAGAAGCGATCGCTCCTGGACTCTCACTGACACTAGTTAATTGCACTGTAAATGTGGAACCTTCATTTACTTTACTTTTCACAGAAATAGAACCACCACAGCGTAATAGCAATTGCTGTACAATTGTTAACCCCAACCCAGCACCACCTCGATCGTCAGCTGGTGTTGTTCGCACGCGATAAAAGCGATCGAAGATTTTGGGGATTTCGTTATCAGCAATACCAATACCTGTGTCACGGAATTCTAATTGCACGTGAGCGCCTTGAGTGCGGGCACGTACCCAAACTTGGCCGCCATTGGGGGTAAACTTAATACTATTGTGCAGCAAATTAATCACAATTTGCCTCAACCCACCGCTGACGCACCAAACAGGTGGAAGTTCGGTAGGAACAGTGTAAGCTAACATAATTCCTTTTTCTTGGGCTACAGGTTGGTAGGTACTGACAACTCCAGGGACAATATCGGAAAGACGCACTGATTCTAAAGTCGTAGCTTCTAAATCGCGTTCGAGTTGCACGAGATCTAACAAACCAGTGATTAAGGAATTTTGCTGATCGCACTGGGTATTTAACATCTGTAAATAACGTTGTCGCTGCGGTGGTTTGAGATTAGGCGAATTCAACAACGAGAGTGCTGTTTTCATATGCGTCAACGGTATACGTAGTTCCTGACAAACATTTTTTAGGTATTCATCTTTTAGTTGTTCCTTGTTGTGCAGTTCTTGATTTTGTTGCTGCAATTTTGTAGTGCGTACTGTGACGATTTGACGATTAATTTCATCTTGGCGCAGGAGTTGTTTTGCCAATAATTGATTCATTAATGCAGGTTCAGGCACAGTTGGACAAATAAAATCAGCAGGTATAATTGGGGACGATTCTGGCGTAGCTGCCTGTTGAATACCATTTAATACTTGCTGAATTATTCTTCCTTCAACAGTGGTAATAATCAACAAGGGTTGATTTTTATTAGTACTTACTTTCCCAGAGATTTGATTTTTGCGTTTTTTCAAAGGGCGATGAGCCAAAATTAAACTACAAAACTGGGGAGACAATACCATCAGAAAATTTTCCCGTCGCAGTTGGCTATGGGGTGGTAGGTAAACCGGGACGTGATAGGGAGATGAAGAAGACGGAGTGACGGAAAGATGCGGTGACGCGGAGAGTTCTTTGTTTGCGTCACCGTGTCCCTCCGTCGCCGCGTCCTCTTTACTCTCCTCAATTTGGCAAGTATAGATGAGACTAGACGCACCCACCGAGGATTGATAACGGGCTAATTCTAATTGCCAAATTTTTTCTGGTGGTAGCTTCACCCATAAAGTGGCTGCAATTTGCTGCTCAATGAGTAAGTCAATTTGCGCTCTCACCAGAGATAACAGAGTAGCTGGACTGAGGGACAATGGTTTAGGAGGCGCTTGCACTCCCATAACCAGTTGATAAACAGACAGATCCTTAGCTAAAGAAACATTCATGAGTCAAGCACAATAGGGATGAAGCAAAGAAATAATTCTGTCTTCGATTTTCACCTTTAAGCGTGCATTTTTTACAAAATCCCCACGGAAAGAAATGTGAAGGATGAAAAAATGAAGAAATTGGGGAGATGGGGATGGGGAAGTGTGGGGAGACAGGGGGGATGGGGGAGTGTGGGGAGTGTGGGGAGTGTGGGGGGAAAGAGAATTTATGCCCCCCTCTCTTCCCACACCTCCCACACCTCCCACACCTCTATGCCCAAATTATCCTAGTCTTGCCTGTAAAGCTTCGCGTGCGTGTTCTCGGTCATCAAAATGGATTTTTTCAGTACCGAGAATTTGGTAGTCTTCGTGACCTTTACCAGCAAGTAATACTCCATCACTAGGTTGTGCTTGTAAAATAGCGGTACGAATTGCGATCGCCCGATCGCAAATTACCGTTGGCTGCACGCTTTCGGGAATTCCTGCCAAAATATCCTCTAAAATCCGTTCTGGATTTTCGGTACGGGGATTATCCGATGTCACTACTGCCACATCAGCTAATTCCGCCGCTATTTTACCCATTTTTGGGCGCTTGGTGCGATCGCGATCGCCGCCACAACCAAACACACAAATCATCTTACCACGTATAAATGGACGTGCGGCTTTCAATAAATTCTCTAGGCTGTCTGGAGTATGAGCATAATCTACAATCACGCTAATATCTTGCTCGGAGGCAATTTGTACTCGTTCCATCCGGCCGGGAACTCCAGGGAATTCTGGTATCACAGATGCCACTAATTGCAAATCTAAACCTAAGTGTAAAACTGCCCCTACCGCTGCTAAAAGATTTTCTAAATTATATTGACCAACTAAAGGCGATCGAAAAGCTACATCACCTTTTGGTGTATGCAAAGTCCCGCTGACGCCATTCGGTTCGTAACTTAAGTCACTCATCCATAAATCAGCGCTGTTGTCGTTGACACTATAACTCCAAACTTGTTCTGGATTCAACGAACCAATTAACCGCTGACCGTAGGAATCATCAGCATTAATTATCGCCCGTCCCTTGAGATAATCAGGACTAAACAACAAGGCTTTGGCAGCAAAATAATCTTCCATATCTCTATGGTAGTCGAGATGGTCTTGGGTAAGATTACTGAATACCGCAACTTCAAATTTACAACCCAACACTCGACCTTGTGCCAAAGCGTGGGAACTAACTTCCATCACCCCAAACTCATTACCAGCATTTACAGCTTCAGCTAGCTGTTCTTGCAGTTCCACTGCAAACGGAGTTGTGTGGATAGCAGTTTGTTCAAAACCAGGCCAACGAGTGTAGAGAGTTCCCATCAAAGCCGTAGCTAGATTAGCTTTGGCCAGCAGAAATTCAATTAAATGGGTGGTTGTAGTTTTGCCATTGGTACCAGTTACACCAACCAGCTTGAGTTTTTGCCCTGGATAACCGTAAAAAGCGCTGGCTATCTGGGCACAAGCTTGAGTGATATTACTGGCGCTAATCACCACAGCTTCATCTGTGGGAGGATGTTTTTGTGCTGCTTGGGGAGAGATAATTGCTGCCACAGCCCCGGATGCGATCGCACTAGGCCAAAATTCCCCACCATCGACCCGCGTTCCTGGCATTCCAATAAACAAATCTCCCACACCACAAGCATGGGAATTTGTCTTCAAACCCCTAACTTCCGCATCCTCCAAAGCCGGATGGCTAGGTAATTGTTCAACACTGTCTACCGCTGTTAATAATTCCCGCAATTTCATCTTGCGAACCTCGTCACAAACTTTTCTTGCGCTTATTCTGCATTATTTTTTTTTAATTGGCTAAATACTTACTCAACATTTGCTCCAACTGTTGCACGCTTGCACGAGGAGAAGGACGCGGTAAAAGTTCCTGTGCGCCCTCTGCGCCTTGGCGGTTCGATAAAAAAAGTACTGGCACCTCATACTGATACGCACTAAACCAATCTTCACGAGTCGTAATATCTCGAATTTCCAACTCAAAACTAAGATTTTGGATTTGTTCGAGCTTTTCTTGCAAACCCTCACATAAATGACATCCAGGTTTACTGTATAAAATCAATCGCATTTGCTTTTACTAAATTTGCCTCGATATATCTTGTCTTCACAAGTCATAATATGCATATTAGCGATCGAATTGCTAATTTTGAATTTCAGAAAAGTTAGAAGTTCCGAGCTTCCTGAAACTTAAAACGAGGCGTGATTTTGTACGGGGAGATAACGACCATGACTCAAGTCAAATCTCAAATCACACTAGAAGAATTCCTTGCACTGCCTGAAGGGGAAGGAGATATCACCTACGAATTAGTTGATGGAGAGCTAAAACCCAAAATGTTACCAAAAAGATATCATTCTAGATTGACAGGCACAATTTATACAATCCTAAAACTGTGTGTGGAAAATCGCGGTGAGGTTGGTATCGAGTGGGCAATTACCTTAAAACGTCGCGGTCGAGACTGGGCGCCAGTACCAGACTTACTTTATGTCTCTTACTCTCGGTTTAACAGTGACTTAATTGAGGATAAACCTTGTCCTATACCTCCAGATTTAGTTATTGAAATTATCTCTCCCGACCAAAGTTTTGGAGAAATGAGTGCAAAAGCAACAGATTATCTGAATGCAGGCGTCATGAGAGTTTGGGTTGTGGATGCAAAAGCTAAAACAGTCACTATTTTTTATCCTGATGCCCCGCCTCAAACAAAAATTGGTGCAGATATTCTAGAAGATTCTCTGCTTGAAGGACTGCGAATTACAGCAGAACAAATTTTTCAACAAGCAGGAATTCCGTAGACACAGAATTCAAAATTCAGAATTCAGAATCAATTAATGAGGGACTTAAACCCACATATTCAGACGCTCGATTACTCGCTAACGCTGCGCTATCCGCCACTAATACAGAATTCATAATGAATTATGACTCTGAAATTATGAGTTATTTTTGATAAATTATTTAACACTTAATATCCTATGGTTACACTTCAATTCAGACAAATTCGAGTTACACCAGGACAAACAATAATCCTGGAAGATGTGAGTTGGCAATTATTTGAAGCAATTCTCAATGAGTTAGGAGAGCATCGTGGAAGTCGAGTTGCATATAGTCAAGGAACCCTAGAAATTATGGTTCCGTTACCAGAACACGAACGAGCTAAAGTTATTATCGGAAACTTAGTCATCATCTTGCTGGATGAACTCAATTTGAATTGGGAATCTCTGGGTTCAACCACTTTTAAACGAAAAGATATCAGCGCAGGGATTGAACCTGATGATTGTTTTTATATTCAAAACTATCAGCTAATGATTGGCAAAGACAGAATCGATTTAACTATTGACCCTCCCCCTGATTTGGCAATTGAAATTGATGTGACTTCTAAAACCAAAGTTAGTGCATATCAGGCGTTGAGAGTACCTGAAATATGGCGATATGAAAACAGAAACCTAGAAATTAATTTGTTGCAAGGCGAACAATATGTGAAGTCCCAAATAAGCCCTACATTTCCTAGTTTTCCTATCACTGAATTGATTCCGCGATTTGTGGAAATGGCGCGAACAATGGGAAGCAGTTCAGCAATCAGACAATTTCGACAATGGGTAAGAGAACAGATACAAGATAGATAAACTTAAAACAAAATACATAATTCAGAATGCAATCAAATGTTTGACTTCTAAAATTGAAAAATAATGCAGAATTCAGAATCAATTAGTGTAAATTCAGACCCGCCAGTCTCTATTGAATTCTGACTAATGACGCTTTTATTCTATTTGATAAAATTAAAAATTCTATAATTAAAATATTTATTTTATCTAAATCTGCACTTTACTTAAACAACTGGGAATCAATCTAAAGCAATTGTGACCGAATTTAATTTACAAATCCAAGAAAATAGTGATGACGCGGGTGTTCGCCTTGACCGCTACCTTTCGCAAGAATTACCAGATTTATCTCGTTCCCGCATTCAACAGTTAATCGAAGAAGGTAATGTGCAACTTAACGGTAAAATTTGCACGTCTAAAAAGATTAATGTAAAGGTAGGCGATCGCATTACTCTAGAAATACCACAAGCCCAACCTTTAGAATTGCAAGCAGAAGATATTCCCCTAGATATGCTCTATGAAGATGACCAGTTACTCATTCTCAACAAACCCGCAGGCTTAGTTGTCCATCCCGCACCCGGTCATCCAGATGGCACTTTAGTAAATGCTCTGTTGGCACACTGTCCTAATTTACCAGGAATCGGGGGAGTCCAGCGTCCGGGAATTGTCCATCGCTTGGATAAGGATACAACAGGAGCGATCGCGATCGCCAAAACAGAAGTTGCTCATCATCACCTCCAAGCACAACTCAAAGCCAAAACAGCACGCCGAGAATACTTAGGTGTAGTTTACGGTGCGCCAAAAGCCGAAAATGGCACAATTGACTTACCTATTGGTCGCCATCCCCAAGACCGTAAAAAAATGGCTATCATACCCGTTGAACAAGGCGGACGGCCAGCAGTCACTCATTGGCAAGTCCTCGAACGCCTCGGTAATTACACCTTAATCCACTTTCAACTAGAAACTGGACGCACCCATCAAATTCGCGTCCACAGCGCCAAAAGTGGTCATCCGATAGTTGGCGACCCTGTTTATGGTTCTGGTCGTTCAGTGGGAGTAAATTTACCTGGTCAAGCACTGCACGCTTGGCGACTCAAGTTACAGCACCCTATATCTGGAGAGATGATTGAGGTGACAGCAACTCCTCCTAGCCAATTTACCAAACTTTTGGAGATATTAAAAAAACGAAGCGATCGCACTCAGATAATATCCTGAATTTGGCTTACTCTGATTTTAATTTGTATCACAGATGTTAAAAGAAATGGTTGATATTATTAATGCAGCGATAAACCGCAGCAATTTAGGACATTATGTCGTCAGTCATCCATTTGCGGACATTGCAAAAAAAGCGCGGATGGGTAGGTGTTGGTACGAGATTGAGTAAAAAAATGGCTGTATTCTCGTAAACGTAAGCATTTGAGAAGAACTCCATTCTAAACCATCCGCGCACCTTATGTAGACTGGCTTTCAATGATTTACATCTAGCCAAATTACAAACCGTCGTGCTATGATTTTTCCATTCGCGCAACCGAACCTCGAAAACTATATAATACAAAGCTTTCAGACGCAAGCGATTGCAATTAACTAAAATCCCTATTAGGGATTGAAACATGCCCCAGGTAAAAGACTGAAAAATCGCAAGTACAATTGCAATTAACTAAAATCCCTATTAGGGATTGAAACTATTTCTGAATAAATTAATAGCTAGAAATATCTATTGCAATTAACTAAAATCCCTATTAGGGATTGAAACATGCCCAAAGATGCTTGATGCCTCCTGACTGTGATTGCAATTAACTAAAATCCCTATTAGGGATTGAAACATCGCTCATCCCTTGCAATTTACCTACAAATTCCATTGCAATTAACTAAAATCCCTATTAGGGATTGAAACCCTCCCCGACCCAAAAAGCCCGAAACAGCCTTGGGGTATATTGCAATTAACTAAAATCCCTATTAGGGATTGAAACCGTTGATTTTAGCTTCAACACTGATTTTATTTTATTGCAATTAACTAAAATCCCTATTAGGGATTGAAACGAACCACCTGAGCAATACCGCAATATCCCAGCGTCACCATTGCAATTAACTAAAATCCCTATTAGGGATTGAAACTTTTTATTAGCCAAAGTGAAAAGCAAATCGACCATTGCAATTAACTAAAATCCCTATTAGGGATTGAAACCGATGGGATGCTTACGCAAAACAGCGTAACGACAAATTGCAATTAACTAAAATCCCTATTAGGGATTGAAACAAAAAATCCTATTAAGGTAGAAATTAATAAAAATCTTATTGCAATTAACTAAAATCCCTATTAGGGATTGAAACTTGGCATTTTTATTTTCCTGTGTTGATTGGGTAAATTGCAATTAACTAAAATCCCTATTAGGGATTGAAACGTAAGGTGTCGTAGATATCGCGTTTGATTTCTCCAATTGCAATTAACTAAAATCCCTATTAGGGATTGAAACTCGCTATTTACTGCTCTAATTCTTCTGCCAATGCCGATGCATTGCAATTAACTAAAATCCCTATTAGGGATTGAAACTAAAGTAAAAAGCTTATCAAACACCTCTTGCATAGTAAGTGGTGTATTGCAATTAACTAAAATCCCTATTAGGGATTGAAACTTCAAGGATTGAGACGGATTCTGTAACGGCGTTGAAATTGCAATTAACTAAAATCCCTATTAGGGATTGAAACGTATTTTTAAAGATTGAGTAAGTACATTAATTACTTGTATTGCAATTAACTAAAATCCCTATTAGGGATTGAAACTTTTATTTTCACCGTTGTAGATACATGGTAAAGTATTGCAATTAACTAAAATCCCTATTAGGGATTGAAACTATATGACTTTATACAAGGGAAGAGTTTCGGTAACATTGCAATTAACTAAAATCCCTATTAGGGATTGAAACAACATTATGCTCGATATCAAATCTCGCAAGCTCAATTATTGCAATTAACTAAAATCCCTATTAGGGATTGAAACCGCGGGCTTCTTTGGTATAGCCAGCGTCGCCAGTGCATTGCAATTAACTAAAATCCCTATTAGGGATTGAAACCGCTAAACTCAGCTTTACCAACAAAGAATCTTTATTGCAATTAACTAAAATCCCTATTAGGGATTGAAACACGCTTGGTGCGATCGCTAAAATCAAACTATTTTGCATTGCAATTAACTAAAATCCCTATTAGGGATTGAAACGGGGACTTTTAAACCCATAGAAGTGCCCGTAGAAATTGCAATTAACTAAAATCCCTATTAGGGATTGAAACTGAGTAAATCAATTTCTTGGGTTAAGTCATTGATTTCATTGCAATTAACTAAAATCCCTATTAGGGATTGAAACAAGCCACTTTCCCTAATTGCTGTAATTAATATTTATTGCAATTAACTAAAATCCCTATTAGGGATTGAAACCCAACATCCTCTAATACGTGCATTTAAACAAACGACTAGCGTGCATCAGAGGTGGGATAGAGTCTGTTTCACTAGTTAGACCTAAATGAAACTCCTACGTAACCCAAGACTGATACACGCTATGAAATAATCAAACAGATTTACTAGCTAACCGTTGGGCAAAAATCGTTACTTGATTCCTGCTAGTTGGCGATAAGGTACATCTTTGTCGATATCGATGTTGAATGACGAAACTCTTTGTGGAGCATTGCCAGTTGCATTGATACTCTGTGCCAAAGCCAAGAAATTGGCTGGATCGCCAGCTTTGGGTTTTTGTTCTTGAGGGATGAACCGACGTACTTCTACCTGCCAAATAATTTGGGGGAAGCCCAGTTTAGCGCGGTAGTAATCGTCATATCGCGGAGATTTGATGTTGAAAGGCAACTCACCTTCAGCGCGAGATGGTAAAATCCGACGCCGTTGATAAGGCACTGTAGAGTATCCAAAATTGCTGAGGTACTCTTCAGAGTCGAGTATTTGATCGATAAAGCCTTTAATGCCTTTGGTAGCAACTACAATTGACCAAGCGATTTTTTCCCGCTCGTTATATACGTCGCGTCCCAGAACTCTTTGTACTACTTGCTCAACAAAGCGGTAGTTGCTGTTGAGGTCGTAAAAGCTTCTCTTAAAGGTATTGGAAAGTACCAACCCACGAACAAAGTCCCGCACTGTAATTTGTCCATTACGGAGTTGGGACTCTAAGTATGTTTCGCGATCGGCAGCAAACGCATAGAAGAAAAGTTGACGATATGCTGCCTCGATCAGATCGTTAAAATCTGAGGGAGAAAGCAAATTGTCTGTAGAAAAAATTCTGGGCTGTTCATCACCCGGTACTTCGTATGCTTCTACACGCTGGTTTTGACTTGAAGGTGCGTATTCTAACAGAGGAAGTGTCACTCTAAAGCCTCCATGCTCTTAACTAAAGTTAACAACTTTAAATCACATATTAAGGGACTTAGTTGGATCGGGATCTCTGATTCTGATAAAGTTTCACGAAACTTAACCAAGAGTGCTTAAGTATTCGCAAGAAACAACCCTGAGACTGCTGTATGCAACCCAGTGCTAGCTTTACCAATGGACTGCGACTTCGAGCTTAATGACTTAGTGTATCTCTTAACACTGTTTGCAAAGCATACAGTGTAAGGTTCTCAGCTAATCCAGCTATTATTTAGGATATGCTGAAGCTGACTTTCAAGTCCAGTAAATGCCCTAGTGCAGATTATAAATTTATTACCCAATCGCGTTTTTTTGAATTTAGCTGAATGTAAGTAAAAGCTTTGTTCACATAATTCAGATTAGGAGATTCAGTTTCACTTTTTTGAACTGATGCAATATTTTTTAACATCTCGCAAAAGAAATTAATGAAGAATGGGGAATTGGGGATTGGAGGTGCTAAGTGAGGAGTTAGGAGTTAGGAGTTAAGAGTTAGGAGTTATTCTTCCCCTGCTCCCCCTGCCTCCCCTGCTCCCCACTCCCTATTCCCCACTCCCTTTACCTATCCAAAATTCCAGGGGGTCTATGGTTGGCTGACAGTAAGGCCAGCTACGCAAGGTTGCTTCCATTCCTGCTTGCCATAATGGTGGTTCTAATCCCAGCCCTAAACACAGGTGAGACAGAATATTAGCAAACTGCTGATTATGACCATACTCTCCTAGATGGGCGTGAGCATATTCATGGACGACGATACCAAACCAGTCTTTGGGTGCAACTCGACCGACATCTACCAAAATGGTGATTGGGTTTGTGAGAATGTTGCACAGACCGTCAATACCGAAAGATTGAGCTATGGGTACTGCAAAAATTTGGATGTGGCGGCGCTCTTGGGGATGAAAGCACTGATGACAGGCTTCGAGATAGGTGTCGATCCTAGAGTTAACACTATTAATGTTTTTACCAATCCAAGTGCAAATTGTAATGCGATCGCGCAGGTTATCGAATACATCTACCATACCTGGTTCTAGGGCAAATCCCTGTACCAGATGTAGATAATCTCGCCCACGATTAAAAGCATCGGTCTGCTTCAGAATCATTCACCAGCCTAAAACGGAATAAAACTGTTGTTTAGAAGTTACCTCTTGTGTATTGGAAACTTCTAAAGAAGGGTCAATGCGGGTTTCAGTGCAAAACGATGCTGTGCTAAAGCCGCCAAACCTTTTGACTGTACTGCTTCGCAGTCTAATATTCGAGTCGCCGAACCAAAATCGCTCAATGGAACTCATTGTTTCGTATTCGGTTGTTAACACGAGTCCATCTTCTTCATCCATGTGAAAAAGACCGACTACGGGTACAATTTCCGCGTAGCCTCTTTCGCGGAGTAATTTGCCTTGTCTTGGGTTATCGGCATCAGGCACGATCGCAAATATGGTTTTCCCTTGATGATTCTCCTCATCCTCTCTATCCCAAGACATTGTGCCTAGCCAACGCACACGCGATCCTCCTACAGAAAGAGCTGGATCGATCTGATGATACTGGCACAGTTCAATGATTTCTGGATGATCGGCAGCCAGAGTTTCCACTTCTATATCTGATTCTCCCGTCTCTGAGCGCTTGAACGCCAGATGATGAGTTACACGTTGCGATCGCCATTTGCCAGCACTTAGCTGAAAAAATTCCATTGCGTCTATCAATCTTGTGACTCCTACCTTTGACTCCTGCGGACGATGTTTACCTTGCTTTTTGTTTTTAAAGTTGTTGGTATATAAACATTCTAAACATTACAACCATCAGCGTTTAGCTTCAATAAACTCCTGGCAAAGGAACAGACAAACATGTTTTTTATCAATTGTAAATTTTTGTAATATTAATTTCTCATGACTTGACAATGTGGACAGTTTAATATCTCAATGCTAGACTTAGATAAGGTGATGTATACAACGTGCTACCCCTAAGCCTTCACAGTACTAGTAACAACAAGCACCTTCGATTCAGTCAATTAGAGGAGTGAATCCTATGGAATTCCCCATCGAACTAACCTTAGAGCAACAGTTTCGCCTACAAAACTTGAAAACCCAAGTACAGAATTTGAGCCAAGAAGAAGCTCAAGAATTCTTGTTAGAAGTTTTACGTCAGATGATGGTGAAAGATAATTTGGTCAAGCATCTACTCAAACAAGCCTAAGCCACCAAAAAAAAGAATATTTTTCCTTAAGACTTACGCTGTGGCTGCATAAGTCTTAATTTTTTTTGGGCATGGGGCAGGGGAGGCAGGGGAGGCAGGGGAGATAGGGAAGTGTGGGGAGATAGGGAAGTGTGGGGGGAAAGAGAATTAATGCTTCCCCATCCTCCCATACCTCCCACACCTCCCACACTTCCTGCTTGCCCAATGCTCTATGCCCTATGCCCTATGCCCAAAGAAATATTACAGATTATTACTTTCTCTCTCATAGAAAAGACTAGGGTACTATTAATCCCCTATGTTTTAGTTTGGCTACTCGCAGTTCATCTGACGAAACTACGCCACGAATAATATCCGCCATTTGTGAATATTAAGGAGAACTCATGGTTCTTGATGCTTTTTCCAGAGCTGTAATTACAGCAGATGCTAAAGGTGCTGCTATTGGTGGTGCTGACTTAGATGCTCTCAAGGGTTTCATTGCTGCGGGCAACAAGCGCCTTGATGCTGTAAATGCGATCGCCAGCAACGCTAGCTGTGCTGTTTCTGATGCCATTGCTGGAATTGCTTGCGAAAACACTGGTTTGCTTCAACCCGGCGGTAACTTATACCCCACTCGTCGTCACGCTGCTTGTCTGCGTGATACCGAAATCATCCTGCGCTATGTAACCTATGCATTGTTGGCTGGTGATTCTTCCGTATTAGACGATCGCGCTATCAACGGATTAAAAGAAACCTACACCGCTCTGGGAGTTCCCATTAGCTCCACTGTACGTGCTATTCAAATCCTCAAAGCTATCGCTGTTGCTCACATCACCAACACCAACACCGAAGCTAATGCTGGGCCTAAGTTCCGCAAGTTGGATGTTATCCCAGGCGACTGCTCTGCTCTAGCTGCTGAAGCTGCTAGCTACTTCGATCGCGTTATTTCTGCTCTGAGCTAATAGCTCACAGTTAACGGCTATTTAGCCAAACGAAGTGAAATCAAAACCCGATCAAATCCCATCTGGAGTATAAAAAGCAATGAAATCAGTTATTACCACAGTTGTTACATCTGCTGATGCAGCAGGTCGTTTTCCTACCACCTCTGACTTAGAATCCGTTCAAGGTAGCATTCAACGTGCTAACGCTCGTCTAGAAGCTGCTGAAAAGCTGGCTTCTGGTATCGATGCTGTAGCTAAAGAAGGTTATGATGCTGCCTTTAAGAAATATCCTTACTTAACCCAAGCAGGTGAAGCTGGCGACACCCAAGTTAAGAAAGACAAGTGCCTCCGCGACATCAAGCACTACCTACGCTTGATCAACTACAGCTTAGTTGTTGGTGGTACCGGCCCATTGGATGAGTGGGGTATTGCAGGCGCTCGCGAAACATATCGTTCTTTGGGTCTGCCTACCGCTCCCTATGTTACCGCTATGACCTACACCCGCGATCGCGCTTGCTCTCCTCGCGACTTGTCTCCTCAAGCGTTGACTGAGTTCCGCGCTCTCCTCGACTACGTAATCAACTCTTTGTCATAATACGCAGATTGATTAGCCGAGCGACCGTTGCACTCTAAACTAGGGACTCTGGGTCTATTGCTTTGCCTAAATGAGGTTGAGCGATGGACTTAGAGTCCCTCAGTTGTTATTGAAAGAATTTCAGAATTCAGGAGTCAGAATTCAGGAGTAGGAGTGATACTAAGTTGCGTTCAAATAAAATATTTATACTCCCTACTCGCAGCCTAAATTACTATCTTTGACTAGAGCTTAAGTTTTTATTATGACCACAGATTCTTTATTTGAACAGTTAAAACACCCTAACCCAAATTTGCGGGAACGAGCTATGTGGCAACTAGCCGAAGTCCGCGATGAAAATACTATTCCTCGATTGATGAGTATTTTGGATGATGAAGATGTGACCTATCGTCGAGCTGCGGTAAAGGCATTAGGCGCTATTGGTGTAGATGCTGTGCCAGCATTGGTAGAGTCATTGCTCAACAGTGATAACGCAACGGTTCGGGGCAGTTGTGCTAAAGCTTTGGCACAAGTGGCTGCCAACCATCCAGACGTACCTTTTCCACAAGAGGGCTTGCAAGGATTAAAAACAGCACTCAACGATGCAAATGGTGTGGTATATATTGCATCTGTGATGGCTTTGGGCGAGATTGGTTCTCCTGCTTTTGAAATTTTAACTGAAGCTTTGAAAACCACAGATAATGTCGCGGTAGCTGTGGCGATTGTGAATGCACTCGGTTCAATGGGCGATGTCAGAGGGGTAGAAGTACTGACAGCATTGACTAACGATGAAACTGTCGATTCGTATGTTCGGGAGTCAGCGGTGAGTGCCTTACCTAGACTAGATCAGGTGATTAAATATAGCAGAAAGTAGCGATCGCCAAGCTTGCTGTACTACTTCTGGCTCAAAAAAAATGAAAAGGTTTTTTTACCGTTATTGTGTGTTGCTAAAACTAGTACTAATGTAAGAATTATGGAAAAGCCCCTAGTCTGAATCCACTAGGGGCTTTTCATTTTCCAATATTTTTTCTTTCTGATGTAACTATCCATCTTTTTGGTAGATGCTTGGATATTAAACTAAGCTACTTCTAAAAAATCTCTGTCTAATGGATTGTCTGGGAAGAATACAGCAGGTGAAACATTGAAAAATTCTGCAAGCTTTTGAATGTGTTCAACTGTTAATTTACGCTTGCCTTTAAGTACATCAGAAACAATTGACTCCGTTTTAAAAATAGGAACTAAATCCTTTTGTTTAAGATTCAATTGGGCAATTAAAACTTTGAGAAGTTCTACTCCATAAATATCTGGAACCAAATCCTGTTTTGATTCGTATTCATGAATCAAAAGTCCCAATAAAGTAATATAATCTTCTTCTGACTCTGTTAGTTCCCCTTTATCAAGTAGGCTATCGACAACTGCTTGAGTTTTTTCTAAATCTTCTTCATGTTTTATCGGGCGCGGGGGGAAATATGTAAGTAATTCTGTGTAGCTGGTGTAATGATATAACATTTCTTCATTATGGAATTAGTTGCTTAATTATTAGGACTAAGATTGGTAAGATACCAATCTTAGTTTTACCTAATTGATTGCTTTTAACTAGTGCTAGCTATCAAACCATTCGTCATTCTTCCATTTATCTCTATCGTATTCTGCATGAGTAAGAAACTCACGAATATATATAACTTTGGTTTTATAGTTAATACAGGTTATTAGCCTATATTTATTCCCTTCAATATCAAAAATGACGAAGTTTTTTACTTGGTCAGGTGCAAAAACAGAAGTAGCTTTGACATCAGTAAAACTATTCCAGTCTTGCCCTTTTACAAGCTTCTTCCAGGCTCGTATGCTAGGTTCAGCATCTGGGTGCTTTTCACAAGCTTTATTGAGTCTGGTTTCTGTAATAATACGCATATATAAGGTTGTCCTTTGTTGTTTATAAAATACATAGGTTTTTCCTCCTTGTTGTATAGTCCAAAAAAATTGAAAACCTTAATAATAAGGTTGAGATAATCTTAGCAAATTGCGAAGTGAAGCACAAGTGTTTGCCTTGTGAGTATTTTTACTTTGCAAATCGGTGCAAAGGAAATTGCAAAGTGCATTAAAGCAAAAAAAAGTGCAGCTCAATGGCAATGGATTTTACGTAGTAAACACCAGAGAGAGGTGTTTTGATTCGACTAATTGGGCGTATATGATATGACCCATCGAACTCAAGTTAGATTAACAATAGACTATCTCAAGAATATTTTATGACTTCTTTGGAAGCGTCAGTTGAGAATTTGGTGCTGGTTGCTGGTGGTACTGGTGGAGTGGGGCAACTGGTAGCAGGTAAACTGCTGGAAAAAGGTGTCAGGGTTCGCGTTCTGACACGGGATGCCGCAAAAGCTGAAAAAATGTTTAATCGGCAAGTGGAAATTGTTGTTGGTGATACCCGCCAGCCCGCTACACTTGGTGCTGCAACATCAGATGTCACGCAGATTATATGTTGTACTGGAACCACAGCCTTTCCCTCTGCCAGATGGGAGTTTGAGCAATCCCCAAACTTGATTGAATGGGGTTTAACTTTTCTTAACCCCCAATCTAGCCAAGCGAAAGCAAAGAATAGTCCAGCAAAAATCGATGCTCAAGGTGTCAGCAACCTAGTAGCAGCAGCGCCTCAGAATTTGCAGCGATTCGTTTTCGTCTCCTCCTGCGGCATTCTCCGTAAAAATCAGTTTCCTTTTAGCGTTCTCAATGCATTCGGCGTCTTGGATGCCAAACAAAAGGGCGAAGAGTCCATCATTAATTCAGGATTACCCTACACTATTATCCGCCCAGGACGCCTCATTGACGGGCCTTATACTTCATACGACCTCAACACCCTCCTAAGGGCAAAAACAGGCGGTAAATCCGCTGTGGTACTTGGCACAGGGGATACACTTGTAGGTGATGCCAGCCGAATTGATGTAGCAAACACTTGTGTTGAGTGTCTTTTTTACCCAAGTACTTCCAGGAAAATTTTTGAAATAGTCAATACAGGACAAAGACCAGCTGCGATCGACTGGGAAACTCTTTTTTCTGAGCTTGAGTGAGTGGGGAGATGGGGAGACAAGGTGACAAGGGGAAAAGGGAATAAACCCTACATACATCCCTTTTCCCCCATGCCCAATGACTAATGACCAATGACTAATGACTAATGACTAATGATTAATGCCGTAATTTGTTACCTCTAAAGACGGCAAACACCACTCAGATGTTACGGTTCACCCTAATTACTGAAAGTATTAATTCTCATACATTAGACGAAGTGGAAGCAAATCAATCCATGAATTAACTTAAAAACTATTGAGTTAGTTTAACCGTCCCCACCAAGGTTCGGTAAACCACCCTTCATGGATCTCAATATATATATCAGCATAGTCTGGAGTCTTAACTCCTAGAAAAAGCCAAATTAAGGTATTAATGCTGAACTGGCTGATTTCTTGACCTTATTGGTTGAAAATTTAGTCCTTAATATTCTCATTCATTCATTTGTAGTTATACGGAGCCAGCACTTAAAATGGCAAAAGTAGTTGGAATTGACTTAGGTACAACGAACTCCTGCGTGGCAGTGATGGAAGGTGGTAAACCCACAGTTATTGCTAATGCGGAAGGTTTTCGGACAACACCATCAGTGGTTGCATTTGCGAAAAATGGCGATCGCTTGGTTGGTCAAATCGCCAAACGTCAAGCGGTGATGAACCCCGAAAATACGTTTTACTCTGTCAAGCGCTTTATTGGACGCCGCTTTGACGAAGTTACCAAAGAGACTACTGAAGTTTCTTATAAAGTCCTTAGCAGCGGCGGCAATGTCAAGCTAGACTCACCAGGCGCTGGTAAGCAATTTGCTCCAGAAGAAATTTCTGCACAAGTTCTCCGCAAACTGGTCGAAGACGCTAGCAAATACCTGGGCGAAACTGTAACCCAAGCAGTAATCACAGTTCCGGCATACTTCAATGACTCCCAACGGCAAGCGACAAAAGACGCTGGTAAAATTGCAGGGATTGAAGTTCTGCGGATTATCAACGAACCTACAGCCGCTTCTCTAGCTTATGGGTTTGATAAAAAGAGCAACGAAACAATTCTAGTATTTGACCTTGGTGGTGGTACCTTCGACGTATCCGTGCTAGAAGTCGGTGATGGAGTTTTTGAAGTGTTAGCCACATCAGGTGATACCCACCTTGGTGGTGACGACTTTGATAAAAAAATAGTTGACTTCCTAGCTGAGAAGTTCAAGAAAGACGAAGGCATCGATTTACGCAAAGATAAGCAAGCTTTACAACGTTTGACTGAAGCCGCAGAGAAAGCAAAAATTGAACTTTCTAGCGTCACCCAAGCAGAAATCAACTTACCATTTATCACCGCTACTCAGGACGGGCCTAAGCACCTCGATACAACCCTGACTCGCGCTAAATTTGAAGAACTTTGCTCTGACTTAATCGACCGTTGCCGTATCCCCGTGGAAAACGCTCTCCGGGATGCCAAGCTCAACAAAAACGATATTGATGAAGTCGTGTTAGTTGGTGGTTCTACCCGGATTCCCGCAGTCCAACAGATTGTGAAGCAGGTATTGGGTAAAGACCCCAACCAAAGCGTTAACCCAGATGAAGTTGTGGCAGTTGGCGCAGCAATTCAAGCAGGTGTATTAGCTGGTGACGTTACTGGCATCTTGCTGTTAGATGTAACACCGCTATCTTTGGGTGTTGAAACATTGGGCGGCGTGATGACCAAAATTATCCCCCGCAACACCACAATTCCCACCAAGAAATCTGAAGTGTTCTCCACCGCTGTGGATGGCCAAACCAACGTAGAAATTCACGTTCTTCAAGGCGAACGCGAATTCTCTACCGATAACAAGAGTTTGGGAACCTTCCGTCTTGATGGAATTCCTCCCGCACCACGTGGCGTCCCCCAAATCGAAGTCGTATTTGACATTGATGCTAACGGTATCCTCAACGTCACTGCTAAGGACAAAGGTACTGGTAAAGAACAGTCCATCAGCATCACTGGTGCTTCCACACTGGATAAAAATGACGTTGACCGGATGGTCAGAGAAGCCGAACAAAACGCTTCAAGTGATAAAGAACGACGCGAAAAGATTGAACGCAAGAATCAAGCCGACTCTTTGGCATACCAAGCCGAGAAGCAGCTACAAGAATTGGGCGATAAAGTTCCCGCTGCTGACAAGACCAAAGTCGATGGTTTGGTGAAAGAACTGCGCGAAGCGATCGCTAAAGATGACGATGAGCAAATCAAGAAGCTGACACCAGAATTACAACAAGCACTATTCGCCGTTGGTAGCAACATTTATCAACAAGCTGGTGGCGGTGCCGCACCTGGCGCTGAACCTCAAGATGGTAGTTCTTCTTCTGCTGGTAGCGGTGATGATGTAATTGACGCCGATTTTACAGAAAGCAAATAATCCTCCTATTTCTTCGGGAAGATTATTTTGTCCCACTTCATATTGTCCACCCAAGAAAAACCTTGGGTGGGATTTTTTTTTAAAAGTTAGGAGTTAAGAGTTAAGAGTTAGGAGCCAGAAATAATAGTGCTAATTTTTAACTAGAAATTTTAAACTTTATTTTTAACTCCTCACTCCTCACTTTCAATTTCTAACTTTCTTATGCCTTATCCTCAAGCACCTTGGGCACTCCAAGGTTATGCTATCCAAACTCTGCATTTGGTGAATATTGACCGAGTGCGCCCTTTAATTCCCTCAGAATTAAAAATTATTTCTGTATGGCCTGGTAAAACCATTGGTAGTGTGTATTTGTCTAATTATGGGTCAGGCTCGGTATTGGAATACAACGAGTTAATTATTGCCCCGGCTTTGGTTCATCACCAAACGAAAATCGGCGCTTGGATTTCGCACATTTATGTGGATAATGCTGATTCTGTAGCTGGTGGTCGAGAAATTTGGGGACTACCGAAGGAACTAGCTGAGTTTACTCCGGAAGGAGAACGCGTCACTGTCCACCAGGGAAAACAGAAACTGTGTAGTTTTAACCATAATCGACAAAGCTGGGCATGGCCTATACAATTAGGCCCGTCTGCTTTCAGCGCCAAGGGTACTGATTTGCTCATCTTCCTTGCTGAATTTAAGTCTTTCTTGGGCTTGATTAGTTCTGAGTTAGAAATACCTGCTGCAAGTCCTTTTTTTGAAATAGGTTTAGGTCAGTCTTGGTTAACTGTGCGTCATCAGCAGATGAATTTACGAGTTCATGCGCCAAGAGTCGTTGGTGAAATACACATCTAAGGATTTCGAGATTCAGAAGAGTAGCGCATTATTCGTAAGGGCACAATATTGTTGTGCCCCTACCCAACTGTCACATTCTTTTTCCAAATTGGTATAACAAGTTGTTTTTAATATATTCCGGCCAAAATCCGGAATCCTGCATTTTGATTGTGTAGCTCTCTATATAGCAAAGACAACAAACAGAAGCTAGTCACTCAAAATTTTAAGGGATAAATTATATTGCCTACCAAATATAGCAATTTTTAAAATTCAAATATTTCCTAAATTAACAAGCTTGAGAAAACGACACAATCAATTAACTTGCCCTACCGTTAGTTAACAGTAGGGTTTTTTGTATTTATTAAAAAATAACTGGCGATAGCATCTAAATTTTGAGTTATCTTCTAAGTTTTTTCTAAAGACTTGCATAAAGAACAAATTTTAGGATGATAACACTATACAAGGAAAAAATTAAACCTTTATTACTTAAATTCAGGAGAAACAGAAATGAAATTATTAGAAAATACTCGTGTTGCTCAACTTCCTATGCAGCTAATTGAATCCTCTAATATTTCTGAAGTTGCCAGTTTTAAATCTGCTCAACCAAAACTGACAATGATTTGGGTGCAAGAATCGCACGAAGGACGCCAGAGTATGGTTGCAAAATGGCTAGTCGGTAAATAGTGATGTATGTGGACTCGCGGTTGGTGGTTTACGCATTCCGCATATACAGCAATTACAGAATAAACTACTGTAGGGTAGTACAGATAACTGTGCTACTCTATTCATCTTGAGTAACTTACTCAAAAGGCTTACAGATATAATAAATAATATTTGCAGGCGCACGCCAATAAAGATTATTGGTAAAGTATTGGCAATTACCATATAATCTAACATTACTTGATAAATTGTTAAGTATACGAAGAAAATTAGCTGTAACGAAATTATACAATCGGGTAGATTATCTGATGTCCATTCCAGAGCCAATTAAACAATTTATAAAATGAGTAATATTTGGAGAAATGCTAAATATAATTTAATAGAAAAGATTATAAGACGCTATCCAGATTTACAGGATGTTTTAGAAACATGCAATTTTGAGCCTTCAATTAAGCAAGAAGGTTATCGCTTGGTTGTTGTGCAACCGAAAGTAGCGATCGCCTGTAATTTACCCCAAGCTTTTCCAGAAGGTAATTGTGAAATAGACTTTAGCAATATCATTTTAAGAGGTTTGAAAATTAGCTTAAATCATCAAGAGATTTTGGGTCAATTAATGACTGGGATAAACACCCAGCCAGATTGGAATTGTCGTCGGTTTTTAAAACAGTTAGAGCGAAATTATTTTGAAGTTAATATAGGGAAAACAACAATTATTTTATCTGACTCGGAAGCATTAGATTTGTGTTTTTGTGTTGATGCAGTTTGCCAAGAATACAAAAAATCAATAATTGAATTTGAGAATTCTCTAGAAACCTGGGATTTTGAACTTGTAGATGTTGCAAATGTTCGGGGTTTTATCCTATTTTCTGTAGGGCAAAAATTATGGAAATTAATGCAGCAGTTTGCTGATGAATTTGATTATACTAAAGGCAAGTCTGAATGGCATTTATTTCATAATGAAGATAGCTCAATTCGAGTGAGCCAAGGAATTCGCGATCGTGCATTTATCTTGCCCAGAGTTGATAATCATTTATCATTAGGTATTAATCATAAAATTAATATTATATATAAAATTAATCATGCTTATTTACAATCTCTTGAAAGAGGAAAAATTACTTCTTGGCAACAAGATATTGGAATAAAGGGAACCTGGACAGCTAGATATACTAAGCAGTGGTTATTAGAAAAATATATTCCTCAAGCGATTAGTTACTATTTAGATAAATTTCAATTATCTGAAGCTGAATTATTAGCTGAGATCGTAAATTATAAAAGCTATCACTTACAGATAAAACAAATTAATGAAATTAAAGAACTACTACCTTATCTTCGCGATATCCAGTCCTGGTTACATATATATAAGGAAAATATTGCTGCTACGCTCTTGCAACCTTATTATCAAGCATTTTCAGATTTGATACGCAATACTGATTGCTCAATCACAGGTATGGACTATATTATGAGAAATTTGCTTACTGTTAAATGGGAAAATACACAATCAGAGATTCCTTATAATTCTACGCAATGTAGTTTTAAAGATGCTATGAATTGCTTAGATGAACATGTAGCAAAAATAAATAATAGTAAATATGAAAATAATTTAAAAGCAGATTTAATAACTAGGACATATATTTGGATAATAGAAAACGGAAAAATTAGTTTCTCGCAAGCTCAGTTAAATGCTGCTAAACAAGCTTTGCAGCCGCTTTGGGAAGAAAGTCGCTTTGAAATGCGCCATGTGTTTGTTAATCAATAAAACTACATAATATCCTCTAAATTCAACACAAATCCAGGTAAAATATTCTCCCCTGATAAACTAGTACGATTGTTTAATATTTCTACATCTTTACCCGGACGATAAATTTCTACTCGCTTGTTTTTGCGGTCGATTAACCAGCCTAATTGAGCGCCATTTTCGATATACTCTTGCATTTTTTCCTGCAAATCTTTTAGAGAATCACTAGGAGAGCGTAATTTTACTACAAAATCAGGACAAATCGGAGCAAATTTTTCTTGTTGTTCTGGAGTTAAAGCATTCCACCGCTCAATTTTTACCCAAGAAATATCAGGAGAACGTTCTGCACCATTGGGTAGGGTAAAGCCACTTGAAGAGTCAAAACCTTTGCCTAGCCTAGTCTGTTTATTCCAGATTCCTAACTCAACAGCCATATCAAAGTTACGGTTGCCAGTATCACTACCTGTAGGTGGCATAATTAATAATTCCCCTGATGCTGTACGCTCAAATCGATAATCGCGGTTTTGTTGACAGATTTGGAAAAATTGGTCGTCAGTTAAGTCAATTTTCAATTTGAGGGTAGGAGGTAAGGCGACTATAGTAGCTTTCATAAACTTATCCCGACATCTTATTTTCTAGTTTAGTGATGTGGTGAATTTTATTTATAACTTGCTTAGAACGATATTTTTCAGATCGCAGGACGCACAACCCTAGTCAACTGACCTTGTAGGGATTTCTGAGATGCTATTGCTTCATGAATCCGAGTTGCCATACGATTTCTATCGGTGTCGTTGGTGCAGACAATAATGCCGAGATGCTCAGAACTCGAACGGTGTAAACGAATAAAATCTTGACGATTGAGAGTTACAACTGCACGATTATCTCTAATCGCAAAGGCTAACACATCCTCATCGGGGATGCCCAAGTTATCATTGCCAGCTTCCTCCACCGTCAAAACATCATGTCCCATTGTCCGAAGTAGTTCGCTGACTAAACGTGGAAACTGCTCATCGGCATACAGACGTGGCATCGACTAGGCAACCTCATTATTAGCGCAAATTGCGGCGGCAATTTCTTCGGGATGAGCATCGGCATAAGCCCAAGCATTGACGAGATCGGCAGCGGTGATATGAGGATAGTCCTGCAAAAGTTGGGCTTCAGAGATACCCAGCTGTTTTGCTTCAACTAAAAGCCAAACAGCAATTCGGGTTCCGGCAATACACGCTTCTCCACCGCACACACCAAGGGTTTTAGTGATTCCCTTACCGCCCGTGCTCAGGTTTTTGGTTAGGCTTTGAATAATTTCTGCTTTATCGGCAAGCGATAGGTTGAGAAGCTGATGTTCGAGTTCTTGGCGCGTCATGCAGAACAGGGATGCTTAGGAATTAACTCCGATTGTAGCGAACTGGTTCATAAACTTATCCCGACATCTTACTTTCTAGTTTAGTAGTGTGCGATCGCTCTAGAGTGATTCGCATTGCGGCTTTCAAAGTTTGCAATTTGAGTGTTAATTCTTTTCTAGACAATTTGAAGCAAAATCTAAATAACTATAGATTTAAAAGTGACATTATTACTAGGAAACCAGTGTCAGTCAAAAACCCACGGCCACCTAGCTCAAATTAATTTTCTCTCTTAATCATCTTAAGTAGCTTGCAACATTATCTACTGTAATTCGAGTGGCATTGCTAGCGATCGCACCTGGTAATATTCTGCTGTATGGAAAACCTGCGTTCAACATCAAAGGGGTGCAGATATCTTTCACCCTGCAAATAGCCTAAAGTTTACCGCCACTTTCGATGAATGTACTGTCTCATGGGAGTTCAGGCTTACCTTAGCAGCCATGAGTAGGGTTACCTTATGAATACCATATAAATTTTTATGTACTTTAATTAAGTTTTGTGATATTTTTGGATATGTGAGGTGCTACTTCATCCCCTAAAAACTTTTGTTTGAACTTTTTTTAGTTACCAATCTAGTAAGGTAGAACTGCAATATGCCATTTACCATTGATTCAGCTCGTGGTATCTTTCCCAACACATTAGCGGCTGATGTTGTACCTGCAACAATAGCCAGATTTAATCAGCTCAGTGCTGAAGATCAGCTTGCACTAATTTGGTTTGCTTACCTGGAAATGGGCAAGACAATCACTATTGCGGCTCCTGGAGCTGCAAGTATGCAATTTGCTGAGGCGACATTGAATCAAATTCGGCAAATGTCTTTTACCGAGCAATCACAAGTGATGTGCGATCTGGCAAACCGAGCAGATACACCAATTACCCGCACATACGCGGTTTGGTCTGTAAACATCAAACTAGGTTTCTGGTATCAGTTAGGGAAATGGATGGATCAAGGGATTGTTGCACCAATTCCCCAAGGGTATAAGCTTTCTGCTAACGCTGCTGCTGTTCTGCAAGCAATTAGGGAACTTGATGCAGGTCAGCAAATTACAGTCTTGCGTAATTCTGTAGTTGACATGGGATTTGACCCAAATAAATTGGATGGCCAAAAAAGAGTTTCCGAGCCTGTTGTTGTTCCTAAAGAGATATCACAGCGAACTCAAGTCACTATTGAAGGCGTTGATAACCCAGTAGTGTTAAGTTATATGAATAACCTTAACGCTAACGATTTTGATGCGCTAATTGAGTTATTCACATCTGATGGTGCTCTGCAACCTCCCTTCCAGAGACCGATAGTTGGAAAAGATGGTGTCCTACGGTTTTTTAGAGAAGATTGTCAAAACCTCAAGTTAATCCCAGAGAGAGGAGTAGTTGAACCTGCTGAAGATGGTTTTACCCAAGTGAAAGTCACTGGCAAAGTCCAAACTCCTTGGTTTGGCGCTAGTGTGGGTATGAATATGGCTTGGAGATTCCTGCTAACTCCTGAAAATAAAATTTTCTTTGTAGCTATTGATTTGCTGGCATCTCCCAAAGAACTATTAAACTTAGTTCGTTAGAAACATACTCAGTTTGAGTAAATTGTGACAAATTGGTGCGAACGCTCTGTGATGCAGGGCGTTCCCCTATTGTGGAGTAAAACGTGCAACTCAATATAAAATGACTCGAACGATAATATTTTAGGTTTGATAATGCAAGTGAGTGATACAGAGTGGTCTGCAACAGAGAAACAACTGGCTCAAGCAGTCTTTAAAAGAGCCTACGAAAGAGAAATCAATGCTTTGATGGAAGAAGTTCGCGCCAGAGCAAGTGCGATCGCAGAACTTGATGATATGTGGCGGTTACATGACTTCTTAAGTGCAAGAAGACATGACATAGATGGGAAGTATGACTACAGATATTCTGTACTAATCTTTGTGTTTGCTAGGTTAGTCAAAGAGGGCTGGTTAGCTCTTGATGAATTAAACGAACTCGACAAAGATAAACTGACCAAAGTAGTAGCTCTTGCAAGAATGTAAAATAAAACTTTCAAAGCTTACCCTTTAACTTCAAACTTTCTCTTGACTCTGTGTTCTCTGTGCTTTTATGGTTAAAAAATAAATAATTGATTTAACTATAGAGATGCAGAGAACACAAATATTAAGTGAAGTATTAAAGCATCTCTGGTGAAAAAATAAAAAGAAAATACGTCTATACCAAACCGAAAGATAATTGAAGTTTAAATAACTAATATTTATTAAAACTATACCAATATTCTCAACAAGAGAGGCAGCTATGCTGAAGGCAGGAGGCAGAAGGTTTATACCGATTCAAAAAATGTTTGCGACAGATACCCCACCCGCCTGACGGCACCCTCCCCTTGGTAAGGGCAGGGCTGTTTCATTTGCTAAAAGTCCTTAATTTACAAGCGTATCAGTCAAAAAAATCAGGTTGTTAAACAATCCAATTCAGACAAAAACCAGGCGATCGCACTTAAATTTATCGCTTGAAGCCGTAATTTTTCGATTACCAACTTCCTCAAATTTTTGGCTGATACTCTTGACAAAATCCCGATGTGAACGAATGAAACAGCCCTGCTTGGTAAGGGGAGGATTGGAGAGGGGTCTTGTCTATGTGTTGCATTCTTTTTTCAAATTGGTATTACCTTCTGTCTGATGCGCGATCCTTCTGGCGACTGGAAGGGAGTAGGGGTTTGAGTTCCCCACTGAAATTTTTGATTTCAGTGGCATCTATTTGATGGGGGTCTTGCGTCCCCGCGTCATCATCCATCTGTAATCCTGTTTTGGAGAATTGGTATAAATATCCTCAAAAATCTTTAGTCTACTTGAGTAGAGCTTGGGAATTGATTCCCAGGCTAATAGCGAACCATCTCCTAACGATGGTTAACCCACCTTAATTAAGCTTGCTTCCGCCAAGGTGATTCCGTTGAGCAAGCAGTTCTCTAGATGTACTTGAGTCAGATCTACTTGTGTTAAGTCAACGTAACTGAGATCGGTTTTAAAGAAAATGGCTTTGGCGAGATTGGTATGACTGAGGTCTGCTTTGCTCAAGTTTGCTCCAGTCAGGTTTGCACGACTCAAATCTGCCCTAGCCAAGTTTGCACCACTGAGGTTGGCATACCGCAAGTCTGCTCCAGCCAAGCTTGCACTGCTAAGATCTGCGTCACATAGATTTGCTAAACGTAAGTCTGCTTTGGCAAGATTTCCTCTGTGCAGATCTGCCTTGGTGAGAGTTGCCCGAATCATGTTAGCAGCCTTGAGGTTTGCCCAAATCAGATTAGCTCGACTGAGGTTGGTTCTCCATAGGGATGCCGCAGTCAAATTTGCTTGAGTCAAATTAGCTCCAGAAAGATTGGCATGAGATAAAGTCGCATTCGCTAAGTTAGCTCGATCTAAAGTGATTTCAGCTAGGCAGACCTCGCTGAGGTTAACCAAGTGCAGGCTTACCTGGGTGAAATTTCTCTCTCCTGCACAATAGCGTTTGAGAAGTTCATCAGCATCCATACGGCCCGCCTTCTAAATCTCCATTTTTTACCTGAAAATCAGACTATCCAATCAATAACTGTTGGAAATATCTTTATGTCACTTTTCACTGTTAGCAAAGATACTCAACGAGGAAAATAAACACAGTTGCGATCGCTTTGCAAAAGCTACAAGAATTTCTTGTTGTAGCTTTGGATACCGAACAATGAAAACTTACCTTGAATTTATTGCTTAACAGTGGTTTTAGGCATTTTTTAACTTTTGTTTCATTATGTAAAGAAATATAACAAAAAATATTACAAATAAGCAATACTTTCCTCATTATGAATTGATAACTTTTGTTTATATTTTTTAATAAATTTTATTTATCAAAAACTTATTGTAATGTCTTTTTCCTTATTGAACTATGAGAGCAATCGTAAATTCTAATTGCATTAATGCGTGGTATTCCTTGACCAATCTGAAATAGCCTACTTGCTGAGTTCGATTTTTACTAGTTCGATTACTGTGTCAAGCTTTTATAAAAAATTTACATAAATTTACATTTTTTCGCAGTTTCGTAAAAACAGGGTCAAATTTATTTTTTCGGCTTAATTTCAACGTATTGCTTCAAATTTACGAGTTTTCCCCCATTGACGAATAGAATAACTTAGAGGCATAACTATGAAAACTAATTTTAATTACCCAAAAAATATTTAATTGGATCGATTATTTTTAGATGTACTTTCAACAACTTTGAAACCATCAATTGAAAACTTTGATGTTAATTGGATTTATAAATCTTCCCAATTTATCGCGTTATTGTGGATATGTAGGTTTAGAAGTAGCAGAGATTGTTGCCAAATACCTTGCTGTTCAAAGTAAAACTTATGTAATTCAAAATAGAAGAATATTAATATATCAACTTTTAAAGTCGGGCCTTGATTCTCATACAGCCAATAGAACAATTACTGTATTGATATCAAGTTCAATTTTACAATCAACCAATATAAATCAGTGTGCTATTCATGAGTGCTAAGTGGGGCATGGGGAGACAAATCAATTCAAAATTCTTGCATGACGCTTTCTACGTTCGCGCAGCGTGTCGAAGACAGACGCTCTTGCTAGCTTGCTTCTGTGCAGGAGTACGCGGACACGGCGAATCGCTGCTCTAACAAAATTCAAAAACTTCTGCCTTCTGCCTCCTGCCTTCTGCCTCCTGCCTCCTCTTTTCCATGCCCAATGCCCAAATTTAACGCAAACAACGAATTGCTTCTAATAAACCTCTAGCTTTATTGAGCGTTTCTTCGTATTCTTTCTCAGGTTCGGAATCAGCTACCAAACCGGCACCAGCTTGGACGGTGACGGTGTTATTATGCACGACCATTGTGCGAATTGCTATAGCACTATTTAATTGTCCTTCAAAATCATAATATCCGTAAACACCAGAATAAACACCCCGACGACTAGGCTCTAATTCGTGGATAATTTCCATTGCTCTAATCTTGGGTGCGCCGCTGACTGTACCTGCTGGGAAACAGGCTTTGAGTAAATCCCATGCTGTTTTATTGTCTGCTAATTTACCCACAACATTGCTGACAATGTGCATTACATGGGAGTAGCGTTCAACTACCATTAATTCATCAACTTTGACGCTACCACTTTGACAAACACGTCCTAAATCATTTCGCCCTAAATCAACAAGCATTACATGTTCGGCAATTTCTTTAGGATCTTGCAGTAAATCCTCAGCAAAAGATGTATCTTCTTGGGTGGTTTTGCCCCGTGGACGCGTTCCTGCAATTGGACGTAGAGTTGCAATCGCTCCACCACCATTTGGATCGGTTTCTGCTTTCACCATCACTTCGGGACTGGAACCGATGATTTGCCAATCTTGGAAGTGAAAATAAGCCATGTAAGGCGAAGGATTTATTTGACGTAAAGAACGGTAAAGAGCAAAGGGATCGCCTGTGTATGTTGTTGATAATCGCTGGGAAATAACTACTTGGAAGATGTCACCAGCTTTGATATATTCTTTTGCCTTTTGGACGCTTGCACAAAAATCAGGGCGAGTAAAATTACTCTGATACTCCTCTGCTCCTGTACTCCCCTGGTTAGTGAGCGCAGTCGTTGGCGC
Source organism: Nostoc sp. ChiSLP01 (assembly GCA_034531195.2). Taxonomy (GTDB): domain Bacteria; phylum Cyanobacteriota; class Cyanobacteriia; order Cyanobacteriales; family Nostocaceae; genus Nostoc. The sequence goes on from JAVRBO020000094.1 coordinate 39,071, forward strand.
AGCCTCTCGTAGAGAAGTATGCTCCCCTGCTCCCCTGCTCCCTGGTGGCTTCCATTCCAGCCTAGTTTTTTGTGGCGATAAGGGGAGAGATAACTTTTCGAGCATTTGGTTAACGCGATCGCCTGCTTTTTGATATGCTGCGTGTAAAGACGTTACATCTAACGTCTCTACATCGCGTAAATCAGCATAAGCCACTGCCCAAATTTTCCGCTTCACCTGGTCAAAAATCAACAGGTGGTCTACCTGCATCCACAATCCATCGGGGATATTTCGCTCATCTGGTGGATGAATTGGTACGCGCCCTTCAATCCAGCGAATCAATTCATAGCCCCAAAACCCAAACAAGCCACCAATTCCTGGGGGTAGCTGCGGCAATTTAACTGGGTGATAAGGTTCTAGACATTGAGCTAAAGCTGTAAAAGGGTCGCCCGCAAAAACTACCTGGGAGCCATCGCGGTTGATTTGAGTTGTGCGATCGCCTCTTGCTTCCAAAACCCACAACGGATCGCAACCCACTAAACTATAGCGTCCCAGTTTTTCTCCACCTTCTATGGATTCCAACAAAAAGCTATACGGCTGACCTGCACAGACTTTATACCAAGCAGATACTGGCGTATCTAAGTCTGCCACCCATTCCTGGTATACCGGAACGAAGTTGCCTTGTAAAGCTAGCTGTGAAAATTCAGAAAAATCGGGGAATACCATAAATAGCTGGGGGGTTGGGGATTGGGGATTGGGGCATAGGGGAGGCAGTGCAGTCTTGGAATCTCCCCAAGTGGAGCAACTGCCGTCATAGAGGATAGGGCATAGGTGAGGCAGTGCAGTCTTGGGGTCTCCCCAAGTGGAGCAACTGCCGTCATAGGGAGAGGTAGGAGGCAGTGGGCAGGGGGCAAAGGGGAGAATAAAAAATTACTTCTTTGCCCTCTGCTTCCTGCTTCCTGCTTCCCTCCTTCCTCATTTCCCTAGTCCCTAGTCCCTAGTAGTCTCCCAAGGAAACTTTGTATGGTGCTTAGCTTCAGGGGCTTCAGGGACAGAGGGAAAAGAACTTGTATAAGCCTCTCCTGTGCTCCCCTGCTCCCCTGCTCCTCTGCCGACCTCAGCAATTTTGGGTTGGCGAACTACTAGTCTCCAGTCCCATTTCCCAGCAGTAACTAGTCCGCATCGTAGGTAGCTGTACCACTGAACTTGAGTTGTGCTGGATTGGGGTTTTGTCCAATGCGGCGTGGGAGGAAACGCACTTTTTCACGGCCTTCATTCACTTTTTCGGGGAAGACACCATCAGCTGGGTGAATAAAAGTAGTTTCTCCGTTGGGAAAAATCCGGTAAATTTTGTAGTCTGTGATTTTGAATTTCCGGAGTTGACCACCTAAAGCAATACCTTGTTCTTTCCGGGCCAAGTACAGCAGGTTTTCGCCTTTGACCATAGTGGCAGCACCACCTGTAGGCAATTCAAATACTTGGTCTTTCGGGCTAGTCCAGGTGATAGCGTACTTTTCTTCCACTTCTGCTTTAGAAAGCAAGCCGCCAGTGTTGCCAGCAAATCGTGGCGTTTGTCCAGAGAGTGTTTCAGCCATAAAGTGTTCTCTCAACGTTTTTAGGGCATACTAACATCGTAATAAGGATCGTATTGCGATCGCGTCATAGACTGTAACAGTTTTTAGTGATTGGTCATTTGTCATTAATCATTGGGCATTGGTCAAAACCCTTCGGGTAGGGAAAAGGTTAAAGGGACAAGGGAAAAGGGGATCTTACCTTTGCCCCTTGCCCTTTGCCCTTTTCCCCTAGTCACCAGTTTCCACGTCTCTCCATCTCCTTATCCCTATTTAGTCTTAACTTTCGCCCGCTTTTCCTCTTGGCTACTCTGAACAATTGGGATGGTGAAGTGAAACTCACTTCCCTGGTCTTTGCCGGCTGACTTAGCCCAAATTTCTCCACCCCAGCCATTGACAATTTGGCGACAAATTGCTAAACCAAGCCCAGTTCCGCCGGTGGTGCGTCGGAGCGCTCCTTCTTCTTGATAGAAACGGTCAAAAACGATTTCTAAACGATTCGGTTCAATGCCGCGTCCTGTGTCAGCCACTGTAACCTCGACCATTTGACGGCTATTGCGAATCGCGTTAATGGTGATTTTTCCTTGGGCTGGTGTAAATTTACAAGCGTTGTCTATGAGTTTTGCTAGTACTTCTACCAGCCAGTCACCATCAGCTCTGATCAAAGGTAAGTTTTCAGGAATTTGAGTTTGAATTTGGGGGGGTTTTTCTGTTGAGGAGCGGGTGCGAAGGCGGCTGAGTGCTAAATCTACACACTCTTGTAAAGTCAGGGATTCTGGATGCCATTCCACGCGACCGCTTTCTAAGTTGGAAAGTGTGAGGAAATCTTGCACGAGTTTCCGCATCCGTTCTGAGTCGGTAAGAGCAGTGTTGAGCATCACCTGTTGCAATTCCACGGGCATATCTGGTTCGCTAGCCAGACTTTCTAGGCACACTTGAATGGTGGATAGGGGGGTACGCAGTTCGTGTCCGGTAATGGCTATGAGGTTGCTGCGGGTGCGGTCTAGGGCTTCTAGCTGCTGGTTGAGTTCTTCTAGGTTGGCGTAAGCTTCGGCTTGGATGAGAGCTGCTCCCACTTGGGTGGCGATCGCTTTGACTAAATCCAATTCCCCTGGTTGGCACTCGTGGGGTGGCATCTGGCAGTAGTGTAATTCAACAATGCCCAATAATCGTCCTTGATAAAATACTGGTTCCATCAGCCAAGAACGAATGGCAAACTTTTTGGCAATCAAGGAAAGCCCCGCCGAATTTGTAACGCGAGGATCGCTGAGTGTATCGCTGATACAAACGCCTTCGTCTTGTTGGATGATGTCCCGAAATAGGGGATTTTTCTCTAATTCCCAGGTTTGTCCGCGAACAGATAAAACACCAGCAGTCAAAAATTCATGTTCAATGATCGCTTGCCTATCCCCAGCTTGAGCGCGGTAAATCAGACAGCGACAAGCATTGAGGTGTTGTCCTAATTCTTGTGCTGCTATTTGGAGAACTTCGTGAGGATCGAGCGATCGCCGAATGGCAGTACTAATTGTATTGACTAATCGTTCTTTTCGTGCTTGGACAGTAATTGAACGATAAGCTTTATGCAATTTGTACTGACTAGCTTGCAAGTAAGTCACCAAGCGTTGCACAAAAGGATCGGTGTCGATGTCACAGGCATATTCGCTGATCTGTTCTGCATCAAAGTAACTTCTCGTCTGCCCAATGCCAAATCTCTGACGCGCCCGCTCAATTTTGCTTGCCAGTTCTGGCCTGTAGAGCAAAATCCTCTCTAACAGCAATTCGGCGGCTTTGAGGCTAACTCCCCTTTCTGATGTCCAAATCCCCTCAAATCTCCGCGCTGTATCCATATCCAGACTGGGGCTTTGCTCTGGTATTTGCTTGTTTTTGGCAATAGAACCGAGGTTTTCTCGGCAAACCAAACAAGTCGCGTAGCTGTCACCAATCACAACCAAATGCCACTCTTGACTTAAACCATCCTCTGGCTCAAAAGCTACCTTTTCGTAGTGTTCCGAACTGTTCGCGAAATCAGTTTCTGGAGCAGATAATACGTATATTTGATTACTCCGTAAGGCAAGCCGCTGGTAGCGATGAGCTTCTTGGCGGTAGAATCGCTCTCGCTGAAAACTAGCAATTATAAGGGGTTGAGCTAAAGTCGCAGCCAAAACTTGATCTTCCATCGCGTGGGAGAGCGCCGTTAGTGAAGCCTTAAAATATAGCTGGGGCCGCAAGTACGGTAGGGATTTTAGGAGATCGCTCAGCACAGAAGTCGAAATGCTCATGAATTATCGTTAAACGCCCAATCTCAACAAGATCTACGTCACAGCTGCATTGTACAAATTCCAAAGTACTCTCAAGTTAAATAGACAGTTTCAATATGTAAAGAACGCTAAAAAGCACTTTTTACTTAAGCAAATGCAACACTTTGTTACTAATTACAGGAGTGGGTGCAGCTAGCTTCATTTACAAAATTTAAAAGTATTGAGTAGGAAATAGAGCAACGGCAATGCATTTGTCTTTCGCACGTTGGTGTGGCGTAGTCACTCGCCACGATCGCTTTGTTCTTAACTCAAGTCTTTTTATCCATTGGCTGACATTGTGATGTTTTAAATGATAAACCACTAAGCCCAATATACATTCTCGATTGCCTTTATCGTCATCAAACAAAGCAAAAGTAAAAAATTAAAAGGTAACTTAGCGTGCTAAATTAGCCTCTTGAAGGAGTGATCGCTCGTTTTAACTCTTCATTTTCCCACCACAATGACCAGTTGATGCCGTTGAGATAAACACTCAGTGGATACTGAAACGGTTCTCGATAGTCTAAACGTACTGGCATTAACGGATGTCCTCCTTGTTCTTTTGCCAAAAGGTATAAGGATTTACGCAATTGGCGGTAGAATTAATTGCTTTATCTCAAATTGAAGAACAACCTTTATTATATGGTGCAGTAACTATTGGTGATGTTTGGCGATTTGGCATACTTGATGTTAAAGCACAACATATTACTGAAGACATTACTATTTATTCGCTACCTGATGATTTAGAAGCATTGATGACTACTTTGGTCGGAATTGTTGAAAGAAATTCTTGAACGCAGTAAATTACAGCTTAATTCAAGTTAATGAAGCGGACAAACTAAATTGCAAAGCCAGGTATCAACCCTGTTTTACTTCCCAATTCTGAATTCTATTGTATTTTGAAGTTTTCTTACCTAGTATCCTCTTTGAGAATGTATTGCACGCAATCGAGAGCAGCTATAAATAATACGATCGCCAAAATATAGACCTGTAGACGGAACTTTGCCTAATGACACCAGATGCACTCATAACCCCGGAAAAAATTTTAGTTGACGGAAAAACTTTTATTGCTGCCGAAACATTACCTATTCCAGAGTGGCCTTGTGTTGTCAGTGAAAGACCACAGCCAACACTGACGGTTAAAGATGACGATTTATTTTTGGTCACAGATACTATTGGAAACATTTCTGGCTGTTCCCTCAATGATGCCAATCCCAGCATGGGGCTATTTTGCTGCGATACCCGATTTCTCAATCGTTTGGAGTTGCAAATTGAAGGGCGATCGCCTGTACTCTTGAGTAGTACTGCTGAAAAAGGGTTTTCACTCTCAGTATTGTGTACCAACCCCAGAATTGACGAACGCCTCAGAGCCGAAACTGTGGGAATTCGTCGAGAAATGGTGCTAAATGGCGCACTATTTGAAGAAATCGAGGTATCTAACTACAGCACAACCACCGTCAGTTTTGAACTCAGCATCAGCTTTGACGCGGATTTTGTTGATTTATTTGAAGTCCGGGGTTACGAGAGAGAAAAACGGGGTAGGCTTTTACGCCTAGTGGAGCCAACGGCACAAGACGGAATATTTTCTCTGGTGCATGGTGTTTCACCTACAACCAAAGAGTCACCCACCTCTAGAGAAGAATCTTTAACACTCGCCTATCAAGGTCTGGATGGCTCGGTGATGGAATCGCGTCTCATGTTCCAACATCGGCAACCAGACTATTTCAAGGGTTACACTGCGGTTTGGCAGCTAGAGTTGGCTTCTCACGAAACCCAAAAACTTGGTTATCGGGCGAACATGGTGACCAACAACAAGTCCACTTCAACTCTCTCAGCCCCCGCCACCTTAGGACAGGCGAAAGCTGCTGAGTGGATGGAAGAACAACACTGGGTACAACAAATTACACGTATTAGCTCGGATAAAAGTATCTTTAACCGAGTAATTGAGCGAGCTGAAGAAGATATGTATTTGTTGCGCCAGTCTTTTGGCAAGTATAAAACTGTTTCTGCCGGAGTACCGTGGTTTTCTACATTGTTTGGCCGGGATTCGTTGATTACAGCTTCCCAAACTCTGATGTTAAACTCGCAAATCGCCAAAGAAACCCTGATACTACTTGCAACATACCAAGGTAAAACAGAGGATGAATGGCGGGAAGAAGAACCGGGTAAGATTTTGCACGAGTTACGTTTGGGGGAAATGGCTCGGTGTCAAGAAATTCCCCATACACCCTACTACGGTACAGTTGATGCCACTCCCCTATGGCTGATGCTGTATGCCGAATACTATGCTTGGACTCACGACCAAGAACTCCTAGAGCTACTTTGGCCCAATGCTCTAGTAGCAATGGAGTGGATCGATCGCAATACTAAAGAAACCGGCTACCTCAGCTACTACTGTAGATCTAAACGCGGTCTTGCTAACCAAGGTTGGAAAGATTCTGGTGATTGTATTGTTGACCACAAAGGAGAACTAGCTAACGGCCCCATCGCTTTGTGTGAAGTGCAAGCTTACGTTTATGCGGCAAAAATGCGCCTAGCAGAAATAGCCAGGATGAAGAAGCGCCTTGATTTGGCAGACCGTTGGCAAGAAGAAGCGAAAAATCTCAAGGTGCGTTTTAATCGAGATTTTTGGATGGAAGACCAAGATTTCTGCGCTTTGGCTTTGGATGGAAATGGTAAGCGGGTAGATAGTATTACCTCAAATCCCGGTCATTGTTTGCATTTGGGTATCTTCACACCCGAAAAAGCCTACAGTGTGGCAGAACGCTTGCGGGCACCAGATATGTTTAACGGTTGGGGCATTCGCACTCTGAGTAGTTTGTCACCTGCTTATAATCCAATGGGCTATCACATTGGTTCGGTGTGGCCCCATGATAACGCTTTGATTGCAGTGGGATTGCGATCGCTCGGCCTCATCGATCAAGCTTTGGAAATTTTCCAAGGTTTATTTGACATGACTAGTCAGCAATCCTACCAACGTCCTCCAGAACTTTTCTGTGGCTACGAACGTAACGGTGATAATGCCCCTGTGCAGTATCCAGTCGCCTGCACTCCCCAAGCTTGGGCTACTGGTAGTATCTTCCAACTACTGCAAATGATGGTCAACTTAGTGCCTGATGCTCAAAATAACTGTTTGCGAATCATCGACCCAGCTTTACCAGAATCAATTAATCGCCTGTCGTTTCATAATTTGCAAGTTGGTACCACCATCCTAGATTTAGAATTCGAGCGTTCAGGTAGCACCACTGCTTGTCGTGTTGCCAAAAAACGCGGTAATCTGCGGGTAGTTATCGAAGCATAGCAAGGGAGTCGGGAGTGGTAAATTTACCGCTCCCTATTTTATGGTGAGTGTGATAGCTTGCTAGCATAACCTGAAATTATGCACCAAGGCTGTCCTACTATCCACTGCAATCAACGCAGTGTTAGCTTACTCCATCGCTAGTATGTAAAGTTCTCAAGAGCTGCTCTGTTAGCTCGATCAATTCATTTACAGTATTTTGCGTAAGTTGTGTAGTTTTGAAGCCATGAGCAATAGAATTACGTAATGGGAGTGCATTCATTAGTAACTGATACTCAGATTTTGAAATTACACCTTCAGTTGCTAATTGCTTTACTAAATAGTGTGGATCGAATCTTTCTAAACTTAGCTCTTCCTTTTGGGCAATAAGTCTCAAAGTTGCTTCTACCAAAGACCAAGAATATAAGATAGCTGATTCTGGATGTTGGATTGTAAGTTGCCTTACTACTTGCAACTGTGATTCTATTTCATGTTCTTGAAGAGAAGCCTCTGCTTTGAGAGAATACGTTGTATCCTCCGGGTTGGTCATTACTAATTCAAATCTCCAACCAGGATGTTTTTCTACTGCTTGAGCTAAATTACCTAAATATTGATTAGAAGAAGAATTAAGTGAGGAGCGTGACTTGACTTCAATAACTACATTTTCTTCTCCGCGACGTACTATCATGTCAGGGCGATAGCTATTAAGGAAGTCAGGTAAGTCTTCTGGATTTGGATGAAAAAAAACTTCGTAACCCTTTTCACGATACTCCTCTCCTAATTTCAGCAATCGCTCTCTTTCTAAGTTTGCGATTCGAGTTTCCATCAAATAATTATCTCCTGGTTAGGAGCATCAATTACGACAATATGTAAGAACTTATTACCATCAGCAAAGCCTTCCGCCAATGTCGGGGTCATATTTTCTATTCTAAAGTTACCTGACAAATTTCTCTTTCTAACTACGAGAGCGCTTACTTGATTATCATCGACGTAGGCTAATCCTTTAATTGCATCTTGAATAGGCTTTACTATATTGTCTATATCTATTTCAACAGAATCATAGAAATAGGTTATCTGGAGCATAACCAAACCAGTAGCTGTTTTTTGTTCCGAAGACCAGTATTTTTCAGCTTCTTGTCGCACTGTCTTTTTCCAATCTTGAAGCCGATTGCCCTTACCGCGGTTACGAGCCTGTTGTGATACTGGTCGCCCATTTACTATAAACTCAAATCTGGTCAATGCACTTCTGAATAATAGATCTCAGGTTATTTTATGCTATTAAACTTACTGTCTTGACAAATAGCAACTCCCAGCTATACATCAACAGTAGCGTATCAGAAGTATGGGAAGCGATCGCCAATAAAATAAACCTTCGTTGGGTGCTTTCCACGTTAACACCCTACTAAGGTTTGTCCTAAATCTTTAACTCTTAATTCCTAACTCTGGAAATTTAAGATTTGAAATTTTCCCTAACAATCCAAAATTTCAAATCCAAACAATCGCTCCTAACTTTCTTTTATGCTTCTTCAGAATTGTCTCTTTTCTGCCCTGGAGATGCTTCATAAAGTGCATCCAGATGTTGGCGAGCATCTTCAACGTTAATCGAACGCATTACCAATAATGGCTCTTTAATTAAATTGCCCGCGTTATCTAATAACTCTGGATGAGGTACAAACTGTTTTCTCGATGCGTAATAACCAAAGCTACCTCGATCGCCCATTGGCGAAGAATTTGTTGGGTAAGTTCGCTCCCGATCGAAACTGAACATAATCAGGTTACGAATTAAATTACCAACAGCTATAAATGCAAGGATTGTAAAAGCAAAGATGTAAAGCAGGTGTAACATTGAATTTTCCTCCAGGGCAGCAATTTTTAAAAGTTTATTTTGTAACGTTTTGCTTCGCCGACGCTGTGGCTCACATTTAAGCTCGCAGTGAGGGGAAATATTTTACGCACTTTTTGTGCGCTTGTATTGATATGGAGCTATCTGTCAACCGTTATTCCACCTACGGTAACATAGGATACATTATTTTGTTAATCAAAACAAACTTAAGATAATGTTAAGAATTTTGTACTATTTGTTTAACGACTGAATGTGTTGTCTTTCAATTGTTAAGCTGTCTGTGATGTCTAACTTTAGCTGATGCTATTTAGACTTCAGGTGCTTGACGAAAGCGCATTGCCACATTCCAACATTCTGTTACTAATTGATGCCAAGGCATTAAAGTTGCCATATCAATTCCAACTTGTCCGTCAGTAGCACTAAAAAGCATTTTTGCGGTGTTTAGTTCTTCTTGGGCTTGTTTCACTCGTGAGAGCAAGTCAGATTGCTCTTGGTTGCTCATAAATGAGAGCTTCTCTGTTTCTAGTAAGTCACGCGATCGCTTAAACCAATACTGAAAATCATCCAACAACGGTTCTAAAACCGTTTTCAGCAAATCAGTCCCCGGTAAATTTGAGTCTCGCATAAATGAGAGGAATATTTCAAAGTTTCTTACTAATATTAACGTTATTTACGATTCTTAACAATTATCTTATTTCTATCGCTCGGAATACATTTAAAAAATTTAGTATTTTGTAACAAAAGATACAGATTTAATTATATAGCTTTGTTACGAAGTTTGTACAGTTCCCTGGGGAAGGTATCTATAGATATAGATGGGGCATTGGGAATAGGGCTTTGGGCATGGACGAGATGGGGAGATGGTGAAGTGTGGGGAGTGTGGGGAGTGTGGGAAGAGAGGAGGGAAAAATTTCTTCCCTATCCTCCCACACTCCTTGCTTGCCCTATGCCCAATTCCCCATACCCAATGCTCAATACCGCTATAGTTGAATAAGCTTACAAATTCAGATCGATTCCTTTTTGTAATTACTTCGCCAACGGTTCAGCAGCCAATGTCGCTAAAATTATCATCAAATCCTTCAGAAGAGTTGGACAAACCTGAAAAAATTTATTTACCGCGTACCAGCGAATCGGAGAAGTTAAAAAAGATTCGCCATACTGCTTCCCATGTCATGGCAATGGCGGTACAAAAGCTGTTTCCCAAGGCGCAAGTTACAATTGGCCCTTGGATTGAAAACGGATTTTATTATGACTTTGACAATCCAGAACCATTTAGCGAAAACGATCTCAAAGCCATCAAAAAAGAGATGGTGAAGATTATCAATCGTAAATTGCCAGTTGTTCGGGAACAAGTCAGCCGCGAAGAAGCCGAACGCCGCATTCAGGAAATTAACGAACCTTACAAGTTAGAAATCCTAGCGGATATTAAAGAGGAACCAATTACGATTTACCATTTGGGGAATGAATGGTGGGATTTGTGTGCGGGGCCCCATGTGGAAAATACCAGTGAGTTAAACCCTAAAGCCATTGAATTAGAAAGTGTTGCTGGTGCTTATTGGCGGGGTGATGAAACCAAAGCTCAACTACAACGCATCTACGCTACTGCTTGGGAAAGTCCAGAACAACTTGCTGAGTACAAGCGACGCAAAGAAGAAGCGTTGCGGCGAGATCATAAGAAACTTGGTAAAGAACTAGGATTATTTATATTTTCTGACTTAGTAGGGCCGGGTTTACCCTTGTGGACGCCTAAAGGTACCCTGTTGCGGAGTATTTTAGAAGACTTCCTCAAACAAGAACAACTAAAACGCGGTTATTTACCAGTAGTAACCCCCCACATTGCCAAAGTCGATTTATTTAAAACCTCTGGACATTGGCAAAAATATAAAGAAGATATGTTCCCCTTAATGGCGGACGATGAAGAAGCGGCAGCACACGAACAAGGCTTCGTTATGAAGCCGATGAATTGCCCTTTCCACATCCAAATATATAAGAGTGAGTTACGTTCCTATCGGGAACTACCGATGCGCTTGGCAGAATTCGGTACTGTTTATCGCTACGAACAATCGGGAGAATTAGGCGGTTTAACGCGGGTACGCGGTTTTACTGTGGATGATTCTCACTTGTTCGTCACCCCAGAACAACTTGATAGCGAATTCATCAGCGTGGTGGATTTAATTTTATCGGTGTTCAATAAACTGCAACTGAAGAACTTTAAAGCTAGATTGAGTTTCCGCGATCCAGCGAGTGATAAGTATATTGGTGACGATGAAGTTTGGGATAAAGCCGAAACTGCGATTCGGCGTGCAGTTGAAACCTTGGGGATGCAGCACTTTGAGGGAATCGGGGAAGCGGCATTTTATGGGCCGAAACTCGATTTTATCTTCAGTGATGCCCTAGAACGGGAATGGCAATTGGGAACTGTGCAGGTAGATTACATTTTGCCAGAACGTTTTGATTTAGAATACGTTGCTGAAGATGGTTCTCGCAAACGTCCGGTGATGATTCACCGTGCGCCTTTTGGTTCGCTGGAAAGGTTGATTGGTATCTTAATCGAAGAGTATGCGGGGGATTTTCCCTTGTGGTTGGCACCAATGCAAGCTAGATTACTGCCAGTAGGCGAAGCACAGTTAGATTTTGCTAAAGATGTGGTAGCCAAGATGCAGGCATTGGGTATCCGTGCAGAGGTGGATACTAGTGGCGATCGCTTGGGTAAACTCATTCGCAACGCAGAGAAAGATAAAATACCTGTGATGGCAGTCGTAGGAGCCAAGGAAGTAGAAACCAACACCTTGAGTATCCGCACCCGCGCCTCTGGGGAATTGGGAACTATATCTGTGGATGAGGTGTTGGATAAGATGAAGAATGCGATCGCTAACTTCGATAACTTCTAACAATCTCTTAGCTATTGCCCATCTACAAACTTCAGATCTTAAACCTAACTACATAAGTTCGCAAAATTTTAACTGAAATACCCGCTACCTTTCCCAATGTGGTAGCGGGTATTTTTCGTCTACTCAAAACCTAAATGTCAAAGCACTTATAGATCCGTCTATGCTTATCCAGGGTAAAGACTTATGAAGAGATTGTTACAAAGTTTAGTAGAATAACATCAATTACAGATAAGTATTTTTTCCTACACACATGATGATAGCGGATCGATTTCCTTGGCTTACCGCGATTGTCTTGCTGCCCCTCATTGCTTCCCTGCTCATCCCTGTGCTGCCTGATAAAGACGGCAAGCGCGTGCGTTGGTATGCACTGGGTGTAGGTATCGCAGACTTTGGCTTGATGTGTTACGCCTTTTGGGAGCATTACGATGTCAACAGTGCTAGTTTTCAACTCGTGGAGAACTATGCCTGGATACCTCAATTAGGCTTGAACTGGGCAGTATCGGTGGATGGAATTTCATTTCCACTTGTGCTTCTAGCAGGATTAGTCACCACACTCTCGATGTTTTCAGCTTGGCAAGTTAATCACCGACCCCGCCTTTTTTATTTTCTGATGCTTGTGCTGTATTCCGCACAGATAGGCGTGTTCGTTGCCCAAGACTTGCTACTATTTTTCATCATGTGGGAAGTAGAGCTAATTCCCGTATACCTACTAGTGTGCATTTGGGGTGGACAGAAACGGCGCTACGCAGCAACAAAATTCTTGCTTTATACAGCAGCAGCTTCAATATTTATCTTAGTGGCAGCCCTAGCAATGGGTCTATACGGCGGCGGTAATATGTCTTTTGATATAACCGCGCTTGCCATGAAGGAATACCCCCTTGGTCTACAATTGTTGCTTTATGCAGGGTTGTTGATTGCCTTTGGTGTCAAGCTGGCTGTTTTCCCCATGCATACTTGGTTGCCTGATGCTCATGGAGAAGCATCCTCTCCTGTGTCGATGATTTTGGCTGGTGTGTTGCTCAAAATGGGCGGATACGGACTTATTCGCCTCAATCTTGAGATGCTCCCTGATGCGCACATTTATTTTGCACCCGTTCTAGCCATTCTGGGGGTTGTCAACATTATCTATGGTGCATTAAACTCCTTTGCTCAGACCAATATGAAACGGCGTTTGGCTTATTCGTCGATTTCACATATGGGATTTGTACTGCTGGGTATTGCGTCCTTTACGGATTTGGGAATCAACGGCGCGATGTTACAGATGATCTCACATGGTTTGATTGCATCGGTGCTGTTCTTCTTAGCGGGTGTTACCTACGATCGCACCCATACTATGGTAATGAAAGACATGGGTGGTATTGGTCAAGCTATGCCCAAAGTCTTTGCTCTGTTTACAATCTCAGCAATGGCATCCTTGGCTCTCCCCGGTATGAGCGGCTTTGCTGGCGAACTCTCGGTCTTCCTTGGCATCACAACCAGCGACGTTTACAGTTCAACTTTCTGCACTGTAACGGTTTTCCTCGCCGCAGTCGGAGTCATCCTCACACCCATCTATCTACTTTCCATGCTGCGGCAGGTATTTTATGGTAAAGATGCAGCACTTCTATGCGACATTAATAATGCAAGCTTGGAAAATCAAGAAGACGAGGGAACAGTTTGTTTTGGTACAGATTGCCTCGTGCCAGAAGAAGCAGTGTACGACGATGCTAGACCTCGTGAGGTATTTATCGCCGCCTGTTTTCTGCTGATAATTATCGCTATTGGCTTCTACCCCAAGGCAGCTATGCAGATGTACGATGTCAAGACTGTCGCAGTTAACGCTCGCATTCGCCAGTCTTATGCCATAGCTTCCCAAACAAATCCCCACATTTACGCCAATAGGTTTTTGGTTCCGACAAAAATCCCAGAAACTGAGTTAACACCCGTTTTAGGAACTTTGAAGTAATTTACAGCAGAATTCAGAATTACAATCAACTCTGAGCCTAGCTTTTAGACCTAGATAATGTACTTGATTAACTGGAAATCTGCTGTAAGCATAATACAGGTAGTAGGGTAGTACTGATGTGCTATCCTACAGCGTATTTTATCCAACGCTTTATTTATTTAAAAAGTACTACATCAATGTTTACCCTTATTACCTATAAATCTTAATCAGCCTTAATCAGCAATTTTTGTTGGATTTGGCGTCAGTAAAGCACAAGTTGTGTTGGCGATCGCACCACACCGCATAAGCAAATTAACTGAACTCTACTATCTACTGTATCTGAGTACTTATCGCGAATATCGAAACATTATTTAATATTATATTAAGTAATTTCACTTAAATAGTTTTGCTGAAAATACAGCATAATTTGTGGCTGAGGTAGTAAAAACCCAAGTACAACAACAGGAAGTTTTACACCTGAAAAACTTGATTTTTACACCGTTTTTAGTAGTTGAGAATCCAGGAATTCTAGATAATGAATTACTCTAAAACAACCACAGTCAAAGATTTTACATCGCTCAACGATACTCAGACGAATCAACAAATTTCGCAGAATATAGAAAGCCGTTACCAATGGGAGCGAACTTATGAAAACTTACCTGGACATGTCAAAGGTGTTCCCAGGGGAGAAGGATTTAGTATATTCAAAATCTTCATTTTTCTTTTCACTGCTATTAAAGGTGTAATAGGTTTACTGACAGCACAATTTCTACATCTATTTCCTTACCTTTGGGATAAGTTGAAAAAAGGCGAAATTGTCTTTACAGGTACGGCAGACTTGGGATTAATGGCAATTTTTGCTGATTTTAATAATTGGAATAGCCTTGAAGAATTTAATGAATTCTTTAAACCTTGGACATTTTTCCAAAGGCCGGATGTTGCTAAAAATTGGCAATCAGATATAGAATTCGGTCGCCAACGGCTCAATGGGATGAACCCCATATTGATACGCAAATGCAAGGCTGAAGATATTAATTCTGATGGGAAATTTCCAGTTACTAATGAAATAATTAACCCAGTTAGGGGTAAGAATATCGACCTCACATCAGCATTGGCAGAAAATCGCTTGTTTATCTTGGATTACCCAGTCTTCGATAACATTACCACTGCTGAATTATCAGACCAATTAGGAAGATACATACAATCTCCAATTAGTCTTTTTTATGTAGATGAGCAAAAACAGCTTGTTCCCATTGCCATCCAATTAGAGGAAAAAACTAACGCTGAAAATGGTATAGTTAAAAAAATCTTTACGCCCAACTCCCTACCCGAAGAATGGGCAGTAGCTAAGTTATCTGTAGCTGGTGCTGATGCTGCTTACCAAGGGATGATTTCTCACTTGCTCTATACACATCTAATTATTGAGCCTTTTGCAGTAACTACAAACCGAAAACTATCGCCACAACACATTTTATATCAACTGTTAAAGCCTCACTTTTTCAACACCTTGCCCATCAATAACATGGCTCGTAATGTATTCCTTGGCAGAGGTGGTTTATTTGATAATGTAGGTTCAGTGGGTTATGTAGGTTATAATAGGGCTTTAAATAGAGCATATAACGGTATCAAGCATAACAGTGAAACAAGTGAAAATCAAACAGAAGGATTAAATTTTTACGAGTTAGCTTTGCCTTATGATTTGGAAAAACGTGAGGTCGAGAAATTACCAAATTATTACTATCGCGATGATGCATTATTAATGTGGAATGCTATTAAAAAGTATGTAGATGAGGTATTGCGATCGCATTACAAAAATGATGCAGAAATTATTCGCGATCGCCAGCTGCAAAACTGGAAAGACGAACTCCTCGATAATGGCAACATTAAAGGATTGCTAACTCCTGATAAATCTAATCAGCTAAACACATTAGATGATTTGATTGAGATTGCTACCATCATTATTTTTACGGCAACTGCTCAGCATTCAGCCGTCAATTTCGGTCAATATGACTATGCAGCATGGATTCCTAATAACCCATTTGCTATTTACAAGCCTTTCTTGGATCTGTTTAAATCTGAAAGTCAAAATAAAGTAGCACTTCCTCAAAGGTTGCCAAATCGCTTTCAATCTATTCTGCAAATCGTCCTTGTGAAAGCTTTAACTATAGCGCCACCATACTCCAGCAAATCTCTGGTGACTTTGAGAAATCCTTTCTCCGATCCTGTAGCAAAGCAAGCATTCCAAAAATTTCAGACAAATCTTCGAGAAATCGAAACAAGAATATCTGTCCGCAACGCATCTGTTTCCCAACCTTACACTTACCTTCTCCCCTCCAAAATTGCACAAAGTATTGCAATATAAGGAAGAAATAATAGGGGTTTTCGTTTAAATTTAACGCATGGTAGGGTAGCACAGCTGTGCTACCCTATTTACTTAATAGATAGGTTTCCTGTTCTAGTGAGGTAGAAGGTAGAGGCGCAAAGCTTTACGCCCCTACAAATCTCTGTACTTTATTTGATTGGGAACCCCTATATTAAGTAAGGGGACATAATTAAATGTAAAATACAACTTCAGCGAAACCCTTTACTATTGAGGTTTTTCCTTCTGCCTCCTGCCTCCTGCCTCCTGCCTTCTACTTAAAACCAGATGAACAAATCAGTCCTTTCCGTGGGATGCTGGTTGATTGATTAGGGATTATTTGCAGATGTCTGTTGTTTCTGGTGTTACTGTTACTGTTCCCGCCACAACCGCTAATTTGGGGCCTGGTTTTGATTGCATCGGTGCAGCTTTAAAGCTGTACAACCAGTTCAAGTTCACTCGTATGGAAGAGGGTGGGTTAACTATCGCTGTCACAGGTGAAGAAGCTCAACAAGTACAAACCGATGAAAGCAATCTTCTCTACCAAGCGTTTATCAGATTTTATCAGCATATAGAGCAAACACCACCATCGGTAAAAATTGAAATTCAACTGGGTGTACCGCTAGCGAGGGGTTTGGGTAGTTCAGCAACAGCAATTGTTGGTGGGTTAGTGGCGGCGAATCAACTAGAAGGTTCGCCGATGAGTCAGTCCCAGGTAATGGAATTAGCGATCGCAATGGAAGGACATCCTGATAATGTAGTTCCAGCTTTGTTGGGTGGATGTCGGTTGGCTGCTTCTGGTGGCGCAGGTTGGGAAATTTGTGATGTTCCTTGGCATCAAGATATCATACCAGTTGTAGCTATTCCTGATTTTGAACTTTCGACTTCCGAAGCACGGCGGGTTCTGCCAACGGAAGTTAGCCGTGCAGATGCAATTTTCAATACTGCACACTTGGGTTTATTATTGCGTGGGTTGGAGACTGGGAAAGCAGAATGGTTAAAAACGGCTTTGCAAGATAAATTGCATCAACCCTACCGCAAAGCTTTAATTCCTGGTTACGATGCTGTGAATCTAGCAGCTGTAACGGCTGGTGCTTATGGCATGGTGATTAGTGGTGCAGGGCCAACACTCTTAGCTTTGACAGATGAGTTACACTCACAGGCTGTAGAAGCAGCCATGTCCAATGCTTGGGAACAAGAAGGAATTATAGCCAATGTGCGATCGCTTTCTCTAGATATCCAAGGCGCAAAAACTTAGAAGATGGGATTAGGAGTGCTGAGTTGTGAGTTAGAAGTTAGGAGTTAACAGTTAAAAGTTGTTCTCCCCATCTCCCCCAGTTCCCAGTCCCCAGTCCTCAGTCCCCAGTCCCCAGTACCCACTCCCCTTATGGATCGTCGAATTCAAGCTGAAATAGCGGCGCTTAAGTCTCAAATACAGGCTCTCCAGCAAGAACGCGCTGCACTCACTATTAATAATGATGTCATCGGCGAAAATGATTCACCTTTGGCAATGGTTGAGGCTTACCGTCGCCAAGCTAGAGAAAATCCCCAGTTATCTGCTGAACTCAGGGGAATAGATGATGCAGTTGCAGCGCTGGAAGTGCAACTACAGCAAAAACAAGCCGAATTGGCCCGTTGGCAAATTGAATCAAAACAACTTACCCAACAGCAGCAGCTAGAGGAAGCGAAAAAAGTAGCTCAGGTTCACGCTCAACGCATTAATCAACTCGCAGCAGAACTAGCTACAGAAATCCGGCTACTCAAAGCTTGCGCCGATGAGCTTAGTCCTATGTATTGGCAAGTCTATTACAAGCCCTTCATTACTGGGTTCAAGACAATCTCTGTTCCCCACGTCCGCTCAGATGGTGAAGTTTGGACAATTGTCAACCGTATTGTTTGAAATCTGAGCCAATACTCATCAATCCAAAATCAAGTAAAACATAACTTACGACGGTGGCATTAGCCGCCGTTTTTTGTTGACGTTATAAAAGTTTACATTTAGAATTGTCTTGGGTAGCTATAAATAAGTATTTATTACTATCAAAATCTTAAATTTACTCTCTCTAAGTCAAAATTTGTTTACAAAAGTAAAAACTGCTTAATATAATGTAATTAAAATCGAAAAGTAAAATTGATTGTCAGAAGTGATGAATGCTATGGAATTTTCTTGGTTAACAGCCATAATTGTCTTGCCTTTGGTGGCTGCCTTAGCCATCCCGTTAATCCCAGATAAAGAGGGTAAAACCGTTCGTTGGTATGCTTTAGGAGTTGCTTTTGCAGATTTCGCATTGATGATTTATACCTTTTGGTATAAATACGACTTCCAAAGTTCAACGCTCCAACTGATAGAAAACTATCCTTGGGTACCGCAGTTAGGTTTACATTGGGCTGTGGGGGTTGATGGTTTATCGATGCCCTTGGTACTTCTGACAGGCTTAATCAATACCCTCGCAATATTCGCGGCTTGGAAAGTTACCAACAAGCCGCGATTATTTTATGGTTTGATGCTAGCGATGTACAGCGCCCAGCTTGGTGTGTTTGTTGCTCAAGATTTGCTGTTGTTCTTCTTAATGTGGGAAATCGAGTTAGTGCCGGTTTACCTGCTGATTTCCATCTGGGGAGGACAAAACCGCCGCTATGCAGCCACCAAGTTTATTCTTTACACTGCTGCTGCCTCGATATTCATCTTAGTAGCTGGTTTTGCAATGGCATTCTCAGGAGATACAGTCACCTTCGATATGGCGACTCTGGGAATGAAAGAATATCCTAAAGCTTTAGAACTATTAGTTTACGCAGGTTTCTTGATTGCCTTCGGTGTAAAACTGCCAATTTTCCCTTTACACACTTGGTTACCTGATGCTCACGGTGAAGCATCGGCACCTGGTTCGATGATTTTAGCTGGTGTGTTGTTGAAAATGGGTGGTTACGCTCTTATCCGCATCAACGTTGAGATGCTGCCTAATGCTCATGTTTACTTTGCTCCAGTGCTGGCGATTTTGGGTGTAGTGAACATTGTCTACGGTGCTTGCTGTGCCTTTGCCCAAACCAATCTCAAGCGTCGCTTGGCTTACTCTTCAATTGCCCACATGGGGTTTGTGCTGATTGGAATTGCCTCCTACACAGAACTTGGCATCAGCGGCGCCGTACTACAAATGGTTTCTCACGGTTTGATTGCTGCTAGCTTGTTCTTCTTATCTGGTGTAACTTACGATCGCACCCACACCTTGATGATGGATAAAATGGGTGGAATAGCGAAGGTAATGCCCAAAACTTTTGCTCTGTTTACTGCTGGCTCAATGGCTTCTTTGGCTTTACCAGGAATGAGTGGCTTCGCCGGTGAGTTGATGGTATTCCTGGGTATCGCCACCAGTGATGTTTACAGTTCTAGCTTTAAACTGGTAGTTGTGTTGCTCTCAGCAGTGGGCGTGATTTTGACACCGATTTATTTACTGTCGATGCTGCGTCAAGTGTTCTACGGAAACCAAAATCAAGAGTTGCACTTAGATGCTGTAGTATCTGATGTCAAACCCCGCGAACTATTCATCACCGCTTGTATGCTACTACCAATTATCGGTATCGGGTTCTATCCCAAGTTGGCAACGCAGACTTATGATGTCAAGACAGTAGAATTAGCTGCTCATGCTCGTCAAGTTCTACCAGTTGTTGCTCAACAGCAACCATCAAGTCTCTACTCACGTATTTTTACAGCACCAACCTTGGCTAGTTCTCAAGTTGAAAGTTTAGTTAATATTTCAAAGTAAAATATACATCCTACAAAGGGTGTTGGAATTAAATTCTAATATGAGGGGAATAAAGGGGTGGTTGTGTAACCACCCCTAAAATTTTTTGTAGAGACGTTGCATTGCAACCTCTCTATTGTGAGAGTTTTCACGAATGATTTAGGATTGCTGTATAGCAATCCTATTTAATTTTTACAAAATATCAGTGATTGATGTTAACAGCCAATAGTCAACACTCTACACATGAGAGAATAATTTATCCAAATACTAAATCTGGTTCTTCACAGAAGTTAAATAAAGCTGATTCACTTTCTGAATCATCTTCAAATACGGCAGAGATATACCATTCACAGGGCGAATCATTCGTATATTCCGCCCAAGCAATTGTTACTGCTTCACCTACAGAAATCCCTTCTTCAGCAAGGGTAAATTGAGACCATTCATCATCATCGAGAGATGCCCACAGTTCTGTAATTGCTAAGTCGGTATTGTTGGTTACAGTAAACGTAAATTGGTCTGACATTTATGTTGTGCCTTTTTTTAAGTAGGTTGCATTCTGAGATTATCCAATGACTAATTGTGTGGCGGGCATCTCTGCTGCCTGCTACAAAAGACGGGTAAGATAGCTATCCCACACACAAGATTGGACGATTTATTTGTTGGAAGTCCCTAATACTTCTTTTTCCTATTTGGGATTAGAAAATAGTGACTGTTCTAAATTATTCAAACTTTAGCTGACCGTCAATATTAGTTGTTTGTCCTCAAAATTGATGAAACCAATTAAGCGCAAATTTTATACTCTCATATTTTTTATTTCCCAAAAAATAATAGTTTTTTAACTATGTGGCTTTAGACTTTAGTTCTCTTCTAGTCATGTTTACAACGCCATAACCCCACGCTGCTAACTCTCATAACCTCCGCCAATTCCCTGCCTAGCAATTGTAATAGTTGCAACTTTTCGTGGACTCATACTACTGACTGTCTCATAGACCAGAAAATTTGTAGTATCCCCTTGACATTGTGTAACTTATATACTACAAATGTAATATGAAAACAAAAGCCTCCCCAAGAGGCGAAGGCAAAACATCCCAGAACCAAGAAAATTGAATAGATACGACTTTTTGGGGTCGCGATTGGCGTTCGCCTGCTCCGAAACCAACAAACGGACGGTTGCAGGATTCGGGTTCAATTCCCGACGACTCCACTGACCAAACAAACTTGGGTCTGTAACTCTAATGGTAGAGCGCCTGGATTCACTTGTGCCCTGACAGAAAAAGCTTACATACTAGCTCAAAAGCAGAGCATTCGTCTCTTAAACGAAAAGTTGCAGGTGCGATTCCTGCGTGTGTTACCACAGCTTTTTCAACTTGCACGAGGTGTGAGTGTAACTCTCACAAGGAAGGTATCGGTTCGATTCCGATCAGATCCACTAAATAATTCGTAATCAAAAAAGAGGTGATTGTCATGGTTCATATTCGATTTGAAGGACGTTCTGTTGATGTTGTAGAAACACAACTGGGAATCACTGCAAGTATGAATGATATGGCAGTGAAGGAACAGGTTGCGCGACATTTAGATGTAAATAGCGATCGCCTTTCTGCTTATGTAGTAGATCGGCGTCCCAGTGGCGATTTAATCGTCCGTCCTGAAGCTGTCTACGGTTAAAACGTTTAGTTATCCGTGCCCTGACAGAAGAAGCATACATACACATTTATAACGGCCCTAAGGTAGTAAAATTCGAGCGATCGAACAAGCGAAGTATGATTTCTAAATCTCTCGCAGATTTAGCATACGTGCCCACTGCCAATAATTGGTAAGAGCGACCGTAAGCTGTAAAAAGCTTCTTAAACTTGTACGGTTTAATTCATGAATTAATTCCGCGCCCTAACTTGTAAAGCATACACACTACTCTATCCGGCAACGGATTGCAGGTTCGATTCCTGCCGCTTCCACTTATGGAAGCGTGGCCAAATTGGTAAAGGCAACTGTGAAAACTGCTTTGCTAACTTGTGCGGAATTCCAATTATTCAAATTGTATTTATCTATTAACCCTAACTCAATTATCAATACGGAGGTGAGTTCAATGATGTTCGCAAATTTATATTTAATCAAAACTCGATCGCTAAAACTATATTTAAATAACATGAGATATGAGCGAACATCGTTTGAGCGAGATTGTGATTGAGCGTCCTCGCTGTGGCAGGAGAATTAGCCTCAAAAAATTGAGTGGTTTTAAAAAGCAATTAAACAAACTCACTGAAGAAGCAAGTGAGGATGGATTGTTTAATTGCTACCTAATTAAACCAAGAAACAAATCTAAATATCTTTCAGATCATCTCGGCCCGTTGCGTCGGTTTTTGCGCTCCAAAGTGGGACAGCCGTGGAATGATGTTTACAGCGAACTGTCTCAACGATTAGATGCCAAAACAATGGCAGGACAGCATGTTATTGGTCATTTATGGGACTACGTTGAGCGATATGTAGAAATAATTGATGGTAATGCTTATAGCAAGCCTTACCAAGGATATCGAAATCTGTTAGCTCAAAGTTATGGCGATCGCTTCTATATTCATCCTGATACTGGAATTCTTTGTGCAGTCGAAAAAATGCCTCTGAAGCAGAAGCAAAAACCAAAACAAACTGATGTTTTGATTGTTGATGATTATCATCAATATCAGAAACTGAACGATATTTGGTATCTAATTACCTTTGAAGATTTCCCATCATCAACAGATTATGTAAGAGATGTTCTCAAAGGTTTCATTCATCGTTATGCTGCTTTATGGCATAACGCTAGAAAAATTTACGCTGCTAGAAAACAGCAATGTGGTAAGAAGGAAATTCGATTTATCTTGAATCAACTTTCTCAGAAATAAAATTTTCACTTCGTGCCCTAACCGAAAAAGCTTACATACTAGCCTAATTGGAAAAGGCACTTGACTGGAGATCGAGCGATTACGGGTTCAAATCCCGTGTGTGAATCAACAGCTTTTTCAACTTGCATGAAGTGATTCAATTTTAGATTTCGGATTAACAGTCTTAATTGCAAAGCTGCTCGATGGCATTCAAAACAATATTAGTTATACAAAATTTGTATTATTCGAGGCTGCTATGTCTGTAAAAACTCTAGAAATTTTAGAACGAATTAAGTCTCTAAATATTAATGAAACTGCTCAATTAGTAAAACAGATTGAAGTAACTTTCAATGTCGATATATCCACGCCTAAATTCCTTCAGATTGACAAGCGAGATGAGAATGAAACTCAACCGCACATTCAAACGGAATTTGATGTCTTGTTGGTATCGGTTCCAGCAGAGAAAAAGATTGCCTTACTCAAGGTCATCCGGACGGTGACTGGCTTGGGGCTTAAAGAAGCAAAAGACTTTGTGGAATCTCTGCCTCAAGTGGTTAAGACAGGACTGAATCAGGAAGCAGCTGAAATTCTCAAACAACAGTTAGAGGAAGCAGGAGCAGTTGTTTCTCTGAGGTAATGGTGATTGGAGACTATACTATTTTTCAATTCCCAATACCCAACCCTTGGCAGTTGTTGTCGCGCCCCGATCGCAGAAGCTTACATAACTCTGAATAAGTTAAACACAATGCTTCTGCAACTTGCGCGGTGACTCGATCGCCCCGCGTACAACATCTGCCTCCTCATCCATCACAATTAGAGGAGGTTACTATGAATACCGCAGAACGTGACCTGCGCCTAGAAATGCTCAACAGTTTGCTAACAACTCCTCACCGCAAACTTGAGCAAGTCGCAGAAATTCACAAGTTAATTGTTGAACTCGATCCTATTTTCTATGGACACTTGGCAGTCTGGTATCAGCGTCATGGTGATGTCCGCGACCACAAGGAAGTGTTTGTTGCTCACTTGCTAACCAGCAATTTGATTGAACACCGCGATGCCGGATTTATTATGCTGCAAGAGTTTCCACCTTATCAGGTGGCGCGTGTAGTGGACTTTATGAAACAGCAGCAAAATAAAGTGCCTCGTTCGGCTCGGACTGCGGTGCGGCGTTACCTGAAGACACGGGAAAGCAATGCGGCTTTGTTCGATCGCGCTGCGCTGCGGGGTCGTAAGGCAATGAAGCACCTCTATGCTTCGCTGCACATCAAACCAAATGAACGAGCAAATGCGATTCTGTTTCGCGATACTCCTCCAGAGGGTTCCTTAGCAGATATCCTCAAGCGGCTTGCTAAGGCGGAAAGTGCCGCAGAACAAGCACGGCTGATTGTGGAGTTTAACATTCCCTACACCATCGCGATCGGTGCAATCAAACAACTCACACCGGTTGTGCTGGTGGCGTTAATCAACAGCATGACTCCCCAGGAAACCATCAATAACCTCAAGTCACTCCAGGCTAGAGGTGCAATGGATCATCCAGAAGTCAAGAAGCTGATTGATTCAAAGCTGGAAGAAGCTTCTAAAAGTGGACGTGTGGCAGCATTCAAAGCTCAAGTTGCCGCAGATACCGCAGATTTAGACGCAGACACCGTTGCACGTTTGGAAAAAGTAACGAACGAACAAGTGAAACGGCGTGGTGCGATCGCTCGTCCAACTGCTTTATTGGTAGATAAGTCTGGTTCAATGGAAAATGCGATCGCAGTTGGTAAGCAACTCGGTGCGCTCATCTCTGG
Source organism: Nostoc sp. ChiSLP01 (assembly GCA_034531195.2). Classification (GTDB taxonomy): domain Bacteria; phylum Cyanobacteriota; class Cyanobacteriia; order Cyanobacteriales; family Nostocaceae; genus Nostoc. The sequence goes on from JAVRBO020000094.1 coordinate 63,594, forward strand.
TATTACTCAAGCAGAACTGTTTGTCTACGCCTTCGACACCATTCCTTACGCTGTCACAGCAAAGGGCAAAGAGTTAACCGACTGGGAGCGTGCTTTCCAGCACATCAATGCAGGCGGTGGTACTAGCATCGGTTCTGCGTTGGAAGCAATGCGGAAGAAGAAGCAGGTTGTTGACCAGATTATTCTGGTGACAGATGAAGGCGAAAATGCTGCTCCTTACTTCGGTGAAGTCTACAAGACCTATTGCCGAGAGTTTGCGATAATGCCTAATGTGGTGATTGTCCGTGTAGGTAGTCATTACAACTGGGTTGAGAGTCAACTTAAGCAGCAGCAAGTACCAGTAGATACCTTCACCTTCGAGGGTGACTACTACAGCTTGCCGAACCTCGTCCCACTCCTAACGCGCCCCTCTCGTCTGGATTTGCTGATGGAGATTTTGGACATGCCGTTGCCTGTGCGAGAAGATAAGTAGAGTACATCAGGGTGCGTTATGGTTACTCATGACGCATCCCGATCTTATTCCATCATATATTCTCACTTTTATTGATTTACAAAGTTATAGTAAATTCTGTAAATTGAACTTATTATTAACTAATTTAATTTGTTGCTAAACACCAAATAGGTACTTAGCAATCCTTTTATTTTTCATCAGAATGAATACAGCTAACCAACTCATGAGAAAAGTGGGTATAGAAAATGCCAATTGAGAAATAAAAGTTACTTCCTCTAATAACTGAGGTTGAGTTTTCTTGAGAAAAATCTCCATAATATTAATTCCAAATTGGTGTATTAAGTAAATTCCAAAAGAACATAATGCTAAATTTTTTATTACGCTGTTTGGTTTGAAGTAGTTGGATAAAACAATACCGTATAATAAAAAAGAATATCCCAGAAAAACTTCCCGAAAACCAGTAAGTATTGGGTTCCTATAAACGTCAGCAACAATAAATAAACCTAAGAGCAAGTAAGCATATACGAGTTTCACACGCAACAATGAAAAGTTGGTTTTAAGAAGTAAATACCTTAAAGTCATTGCGATAAAAAAGTAAGGTAAACACCTCACTAACCAGGCTAATTCTATAGATATAAACCTCACAAACTCATTTTTAGAAGGATCGTAATTCACTAGATTAAATAAATTCTTAAAAGCTATACTGTTATTTAAATATACTGTATTTCCAGTAATTAAAAGCAGGTTGTAGAGGATGAGGCTCAACAGAGACAAACTAGCTAATATTTTAAGTCCAATTTTCGGTTTTGCGAAGTAATTTGCAAATATTATGAGCGAAGTACCTACTAGCAATAGCGGTAAATAGTAGAGTTGTAATGATGCTTTTCCATAAAATATAATTAAAAAAGGATTTTGTAATAGATGATTTAATTCTTCTTTTTGATTTAATGCCGAAAATATAATTATTTTGGCAATTAGATAAATAACTGTCCAAACCATATATGGTATTAGGAGACGCCGACATCTTGCTTTCCAATAAGTTAATGAAAAGTCAGCATTCAACTTACAAATCATGAAGTAAAAAGATGCAGCTAAGAAAAAGGGAACAGCAAAACTAAATAGATATTCTATCTCTTGGGAAAAGTAACTTATACGACCCCAAGTTGCATCGCCTGAATGTACTAAGACAACTGCGTATGCCGCAATTCCTCGGCACAAATCAACACCCGATAGCCTTGATTTTGCCTCTATTTTTGACTGCATTGTTAGTGTTAAAGTAGATTTTTTTAAAAAACAAAGTATTTAAGTGGTTTTTTGTGTATAAATAGGACTTACGCACTTTACACATTGACCATCATGTGGATGGTAGGCTTGTTAAGCTAAAACTCTTGCCCTGCCTCGTTGCCAGACTCTGCCTTGTAACGAGAGGTAAGCCACAGTTGGTTGTCTCTGTCAATGCATAAGTCCTAATAAAGTTAACCAATTAATATTGAAAATACCATACCATATACAGCAGATTTGATTTGTGAAAATATCCAGAGACTGAAAAGCCCGTTTTATCTGAAATCTTGTTCAAAAATTAAATATGAGTTCTATATCTGGGTCTAAAATAATACTGTAGTATAATAATCTCATGCGTGCCCCAATTCGTGGAGCCTACATACTAGTACGAGAGGAAAGGTAACACTGCCAAATGCAGTGGGCGTTTGTGAACGGGGAGTGCGAAGAACCTGGAAAGTCGGCTTAGAAGTAGCCATCTTTGAAAGAGTGTGTAACAACTCACCAGCGGAGTCCCTCTAGTAACTAAGAAAACGCAATGCTCCACCAACTTGCACGCAGAATAATTCGTAATTCGTAATGCTTCTCTACGAGAGGCTGCGCCAACGGCGTCGCTCAGCACCGATTCGTAATTCGTAATTAAAAAAATTAGATTTTATCTAGCTTTTTACCATTGCATTTGTAGCCTGATTTTAAATAATTAATATTAGTTATGACTAATATATTTAAGCTAATCAATGAAATTGCTAACGCAGAAGCACAGTTGTGTAACACTCAATTTCTTGCACCATGCGTTAAAGGTGGACGAGTTCGCACGCGAGTAGCAGGCATGGTCTACACTTTCACCCCGAAGCCTAGTAAATTTGAAGGTTGGGGTATCTTTCAGGCTGTGGATGAGAAGACAGCAGCGGTTGTGGAAGAGGCAGATTTACCCCAAATTGCCGAATACCTGCAACACTTTCCCCAAATACGGCTGCGGTTAGCACACCAATTGCGGGGACAAACTTGGTTAGCATACCCCGTTAATGAAGCAGATGTGCGTCAACGGTTACAGGTGGTTAAACCGATCGCCATTCATCTAGTCACTGAAGGTATCATATTTGACCAAATCATTGCACGTTGGAATGGACAGTCCTGCTGGTTTGAGGAAATCGATCGCCGTACCGATCCAGCTATTGTTGAAACTCTGCAATCTGCCGTTAAGCAACTCATTCCCGTTGAAGAATTGCAATTCAAAGGTATGACGCCAGAAATTCGCACAGTGTATGAATTAGCAACTGCGCGAATTGATGGCTTTGCTCAACCCCAACAGGATGAAAAACGATTGAAAAAAGCATTGCAGATGGGCGGCGGTGAATTAAAACAGTTCCAAGATCGCGGCGACTACTGGACAGTCGATTGGACAACGGCTGATGGTGTTCGCCATAGTAGTGCGATCGCCAAAACTGACTTGACTGTAATCAGTTCTGGTATTTGCCTGAGTGGATACGATCGCGACTTCGATTTGCAATCTTTGGTTGCTGTAATCGAACAACAAGAGTAGTGAGTGTATTAATTACGAATTATTATGAGTCTCTTTTTTCACGAACAGCTTTACCGCAGCAATGTTGTGATGGCAAAGTTGAAAAATTATCCTGTAACCATTTGTGGGGCGGGAGCGTTAGGAGCTAACATTGCGGAAAACTTGGCTCGGTCTGGTTTTGATAAGCTTACGGTAATCGATCGCGATCGTATTGAGGAACGTAATCTTTCCACCCAGCCTTACTATCGTTCTGATGTTGGAGCATTCAAAGCAAAAATATTAGCAAACAATTTATATCGAGCAATTGGTACTAAAGTTGATGCCAAAACAAAAGAATTGACATCAGCAAATGTAAATCAATTACTCCAAGACAGCCAGCTAATTATTGATGTTTTTGACAATAGCGTAGCACGTCAAATAGTAAAAGATTATGCTGACAAATTTAGTATCCCTTGCCTTCATGTTGGACTAGCAGCCGATTATGCAGAAGTGATTTGGAATGACGTTTATCGCGTGCCCTCTGAGATGAATGATGATGTTTGTGATTATCCGTTGGCACGAAACTTAGTAATCTTAACTGTTGCTGTAGCATGTGAAACAATTGTCTCATTCATTGCCACAGCAGAACAGCGTAACTTCACCATTACTTTGAAGGATTTGACTGTTCAATCTTTGTTTTTGTAGATGGCGATCGCTCCCGAATAGATCTTCTGTGCTATTTAACCCTGTGTTTTCATTTTTTGTGAAAACACAGAGTTAAAAACTATTTTAAAAAAAGGTTAATCAGTAGATAACCAATCAACTTTAAAACTAGTAGTTGAATATTTAATGTTGTTGAATATGCTGAAATTTAGTTTACCATTGAAAATAGCAGGAGGAGCGGCCTTCCTGCTTTCATTTACTGTCTTCCGAGCAATTAGCGCCACAATTTCAGAGGGGTTTGAGTCTGGTCAAAAAGGAGCTTATGCTGCGGCTGATGTCAACCTCAGTACAGGGACTTGGAATTTGAATGAGGCGCTAATTGGCAACACTTCAGCCGATGTCAAAAACGGAGCGCAATCTGTTCGGGTTCGTAACAGTGGCAAAATTACCATGAAATTCGATCGCACCACGGGTGCTGGCACAGTTACAATCAAACATGCCAAATATGGTAATGATGCCAACACCACATGGGGATTATGGTGTTCGACTACCAGCGGCACCTCATGGACAGCAGTCGGTTCAATAGTTACAACAAGTTCTAAAACTCTTCAAACTGCAACTTTTACACCTAATATTTCTGGCATAGTTCGCTGCGAAGTCCGCAAAACTGATGGAAGTTCCAACAGAACTAACATCGATGATATTGTAATTACTGATTATGGTTCTACTGGTTCTCCCTCTCTACCCGCTGGTTCTGTTCCATTCTTTGACAATATCAACAATCTTGTATCTGGACTAGCATACGGTAGCCCAGCAGATGTAACTCCCACTCCTCGAACTCTAAATACTTTTGACACAGCTGTGACCGATCTTTGTGGACAACCTGGCACAGTTGTCAGTCCTTCTAACTTCCAGTTGATGATGACAAATAATCCTACTGTTTTGGCAAATATTAAACAATATGTAGGAGGATATTTAATTGCAGGGCGTACTTCCGATACAGATTTTTTAGCTGACTTGACTAATGTTTGGTTTAATGCCGAGGGTTTTGAACATGTTTTCTGTGGAGAACCTGTTGCAGGAGGTTCAATTGGTGGATTACACTTTATTGGTCGTTATTTAGAGCTTCAAGAAAAGGGTTTAGCTGGACGACTAAATAACAATACATCCAACGAAGAAGTTGTTCCCAATGCTATTTATACTATTGGTGCTGTTGTTAAAGTAGGTAATAGTACTGCTCAGTCTTCAATCAAAGGTTATCCCTACACCCTCAGCGCTGAAGAAATTCTTTCCATAGCAGCTTTAGCTTATAAAAATAACCCCAATACCAGTTCGACTAATACTGTTTGTCATTGGACTGTAACTGATGAGGGTAATACGTTTAAAGCAGTGTTTGTGAGGAGAAATGGTGGCGTCCGCACTTTCTATCCTGATGCTACTCCTGGTAGCAACCCTACCTGTGTGCAATAGACCTCTTGCATAAATCAAAAATAAAGAACCCCACCCCTTAATCCCCTCCCCGCTTGCGGGGAGGGGAGACAAAGCACAGCTTTGGCGGGGTGGGGTTCTTCGGATTTAGTAAGTAATTAACCGGATATGATATGAGTACTGAAGCGCGGAATGAGTAGAGACGGGATTAATCGCCTATGCAATCGAATTGCAGGTCGATGCGATCGCATTGCAGGGCGATGCAATCGCATTGCAGGGCAGATATTGTGTTTCAATATGATGAAAAAGGCTGTAACTACCTGCAATCTGGTTACTTTTAAAGCATTTTTTCCAAGAACTGCTTGGCGCGATCGCATTTAGGATTTTGGAAAAACTCACTTGGAGCAGTATCTTCTGCTAAGGTTCCGCGATCGAGGAACATAATTCTATTGGCGACTTCCCTAGCAAAACCCATTTCATGAGTAACGATCGCCATTGTCATTCCAGATAAGGCTAAACCTTTCATCACTTCCAGCACATCTTTTACCATTTCTGGATCTAAAGCAGAGGTGGGTTCATCAAACAAAATCATCTCTGGTTCCATTGCTAATGCACGAGCGATTGCTACCCGCTGTTTCTGTCCCCCAGATAATTTGGACGGGTAAACATCGGCTTTTGGCTCTAAACCTACCTTCGCCAGCAATTCTAAACCATGTTCCTGTGCTTTTTGCTTGTCTATTTTCTTCACCTTGATGGGCGCATAGGTGACATTTTGCAGCACTGTCATGTGGGGAAACAAATTAAAATGTTGAAACACCATCACCAAATGTTGACGAACCTTAGCGATATTTGCTTTAGGATGAGTAATTTCTTGCTCTTGAAAATAAACTCTGCCTCTGGTGGGTTGTTCTAGCAAATTCATACATCGCAAAAAGGTAGACTTTCCAGAACCAGAAGGCCCTAATATAGCAACCACTTCACCTCGATAAATCTGGGTAGAAATATCTTTAAGTACGTCGAGTTGACCAAAGGATTTACACAAAAATTCCGTGCGAATTACTGCATTACTCACTTTGCCGTAATCTCCTTTCTAAAGTGGATGCGCCGAAGGTCAGACCCATAACCAAAACATAATAAATTAATCCTGCAAATAGCAATGGTTCAAAATAAATATATTTATTTGCGCCGACGATTTGGGCACTGCGTAATATTTCCACCACACCAATTGTTGAAACTAGAGCAGAATCTTTCAACAGTCCAATAGTTTCATTTACTAATGCTGGCAGAATGTTCTTCAAGGCTTGGGGCAAAATTACATCCCACATCATCAATCGATAGGGAACACCCATAGACAAAGCTGCTTCAGTTTGCCCTTTATCTACAGCTTGAATTCCACCTCTGATGGTTTCCGACATATAAGCGCCAGAATTCAAAGTAAAAGTTAAAACCCCTGCTTCCAATGCCGAAATGTCATAGCCTGTAAGCTGGGGTGTTGCGTAATAAACCAGCGCCAATTGTAACAGCAAAGGTGTGCCTCGAAAGATAGAGGTGTAAGCGTTGGCAATCCAGGTAAGTGGCTTGATGCCGATAATTTTTGATAGAGAAAGTATTGTTCCCCAGATTAAGCCCAAAGTTACAGATAATAGCGTAAATAACAAAGTTAAAGGAATTCCCCGCAGAATAAAGGGAATATCTGGAAATATTCTTGTGAAGTCGAGATTTAATCCAGTTTTGGCAGGAGTTGAGGATTTAGTATCCGTAATAATGTTCTGGGAAAACCACTTATTTATTAGCTTATTTAACGTGCCATCGTCCTTTATTTGTTGCAGGACTTTGTTAAAAGGTTCTACTAAATTAGAATTTTTGGGAAAAGCGATCGCCGAACCACTTGCTTCTTCTGAAGGAATAACATTAAATTCTAAATCTGGGTTAGCTTGAGCAAATCCTTTCGCCACGGTATCCTCAACAATTGCCGCATCAATTCGCCGAGATTTGATTTCTTGAACTACCTCCGGCACTTTGTTAAGTTGCTTTAGTTGAATACCTGTAACTTTTTGGGCAATTTTTTTAATGTTTTGCTCCTGTATCGTTCCTAGCTGCACTCCAACTTTTTTTCCTGATAAGTCTTGTGGCTGTTTCAGATTGCTACCCTTAGGGGCGACAATCGTATCTTTGGCTTCATAATAAATAATCGAAAAATCAACATTTTTTTGACGTTCTGGAGTTGGAGTCATCCCTGCCATTACAAAGTCTGCTCGATTTGCTTGGAGTGCAGGAATTAAGCCATTAAAATCTGATTCCATGATTTTAAGTTTAAACCCTAGTTTTTCAGCCAGGGTTTTAGCAATATCGATATCAAAGCCGACGATTTGATTTTCACCGCTTTTAGTATCATAAAACTCATAAGGCGGATAATCTGGTGAAGTAATCATCGTTAGGGTGTCTTTTCCTATAGATGAAGCGGCTTTCAGGGAATTGCTATGTCCGGCGATGATATTGATTACTACTATTCCTACAACGAGTATCGTTAATAGCCATACTTTTGTTTTTTTCACGTAGTTGAGAATTATTTAATGGATTTGATATAGCAGGAGGCAGGAGGCAGAAGGCAGGAGGTAAAAGTATTACTATTCCAGGCATTCAAGCTTTTAAAATGTCCTAACCTATGTGACTACGGCTATAATTATATAAATCCACTCTGATTTTGCCAGGATTTCAAAAATTACGATTTCTCTACAACGTTGGTGAAAAAATATGAGAGACGTTGCAATGCAACGTCTCTACATTTGTTGGAATAGGTGTATATTCACGTTTGGGCACATAGCCGGGTGAATTACTCACTTTCATTCAAGCGTTGTACGCTCCAAAAATGCTCTGCAAAGGCGACGGCGGGGTGAATTGGAGCTTTGGGTTTGGTTTTGAGTATCATAGAAGCTTCATGAGGTAGGCGATCGCTTTTAGTTGAGTTACACTTCTCGCAAGCTGTGACAACGTTATCCCAGGTGTGTTGTCCACCTTTGGAACGAGGAATCACATGGTCAAGGGTTAAACGCTTACCACTACCACAGTATTGGCAAGTATGGTTATCGCGCTTGAGTACTTCACGACGATTCACAGGAGGTACTTTCCAGTGTCGTTCTGGATTACCCGTTGTCAAACGGATGTGTTCCGGAACTTGTAATACAACACTGGGCGAACGAACTTCCCACTGCTTTGTACTGCCAAAATCCAATGATTCTGCTTGACCAGTAACTAACAGTACTATTGCTCGTTTGATGTTGATGCGTGCTAATGGTAAATAGTTCTTGGAGAAGACTACCACCGAATTTTGTAGTATGTGTGGTTGCTGAGTTTGCTGCTGGACTTGCATGTGTAAAAAACTCCTCAAAAAAATAACCCCCACCTCTGGTTACCAGGAGCGGGGGTCAGGTCGTTGGTACTTTTTCCCTAGTTATGGGCGCTATGAGACAGTTGCACCTCCCGCTGTAGATAATTCGATCTGGATTAAGCACTACGATCGCTCCTATAATGCTTTCACTTGCACGCTGAGCCACTAATAACCGATACGTCCTCTCAAACGCACGCGTGTCAGGTATTCTGCCTGAACCCTTGCTCGGTTGACAATGCATCATGCTATCAATGGTTGAAGAGAATTTGCCGATCGTCGAGAACATTGTAGTATTTGTAGTTGAAAACTAATTTTATAATACAACTTGTAGTATTTAATTGTCTAGTGCCAATAATTCTGGAGGATGAATACAGAGAACAATTCGCCGAATATCTAAAGCTTGAACAGCATATTCCTTAATTATGGCACTTTTAATCCCATTAGTTGACCCAAATGAATCTTTGTAAAGATCTCAACTCAATTTTCTGGAATTCAATAGGAATGTATTAACTGCACCGATGATTGGGACTATTGGTATTAAATTTAGTAACCTAGAAAAGTAAATGTTTTTGTTTGAACTCAAAGCCACCCGACTCCCAGTGTAAGGTTATGCATCCACAACCTGCTTATGGCAGGTTTTATCGTCTTTAACTTTTATTCGTAGTATTTTACAAAAAATCTCATGACACAGATTCAAACTCTAGTAAAACGTACAGAAGAACTGCGCCAATTATTGCAACAAGCAAGCTTCGCTTATTACGTCTTAGATACTCCAATTATGGAGGATGCAATCTATGACCAGTTATATCGGGAATTACAAGAACTGGAAATTCAGTATCCAGAATTAACCACACCAGATAGTCCGACTCAGCGCGTGGGTGAGAGACCGGCAACTCAGTTTACCTCGGTGCGCCACAACATTCCTTTGTACAGTTTGGAAAATGCGTTTAATATTACTGAGTTGCAAGGCTGGGAACAACGTTGGCGGCGACAAGTACCTAAACTAGACTCAGTGAAATATGTCACGGAACTAAAAATTGATGGTTCTGCCTTAGCTTTGACCTACCAAAATGGGATTTTAGTCAGGGGTGCAACTAGGGGTGATGGAGTAATGGGTGAAGATATCACCCAAAATGTGCGGACAATTCGCTCAATTCCTCTACGGTTGAATTTTGAAGGTTTAGAAATTTTAGAAAGGGTGGAAGTGCGAGGCGAGGCTTTTTTGCCGTTGGAGGTGTTTAAACAAATCAACGAGGAAAGGCAAAAAGCAGGCGAACAATTATTTGCTAATCCTCGAAATGCCGCAGCTGGTACACTTAGGCAACTAGACTCACGCATTGTTGCTAAGAGGCGACTAGATTTCTTTGCTTACACGTTGCATATTCCCGGTAGAGATGACGCCAGTATTGCCAATACCCAATGGGAAGCCTTGGAGTTGTTAGAAAAAATGGGTTTTCGAGTCAACCCCAACCATAAATTGTGTGCTTCCCTCGAAGAAGTAGCAGAATATTACGAATATTGGGATACGGAACGGCTGAATTTACCCTACATGACAGATGGCGTAGTAGTGAAGTTGGATTCTTTTAAACTTCAGGAACAACTAGGCTTTACGCAGAAATTCCCTCGTTGGGCGGTGGCTTTGAAGTATCCAGCCGAAGAAGCGCCCACCCGCGTGGAAAATATAGCCGTCAATGTGGGTAGAACCGGGGCGTTAACGCCATTAGCCCAGATGCGGCCAGTGCAGCTGGCGGGGACGACAGTTTCCCGCGCTACTTTACATAATAGCGATCGCATTGCTCAATTAGATATCCGCATTGGCGACACTGTGATTGTTCGCAAAGCTGGGGAAATTATCCCAGAAGTGGTTAGGGTACTCAAAGAACTTCGTCCTCCTGACACCGAACCTTTTATTATGCCTACTGATTGCCCAGTCTGCGGTCAACCGGTGGTGCGAGAATCAGGTGAGGCTGTGACTCGTTGCGTCAATGCTTCTTGTGCGGCGATTCTCAAAGGTTCTATTGAACATTGGGTCAGCCGTGATGCTTTAGATATTAAAGGTTTAGGCGAAAAGTTGGTATACCAACTCGTTGATAAAAATTTGGTACATTCCGTTGCCGATTTATATGAGTTGACACAAGAGAGATTATACGATCTAGAAAGAATGGGTAAAAAGTCGGCAGATAAATTGATAGATGCGATCGCTCAATCAAAAAACCAACCTTGGTCAAGGGTATTGTATGGTTTAGGCATCCGTCATGTCGGCAGTGTGAATGCTCAATTGTTGACTCAGAAATATTCCAGCGTAGAAGAATTAGCAGCAGCGAAACAGTCAGATATTGAGGGTATTTACGGTATCGGTGCTGAAATTGCTCAATCTGTTTATCAGTGGTTTCGGATTGATGCCAACCAAATATTAATAGAACGGTTGCAAACAAAAGGATTGCAATTTACTTCTACCGAATCAACAGAAACAGTTAATAATAGCAATCAAAAGTTCGTCGGAAAAACTTTTGTAATCACGGGTACATTGCCAACCTTAAAGCGCGATGAAGCCAAGGCATTGATTCAAAAAGCTGGGGGAAAAGTTACTGATTCAGTCAGTAAAAAAACAGATTATTTGGTAGTGGGAGAAGATGCTGGTTCTAAGTTAGAAAAAGCCGTTTTATTGGGAATTAATCAGCTAAATGAAGCACAGTTATTGGAGATGGCTAATAATTCGTAATGACGCTCTCTACGAGACGCTAAAAGCGAACGCGGACTCGCTACCGCTACGCTAACGTAATTCCTTGAGTTGTTGTACCATGTATACATGGAAAATTATTAGCTTCTAGGCTGTTTTATGCCGTCTCCATTTCCGGGAATGAACCCTTACCTTGAAAATCCCGAATTGTGGGCTGAAGTGCATCATAGGTTAATTACGGCGATCGCTAATGCCATTGAGTCCAACCTCAGCCAAGATTACCGAGTTGCAATTGAAAAGCGGGTTTATAGTAGCCTCCCAGAAGATGCTTTATTAATCGGTGTTCCCGATGCCTCAGTGGTATCTCTCAACCGTGGTAGTCAATCTGTTACTACCATTACCACCCCAGCATCTGATTCATCGGTTACTGTTATATTGCCAATTCCTGAGGAAATTCGGGAAGGTTATTTAGAAATTCGGGATATAGCTACAGGAGCAGTAATTACCACAATTGAAGTTTTATCGCCTACCAACAAGCGTCCAGGTAAAGGACGAAATGTTTATGAAAATAAGCGCAATCTGGTTCTAGAGAGTGGAACTCATTTAGTGGAGATTGATTTGTTGCGACAAGGAATACCAATGACGATGTTGGGTAGCATTCCTCCTTTCCATTACCGCATTTTGGTAAGTCGTGCCCAACAGCGTCCGAAAGCACAACTTTATGGCTTCAATCTCAATCAAGCAATTTCTACATTTCCCGTTCCCTTGAAGCCAACAGATGCGGAAATATTGGTCGATCTCCAAAGTCTGCTGTGGCAAATTTATAACCAAGCACGGTACGATTTAGTAATTGATTACCGAGAAGAACCCATTCCACCATTGCAGAAAACAGACCGGGTTTGGGCAAATGCGCTATTGCAAGCACAGGGTTTACGATAACTCTCCACTCCAATTACTGTTATAATATTCCATCTACTCAAGCCTTATCTGGTTCTGACAAGGTAGGAATCGATCCGGCGCCAAATCTAGTCAATAATTCCTCATCAACTTTTTAACTATAAATCCGCTTCTCGACTATTAACATTAAACCTTTCAATTTACCATCTTCTGTAAAACTTTGGATAGTGCGACATTTATTTTCGTTATTTATAAGATTAATCGTTTCTGTTGCTAATAATTGACCTGTAGCTTTGTTCCAGACATTAAAAATGATAATCCTATCCCCATGTTCGCGTGCAATACTCGTGAAATTTTCCCATGCGGGAACATCTAGTGCTTTTATTTCTATTTCATCATTACTAATTACCTTACCAACAAAACTGTTAGTGACAATTCTACCGTCGGCATAATGATAAGTATTAGTTTGTAGCCATTGATTGTCAACTATTTTTTGTGTAATTTCTGCTTCAAAACGTTCTATTTCTTGAGCATTAGCATCCATTTTGATCCAGTAGCCTGACCAAGTGCCGATATGTTTGGGGAAAACCTGAAAATCAGTCAATTGTTTTGGCATATTGCTAATACAAAGAAAGTTTGCCTACATGGCTTGTTTCCATTAATTCCGATTTGATGCAATTGGTAAAGCACAGGTAGATGTAAATCGAATATTCAGCATTTACAAGTTTCCATTAATTGCGATTTAAAGCGATCGCTAAAGAGTTATTTCAAGAAGCTTTGCCCCGTAAGGCTTTCAACCGCCAAATTGACACACCTCTGAAAAAGACTATATATCTTGTGGAAAATTAAGTCAAACACATACCTCAAAACCTTGTCCTGTAAAATACCGACACAGTTAACCAAAAAATATAGGGTTTCGGCGATGTGTGTCCGCGAACATGCAATAGAATATTTTACCGATATAGTTGGGTAAATTTTGGTATTTTTGGTAGTATTCTACCTAGCATCAATTTGATGAAAAAACCTCTTAAACGCCTTTTCCATGAAAAGAAGACAAATTCTTGGCTTTTTGGGTATAGCAATTGCTGGTTTATTGCTAGCAATGGGTTTACCGTTAGTTACTCCTTCTCCCGTAGTTGCCCAATCAAACAACATACTTGTGTCAGCGGCCGCTAGCTTAAAAGATGCGATGGAAGAAATTAAGCCTCTGTACCAACAAAGTAAATCAAATGTGAATATTACTTATAATTTTGGGGCTTCTGGTGCTTTGCAGCAACAAATTGAGCAAGGTGCGCCAGCAGATATTTTTATTTCGGCTGGCAAAAAACAAGTGGATGCTTTAGAACAAAAAGGACTACTTTTGCCAGGTAGCCGCACTAATCTAGCAAATAACCGTCTGGTTTTGGTAGTAGCTCAGGATGTTGTGGGCGTCACTAGCTTCTATAAATTAACAGATGAGAAGATTAAGAAAATTGCGATCGGTGAACCCAGAAGCGTACCAGCAGGGCAATATGGAGAGCAAGTTTTGAAGAAATTGAAACTTTACGATCGCCTTAAACCCAAATTAGTCTTTGCTAACAATGTCCGTCAAGTCTTAGCAGCAGTAGAAACTGGTAATGCTCAAGCCGGTCTAGTTTATGCCACTGATGCCAAAATCTCCAACAAAGTAAAAGTTGTAGTCGCTGCTGATGAGAAATTTCACTCGCCGATAGTTTATCCAATGGCTGTCCTCAAAAGCAGTAAAAATCCTGCTGCTGCCAAGGAGTTTGTCGAGTTTTTATCTAGCGCTCAAGCGAAAGATATACTCAAAAAATATGGATTTCTTGTGCCTAAGTAGCTAGTAGCTTATTCGAGCAATCTTATTTCTCTATGTCAGTTATAGGTTTGTAGTCAGCACTTTAGTGCTTAAAAAATTAAGGACTAAAGTCTTTGCTACAAACACCTGTATAAAAATCTAATTTGATTTATGAAAAAATCTAAGTATCTGTAGGGTGTGTTATGGCGTAGCCTAACGCACCTAAATCGTTATTGAGTGTATATCCAAGACAAAAATTATACTTTTAAGCGTTATTAACAAAAAATAATTAATTACAATAATGTCTGTTTAAAAAGCATATAAATTATAAATTTTATAACTTTTGGTTGATGAGATTGCTAGCTAATCAAACGAAAATTCTCCTAGATTTCCAAAAATCTGAAGAAAAAAATATGTCCAGAATCAAAATTACTGATTTACAACCTGACAATCAAGTTAAAGTACAGAAACTATCTGAGGCAGATTCGATCTCAATTACTGGAGGCATTCAAATCAAGCTTTTAGGTGATAATTTTGTCGATTTAATATTCAACGGTTTTATATTGACGATTTAAATTTAGCAGCACATTCAAGAGGCAAAGATTCTACAAGAATTAAGCGCAACCCAGCGTATTTGTTGGGTTACGCTTCTCTGCTGTATTTAAGAAGCCGCGGATTGTAACTTTTCTAATCGTGCTAATACTTCTGAACTGTGAATAGTTGGGTTAACTTTCACAAAATTCTCGCGCAAGATACCTTGAGGATCGATGATAAAACTATGGCGCATAGATAAGAAACTCAGCCACGAACCGTAAGCTTTACTCACTGAACCGTCAGTGTCAGCCAACAGAGGGAATTTTAGTCCCTCTGAATCACAAAATTTGGCATGGGAATCAATGTCATCAGCACTGACACCGAGAATTTGTGTGTTTTTTTGCAAATATTTGGGTAAATCTTCTTGGAAACGACGAGCTTCTATAGTACAACCAGAGGTGAAATCTTTGGGATAAAAGTACAAAACTACCCACTTACCACGAAAGTCAGAGAGAGAAATTTTGCCATCACCTGTGTTGGTTGGCAAGGTAAACTCTGGTGCAGGTTGATTAATTGTAGGAAGTTTACCACCAAGAGCATCGGCAGTAGGGGCAAAATTCAGCCAGCTAATAATAGAAATACAGCTGGCAAATAATATGCTTAAAAAAGTGCGGCGTGAAATCATGGTGCAAACCAGAATGACAACTTTACACAAGTTTACATTCCTGATTGCTACTAATCTCACTCTGATTCAGATTCGGGAGAAATATCTGTGGTTTCGATGTATTGGCTATCTAGGAGAAAGGCGCCTTTAGCAAAGCGAATACCCCAATATCCGCCGGGTCTACGGTCAAGAACTATACCTTCTTCGCCAATGTGAATCACATCAGGGGGGCGAAGCATGGGCATAGGTTCAGCAGTTTTGACGTAGGGCGGTAGCGCGACAACACGGACTTTACTACCAATAGGAAATTCTTTAGACATCTTGAAAAAGCTAGCTTCAAAATAGGGATTGGGGAGCGGTTAGAGACGCTATTAATAGCGCCTCTGGGGAGGGGGAAGCAACTTTTTGATGTTTGCTTAGGGTTTTCCCCTAGTTGACTAGCTTAAAAATAGGAGGTGGGGAATAGTGATTTAGCAAAACTAAATCACTACGGGGTTTAGGGGTCAAGAGATTTTTATACTCTTGTTGTGACACACATTATAGCAACTTGCAGTAGTTAGCACAACTGGGCTAACGTACAATAATTTAATTTTCAAGCATGTCTATTCCATTGAATTGAAAACAAAATAGCGATTGGCCAAACAGGGCATGAGTTATTCTCAGCGTAATACCATTTCACGAAATTATTGATACAAATCATTTTTCTTGCTCCCCCTGCTTGCCATTTGTATCAATCTTAAAGTGAAAAGGTATAAGAGCGTCTCCCTATCTCCCCACAAAAATAGGGAAAGGGAAAGGAGATCGATTTTCCCCTTTCCCATCTTCTGCAAGAAGTCTGTATAATTTTTTAATTTTTATATCAATTTCAAAAATGATTGCGACAGAAGGATTAATAAAATCTAGATGTAAAAAGCAATTCTTAATCCAAAATCCAAAATTAAAAATGGTATTAGGCTATCGGAAAAAGTGCCTATTAGTTAGCTTGGGATGAGATGGTCGATATTGCCCATCCCAAACGATTAACTCTTTTTTTAAAGTTGAAGAAGAATAAAGAAATCAGAATTAGTTACACAGAATTGAATTCTGAATTCTCTATTCTGACTCCTGAATTCTTTCTTGTTAAAGTTATTGAGGATTGCGTTGTTGACGACGCTGTTTGAAGTTTTGTTGGATTTGTTCGAGTTTTTGCTGCTGTTCGGAGGTTAAAACTGCTTGAATTTGTTGTTTCTCAGATTCTCGGATTTGCCGCATTTGAGTTTTTTGTGCATCAGTCAGATTTAGGTCTGCAAAGTTCTTCCATCCACCTCGACGCTGACCCGCTTGGCGTTGACCTTGTTGACCTGCTTGGCGCTGAGCCTGACGCGCTTGCTTAGCTGCTTCTAACTTTGCTTTTTGTTCTGAAGTCAAAACTGCTTCCCATTTAGCACGGCTATCCTTGCGAATTGACTGAATTTGGCTTTTTTGTGCATCGGTTAGCCCCAATTCTGCCCAAGGGCCCTTTGGTTTTTGTGGAGTTTGTGCTAATAACAGTGGTGAGGGAGAAGCTGTTTGAGCTACGACAGCAAAGGAAGTTGCAGTTAAACTTAAAGCGATCGCTCCAGCTACTAATGATAATGTTTTGAGTTTCATTACTTACTTCGTGGTTCTTGCCTGTGTGGATGCCACCATCATAAGAATTTATCTTCAATATTCACATGAGGAGAAAGTCACGGTTATGCCCATGACTTTAGTCATGATTCAATTATGACAAATGTGACTGACAATAATAGAAGTTAAGAGTTAGGAGTTAAGAGTTAGCAATTAGGTGTTATCATCATGAATCCTCTAATTCAAATTAAAAAACATCCTTTTCCGTCTCTGCTTTATTTAGAATGGATATTACTGACAATCACTGCTTTAATAGCAGTTATCCCACCACCTTTGCGGCGGTTTCGTCCTAGACGGGCAGAGCTATCTATTTGTGGGACATTTCCAGATTTATCAGTTTGTAATTTCTTGCCAGAATTGTCAATTTATAGCCTGATTGTTTTTGCATTAATGGGGTTATGGTTACCGAAAAATAATCGTAATAGTAAATTAATATATACAGTTATTCAAATTTTATTGATTTTGCTGACTGGACTTTTTGGCGAAAGATTAGCTCGTCTTTTTCCGTTTCTTTATATAATTTTAGTGACTCGTAGTTGCTTAATTTTTCAGTTACCTGGGCGTTTATTTATGACGAGTCTGTCGTTTACATTATTTTTACTGACTACACAATTAAAATATCAATTATTCAATTTTCAATCTTCACCACAAGCTCAAGAGCGTTTTCGATTTCTGAGCTTAAATTGGTCTTTGGTATTTGGTCTGAGTTTAGTTTT
Source organism: Nostoc sp. ChiSLP01 (assembly GCA_034531195.2). GTDB lineage: Bacteria > Cyanobacteriota > Cyanobacteriia > Cyanobacteriales > Nostocaceae > Nostoc. Next base: position 81,236 of record JAVRBO020000094.1, read on the forward strand.
TGTATTGTTGATGATGAATGCTGTATTATCTGAACGGCACAGTCGCGAAAAACTTGCTATTGCTAACGAAAAACTTCGCCAATATGCCATGCAAATTGAAAATCAAGCTACCTTGGAAGAACGAAACCGCATTGCTCGTGAAATTCATGATTCATTAGGACACTCTCTAACTGCTTTAAATCTCCAATTGGAAACTGCTTTAAAACTGTGGCAATCTAATCCAATTAAGGCTGAGACATTTCTAGCAACGGCAAAGGAATTAGGTTCAAAAGCACTAAAAGATGTCCGTCAATCTGTTTCGACTATGCGTTCTAATCCTTTACAAGAACAATCTTTAGAACTTGCGATCGCTGGTCTTGTAGAAAACTTCCATCGCTCAAATGGTATTCTACCAATTTATGAAATCAATCTAGAATATTCTTTACCGCCTGAAATTAATACTGCTATTTATCGGATTACTCAAGAATCTTTGACAAATATTTCTAAATATGCATCCGCGACAGAGGTCAAAATAGAACTCGCCACCATTAGAAGTAATTTACGGCTAATAATTCAGGATAATGGTAGAGGTTTTGATACCAGGCAAAATACCACTGGTTTTGGACTTCATAGTATGCGCGATCGCACTTTAGCGTTTGGAGGTGAATTTAATATTAATACTACTCCTGGTTATGGTTGCAAAATTATAGTTAATATCCCCTTAACGAGGTTAACATGAGTATTAAAGTATTGTTGGTAGATGACCAAAGTTTAATTCGTCAAGGATTAAGAGCTTTATTAGAACTAGAACCAGATTTAGAAATAGTAGGAGAAGCAGAAAACGGTAAAGAAGCGATTAATTGTGTGGCTCAATTTCAGCCAGATGTCATATTGTTAGACATCAGAATGCCCATTATGGATGGAGTTGCAGCTACGCGAGAAATCCAAAAACATTTTAGCAAAACTAAAATTTTAGTACTCACAACTTTTGATGATAATGAATATGTTTCCGCGGCTTTACAAAGTGGAGCGATGGGTTATTTATTGAAAGATACACCCTCAGAAGAATTAGCTGTTGCTATTCGCGCTGTATATAAAGGGTACACTCAATTAGGCCCAGGAATAGTTAAAAAATTGTTGACCCAGTTTTCTCAACCTACACCCACTCAATCACCACCTGTACCATCTGGTTTAACTGAACTAACTCCTAGAGAAAAGGAGGTTTTGCGATTAATTGCTATAGGTGCTAGTAACCGAGAAATTGCTCAGGAACTCTACATTTCTGAGGGAACAGTAAAAAATCATGTTACAAATATTTTAAACAGGTTGAATTTGCGCGATCGCACTCAAGCTGCAATTTGGGCAAATAGCTATTTATCTTATTTGAATGACCAAAGTTAAAAAATTATTGAAATAACTGCAAACATTCATTTTTTAAAACGCCTTTAGTTACTTTGATGTTTCTAAATGATTGAGCAATCACTTCTTCGCAAGATATATTAATTTGTGATTGATTGACCAAAATTAAATCTTGGATTGAAGCGCCATATACAATTTCTGATAAACCACTCCAAACACAAGCAGTTGCACACATTGGGCAAGGTTCGCCAGTTGTATATATGCTATAACCTTCTAAAGAGGGGTTTTTAAGTTTAGCTGTTAAACTACGAATGACGTTAATTTCCGCATGAGCTGATGGATCGTTATCTCTTTTGACAGTATTATGGCTTACGCCGACGACTTCGTTATCTTTAACAATCACTGCACCGTAAGGCGCATCACCTTTTTTAGCTTCTGCCAACGCTAAATGCATAAAATATTCTGAGTTCATATAACTTGGAGATAACATCAAGACAATGTTTAATCATATCGTGTTTCTAATGCTATAACTAGAAATTAAAATTGGTTAATGGTCGAATATGTTACTCAGTAAGCAAACAACAGAATTTTACTTAAAAGACTTGGAAACACCTTTAGGCCAAGCCATTAATTTAACACTTGCAGTCTTGGTGCTGATTTCATCAGGAATTTTTGTAGCAGAAACTTATAATATTCCTGATTCTGTTCGCTTTCAGTTGAGCGTAGCTGATACTGCGATCGCCATTATCTTCCTAATAGAATACATACTTCGTCTCTGGAGTGCAGAAAATAAAATTAAGTATATTTTTAGTTTTTATGCGATTATTGATTTAATGGCAATTTTACCATTGTTATTAGGAATAGTAGATATTAGATTTATTCGCCTACTGCGATGGTTTCGGATTTTACGATTAATTAGATTTATAGATAGAAAATATTTATTCGCCAGTATCAGCACCGAAGATGGCTTGATTTTTACACGAATATTATTTACATTGTTTGCAATTGTTTTTGTTTACTCTGGCTTAATTTATCAAGTCGAGCATCCGGTTAATCCTGAAAAATACGCTACATTTTTGGATGCATTTTATTTCTCGGTTGTCACAATGACAACTGTAGGATTTGGTGATGTGATCCCGGTTTCTGAATTAGGAAGATCGCTAACAGTACTGATGATTTTTACAGGAATTGCCTTGATTCCTTGGCAAGTGGGAGATTTGATTAAGCAAGTGGTGAAAACAGCTAATCAGGTAGAAACAGTGTGTTCAAATTGTGGTTTGGCTTTCCACGATATTGATGCTGTATTTTGTAAAAGCTGTGGGACTAAGTTACCTAGCCGCAGGGTTAATTGACCGAAAACAGGCAAAGACCGAAACAAGAGACGCACAATGCCTAACGATATCATATCCGCATAATTGGTTATGGGGAGTAGGGAAAAGAAATTTTCATTGCTTGTTGTGAGTGCAGCTCGTGGAGTCTCTTGCAAAAGTCCGTAACACCCCACCCCCAAGGCATCGGGGAGGGGTTGGAGAGGGGAGACAAAGCGTAGCTTTAGCTCTTTAGAGTTCTTTCGATTTATGCAAGAAATATAATGTCAATTTTAATACATACATCTATGAAAATGTTGATGATTTTATGTCTTTAGAAGTAAGACTAGAGTCATATTAGCTTGATTTAATGGATTAGTTGATTTTTTAGTAATTAAATAATAAAGATTGCATCTCAATTCGATATTTTGAAGATTATTTAAAGTATTTTATGCTTTGTTTTACAAAAAAATAAATTTAAATAATCCCGATCGCGTTTAATATTTATAGGACTTACGCAAACTCTACGAACTCTTGGCGGTAGCCTACCCTTTGGGAACGCCAAGGGCGAACGGCAAGCCGCAAAGCGTCTACGATAAATTAAGCCAAGTTGGCTATTTTTGTTTAAGTCCTGATTTAGATAAAAATTCAGCACAAAAGATGAAGTAGTGCATTGTGAAGTTTCCGAAAAGTTATAGTATCTGCTGGTTAGAAGTTACAATCTATAGCTCGTCTAATTTTTTGTGTTATTTTATACATTAATTTTTAATTATTTCCATAATTCGATTTCTAAATTTTGGCAAATGTAGCTTGCTCTAGACAATTTAGTGAGGTATTAAAAATATAAAATATGAGTACCAATAGTAGTAATTTAGAGCAGATCGATACATTAACTGAACTCACAAAAATTCAAGTTAGCCAAACACCCAATGGAAATCAACTTTGTATTCATCAGATGTTTGAAATTCAGGTAGAGCGATCGCCCCAAGCAACTGCTGTAATATTTGAAAACAACCAACTGTCTTATCAGCAGCTAAACCAACGAGCAAATCAACTGGCGCATCACCTACGTAGTTTAGGTATCAAACCTGAGGTAATTGTTGGCATTTATCTCGAACGGTCTTTAGAAATGGTGGTAGGACTATTAGGAATTCTCAAGGCTGGAGGCGCATACTTACCTTTAGATCCGGCATATCCATCAGAACACTTAGCTTATATCTTAGAGGACAGCCAGATATCAGCGATCGTCACCACACAAGAATTAGTAAGTAGTTTACCTAATCATATAACTCATGTTGTTTGTCTAGATTCAGATTGGCAAGTGATTAGCGAAAACAACCAAGAAAATCTCGTTAGTAATACGACACTTGATAACCTGATATATACGATCTACACTTCCGGTTCTACAGGACGCTCCAAAGGTGTAATGATTACTCATCGTGGGATCTGCAACCAAATCACATGGAGACAAACAACTTTTAGATTGACTCAAACAGACAAAGTTTTACAAAATATTTCTCTGAGCTTTGACCCTTCGGTGTGGCAGATTTTCTGGCCGTTGTGTTGGGGAGCGCAATTAATTATGGCTCGTCCTGGTGGAAATCTGGATACTAGATATCTTGTTGAGTTAATTCTCCAACAGCAAATCACCGTTATGGCCTTAGTACCTTCCATGCTGCGGGTATTACTAGATGAGAAGGAAATTGAAAATTGCCAATCTCTCAGGCACATTACTTGTGGTGGCGAAGCCTTACCTGTGGAACTCATACAGCGTTTCTTTGCTAAATTGAACTTAGACGACGTTCTATATAATTGCTACGGCCCGACAGAAGCTTCCATTGATGCCACTTTTTGGAAATGCGATCGCACTAGCAATTATCTCATTGCTCCCATTGGTTGGGCGATCGCCAATACACAGATTTATATCCTCAATGAGAATTTAGAACCTACGACTATTGGTGAATCAGGAGAACTACATATTGGCGGTGCTGGACTTGCTCGTGGCTACCTCAACCGTCCCGATTTAACCAGTGAAAAATTTATTCCCAACCCTTTGAGCAAAGAGCCAGAAGCACGATTATATAAAACTGGCGACTTAGCCCGCTACCTTGATAATGGCAACATTGAGTTTCTCGGTCGCCTTGACAATCAAATCAAGCTGCGGGGCTTCCGCATCGAACTTGCAGAAATTGAAGCAATTCTCGCACAACACGCTGGTATACAACAAACTGTAGTCATAGCAACAGAAGATAACCCAGGCGACCAGCGGCTAGTAGCCTACATTGTTCCCCATCGAGAACAGACACCTACGTTTGATGAAGTACGCCACTTTCTCAAACAAAAACTACCTAATTATATGCTGCCAAACTCTTTTGTATTGTTAGATGCTCTACCTTTAACTCCCAACGGCAAAGTAGACCGGTACGCTCTAAGGGCATCCCACCATACCATACAGCAGTCAAAAGACATTTTTGTAGCTCCCCAAGATGAATTAGAACTCGAACTGACAAAGATTTGGGAAAAAGTTTTAGGCATCCAACGCATCAGTATCAAAAACAATTTCTTTGAGATGGGAGGACATTCCCTACTTGCGGTACGCTTGTTCGCAGAAATTGAAAAGACCTTGGGCAAAAATCTTCCTTTAGCTACCCTGCTACAAGCCCCCACTATTGAGGAACTAGCTAACATCTTACGTCAACCAGGATCGGTGAAGTCTTGGTCTTCGTTAGTGCCAATTCAACCTAAAGGTTCCAAACCTCCTTTTTTTCTCGTCCATGCGGTAGGTGGTAACATCCTTTCCTACTGTGATTTAGCACGCCATTTAGGTTTAAACCAACCAGTTTATGGACTACAAGCTCAAGGCTTGGATGGAAAAACCCCTCCACATACCAGTATCGAAGATATGGCAGCTCAATACATCAAAGAAATACGTACCGTTCAACCCAATGGCCCTTATTTTCTTGGTGGGGCTTCCTTTGGGGGCACAGTAGTTTTCGAGATGGCTCAGCAACTCTATGCCCAAGGTGAAAAAGTGGCTTTGCTGTCGTTGTTGGATAGTGCTGGATGGAATAATTTACCCACCACATTCTTTGATTTTGTTTCTGGCCATTTAAATAACCTTGCACAACTCAAACCTCAAGAAAAACTGACCTACATCTGGGAAAGGTTAGAGTGGCATATTACCAAAAGAATCCCAAAGCCTATTCGCCAACTTTTCTATAACTTACGTGATATAGATCGTTCGCCTCAAACTCTATACACTTTAAATGTTTTAGAAGCTAACCTCCACGCTAGCAAAAATTATTTACCGCAAGTTTATCCCAGCCATGTCACCCTGTTTCGAGCCAAATTAAAATCTTCAAGACGTTACTCAGATTCCCTGGGGGGTTGGGGCGGGCTGGCATTGGAGGGGGTAAAGGTTTATGAAATTCCTGGAGACCACATTAGCATACTCAGAGAACCCCATGTACAAGTTTTGGCGGAAAAATTAAAAGCTTGTTTAGATGAGGCTTTTGCAAGTCTATCTACCTGAGCTTCAAAAAACTCTTCAGTTTTTTGTAAATTTCAGGCAGAGTGTGATATATGCGCTGAATTTTTTGGTGCGTAAAACCTTTTTTTTCCTCTTGATTCCACAGCCCAATATCAGAGAAATGATACTTCTGATAATCGGCGGCAGCTTAATTACACGAGGAGTAGGATCGAAAGCGTAGACGTGGCAGTTAAATTGTTCTATCAACCCCAAGTCAAACGTAATGTTTTCCGCACAACCACGCAATAGCATGTAGAATCTGCATTCAGTAAGTCTTTGGGAACTACCCAGCCGCCATAATCTGTACCAATATGTAATAAATCGTTGTGCGATACGACTTTTGTACCAGTTATTTCATCTATGCTCAATAGTTGAAATAAGTAGGTCGGTGTTGAAAATTGTCGTTAGAACAAGGCAGTAGGCATAAGGGAAGAGCTTTTCGAGCAACTTTACTTTCCGTTATATACTTTGGTTTTTTTGCTCCACCTACTTACGCGGCGAAATACTTTCTGAAATGCCCTAGAAACAAGTTGTGTTTTCACATTATTCCGGCTTCATGTTTGACTTATATTAACCCTCTCTTAAGATGCTCGTTAGTAACAATACGAGCTATTTCCCGAATATAAAATCTATCTTTGGGTATATTATTAGTTGTTTAAGACGCTAGAATCCACTAATTTGAGTAGCAATTAAAACAGCGATTCCCTTATAAAGTGAATGATTGAAAGCATTTTTGTGTCATAGTTGCGAGGAAACAAAGTGAAATTATGTGAAGAAATATAATCGCAGCTATGAATTGGCGATCGCACCCTCACAACGCAACAAGCAAGTGGCATAATTCACCCTCAAGGAAACTATTCTGTAGCAGAGTTTACTCACAGGCAAGGCCGCAATGCACAATTTTAATATCGCTTATCGATGTGCCTGACAGCCTCTCTAGACACAATTAATCTTTACAAATCTTAATATAATTATATATCTTTAGAACGGGACTAGTGCTAATTTACTTAAGTGAGAGGAAGAAATATAAAATATTTCTTAAATACTTACCATAATCAGCCTCTTTGTCTGAAACTAAATGGACTGTCGCAGCGATCGCTAGTTACCACTGAGCCACGAGCCGGATACCGTACCACACCAAGGAGGCGCAAAATTATACTTCATAATGCTGGTTTTCGGTATATTCTCTCTGGTGGATAGTGGCTACTGAAAAATTGTTCTAAAATTTGGGAGGGATCGAAGCCCGGAACATATTTTTACGAGTGGCAACCTAGTTATCAATCATTCTTCATATGTTGAGAAAAAGTTAGTTTATCTATTGAGAAATTATTTCTCGTCCGAACATATCAAGAATGGTTGTCAATCTTTAATCTCCAGTACCTAGTCATGAATTGTAATTACTTAAGTAAAAGTTGCTGCTGAGATGCTCGACTTATTCAATAAGTCGAGGATTGAAATCCAGTTGAAGTAAGTTTATTCCGTCTCTAGGACATCATCGGCTAAATAAACTTACTATTTAAAATAGGTAAAAAGCTGGGAGTATAAGTATTATCTCTTTTGACTTTGACCTCTTTCTACTATGCCTTTTACAAAAAATGTGAAAATATGTAAGTAAGGAATTTCTGAAAAATGCACACCTTGATGTTTCTGATTAATCTCAATTTACCCTATCTATAATTATGGTTAAGTCTCAGGGTATAAATTTATTTTTTGCTAGCAGAAAATAAAAAAACAAAATAAGATAGTTATGCAACCGGATTAGTAATTAATCAAAGTTTTTAACTGGAATTAAATAGCTGATATTTGATTTAGGAGTTGGGCTTCGATGATTTATATCTCAGTCCCTCCAGTGGAGCCTTATTAATGGTGTGCCTACCAATAAGTGAGGTCTAATTGCAGGATAAGTGTAACCAAAATCGGAAACGTTCAAAGCGGCGGGCTATTTACTGTCCAATTCATAGATGCTATTTGGATAGTGTGAGTCAAAAGTATAAATTATATGCCGATCGAGCCGGACAACTCCAACAAAGGGGGATAGGACGGCAGAATGCACTAATTTTAGTGGCAACTAAAACAGCTATTCCTTTAGAAGGAGAATGGTTGGAAGAATTTTGGTGCAATCTCTGTCAGCAAACAAAGTGGTATCACGTCAAAAAATACGATCGCACTTATGAAGTGGCGATCGCACCCTCAGAACTTTGGCAGCAAGCAAGTGGCGTAATTCACCCCGAAGGCAATCCTTCCGTAGGAGAGTTTACTAAAAGACAAGCCAGAATAACGGGTAGCGGTATCAAGGATTTTCGGTAAATACTTTAGAATAATTGCAGCATCCTATAGACCAATAAAATCAATATCTTGCGATTATGGAAACTAAAGCAAACTTTGAAGAGATAGATTTTCAAAAATATCTACTCGTTTTACAACGACGTTGGCTTCCTACAGTCGTGATTTGGGCAATAGTTACTGGTGGTGCAACCTTGTTTGCACTCTCATTAAAACCATCATATAAAGCAGATGGCAGTTTGTTGATTAGGACGAATGAAACCTCTTCGTTAACTGGTCTAGGAGAAGCTATAGGCAGGCTAGAGTCTTTAACCTCTACAAATAATCCTTTAGAAACCCAAGCCAAAATAGTGACATCTGTGCCAGTTCTTGAGGAAACTATTAGAACGCTTAGCCTAAAAGATAAACAAGGCGAACCTTTGAAAATTCAGGACTTTCTGCGAAACTTGAAGATAGAAAATGCCAAAGGGACTGAGATTTTACAAGTTTCCTATACAGATAAAGATCCAGTTTTAGCAGCCGAAGTTGTCAACCAACTGATGCAAGTTTACATCAGGAATAACATAGAAGCTAATCGAGCAGAGGCAGCTTCAGCCCGGAAGTTTATCGGGCAAGAAATACCTGCTACTGAAGCATCTGTCAGAGAAGCGGAGTCGAATCTGCGTAAATTTAAAGAGGAAAATAAAATAATTTCTCTAGAAACAGAAGCATCTATAGCAGTCCAAACTATTTCCAGCTTAGAACAGCAAATTACTCAAGCCCAAGCTGAATTTGTGAATGTCAATGCTCGCGTAAAAAAATTGCAAAATCAGGCAAGTATTGATTCACAGAAAGCTGTGAGTTTTGCCTCCTTAAGTCAAATACCTGGGATTCAACAAGTGCTGACTCAACTTCAAGAAGCACAAAATGAGTTGACAGTTGAGCAGACTCGTTTGCAGCCAAACCACCCTAGCATTATCAACTTACGAGAAAAAATTACTGGTCTCAACAACTTACTACAAAATCGTATCACTCAAAACATAGGTATTAATCAGAAAATTTCTGCAAGAAATTTACAAGTTGGAGAACTACGTCAAAGTCTGATTGAAGATTATGCTCGCACTGAGGCACAACAGGTTGGTTTAGCCCAACAAATTGCTACGCTTTCTAATAAGTGGTACGCATACAAAGAACGAGCAAATGTTTTACCTAAGCTGGAACAGACCCAGCGCGAACTCGAACGCAAGCTCAAAGCAGCTCAAACAACTTACGAAGTACTTTTGACAAAACTCCAAGAAGTCCAAGTAGCAGAGAACCAAAATATTGGCAATGCTCGAATCATCTCTTCTGCCTTAGTACCAGACGATCCTACCGGCCCTCGCAAAGCCCTGTTTGTATTGGGGGGTGGAGTTATTGGTCTGATGCTTGGCATTATTGCTGCTTTCACTTTAGATGTAATTGATAGCTCCGTGAAAACAGTCAAAGAAGCTAGGCAATTGTTTCAATATACTTTACTAGGGGTGATTCCTTCAGTAGGTAGGAATCTGAAAAAGAGTTCTGTAGAGCAACAGATCCCCAGAATAATTGGCAGAGAGATTCCCCAGTATCCTGTTGGTGATGCATACCAAATGCTGCAAGCCAACTTACAGTTTTTAAATTCCGATAAAAAGCTAAAAGCGATCGTAGTTACTAGTTCTGTATCCAAAGAAGGCAAGTCTGAGGTAGCTGCAAATTTAGCTGTGACAATGGCTCATTCAGGACAACGAGTACTACTGGTGGATGCCAATATGCGCCATCCAGTGCAGCATCATATTTGGGAAATGACAAATGCAGTCGGGCTATCCAATGTCATGATTGACCAAGTTCCTCTCAGTGTAACTGTACACAAAGTAATGCCAAACCTTGACGTTCTACCTTCTGGAGTTGTACCTCCTAACCCAGCAGTACTTTTAGATTCCCAGAGGATGGCTAAACTAGTCGGTTATTTTACACAGAAGTACGATTTCGTAATTTTCGATACTCCTTCCTTCGCAGGAATGCTAGATGCTGCGGTTTTAAGTAAGTTAGTTGACGGTATCTTGTTGGTGGTTCGCCCTGGAGTGATTAACTATGACACCGCCAATGCGGCTAAAGAGTTTCTCAGACAGTCAGGGCAACAAGTTTTAGGAATGGTAATTAACGGTGTGAATATCAAACGAGAACCTGACAGCTACTTCTACTACTCCAGAGAATCAGCTGAGTCGAATTTGTCATCGAACAAGACAAAAAAGAAACAAGCTGTTTGAGTCAACCGTGCTAATCACGGGAAAATTCCACAACTAAACCTGAAAAAGGTTTTCTCCCAAGTTTCTAAGTTCCTATTTTCAAACTAGAGATGTCAAAATCACAAGTATTTCCAAGTTTGATAACTGATATTACCGCCGAAAATTGGAAATTTCGAGTCAAAAAATTTCTTAAAAAATTCATCCCAGCGCATGTTAGATACAAGCTATATCATCAACGATGGCGTCTGACGTTCATGCCAAAACTTTTATTAAATTACGCTTATGATTGCGGGCGATTTGTCAGAAACTCGTCAGTCAAGGTGATACACCCTTCAAGCAATTTGAAAGTTGAAACAAAAACCCAATTCCAAGCTCGAATTACAATTGACTACCATAGCCTTGAAAAAGGATTAGCAATGAAAGAGCCAAGAGTTGGTTTTGGGCGGGAAACTATTCAAAGACTATTATCTAACTTGCCTGTCTATCAACAAATATACGGTTTTGATGAAACTGTACAAATCACACTCAATGCTCTCCTAGCTTACTATTCCTTTAACTTGGAACATGGTTTCAAAGATGAGCAGCTATATGAATCAATACTCAAGTTGAAAGAAGCAATTCCTAGCTACAGTAATAGTACAGATGAAGGAGGTATTTTTAAGGTAACCAAAAAATCAATTCTTGAGAATGCTCATATAGATCTTCGAGATTTCTTTCAATCAAGATACAGTATCCGACACTTCGCACCGGGTGAAGTAAATATGTGTTTGATTGAACAAGCAGTTGCTATGGCTCAAAAAACTCCGTCAGTTTGCAATAGACAGTCATCGAAGGTATATGTATTTAGTAGTGATGAAGATAAGCAAAAAGTTCTGAGCTATCAGAGTGGTAACCGAGGTTTTGGTGACCAAGCTAGTAAGGTTTTAATTGTTGTATCTGATTTAGAAAAGTTTACCTTAATTGGAGAGCGAAATCAATGCTGGATTGATGGGGGTATGTATGCTATGTCTCTGGTTTATGCACTGCATTCTCTAGGTTTGGGAACGTGTTGTTTAAATTGGAGTGTTGAACGTTCGGTTGATAAGGCACTCAAAAAAGCCACAAATATTAAAGATTCAGAGTCTATAATTATGATGATTGCAGTTGGTCATCTGCCTGAAGAATTGAGAGTTGCTCAATCTCCTCGCAAAGCAGTCGATGAGGTATTAATTGTGAAATAGGGTTTATGGATTAACTTTTTGTACAACTTGATATTGTCATTAGATCGCTGTTTTATAACTATCACGATCAAATGCTTTTGCAACTTGAAGATTAGATAACAATTTATTGTTATTATTGATTGGTCTGAAATAGTGCGTTCGGATTTTTATATTTATTCTTAACTATGAAAACTCCAGTTGCTTTATTCATATTTAATCGCCCTGAGAACACAGAAAAAGTATTGCAAGCTATTCGTCAAGTAAAACCGCCTAAATTATTGGTAGTTGCTGATGGCTCTCGTAAAGACAAAGTTGGTGAATTAGAAAAATGTAAAGCGACTCGTGCAGTTATTGAACAAATTGATTGGGATTGCGAAGTACTGAAAAATTACTCAGATATTAACTTGGGGTGTGGTAAACGTCTGGCAACAGGAATTGATTGGGTATTTGAACAAGTTAATAAAGCAATTTTTTTAGAGGATGATTGTTTGCCCGAACCTACATTTTTTCAATTTTGCGAAACTATGCTGGAAATGTATAGCCATGATGAGAGAATTATGACCATCGCTGGCTGCAATCCTTTAATAGAATGGAAATCAGACATTCAAAGCTATCACTTTGCTTACTTTGGTGGAGTTTGGGGTTGGGCTTCATGGAAAAGAGCTTGGAAATACTTTGACTATGAAATTAAGTTCTGGTCAGATAGAGAAGTAAGACAGCGTATAAGTGGCGTTCTAGCGAACAATCAACAATTTAAAACTTACAACTTAATATTTTCTGAAACTTTGAAAAATAGCAATATCTATAATACATGGGATTACCAATGGTTATGTTGTCGATTATCTCAGTCAGGTTTAGTTATAGTTCCCGCAGTAAATTTAATTTCTAATATTGGTTTTGGTAATGATGCAACTCATACTAAGCAAGTTAATTCAGGTTTGTCCAAGCTGACAACTATGCCGCTAACTTTTCCTTTAAAGATTAATCATTTTGTTGTAGTTGATCGAGCTTACGATCAAATGTTTTATGAAAAATATTTGAAGATCAGCTCTTTATCTATTATCAAGAAAAAAATTAAATCTTATTTTCTAAATAAGATTTTAAAAAAAAGATAATTCTTCTATTCATCCAAATAAAACTATGTGCATAAAAATTGGAATAATCACTTACCATTTTACAATTAATTATGGAGCAACATTGCAAGCTTATGCTTTATTTAAGTTTTTGCAAAGTTACGGTTATGATGTAGAAATTATTGATTACAGACCTAAATCAATCAGATTAGAACAAAGAAAATATTTATATCCCAAACGTTATTGGATAAATCCAAATATGCTTATAAAAGCTAGAAAAAAAGTTATAAACATGAATAAATTTTTGTATAAAAATACAAAAATTAGTCAGAAAAAATTCTATGACAAAAATAGTTTAAATGAATACAATCATTTATATGATGTTGTAATTTGTGGCAGCGATGAAATATGGAATGTAAATAGTACAAGAGGTTTAGATACACCTTATTTTTTAGATTTCATCAATGGGGAGAAGACTCGCAAAGTAAGTTATGCTCCAAGTTTTGGATCTACAACAGATCTTGGTTTAAATAAAGAAAAAGTACATAATTTACTAAAAGATTTTCATTCGATCTCCGTAAGAGATAATAATAGCTTTTCCTTAATTAATCAGAGTAGTCTTCGTATTAAAAAAGTTGTCGATCCAACATTTTTAATAAACTATGAAAATATTATGAAAGTCAGTTCTAATCAAAGTAAATATATATTAGTGTATGGTTCTCTCGATCAAAAAGAGACTCAATATGTCAAAACATTAGCAGAACAAGAAGGATTAGATATTATTGCAATAGGCGCAGCACAAACTCATTTAAAACCATTCATAAAATTAGATTTATATGATATTGGACCAGACGATTGGCTTGGTTATTTTTATAATGCCTCTTTTGTTGTCACAAATTTTTTTCATGGATTAGTATTTGCGATTATTTTTAATAAACCTTTTATTGTTTTCAGTCATCCACAAAAAATTCTTAAAGTAAGAGATATATTAAATCCTTTAGGTTTAGAAAATAGATTATTAAATTTAAATGAAAAAATTAATCAACAAATATTATTGAAAGATGAGAGCTTGCTATTACCACTATTAACCAATGAACAAAAAAATAATTTAGATGGACAAATTCAAATTTCCAAAGATTATTTATTGTATGAAGCTCTCCAATAAATAAAAGTAATTTATCAAATAGAGATTGTCACAAAATTCTATACTCCGAGATTTGAGTTAGCAAAAAAACTAAGGCAATTAGAGTTTAATGTTAAATAAATTCAAAATTCAAAAGCTATCGTTCCTCAAATCTCGCACTGGTCTGCGTGCAATTATTACAAACACAGGTTGGTTGTTTGCTGACCGGATTGTGCGTATGGGTGTAGGTCTAATTGTGGGGGTTTGGGTTGCACGCTACTTGGGAGTACAACAGTATGGTCTTTTTAACTATGCCGTTGCCTTTGTCGCCTTATTCAGTCCGCTTGCAACACTAGGGTTAGACAACATAGTAGTTCGGGATCTTGTGCGTGACTCATCGAACAAAGAGAAAATTATAGGGACAGCTTTCTGGCTCAAATTACTTGGTGGAGTGGCTTCTTTATTATTAGCAGTTAGTGTCATATATGTGTTGCGCCAAGATCAAAAGCTCACTGTTTGGCTAGTAGCAATTTTGGCAAGTGTAGGAATTTTTCAAGCTGTAGATGCCATTGATTTTTGGTTTCAGTCTCAAGTGCTGTCCAAGTACACCGTAATTGCTAAAAATACAGCTTTTATCATTGTTACTCTGGTTAAAATAGCTCTGATTGATATGCACGCACCATTAATTGCTTTTGCCTGGGTGACATTGGCAGAATTTAGCTTGGGTGCAGTTGGTTTGGCCATCGCCTACAGAATCAAGGGTTATTCGTTGGGGTTGTGGCGTTGGAGTTTTCCTGTCGCCAAGACTTTGCTCAAAGATAGTTGGCCTCTGATTCTTTCTGGTATGACAATCATGATTTATATGAAAATCGACCAGATTATGTTAGGAGAAATGATTGGCGATAGTGCTGTAGGAATTTACTCGGCTGCGTCCCGTATTTCTGAAGTTTGGTATTTTATTCCCACAGCGATAGTCTCTTCGGTGTCTCCAACAATTTTTGCTGCCAAACAAACCAGTGAAGCGCTTTACTATCAGCGGATTAAACAATTGTTACGTCTGATGGTGGTAATTTCTGTTGGGATCGCTCTACCGATGTCATTTCTATCCGGATCGATAATTACGATACTATTTGGCAATACCTATACAGCTGCGGGACAAGTACTGGCAATTCATATCTGGGCCTCCTTATTCGTTTTCATGGGGGTAGCGACATCACCGTGGTTTATTGCTGAGGGTTTGACTCATCTTTCTCTAAACAGAACTTTACTAGGGGCGATTATTAATATAGGGTTAAATTTTTTACTTATTCCTCAGTATGCTGGAGTTGGGGCTGCTATAGCAACTGTAATTTCTCAATCATTTGCTAGTTTTTTCAGCCATGCTATTCATCCAAGAACAAAAAAAATATTTCAGATGCAAATTAAATCATTGTTACCTTTTTAGCAATCGCTTAATTTCACTCAAAAAATTGCCATCATTTTATAATTAGTAGAGTAGTAGGATTCTATGATGTATAAAACACTCAAAGAAAATACTTTGAATATTGTCATATCTACTTATAGATTTTTGTTCCTAAGAAAATCATTATTCAAGTTAAATAAGCTAATTTTTACTCTCAGTTTGAGGGGTATGGGAATTCTTAATTATGAAAATGATAGATTAAGCGGTGAAGATTTTTTTATAAAAAAAATAGCAAAACTTTTGCATAATTCAGTAGTGGTAGATGTGGGAGCCAATATTGGCAATTACTCTAACAAAATTAAAATTTCATCACCAAGTACAAATATTTATGCATTTGAACCTCATCCCAATACCTTTAAAGAGCTTGAAGTTCAAGCTAATCAAAATCATTATGTAGCGTTGAATGCAGCTTGTAGTGATGTAGCAGGTAGCTTACAACTCTATGATTATCAAAATAAAACTTATACTTCTCATGCTTCTCTCTATAAAGATGTCATCGATAAGATCCACAAAGGAGTCTCACAAAGTTGGCATGTGAACGTAACTACGATAGATGAATTAGTAAAAATTTCTAAAATTGGTCATATTAGGCTACTAAAGATAGACACAGAGGGCAATGAGCTTAAGGTCTTATTGGGAGCAAAAGAAAGTCTTGCAGAAGGATTAATTGATATCATCCAACTTGAATTTAATGAAATGAATGTTGTAAGTAGAGTTTTCTTTAGAGACATTTATGAAACTTTAAACAATTATTTACTTTATCGCTTATTACCAGATGGGTTAGTTTTTTTAGGTGAATATTACTCATTGAATTTGGAAATATTTGCCTATCAGAATATTGTTGCTATTAGAAAAGGATTCCTTAATGAAGTTAAATATTCCTTAAATATTTAAACTTAACAAGACTAGATTATGGGCAGAAAAAATATTAGCTGAGAAACAACAATGTTTAACCAAGTCATTGAAAAAGTGTACGATCATCGTAATTCTAATTCATGGTCAGCAAAATTGAGAAAAAAACGGCTGAGTTTTTTTTCTTCCCTCATGGATTTGATACCAACAACACAAACTTCAGTCAAAATACTTGACGTAGGAGGAGTCCCAGAGTTTTGGCAAAATTCGGCATTTTTTGAACAAACTCCTGTAAATGTAGAAATTTATGTAGTCAATATAAATCCTTTTTATGAAACACATGGAACAAATAATCAGAAAATAAAAATTATGACTGGTGATGCCAGGAATCTAAAACAGTTTCAAGACCAAGAGTTTGACATTGTTTTTTCAAATTCTGTTATTGAACACGTAGGAGATTATAGCGATCAACGTCAAATGGCTAATGAAGCAATGCGAGTTGGACAAAGGTATTTTATTCAAACACCTAATCTTTACTTTCCCATTGAACCTCATTTCGTTTTTCCTTTCTTTCAATTTCTTCCAATAGAGCTTAGAGTAGAGTTATTGACTCGCTTTAATCTCGGATGGTTGAAAAAACAACCAGATAGACAAAAAGCCAAAAACATAGTTGAATCAATTAAATTATTGAACAAAGACCAGTTTGTTAATCTTTTTCCTGGCGCAAATTATTATGAAGAAAAAATATTTGGTTTAACTAAATCTTTGATTGTTTATGACGGATGGTAAAACTTGTTTATTCATATTTAAATAAATATTACACTAGTCAAACATTGTGACGGAAACATTAATTCTAAGAATAATATTTAAATGAGTGTTTCATCAATAGGAAAATTTACAGTTAATAGAATACTGAACTTAGTATGTAATAAATTAGAAATTGTTGGAATTTTCTTGTTATTTATAGGTTTCTTTGACGCTAACCTTTTTGAATGGCGCGATCGCTTCAACACTGCAAGTTATGGTATTCTACTCTTTCTCATAATTTTGCGATGGAAACGATTCATTTATGTTGCTACTAGAGATATATCTCTATTGCTACTAATTGGTATTCTATTGATATCGTATTTCTGGTCTGCTGCTCCGGAATTTACTTTAGACGAGTCTAAAAGTGTTGTCCGTGCGATTTTCTTCGGAATTTATCTAGCTGCCCAATATAACCCAAAGGAACTGATGCAGCTATTCCTCAGAATGTTTGGCATAGCGGTAATTCTAAACTTGATATTTACTGGCTTTGTAGTTGCTATAGGTCAACCATACATCGCTATTTCTCAGGCAAACAATGAACCCTCATGGCAAGGCTTGTTGACACACAAGCAATATCTGGGTCGGATGATGATGCACGCAGCCATATTATTTTTGTTGAGTTCTTTTACTCGCAAAAGATTTCGTTGGCTGACATGGATTGGATTTAGCTTATCGATAATTTTACTTTTTCTCTCAAAAAGTAAGACATCATGGGTAGGTTTGATAGTTGGATTAACTTTGTTGCCCATTCTCAAATTCACAAAATGGCACTACAAAGCTCGTACAATAATGTATGTCGTTGTGGTATTGTTAGCTGGAAGTATTGCTCTATTGATATTTGGTAACTTAGAAATGATAGTAGTTGACATTCTACGTAAGCCTCCAGATTTAAATGGGCGTTTTGATATTTGGCAATTAGCTATTGAAGCTGCTTTAAAACGACCTTGGCTTGGTTATGGGTTTGCTGGATTTTGGACTTCTAATGAGGGTATGTCGATTGTTGAACACACTTGGGGAGCATCTACTGTAGGTACTACTAATCGTTTTCACTCTCACAATGGTTTTATCGATACTTTATTGCAAGTAGGTTTTATAGGATTTTCACTATTTATATTCAATTTTTTGGCAGCCGTTAAAAGAGTAATTAATTTAATACATTTAACTAAAACAATAGAAAGTTTTTGGATGCTTGAATTTCTTCTCCTTTCCTTTTTATTACAAGTTAGTGAGACATTAACTCTGATATCATTCAATACAATATGTTCAATATACGTATCAATAGTATTATCAACTATAATTTGGCAAAATAGGATCAAAGCTAATGTTGTAAAATGGGCAGAATCAATTAGTGAGTAAATGAATAATAAAAACTAAATTCTCAAAAAAAGATTTTTAACCTGAGTATTGCGATCGTGTATCTGAGGCTGAATAAGCCAGGGAATACAAATGAAAATTTTACTGATCAATCACTCTGATATTAGTGGCGGTGCCTCGCGTGCTGCTTATCGTTTGCACCAAGGATTACAGGGTATTGGTGCAATTTCACAATTATTAACACAAGAAAAATATAGTGATGACAAAACGGTGCTTGCACCAGAATTAAGACTTTCTCAAGGTATAGCACGCGCAAAACAGACGTTTGATGCCTTGCCATTAAAGTTTTATGGTCAGCGGACTAAAACTACATTTTCTCTACAGTGGTTACCAGATACAGTTGTTTCTAAAGTTACTCAGATTAATCCAGATATCATTAATCTCCACTGGATTAATTCTGCATTTATGCAGATAGAAACTCTTGCCAAGCTGAAACGCCCTATAGTTTGGACTATCCATGATATGTGGGCATTTACTGGAGGGTGTCATTACAGCGGCAAATGCGATCGCTACACCGCATCCTGTGGTAGTTGTCCACAACTTGGGAGTACTCGCAACTTGGACTTATCCCATTGGGTATGGCAACGCAAAACGAAAGCTTGGAAAAGTTTGAATCTGACAATTCTTTCGCCTAGCGCTTGGTTAGCTAGGTGTGCAAAATCTAGCTCGCTATTTAAAGATTTGCGGATAGAGGTGATTCCTAATGGATTGGATACTCAAGTCTACAAACCTATTCAAAAATCCGTAGCCAGACAATTACTTAACTTGCCCCAAGACAAACAACTAATTCTGTTTGGCTCGTTACAAGCAACTAGCGATCCCCGAAAAGGCTTTCATCTACTGCAAGCAGCCCTGCAAGAGCTAAGTAAATCTGGCTGGAAAGATAAATTAGAAGTTGTTATTTTTGGAGCATCTCAGCCAGAAAATCCCCCAAATTTTGGTTTAAAAAGTCATTACTTAGGTACATATAACGACGATCTATCATTAGCTTTAGTTTATTCAACAGCAAATGTATTTGTTTTACCTTCCATTCAAGAGAACTTGGCAAATACTGTGATGGAGGCGATCGCTTGTGGAATACCGACAGTCGCCTTTAACATTGGTGGTATGCCAGATTTGATCGAGCATCAAAAGAATGGTTACTTAGCTCAACCATTCATAGTTGAAGATTTGGCTAAAGCAATAGCTTGGGTGCTGGAAGATGAAGAGAAAAATAATAAACTTTCTTACTATGCTCGCCAAAAAGCAGAACAAGAATTCACTATCGCAACACAAGCACATCAATACCTTTCGCTTTTTCAAGAAATTAAATCTTAGTTAAATCAAAGAGAAAATTATATAAACAAAAATTTAGAAAATAATGAAAATATCAATCATTACACCTGTATATAATGCTGTAAATACTTTTGAAAAAACTATACTGAGCGTCATCAATCAAGATATTGAAGCTGAATTAGAATACATTATTATTGATGGTGGGTCAAATGATGGAACTTTAGAAATAATTAATCGCTATTCAGATAACATTGATATTTTAGTATCAGAATCAGATCGAGGTATTTATGACGCTATGAATAAAGGCATAAATCTTGCCACAGGAGATATTATCGGGATTATCAATTCTGATGATTGGTATAATGCTGATGCTTTACAAATTGTTGAGAAAATATTTAAGCAAGAACAGGAAATTTCAATTCTTTATTCCTCTATAGACAACTATTTGGAAGGTAAATATATAAATACTTTTATTCCGGGAGAATTAAAAAACTTGGTATTCAAATTTACCCTTAATCATCCTAGCTGTTTTGTGAAAAAATCGGTATATGACAAAATAGGCTTGTTTGATTTAAGCTATGACATAGCATCTGATTACGATTTTATTTTTCGAGCTTATAGAGCGGGATTTTGCTTTCAATACGTTCCAATCCCTCTTGTTTCCTACTCACTCAATGGCATGAGTGGAAAACCATTGAACAAATTTAAGCAAATTTCCGAAAGTTGGAAAATCACCTCTGAATTTGCTCAGCAAGAATCAAATATTTTAAATATTAAACATCGAAAGTTTTATGTAACTTGGCTATTGAAGGAATTAATAACTTTTCCATTAAAGTTAATTATCAAGCCGCAAATATTGATACAACTCAAAAATTTACTGAGAGAGAAAATTGGGAGTCTACCAGCCGATCGCTATGGAGCGTGGTAATCAAAATTCACAGCAAATTATTCAACAATTTGCTGAAATACTAATTCTACTACAAGGTTTAAAAATCTTGATTACTCTTCTACATAGATTGGGATTTATTTGTACGCGATGTATTTTTTTGTGTTGAATTTAAGATTATACCAAATGATTAGTTATGAAGAGTCCCTTTCGGTACTTCAACCACTATTTCCGTTTCAGCTAGCTTTTAATGCATAACTGAATTCGCTCTAAATGCAATTGTCAAAAATCAAAACTTACCAAGAAGTTAAATATATGTTAGTTAAATCAAGAGCGCCATTACGTTTAGGAATTGCAGGAGGAGGTTCTGACGTTTCTCCTTACTGCGATCTTTATGGTGGTTATGTATTAAATGCCACTATAGATATGTATGCCTATTGTTTTATTGAAGAATGGGAGCAGAAAAGGATTGTTTTTGTTGCTGCCGATCAAGAAGAAATTTACTCTTCTAATTCAAGTCCATATTTAGAATTTGATGGCAATCTAGATTTACATAAAGCTGTTTACAACCGAATCATCAAACAGTTTAATCATGGTGAGCCTTTGTCATTCAAAATGACCACTTACTCTGATGTCCCTCCTGGTTCTGGATTAGGCTCATCGTCCACATTAGTGGTAGCAATCGTTACAGCATATGTAGAATGGTTGAAATTACCTCTGGGTGAATATGAAATTGCTCGTTTGGCATACGAAATAGAACGACTAGATATAGGTTTGATTGGAGGTAGACAAGATACTTATGCCGCTACCTTTGGTGGTTTTAATTTTATAGAGTTTTATGAAGGAGAAAGAGTAATTGTCAATCCTCTAAGAATCAAAAATTGGATTATTAATGAGCTAGAAACTTCTTTAGTATTATACTATACATCTGTGTCTAGGGAATCAGCTAAAGTTATCAATGAACAAATAAAAAATATTGAAGATAAAAATAATGAAGCCATAGAAGCTACTCATAAAATTAAAAATGATGCTCTTTTAATGAAAGAAGCAATTTTGAAGGGTAACATTCAGGATATTGGTAAAATTTTAGGAAGGTCTTGGGAAGCTAAAAAGAAACTTGCTACTCAAATTACCAATGACCAAATTAATTATGCTTATGAAATTGCTATGAATGCAGGAGCATTCTCTGGAAAAGTTTCTGGGGCTGGTGGTGGGGGTTTTATTATGTTTTTAAGTCATCCAGAGAAAAAAATGAATTTGATTAAGACTCTGGAAAAATTAGATGGAAGAGTAACAAGATTTCAGTTTACCCGTAATGGTGTTCAATCATGGACAGTATAATTAGACAACATGTCATTCAAGAATTAAAAGAGTCTTGTGAAGTTAAACAAAAACTTTTACAAGAAACGAAAATTGTTTCTGTCATTCAAGAAGTTGCTGAAAAATTTGTAGAGGTGTATGGACGAGGTAATAAAACCCTAATTAGCGGTAATGGTGGTAGTGCTAGTGATGCACAACACATGGCTGCTGAATTATCTGGTAGATTCAATTTTGATAGACCAGGAATTCCA
Organism: Nostoc sp. ChiSLP01; assembly: GCA_034531195.2. GTDB lineage: Bacteria > Cyanobacteriota > Cyanobacteriia > Cyanobacteriales > Nostocaceae > Nostoc. Next base: position 103,558 of record JAVRBO020000094.1, read on the forward strand.
TCAATAGCACTTTCAGCTAATACAGCAGCCTTGACTGCTATTGGTAATGATTACGGTTATGAGAAAGTTTTTAGTAGACAGGTACAAGCGTATGGAAATGAAGGGGATCTATTTTTTGGTATCTCTACTTCTGGTAATTCTTTAAACATACTAGAAGCAGTCTATGAATGCAAAAATAAAGGGATGACTAGCATTGGTTTAACTGGTCTTTCCGGCCATAAATTAGCTGCGGTATGCGACTACTGTATTATGGTACCTTCTCTAAGTACTCCCCGTATTCAAGAATGCCACATTCTCATCATTCACACTATCTGCTCCATAATTGAGGAATCTCTTTTTGGTCATAAATTCTCACAATTTAGACATACTCAAAGCTTGCTTAATAAATGATTATCAAATGTAAGTAATATGGCAATGCACGCCATATACATACCTGATGCAAAACTTAGAAAATTTCATTGATAGATTTCTCGTAAATCACCTCACGGTGAGCAATGGGTTATGAAGGAGGAAACAAAAGCTCTATAGTACTCTGCATCATTTACATCACTTGCATCAATTTTCATTTGTACCGATCGCGTTACTTTGCTCTCTTTACATTTCTTGAGAGACGCCCTCTCGAATAACTGTTAAATAAAAATGAAATGAACCTGAATATAGGGAATGGAAACTATTATTCTTGCTGGTGGGCTGGGATCTCGATTAAAGGATATAACCGCAACCCTGCCTAAACCTATGGCTCCCGTTGGTTCTAGACCTTTTCTAGAACTGCTTTTAGATTATTTGGTTAGTCAAGGAGTGTGTAGAGTCATTCTCTCTGTAGGTTATAAACATGAAAAAATCTTATCTTACTTTGGAGATAGATATAAACACTGCGAGCTTGTGTATTCAATTGAAACTGAACTTTTAGGGACAGGTGGTGCTATTAAATATGCTTTAAATTTAGCTCAATCAGAGTACGTGTTTATCATGAATGGTGACACTATTTTTCAAATCTCACTATCTCAAATGATGTCTTTCCATTACGATCGTCAGTCTGATTTAACATTAGCCCTAAAACCCATGAATAATTTTGATAGATATGGAAATGTCATTTTGTCTGACACAAAAATTGTCAAATTTGAAGAAAAAAAATTTAAATCACATGGAAATATAAATGGGGGGATATATTTGTTAAATAAAAATTTATTCGATTGCTTTTTCCTACCTAATAAATTTTCTTTTGAAAGTGAATTCATGGAAGTCAATTGTAATAAAATTAAAATGCATGGATTTATTTCAAATGAATACTTTATAGACATAGGTATCCCTAAAGATTATGCAAGGATACAATTAGATTTTAATAACGGAATATTTTCAATAGTTAGCAATAAATAATATTTTGTATATAAAATATTAATTTTTAACAGTAAGATTATTACATACGCAACTGATACTTTTGAATTTCGCTTTTTGCGCCGCGAATTTCACGAACGTAATTTCAAACTGCTAGATGTGGTAACAAAAAATCATTCAGCTACAATATTTCGGAAAAATTTTCCGAATATCGAATACTATGGTGTCGATATACCTAAATCATATAATAACGACGAAAATGATTTTGCATTGATGAATAATTTTTGAGAGATGGGCTTAACTAAAATAGAATTGGATTATATTTTAAATGATTATTTCGATGTTATTTCTACTTGAGAATAAAAAATTAGCTTATGAATAAAGCTTTATTTTTAGATAGGGACGGTGTTATTAATCGAGAACTAAACTATATTTATAAAATCAAAGACTTTGAATTTATTGAAGGTATTTTTGAGGCTTGTGCTTATTTCCAAGCTAGAGATTATTTAATAATTGTAATTACGAATCAAGCAGGAATTGGACGAGGTTATTATTCTGAAAATGATTTTCATATTCTTAATAATTGGATGCTCAAACAATTTGAAAATAGACGAATCAAAATCACTAAGACATACTACTCACCATTTCATCCACAATATGGAGTAGGCAAATACAAACAAGACCATTGGGACAGAAAACCAAATCCTGGTATGCTATTTCGAGCAAAAAATGAATTTGATATTGACTTAACCAAATCTATTTTAGTGGGAGATAAGGAAACCGATATTGAAGCTGGCTTAACTGCAAACATAGGATTCAATATTTTAGTACGTTCTGGTCATGAAATTAACGAATTGTCAACTAAGGCAGATGCAATTATTAATTCAATTAAAGAACTTCCACAATATACAATACATCTGTGAATAAGCTAATGTGCTTAATGTAATTATAAAGTTATTGGGTAATTTTAATTACAATTAAAATAAAGACTAAAAGGAAGTTATTTATGAAAATTTTGTTTTTGACAACGATTCTTCTTAGCCAAAACCGTAATGGCGGTGAAGTTGGAACACAGTGTTTTATAGATGGTCTCAAACATCAGGGTCATCAAGTAACAGTTGTCGGCTATCTTCGCAAAGGTGATTACCTAGAAAAAAAAAATCAAGATATAATAATTGTTTCTGAACGAAATACTGAGAGTAGAAAGGCAAAAATATCTTCTGTTTATTGGTTATTGTTAAGCCTATTAAAAGGAATGCCTTATTCAGCAACGAAATATTATTCTAGGCTTTATATAAGTATAGTCAAAAAATATTTACTAACTGAAGAATATGAGTTAATTATTATAGATCATCCTCAATTAGGTTGGCTATCTCATTTTCTTCGACAAGAAGATAAATTCATAGCTATTTCTCACAATATTGAACATGAGATGTATCAAGAAATTTGTAGTAAGGCAAACAATTTTATATCAAAATTCATCTATGGACGAGAAGCTCGCTTGATTAAAGCAGAAGAAGATAGGCTAGCAACAATAGCCAAGCAAGTTTGGACAGTTACCGAAAATGATGCAAAGTATTTCACGAATATTAAAGGAGCAGCTCAAACCATAGCATTTACTCAGCCCCCTGCTTCAGAAAAGTTACTAGACAAACCATTAACCAAAAACTTTGATATAGGTCTTTTAGCTAGTTGGTCATGGAGAGCGAATCTAGAATCACTTCAATGGTTTCTTGGATCTGTTTATCCTTATTTGCCAACGAACCTATCGATTCATATAGCTGGCAAAGGAGCCGATTGGCTAACTAGTAATTATCCTAATATTTACTATTGTGGTGTAGTACCTGATGCTCAAGAATTTATGGCTCAAGCAAGAGTAATTGCTATTCCCACTCTTAGTGGCGGAGGTATACAGATAAAAACTTTAGATGCTATTGCTTCGGGGTCTTCTATCGTAGCAACTCCAGTAGCCTTACGAGGAATTTCTGACGTGCCCTCAACAGTTCAAGTAGCTGAAAAACCAGAGGAGTTTGCTAATTTTCTAATTTCGGCAGTCTCTTTGCCATTCACACACAAAGCTTTTGAGCAAGCAAAAAATTGGTATCATATTCGACAAGATAAATTCATTCATGACATAGCTTCTGCAATTAACGATTTATGATTACTCATAGCTTTTGTATATAAGGCTGTAAATATATCATCAAAAGGCGTTTTTCATCCTATCCTCAGAATGGATGGGATGAAGAATACCTTTTGAGGCTGTTGACTGTTGGCAGTTAACGTCAAATTCTATCCCCTTTTAAGAGTGGGATAGTTATTCATTTGCCAGTTGCACAGAATTAAATTTTGAATATTACCTTATGACTTCTGAATTCTGTTTTGCTGAAAGTTTGGTGGTGCTTCTAGGTAGTGGATATAGATCCCCTACTTCAAGCATTGCTGAACTCTGAATTCTTTTTTAAATTGCTCATTGTCACTGCAAAAAGCAATCAGCACTTTTTGATGGCCTCTTAACTCCAACACCAGAAATTTATGAACTATTCAACAAGAGTAAATATTTGCGATATCGAGATAGACAAGTACCCATTCGATCGCGTAGTTGAAGCGATCGCACATCAGGCAATTTCACGAAGTACTCCTAAATATGTGGTGACACCCAATGCACAGCATATTGTGACACTGCAACATGATGCTCGTTTTCGTCTGATATATCACCAGGCTTTTCTGGTAGTACCGGATGGTGTTCCTCTTTTGTGGGCTGCTAAGCTTTTTAACACACCACTGTCTGGCCGAGTAAATGGAACAGACTTGTTCGAGCATCTGTGCAAAATCAGTGCTGACAAAGGACTGAAAGTGTTTCTGCTAGGTGGTAGGACTGGAGCTGCAAAGAAGGCAAAACAGGTTCTAGAAGCAAGACATCCCAACCTTGATATTGTTGGTACTTATTGTCCTTACTACGGGTTTGAGTCAGACCCAGAGGAATTAAAACGAATTAACTTAGCGATTCAAGCAGCAGCACCAGATATTCTATTTGTTGGGTTGGGTGCCCCAAAGCAGGAATATTGGATATACAACAATTACCAAAAACTAGGCGTTCCAGTATCCATTGGTATTGGGGTCAGCTTTGAATTAGTTGCTGGGATGGTAAAAAGAGCGCCAAAATTCATGCAAAAAGCTGGATTAGAGTGGTTGTTCCGATTGATTATGGAACCTAAACGTTTATGGCAACGTTATTTCATCGGAAACATCATCTTTATTCTGCTAGTACTAAAGCAGAAATTCAAGTTGTTGTGGTCTTCGTACATACCTATGCCCAAAAAAGACGTTATATGAGCTATAGCTTGGAAGTTTCTATACGTCTGACGATCGCAGACGATGATGCAACAAAAGTGAGCATTAATAGCTAGTAGTATCATCGCTAAATATGGTTCAGAACTCAGCGAGTATTTGCTAAAAATTGTTTCTAATGTTCCAGCAAAAACACCAAAAACGTGTTATTTAAAAACTCAGAGCTAGCGTAGAAATTTAGCATTGAATTTACGCTCGAATGTGCGTCTTATACCCACAGATGTTTAAATTATCGATTGGATAGTTGCTTTGTTTGTTCGTATTACATCGATTGATTAAATTCAGAGCAAAACCCTCTTTGCTAGCATAAAATAATTTTTCAATAGATATCAACTCAATTTCAATAAGTCTTAGCTTAAGTATAAACACTTAAGTAAATAATCCGTATATAATACATTAATTTATCAGCCGTTGTTAGCTTTGCATACACAGTTGTTTAGTGTAATCACAGTTGGCACACCTAGCTCTTCAAAGTAACTTTGAATGGCAGTGTTAAGAAAAGTGTGTTCCTATGTCAGTGAAAAGTCTTGTTTCAAGCTACTCTGTTGTACTAACGTGTTTATTAATTGGTTTCGTTAATGTACAAAAAGTAGCTTCAACAACAAATGTTCAGCCTGCATCTAACTATGAAGAAAAGACTGGTAATAATGCAGACTTAATAAGTACTACTACAGGTAGCTTTAATTCGGTTAAAGGCATTCATAATTCTAGAATTGGCGTTGGCAAATTAGCACAAGCTAACACCAGCAAGACGTACTACGTTTCTAGCACTGGAAACGATAGCAATAATGGCTTGACAACAACTACCGCGTTTCGGACGTTGCAACGAGCAGCAAATACGGTATCAGCACCAGGGGATACTGTTTACGTGATGAACGGTACTTATACGCGTACAGATTCCCCTAAAGAAATTCTTGTGATTTGGGAAAAACATGGCACATCTACTGCTCCAATTACTTTCAAAGCCTATCCTGGACACAAACCTATCATCAAATCACAAAATTCTTTCGCCATTAATGTTGTTGGCTCGTCTTACGTGATTATCGAAGGTCTTGAGCTAATAGGAAATAACGACAATATCACTTTGCAGTATGCACTACAGCAAAAAAGTAATTTGAACAACCCACTGACAAGTGGCATAGGGATTGCACTTAATCCATCATTCTCAGGGGGAGTAATCAAAAACCATTCCCACCACGTAGTAATTCGCAACAACAAAATTTCTAAGTTTGGCGGTACAGGAATTGGCGCATTTAAAGCTGACTACATCACCATTGAAAACAATATCCTCTTTAAAAATTGCTTGTATAGTCCTTTGGGAACAAGTGCCATTAGCATGTTGTTTAACTGGAATTACGACAACAATACCACTGACTATAAAATGATTGTTAGAGGTAATATATCTTACAGTAATCAAAACCTTGTTCCCTATTATTATGCAGGAAAAATTACTGAAGGTAATGGCATTATTATTGATGATGCTCTAAATAAAAACGCGAATTCAAATCATCAAGCTTATTGGGGAAAAACCTTAGTTGCAAATAATATCGCCTACAAAAATGGCGCTTCTGGTATTCACGTATTTAGAAGTGCCAATGTTGATGTTATCAACAATACTACTTATCTAAACGCACAAAACCCTAATACTCAACACTTAGGTGAGATTGCAACCGTTACGGCTGAGCGGGTTAAGGTATTCAATAATATCATGTATGCCAAGAAAGATGGAATAGTCAACAGTTTGTATCAATCTCAGAATACCGTAACCTATGACAATAACCTTGTCTACAATTCCTCTAAATACACCAGTTCAGGCTTGAGTAATATTATTGGAAAAGATCCACAATTTGCAGATATAGCTACAAGTAATTTCTCACTCAGATATGGTAGCTTGGCGATCGATGCTGGACTGAGTAACTATAATGGCGCGAAAGCACCAAACATAGATCAACGTGGTGTAAGTCGTCCACAAGATGGTGATGGCAACGGTATTGCGATAGTGGATATAGGTGCGCTTGAACGCACGCGTTGAACGAAAACATTATCAAACACCCATTCTCTACTAAAGCATAGGTTAATTTGAATTAAGCTCATCCTATCCCTAAAAGGTCGATGAGGTTTCACGCAAACAGTTGACTGTTAACAGTCAACTGGTATAATCTTTTTCTGGCAACCGTTCAGGAAAGAGAATATAACCAATGGCTAACCTCAACCTGATTTCAGAATATAAAAGCTTTGGTGGTAAACTCGGCTTTTACAGCCATTCGTCATCAACCTGTAACGGTGAAATGCGCTTTGCAATTTATCAACCACCACAAGCAACTCAACAACCTGTCCCAATTCTTTATTTTCTCTCTGGTTTAACTTGCACTGAAGAGAATTTTATGGTTAAGGCGGGTGGGGTGCAGCGGTTTGCAGCTGAGTACGGTTTGATACTGGTTGCGCCAGATACTAGTCCGCGTAATACTGGGATTCCAGGTGAGGATGATGACTGGGATTTTGGCACCGGTGCGGGGTTTTATGTTGATGCTACAGCAGAACCGTGGCGTCAATATTACCAAATGTATAGTTATGTCGTCCACGAGTTACCTGCTTTAATTACCGCAAACTTCCCCACGCAATCGGATAAACAAGGTATTTTCGGTCATTCAATGGGGGGACATGGGGCGTTAGTCTGTGCAATGAGAAATCCACAACTCTACAAATCAGTATCAGCTTTTGCACCTATTACTGCACCTATGCGTTGTCCTTGGGGTCAAAAAATTTTCAGTAATTATCTTGGCAGCGATCGCCAAAGCTGGAATGCTTATGATGCTAGCGAATTAGTCAAAAAATTAGGATATCACAGCTCGATCCTCATTGACCAAGGCATTGCCGATGGATTTTTAGCGGAACAATTAATGCCAGAAGTGTTTGAGCAAGCTTGTGCAGATGTTAACCAGCCGCTACAGTTACGTTACCAAGAAGGCTACGACCACAGTTATTATTTCATTTCCAGTTTTATTGAAGATCATATCCGTCACCATGCGATCGCTTTAGGATTACTTCACTGACGGTAACCACCATCAGTTATCGATGAAAGCATTAATTTTTGGCTTTCAGGCAGCCAAAAGGTAATAGGTAATAGCGAAAATAATCTTATTGAAAAATCAGATATAAGCCTTTAATTTTAATTAGGAAAAAACTAAATATTTGAAACGAGGCCGCTTGCTGCGATTTTTTAATGCGTCCTTTTTAAATCTATCCCCTAATTTTAATTAAAGGGATTCCCCAATTGCCTTCTTATCTAAATAGCTATAAATTGATAATTACGAAGTAATAATCAAAAATTACGAATTATTACAGTACTTTTCAATAAACTTCTATCATCAAGCAATTATTAGTCAAAACTAAATTACATACATCAGATATAAATAATTTTGCTTAGATGTAAAAATGTAATAAAGAAATATTAAGAATAAAATAAATAAATTCAAATAATGTCAATGAATTTGATATAAAAAAATATAATAATCTGTCTAAAAGCAGAGATAATCTTTAAAAGACAAAAACAATAAAAACCATTCATTTGGATAAGGTTTGATGTCTATAAGCTCCAACTTCAGGGGAGAATTCAACAACTGAAGACTCCGGCGTCATAAACCTGAAGAGGGAATAAAAGTGACTGTAAATTGGGTATGGGGTATGGAAGGCAGAGGGACAAAGGGGCACAGGGGCAGGGGGAAAAGACTTACTGCTATTTCTGCTCTAGTCCCCTGCTCCCTACTCTCTACTCCCGATTCCCCAGCCCCTAGAGAAAAAGTTTAGCGAGAGGGTGTAGATTTAGTATGGTTAATAGCAGTGCAACAGGAGCAGCACGACGCTTGAGTGAAAAGTTACCTTTACCGCTCAAGCGTTTAGCAGATTTGGCTTATAACTATTGGTGGAGTTGGAGTGGCGATCGCGTTTCTTTATTCCAAACCATCGATCCCCAAGAATGGGAACGCTGCGGCCATAACCCAGTGGCAATTTTAGAATCGGCAAGCTACGAACGTCTCACCCAATTAGCAGAAGATCCATCCTATCTCAAGCAGATATCCGCCCTGGCGCGTGAGTTTGACCAATATATTAAACAGCAAGATACTTGGGTAAGTCGAGTTGCACCGCAAGTATCTAAAGAACACCCCATTGCCTATTTCTGTGCAGAGTTTGGCATCCACGAATCCCTACCGGTTTATTCTGGTGGCTTGGGCATTCTCGCTGGGGATCACCTGAAATCATCATCGGATTTGGGCGTACCAATGGTTGGCCTCGGCTTGCTGTATCGCCAAGGTTATTTTCGGCAACGCTTGAACCGCCACGGTTGGCAAGAAGATTATTATATTGACAACCCTTTTGGGCAAATGCCCCTAGAGTTAATTAAAAATGACCAAGGGGAAGCGTTGAGTATCCAAATACAAGTCCGCCAGCGGTTTGTAAAAGTGCAAATTTGGCGAGTACAAGTCGGACGAGTGACATTATATTTATTGGATAGCGATCGCAACGATAACGATCCCATTGACCGTTGGCTAACGGGACACCTATATGGCGGTAACTTAGAAACCCGCATCGCCCAAGAAGTTGTTTTGGGTATTGGTGGTGTCCGTGCTCTGGATGCCTTGGGAATTCAACCTTCTGTCTATCACCTCAACGAAGGACACGCTGCATTTTGCACCTTGGAAATTGCCCGTTTAGAAGTTGAACGCACAGGCAAATCTTTTTATGACATCGAAGCCAAAGTCCGGAACAGCTGCGTATTTACTACCCATACCCCCGTTCCCGCCGGTCACGATGTCTTCTCCCCAGATTTAATTGACTCCTTCTTTGCCAACTACTGGCCGCAATTGGGACTTTCCCGCGAACAATTTTTGGCATTGGGGGCAAGGCGACTGGGCGATCCTTGGGAACCCTTTGGTATGACCGTTTTAGCATTGCGGATGTGTCGGGCTTGTAATGGCGTCAGTGAATTGCACGGTCAAGTTTCCCGTAAGATGTGGACAGTTCTCTTTCCGCAGCGATCGGAAGATACGGTACCAATTGGTTACATTACCAATGGCGTTCATGCACCTACGTGGACTGCACCCCTTTTAGCTGACTTATATAATCAGTATCTCGGAGAAGACTGGAAAACTCGCGCCGTCGATCCCAAGATGTGGGCCAAAGTTGACGACATTCCCGATGAGGAACTGTGGTCGCGACATCTCATCCTCAAAGAACGATTGATTGCTTTTACGCGTTATAAGGTGAAGAAATCGCGGGAGTTGCGTGGCGAAAATTATGAACTGATTCAAGCAACCCAAAAGCTACTCGACCCCAATGTATTAACCATTGGATTTGCCAGACGCTTCAGCCCCTACAAACGTGGGGATCTAATTCTGCGGGACGCCCAACGCGCATTAAAGATTTTTGGCAATAACTCACGCCCAGTACAAATTATCTTTGCAGGTAAAGCCCACCCAGCAGATGAAGAAGGCAAGCGAATTATCCAGCGCTTAATGGAATGGTGTCATAATTCCGGCATTATTAACCGAGTCGCCTTTATTGAAGATTACGACATTTACACTGGACAAAAATTGGTGCAAGGTGTGGATGTTTGGTTGAATAATCCGCGTCGTCCCTTGGAAGCTTCTGGTACGAGTGGGCAAAAAGTCTGCTTTAACGGCGGTCTGAATTGCAGCGTTCTCGATGGCTGGTGGTGCGAAGGTTACCAAGCAGGATCGGATGGCAAAGGAATTAACGGTTGGGCAATTGGCGAAGATGCTAATACTAGCGACCAAGTATTGCAAGATCGTATTGACTCGCAATCGCTGTATCAGCTTTTGGAAGAGGAAATCGTTCCTTTATACTACGACCAAGATGCTCAAGGTATTCCCCACCGTTGGGTACAGATGATGAAAACGTCGATTAAGACAAATGCGCCGTTATTCAACACTGACAGAATGATTGCTGACTACGTTTCACAAGTCTATGTCCCAGAAATTTCTAAAACTGTGGAACCGATTTTAGCTAAAGTTCTCCTGTAAAAAGACCGAGGAGTGCTAAGTGAGGAGTTAGGAGTTATTATTGTCTCTGCTCCTCATTTATTAATTGCTCTCTTCGTAGCGGGGCGTAGCCCATTGCGATTAGTATAAACTGGCGATGTCAATATAGCAGTCCTAAATCATTTGTGAAAATCATATATCTCTTTCTTCTTTCTTAGGACTTACGCATTGACAAGAAATACCAAATATGGATGATTCAAAAACCACATTTGTCGTAGGGGCACAGCACTGCTCATACGTGTCAACTTAAGCTCAAACGTTTATCCCACATGCGTTTTACCCCACCCCTTAATCCCCTCCCCGATGCTTTGGGGAGGGGAAGTTTTGCGTCAGCAAAGCTGGGGTGGGGTAACGCGGATCTTCATGGAAAATGAGTAAATCCAAAATAGATTTTTTACAAGGGTTTTACGTTAAGTTGACACCAATGAGCACTGCTGTGCCCCTACACCGAGGGTCGATTTGCGATCAAATAATCATTAATAAAAGCCTGAAACGACCTATGCATGTAATTCACACCATGATTAATTTGTACAGCGCGTAAGTCCTATTTCTTACCTTTGCGTCCTTGGCGTTCTTGGCGGTTCGTTTCCTTATCCATATTTTTCACGACTCATTTAGGATTGCTATAGCAGCACTCACTTTTAAAAACGAATTAACATCGGGTCATAAATTTGGCACTCTTGAACACCGTACTTACTTAGAATTAAGCTAGCCTCATGGAGATCTTTGTCTGTGCCACTAACGATGAGTATGTAACTGCCTTGCTCAATTTGCTCGTTGTAAAAACGTGCCCAATCATCTGGTATTCCTAGCCTCAAAGCGTCAAAGCGATCGCTTAAAATAACACCTGTCGATCCAATCAATTGAGGAAGGCCTTTGCTAATTAAGGAAATCTGGCTTACTGGAAAACCTGCAACAAGCATATCGTTAATTGCCGCTTCAGCATTATCTATGCGATCGAAGTAATTAATCGCATACTTGGTTAAAATTCCGCTTTTATTAGGAATGGCGCTAACAGAAGTCGTTGCGTTCAAATAATTTGTAGTTTCATACTCAGTGTTGAGATGCTCGTAAATGCCGAACTCTTCAATACCCCAACGCTGTAAAATTGCTTCTACTTGAACAATTTCTAAAGATGTACAATCGACAATTATTAAATAGTGTCCAACCTCTACTCGGTCGTTATATGCTCTAGCTCGATCCTCCGATATTCCCCAACCAACTAATGCACCAGCAAAAGTCCCAGTCGCAGCACCAATACTTGCCCCTACAAGAGTTGTAACTAAAGCAGTTGCCGCTGCCCCAGCTAGCATTATTGGCCCGACTCCAGGGATGGCTAAAGTCCCAAGACCTACCAATAAACCAGTCAAACCACCAACAGCACCCCCCGAAAGTCCTCCTACTGTTGCACCTTCGTCAGCTTTATCACCAGTTTCATTATTAGCAATGTCATAATTGCGGTCTGGGTTCTGTACAACTACAGAGACTTTCTCCATCGCCAAACCAGAATCTTTCAATTCCTGTAGTGCCTGTTCTACATCTCGACGATGAGTAAATACCCCTACAATGCGTTGATTTTGACTTAATATCATTATTACTCCTTAGTAGCAGGGAAAATTAATTACCTGCAAATTTAGTATTTTAGTACCTGTAATCTTATATACAAATTTGTTTTACTGGAATTCATCTTAAGTAGTAAAATATATCTCAAAATGCGGCGATCGCTACGTCCTTAAGACTTAATTAAAAGTATTAGAAATTTCCTAGTTAAATAGAAGGGCAAGCTTGTCTGTCTTTTTTTGATACCGACATCAGCTCCACAGCCCTTGTGGAAGCGATAAAATCAAAAATAAATTCATGCTGTATTTATGGCAACCCAACTCAGTCAAGCCAAATCTGCAACTGAACTGGTAATCTCTTGGGAAGCCTTACCCAAAGATTTTCAACTAGAGGATGAACCAGTGGAGAATACCGGTCAGCCAATTTTGGCTGGTGCTTTGCGTGAAAGTCTAGAAATCAGTGGATTCATTCAACCTCAAATGTTGATAGCTTCAAACTTTGGTCTTTGTGCCACTGTTAACGGGCAATTTATCGCTAAAGCACCAGACTGGGTTTATGTGCCGTCGGTGAATGAAGTTGTAGGCAATCGTAAAAGTTATACACCGAATTTAGAAGGAGATATTCCGGCGATCGCCATCGAATTTCTATCTGATACTGATGGTGGAGAATATTCGGTAAAGCGAAGTTATCCACCAGGCAAATGGTTTTTCTACGAGCAAATTTTACAGATTCCCATCTACATAATTTTTGACCCAGATGGTGGTTTATTAGAATATTATCAACTGGAAAATCAACGCTATGAGTTAAAGCAACCCGATGAAAATGGCCGTCATTGGGTTGATGTAATGGGTTTATTTTTAGGAACTTGGCAAGGCACAAAAGAAGCGCGAACTGGTTATTGGTTGCGCTGGTGGGATCGAGATGGTAATTTGCTACCGTGGGCTGTAGAACAGATTGAACAAGAACGCCAACGCGCCGAACAAGAACGCCAACGCGCCGAACAAGAACGCCAACGCGCCGAACAAGAACGCCAGCAAAAAGAACAACTGATTGCTTATTTGCAATCTCAGGGTATTGACCCGAATAATTTGCCCAAATTTGAGTAGAAAGTAGGGGCGTATAGCTGAACATTGGTGTCAATTTAACGCGAAACCCTTGTCAAAACTCGATTTTGGATTTACTCATTTTCCATGAAGATTCGCGTTACCCCACCCCGGTTTTGTCTAAAGCCAAAACCGCCCCTCACCTTGCCAAGGGGAGGGGTTGGGGGTGGGGTAAAACGTATGTGGGATAAGCGTTTGAGCTTAAGTCGACACGTATGTACATCTGTACGCCTCTACAAAAGATTGATGTGTTGCAAAGCAAAATAAACTAGTTTATGCACTCACAATATAAGGTGAGTCTATTGCTGCTACACGACCAGCATCTACCAAAGCTTGATATACCATCGCAGCTACCTCAGCACGCGTAGCATCGCGGGTGGGATTGAGTTGTTTGAGATTAGGGTGATTAACGATAATCTCTTTTTGAACAGCTTTGATAACTTCATCTTTAGCATAATCAGGAATCTTTGCTTGGTCATCAAAAGTTTTGCTCGTCGCTGTACTATTACCAGATAATCCCAATCCATTCACCAAAGAGACAATAACTTGCACGCGCTGGATATTTTTATTGGGGCCGAAGGTATTGTCGGGAAAACCAGAGAGAAATAAACCTTGATATGCTTGCTGAATTACCTTTGATGCCCAAAAGTCTGCTGGTACATCTTTAAATTTGGCAACTGGGCGATTTGGCGATGGGTTGAAAGCTTTTACTATTAATGCTGCGTATTGCGCCCGCGTCATTGTAGCATCAGGTTTAAATGTGCGATCGGGAAAACCATTAATCATCCCTAATTTGACTAATTCCCGAATAAATGCACCCGCCCAATGATTAGTAATATCTGTTAATTCAATAGTAGGCGCAGGAGTTGGAGTTGGCGTTGGAGTCGGTGTCGGTGTTGGAGTTGGCGTTGGAGTCGGTGTCGGTGTTGGAGTTGGAGTTGGCGTTGGAGTCGGTGTCGGAATTGGAGTTGGAGTCGGTGTTGGAGTTGGTGTCGGAGTCGGAGTCGGAGTTGGAGTTGGAGTCGGTGTTGGAGTTGGTGTCGGAATTGGAGTCGGAGTTGGAGTCGGGGTTGGAACTGAACTATCTGCAAACTCTACCTTTCCTGTGACTTTAGTCGGATCTATTGTATTTCCTACAGAAACCAGCTTGTTGGAACTGGCATTTTGCAAATCAAATTTACCGTTATTGCGTAGAGTGTTGCCTCCTGGATTATTGGTAGTGCCGATATCCGGTAGGGCGCTTGCAATTATAGTTAGACCATCATCGGTATTATTTTCACTCAGATTATTCCGTAATACGGGACGGGCGCTACCAGAGACGACGATTCCAGAACGGTTTTCAGAAATTTTGTTATCTCGAAGTATGGGTGATGCAGTATCACTAATGGCAATGCCAAAACCTGTTTTGAAGAAAGTATTACCTTGAATTTGACCTTGGGAATTTTTAGCGATCGCAACTCCATTGGCTGCATTCTCACTGAACACATTACCTAGAATAACTGGCTTAGCGTCGCCTGTAGCAAATACTCCTTCCCGCTTACATTGAGTGAAAGTGCTATTAGCAACAGTGGGGGCAGTTGATTCAATCCAAACACCACTACCACGGGTAGCCAGATTTGTTACAGTCACTCCCCGAAATTCGGCTTTATCCATTAGCACAAAAGTGACATTTTGACCAGCAAAAGTACGGCTTAGGTAACTACCACTTCCTTCAATCAAAATGCCGTTGCCTTTGTTGGCTTCATTACCCACCACGGTTACTCCAGATGGAATCGCTAGGGGAAAGACTTCACCGCTAGCAGCATTGTAATTACCATTTGCCAGTTGAATCTTAGTATCAACTGTAGCTACCTTCAGGGCTTGCGTAATAGTTTTGAATGGGGCTTGTTGGCTACCCGCGTTGGTATCGCTACCTGTTACTGGATTTACATAAAAAGTTTGAGCCATATTTATACTTCCAAAAAATACATAGCTATCCTAGCGCTAACCATGAAAATGAGTAGCGGTCGATGCATTAAGTAGCTGAAATTACTTATCAGTATAAAGTTAAAAAATTATGCAAACACTTCTGGTGTTACAATACGTTCGATCTGAGTGACAAACAAGTCATAAATGAAATTCCAAAGAGTCCACAAATCTACCTTACAAAGTCACCAAAGACCCCAAGAAATATCCAAGTTGACACCTCGATACTTTGGTATCCAGAGTAAAGAGACATCGGGGAAGCCTCTCACCCAAGAACAAATAGATAATCAAGCCTTCCAAATTCAAAAAATGGAGGCTACAAAATTAGAGATCCAGGCAAAACATGGCACGATAACGCCAGAAGGACAGGAACGCTTGGGTGTATTGCAAGCGAAGATGAATAACTTCTGGATGCAGAGAAAAGAAAGTAGCAAGGGTCAGCTTAACCTGTTAGAAATCCCTGATTTATTTACAAGGCGTGAAACACGTTTAGCACAACAAATTCAGCCACAACTTCAAATTGGGCAACCTGGGGATAAGTATGAGCAGGAAGCAAATAGGGTAGCCACAGATGTCGTCAGCCAAATGCATCAACCGCAGAGTAAGGATATTCCCATTCAGACGGCTTCTAAACTAAAGCATCAGGTTGGTGTAAGCGATAAGAGAACAGCTTCAAGTGAATCGGGTAATGTAGTGAATACAGTAGATGGGATACACGGTAAGGTAACTCAGACAGATGGAGATGTTATCCAGCTTGTTGGCGTTCAAGATGTGATTAAAAAGTTTCAACAGATAGGACAAGAAAATAAAGTTTTAACTGACTCACAACCGTCGCTGAGTCATATAGGCGTTAAAGATAAGATTAAAAAGTTTCAACAGATAGAACAAAAAAATAAAGTTTCAACTGACTCACAACCGTCGCTGAGTCATATAGGCGTTCAAGATAAGATTAAAAACTTTGAACAGATAGGACAAGAAAATAAAGTTTCAACTGACTCACAACCGTGGCTGAGTGATAAGAGAAAACCAACAACAGATCGGATAGCGAATAAGTCTATCAAAGCAGAGGAAGAGGCGCAAAAGTTAGAATCCGAGTCTGAATCGAGCATTTATACAGATTCACAAGCCTCAGATTTTCGACCTCAGGAATCAAAGGAAGAGGTGAAATCAGAAGATGAAATACCAAGTACCTCCTCTGAATCAGAAACAACCTTATTCGATATCAATCGAGAGGTTGAAAAAAATTTAAATAAAATAGCAGACTATTTTTTTTCTATATATAAAGAAGACCCAGATAGTTTCATGTCCAAACAGGATTTTCAAGTTCAGTACGACAATGGAATGCAAGAAGCACGAAAATTATTAACTTATTTACTGTCAAGTAAAATCCAAGATAGACTCACTGAAATTACTCCTTTAAGCGGTGAAGAACTCATGGAATACCTAAATAAAATTCAGTTAGAATACGAAGCTGAACAGTCAAGAAAAAAGAATGAACAGTTAATAAAAAAAGTTGAATTTTATACAAAATTTAAATCTGAAGATGAACGAGTAAAACATCTAGAAGAAACTCAAGAGATTCTTAAGGATAGAAATATTAAAAAAGCACGACAAAAAATAAATGTTTTGCTGCTAGATCCAAATTTATATAACCTTAGTAACTTTAGTGAAGAACTGGTTCTAGGTCTCCTGCAAAAGTTTCTATCGCAGCATGACTCGGATAAGCTTAAGAAGTCAACGGACATAGAGATACCAAAAAGCAAAGTAGAAGAGCAAACTAAACCAAAAACAACCGGGAAGGAACGCTGGAATAAACTGAAGAAGATAGTAAAAACAGATTCATCTTTACCTCAGATAAAAGGTAAATCTAAAAGTTTAAGTTATAACGACGAGGCCGAAGAAAATTATTGGTTAGAGGCCTGGGATGCACTGCATCGACCTGCTTTTAAATTAGGACATGAACATTTTGAAAACTGGTTGACTGAGACTGGAATCATTGAATGGCTGAATGAGCAAGAAGCAAAAGACAAAGAGATGAGAACGGCTTTTGAACAGCAAAAACAACTAGAGGATGGCGAAACAAATTTTTGGGAGTGGAAAGCAAAATCAAAGTATGCGGGGAAATCTTCACCACCTCCCACTACAGAGTCTTTCTGGGATTACCTAGATCGAAAAAAAATCAAGATTCCAGGAGTCAAATACCTGGAGTCGGAAGTAGAGCGCAGACCAAGAGGAGTCACGATTAGCGGAGATACATGGACAGATGCCTTTGGAGATGACCTTAGCTCAGAAGGTATGAAAGCTCTTGGTGCACCAAATAATGGAAATGATTGGATGATTTTTGTTCTTAGCCCTGATGGAAAGTTCTATGCTGATGCCCATACGGAAGGGGAGTATCATCATTCAAGTGCTTTAGCTGGCATCCCAATCAAAGGTGCTGGTGCTATTCAGGTTATAGATGGCAAACTTCAAGCGATCGCAGATAAAAGCGGTCACTATAAGCCTAACATGCATCAGATGTATACGACTTTAAAACATTTGGAAAAATTAGGTGTAAACCCTGAAACTTATATGGTCTATACAAGAGATTTGGGGGACATGCAAGGTGACAAATGGATTGAAAAATATGAAAACAGTGATGGATTCAAAGAATACCGCAAACAGCAGCAAGAGAACGTAAATACAATAGAGCAGAGAAGAAAGAGGGAAAAAGCCTCACGGGGAAAGTAGTAGTTGTAGCAGTTGCTAGGTAGGTTAGTAGAGAAACTGAACGTCATATCAAGTTCGGATAATTACTTATTATTAAAATTTCTCCGCGTCCCCGCGTCCCCGCGTCAGTCCTAATGATAGGTCTTCACCCGAACACGATATCAAACCCCGATAGCAAATTTTAAGCCTGTTGCCTGCTTGCTATAGTTTTGAGAACTTTACCTGGTTCGCTGACGATAGACGAAAACTCCCTTTCCTACAAAGTCAGGGAGTTAGCATTGTATATTCTCTTCAACTGAAAAAGCCTGTCTTCTTATTAATACGGCCACTTCCAGTCCCGAATTTCCGGCATATCATCGCCGTACTTCTCAATGTAGTGCTTATGTTCGATCAGTTTATCTCGCATCTGTTGTTTGACATAAGCTGCCTTAGATCCGAGTTTGGGGACGCGATCTATGACATCAATTACTAAATGGAAGCGATCTAAATCGTTGAGAACGACCATATCAAAAGGCGTGGTGGTGGTTCCCTCTTCCTTGTAGCCACGCACATGCAAGTTATGGTGATTGGTTTGGCGGTAGGTTAAGCGATGAATTAGCCAGGGATAGCCATGAAACGCAAAGATAATCGGTTTATCTGTGGTAAATAGCGTATCAAAGTCTCTTTCACTCAAACCGTGGGGATGTTCGCTTTTTGGCTGTAGTGTCATTAAATCGACTACGTTGATTACCCGCACTTTTAAGTCAGGGAAGTTCTGGCGCAAGATATCTACAGCTGCCAAGGTTTCTAAAGTAGGAATATCGCCAGCACAAGCCATTACTACATCTGGTTCGCCGCCTTGGTCATTGCTTGCCCATTCCCAAATGCCGATACCTTTGGTGCAGTGCTTGACTGCTGCATCCATGTTGAGATATTGCAATGCTGGTTGCTTTCCGGCAACGATGACATTGACATAGTTGCGGCTTCTCAAGCAATGGTCAGTTACAGATAGCAGAGTGTTGGCATCAGGGGGCAAATATACGCGAACGATTTCTGCTTTCTTGTTAACTACATGGTCAATAAAACCGGGGTCTTGGTGAGAGAAACCGTTGTGGTCTTGTCGCCAAACGTGGGAGGAAAGTAGGTAATTGAGGGAAGCAATTGGTCTGCGCCAGGGAATGTGTCTGGTAGTTTTCAACCATTTGGCGTGTTGGTTGAACATGGAGTCAATGATGTGGATGAAGGCTTCATAACAGGAGAAAAAGCCGTGGCGGCCTGTGAGGAGGTAGCCTTCTAACCATCCTTGACAATTAGTTTCGCTGAGAATTTCCATCACTCGGCCATCGGGGGAGAGATGGTCATCTTCTGGGAGGAACTTGCCTACCCAAGTCCGATTTGTAACTTCAAGTACAGCATCCAGACGATTGGATACCGTTTCGTCGGGGCCGAAGATGCGGAAGTTGCGTTTTTCTTCGTTAAGTTGCATAATATCCCGCAGGAACCTACCAGTTACTTTGGTAGCTTCAGCAATGCTGTCACCTGGTTCGGGAACATCTACAGCATAGTCTCGAAAATCCGGCATCTTCAGGTCACACAGCAGAAGACCGCCGTTGGCGTGGGGATTGTCACCCATACGCCGCTGCCCTTTGGGAGCTAGTTCTGCTAGTTCGTCAATCAGCTTACCATTGCTGTCGAAGAGTTCTTCTGGTTTATAACTCTTCATCCAATCTTCTAGGAGTTTCAGGTGTTCTGGTTGTTTGCTGATGTTGCCAAAGGGAACTTGATGCGATCGCCAATAATCTTCGGTTTTTTTGCCGTCCACTTCCTCTGGCCCCGTCCAACCTTTGGGGGTTCGCATAATAATCATCGGCCACTGGGGACGTTCAGTGAAACCATGTACGCGGGCTTCTCTTTGGATACTTTGAATTTCGCCGATTACTATATCTAGAGTTGCCGCCATCTGTTGGTGTACATCTGCGGGATCGTGCCCTTCTACAAAGTATGGTTTGTAGCCGTAGCCTACAAATAAACTCTCCAATTCCTCTTGGCTAATCCGTGATAATACTGTTGGGTTAGCAATTTTATATCCATTCAGATGCAAAATCGGCAGTACCGCACCATCACGCGCTGGGTTGAGAAATTTGTTGGAGTGCCAGCTAGTTGCTAAAGCACCAGTTTCCGCTTCCCCGTCACCCACAACAGCAGCAACAATCAAGTCTGGGTTATCAAAGGCAGCACCAAAAGCATGGACGAGGGCATAACCTAGTTCCCCGCCTTCGTGGATAGAACCAGGAGTTTCCGGTGCAACGTGGCTGGGAATACCACCAGGGAAAGAGAATTGTTTGAAGAGTTTGTGCATTCCCTCAGCATCTTGGGAGATGTTGTGGTAGTACTCGCTGTAAGTACCTTCTAAGTAGGTGTTAGCTACCAGTCCGGGGCCGCCATGACCAGGCCCGGCAATGTAAATTGTATCGAGGTCGTATTTATTGATAACCCGATTCAGGTGAACATAGATGAAGTTCAACCCCGGCGTTGTTCCCCAATGACCTAAAAGCCTGGGTTTGACGTGTTCTATCTTTAGCGGTTCTCTCAGTAGTGGATTGTCGAGTAGATATATTTGCCCAACTGAAAGATAGTTGGCTGCACGCCAGTAGGCGTTAATCTTCCGTAATTCTTCATCTGTTAAAGGCTTTGTTTGTGGAGTAGCAGCTAATGTCATTTCGACACTCCATTACAAAAGGATTTTGACCAGTTCATTAGTATGCAATTCTACTTATCTGCGGTATGAAGGCCATCTTACCCATGACAAGTATTTCCAGAAGCGAGCTGCTAAAGGTGGCCTTAGTAAGCACATAATACCTTTACTCACATCTAGAATAAGTCTAAATAACTATCGAATATTGACACTAGTAAGCTACCAAGACTAGTTGAAAGCTGCTGATTTTTTAATATTAATTTTCAAATTCGTTTGATTTTTAGTAAAAAGAGAAATTTCTCTTTTAAAGAATTAAAAAATTATATTCTAATAATTTTTAAGATATTTCTTTTGATGGATGTTTATTTGATACTATTTTTGAGGAAAATCAAAGCTTAATTAGGGTAGCATATCACTACTAAATCCCGCGATTTAGTTTTATATATCCTAAGGAAACCCTTTATCTTTGGGTAACTATAGGATTCATATTTGATTTGTGAAAAAACTCAGTACATTTTTATTCCTTCTTACCTGTTCCCTGTTAAGAGTCTCTACGAGTGATTCTCCGAATCAAATCGGATTTCTATATGATTTAATTATTAATTTCTAATAAACCAGCCGGCGGTGTAATTTCAATGCGGCGTGTTTGTAAGTCTACCACTGGGGCGATCGCTTCTACAAAAGGAATCAAAACAGTTTTTTGCTTTTTGTCACTAGCAAATGATTCATGCAATTTCACTTCTAACAAATCATTGCCAGCGGGGATGATATCTACCACCGTACCGACGAGTTCCCCAGATGCTTGCATGAAGACTTCCAAACCAATCAAATCGAGGACATGATATTCATTTTCGCCTAATTGGGGGCGATCGCTTGCTGGCACCATTAACTTACAACCGCGCAATTCCTCTGCCTGATTGCGATTTTGCACGCCAGCTAGCTTGATGACATATAAATTTTTGCCCTCGATGTAACGTCCTGCCAATAATTCTATTGGTTGCGGTTCCGTCTGGCCAGGACGCAGCAACCAGCGTTTTCCCGGCACTTCAAATCGTTCCGGGAAGTCCGAGTCAGGATAAACTCGTAACTCCCCAGACAATCCTTGGGCTGCAACAATCTTACCAATTTCTAGCCAGTCATTAGTCATTAGTCATTAGTCATTAGTCATTGGTCATTGGTCATTGGGCATGGGGACAAAGGAGTAGGGAAAGAATAATAACTCCTAACTCCTAACTCCTAACTCCTAACTCTCCACTTCCCACTTCTCGATCACACACTCACGGCTGCGCGTTGATAAGCTTCTTCTGCTACTTTAGCTAAACGTTGCATACCAGTGACAATTTCTTCATCGCTACCGGTGAGGCTGATACGGAAGCATTGGTGTTTGTGCGCCCACTCTTCGCTTAAACCGGGGAAGAAAGTACTGCCAGGGACAATAATTACACCTACTTGCTTGAGTTCTTGGTAAAATTCCCAGTCAGTGATGGGTAAATTTTCTAACCACAACCAAGCAAAAATTGCTCCTTCACCGCGATGGAGGAACCAAGGTAAATTCTTGGGCATTGCTTGTTCTAAGCTGGTTTCTAAAACGGCAAACTTATTTTGGTAGAAGGGACGAATCACAGTTTGAGAAATTTCTACTAAGGCACCAGAATTAATTGCTAAGGCTGCGATCGCTTGACCGTAACGTGAAGAATGCAGACTCGCGTTTGCTTGGAAACACTCTAGCACTTCAATCCACTTTTCATCCCCAATGGCAATACCAATCCTTTCTCCTGGTAATCCTGCTTTAGATAAACTCATGCAGTGGAGAATATTATCGCCAAAAACCGGAGTCATTTCGGTAAAGTTCAATGACGGAAACGGAGGCGCATAAGCCGAGTCAATTAGCACGGGTAAATTGTAAGGCAAGGCTAGGGCAGCAATCTTTTTCACTTCATCGTCAGTGAGAACATTGCCGGTGGGGTTACAGGGGCGAGAGAAGATGACACAACCTGTGTTTTCGTTAATCGTAACTTGGCTGAAGTCTGGGCGATATTTAAATCTGTGGGCGGCTGCATCAATATCAAGAGTTGGTTTGTAGGCGACTAAGGCTTTTGGTTCCAAGCAAATACCGCCGTAACCCGTGTAGTCAGGACTTAGGGGCAAAACTATTTGTTTTAACTGGCCGCTGCTGGTGTAGCCGCCAAATACGTTAGCAGCGTAGAAATAGAGGGTTTGGCTACCGGGAGTGATAAAGATGTTGCGATCGCCTAATTTTAACCCGTAGCGTTTATTAAAGTCGTTGGCGATCGCTTCAATTAATGGTGCATAGCCTTGGCTTGAACCGTAGCGACAAACTACCTCACCATATTCTGGACTAGCTAAAAGCTGTGCAGTGCAATCCCGCCACAACTGTTCTACCTCTGGTAAAATCAACGGGTTTCCAGCACTCAAATTAATAAACTGCTGCCCTGAACCGGCTCGTAATGTTTCGATAATATCCTTCATGATTGCTCGGACGCCAGTCAAGTTGGACATTTGGGCGCCAATTTGTGTTAGGGCAGGGTTCATACGCTTTGATAAAATTTATTAATTGAGGGTGGACAAATTACTTGGGGTTTGCTGCTGACATCAAGTTTACATCGTTGCCAAAACAACTTTTTCCGCCTTTAACCAATCTAGCTAGAGAATGATATTTTTACAAAGTAATATTCGAGGGATTGGGGAGATGGGGAGACGCGGGGACGCGGGGACGCGGGAGTGTGGGAAGTGTGGGGAGAGAGGGGGGAAAGATTTCTTCCCCATCCTCCCACACCTCCTGCTTGCCCAATGCCCCATACCCAATGACTAATGACCAATGACTAATGACCAATGACTAATAACTAATGACTAATCCTCGATATAAACTCAAATAAGTTGATTGACAAACTGGGAGGGCTGACGTTGCAAGTTAAAGCAGCAGTAGCTTACAGCGCAGGTAAGCCGTTGACTATTGAAATGGTTGAATTATCTGGGCCGCAAGCTGGGGAAGTATTAGTCGAGATTAAAGCCAGTGGGGTTTGTCATACCGACGCCTATACCCTTTCTGGTATCGATCCTGAAGGTTTGTTTCCGGCAATTTTAGGACATGAAGGTGCTGGTGTGGTGGTTGAGGTAGGCGCTGGTGTCACCAGTCTCAAACCAGGCGATCGTGTGATTCCTTTATACACTCCTGAATGTCGTCAGTGCGAATATTGTTTGAGTTTCAAAACTAATCTCTGTCAAGCTATTCGCCAAACCCAAGCACGTGGCGTCATGCCGGATGGCACTAGTCGGTTTAGCATTGATGGGCAGATGATTCATCATTACATGGGTACATCTACTTTTGCTAACTATACGGTGCTGCCGGAAATTGCCTTAGCAAAAATTCGGGAAGATGCCCCGTTTGATAAGGTTTGTTACATTGGCTGTGGCGTAACTACTGGTATTGGTGCAGTCATTAATACAGCAAAGGTGGAACCTGGGGCAAATGTGGTGGTTTTTGGTTTGGGTGGTATTGGCTTAAATGTCATCCAAGGGGCGCGGATGGTAGGTGCAAATATGATTGTGGGGGTGGATATTAATCCCAGCAAACGTGCTTTAGCAGAAAAATTTGGCATGACGCACTTTGTTAATCCCCAGGAAGTAGAGGGTGATTTAGTTCCCTACTTGGTTGATTTAACCAAAGGCGGTGCTGATTACAGTTTTGAATGTATTGGTAATGTGAAAGTAATGCGTCAAGCATTAGAATGCTGCCACAAAGGTTGGGGTGTAAGTGTAATTATTGGTGTTGCTGGTGCTGGAGAGGAAATTAGTACTCGTCCTTTTCAATTAGTAACTGGAAGGGTTTGGAAAGGTACGGCATTCGGTGGTGCAAAAGGGCGTACAGACGTGCCAAAAATTGTTGATTGGTATATGGAAGGTAAGATAAATATTGATGATTTGATTACCCATGTAATGCCGATCGAGCAAATTAATGATGCTTTTGATTTGATGCACAAAGGTGAGTCAATTCGGAGTGTGGTGACTTTTTAACTGTCAGATTCAGAACTTTTATTTGAAATAAATAGGACTTACGCAAACTCTACGAACTCTTCTCTACGAGACGCTACGCGTTGGCGGAAGCCTCTCGTAGAGAAGGCGTCCTTGGCGTCTTGGCGGTTAGATAAATTAAGTTTTTTGGCTATTTTTGCGTAAGTCCTGATAAATAGTGTTGTCACCCTGTTGAAGGATTACTTATCACCTGAAACTGTTTAAGGATTAATTTCTTCACAAAACCATTCTTTATTTTCATCGCAATGATAGAGTCTTCTATTCTGTGGTTCGCCCCGCAATTCTAAATGGTCTACCTGCACTGGATCGAGTAGGAGCAAACAAAAATTAGGTACTGGTTGTAGGGGGTCGGGTGCTGGTGGCTCAAAGGCTTGTAATTCTTGTACTCTGGGTTTACCGGGATGAGGCCAAGCAAATTGTAAACGTGCCGCATCACTCAGTTCTTGCCAAATAGAAATGCGGGCTGGCTGTAAATCTTCGTGAGAATCATCATTACCTACCAGAGTTAAACAGCCAGCGAGACGGAATTGTTCTCGTGTATTGGGAAAGTACCAGCAAGCTTCCGCCCAAGGTTGTTGCTGTATCTGGTCGGCTTTGGCGCTACGGCTGTCGGTGATAAACTTTAGCTGGTTCGTTTCTTCGAGAAAGCCGCGAAAGACTACAGTCCGATTAGCGGGGCGATCGCTTGCTTGTATCGTTGCTAGTTGCAGGTAACGGGCGTAAACAAGACTGCGGTTGCGATGAAGGGCGTGGGCGATCGCACTTCGCCAAGGAGCAAGAGACATATTAATTCA
This sequence comes from Nostoc sp. ChiSLP01, assembly GCA_034531195.2. Lineage (GTDB taxonomy): Bacteria > Cyanobacteriota > Cyanobacteriia > Cyanobacteriales > Nostocaceae > Nostoc. The sequence continues at coordinate 129,158 of JAVRBO020000094.1, forward strand.
AAATTCAAAATTAAGTAAAGTCAGATGAAGTCTGGGTTTTCAGGTTTAAATATGTTGTCTTATTTTAGACAATTGATGCAATACAAAGTAAATAATTTTGCAATCCTTCTCTGTGTCTCTGCGCCTCTGCGTGAACCTTATCCCCAATTCAACGCAGAATATACAGTATCTTGTATAAATTCGCAGGTGACATTATGGCAGAAATTCAAATTGGAATCGAAGGCGAAAACGCACCAGCCGCAGCCGAGGCTTTGCTAAAAATTCCTGGAATATCGGGAAGCTATGAAGTACCAACGCAAAGAGAGGGAACTCTCGCCGCCATTGCTACTATTATCGGCATTGTCGGCGGTGCTGCTGCTTTAGCCGAACAAATCCGCAAATGGTATCAAGAATGGCAAAAATCCCATCCAGGAAAGCAATTCGATGTGGTAATTCTTGACCCTGATACTGGAAACAGGATTTTACTCGAAGATGCTACTCTAGAGGAAATCACGGAAATCCTCAAATCTCTCAGCAAATAAAGTGGAAACTATCCGCATTCAACTTCGGGAAAGTACGCAGGAAACAGTTGAACTCAGGTATTGGCTACCTCAAAAAAATCATTATGAATCACGTCGCCTGAAATTAGCAGAAATCGCTAATTTGCTCAAACAAGGAGAACGAGATTACTATAAACTACTGCCCAATTTACCAGGAATCGGGCAGCAATTATTTTTTTGGTTGGATGGTGATGGACGGTGGTTGAGTCGGGGAATTGCTAACTGTCGCGGTGAAGGGTTGGTAATTGCCATTGATACTGGGAAACAACTGGCACATCTACCTTGGGAAGTGCTGCATGATGGTGAGGATTTTTTGGTTAAGCGCGTTAATCCGGTGGTTTTGCCTCTGCGCTGGATTGAAAAAGAAACGGTAGGGTTTTCTGTGAAACCACGACAATTGCGAGTATTGTTTATGGCAACCGACCCGGAAGATGTGGAACCAAAGTTAGAGTTTGAACAAGAAGAAGCGAGAATTCTGGCTGATACGCGAGATTTTGCTTTAGATTTGCGGGTGGAAGAAAGCGGTTGCGTTAGCGAGTTAGGTAAGGTATGGAGTCACTATCTTGATGACTTTGATGTATTTCACCTCACAGGACACGCCTCAATTACTCCTCCTGAAGCGGAAAATAACCCCACCCCCAACCCCTCCTCGCTTGCGGGGAGGGGAGAAGAATTAGAGCCGAATACGCCTTACTTTATTACTGAGACAGAAATCGGGGAACGCCACGAAACCACAGCCGCAGAACTAGCGGAAGTCTTTCGGTTTCGCTTTCCCAAGTTGGTGTTTTTATCTGGGTGTCGGACTGGACAAGCACCAGATAAAGGGGCTGTCCCTTCAATGGCTGAGGCGCTAATTGCCCAAGGGGCGAGGGCGGTTTTAAGTTGGGGGCGGCCTGTGGAAGATCGGACAGCCACAGCCACAGCCGCGCACCTCTACGGGAAATTGGCAGCTGGGTATCAATTAGCCCAAGCACTCACCAGCACTTACCAGCAGTTGTTTAAACAGAAAGTGCGTGACTGGCATTTGTTACGGTTATATATCCAGGGCGAATGTCCCGGTGCGTTGGTGGATGTGTTGGGAGATGTGCCACCCTCTGCGCCGGAACCTGCTTATGAACAGTTTTTAGATCCCGATACCCAACAGGTGCGGGTGGCGAAACCCTCTGAGTTTGTTGGCAGACGGCGGACTTTGCAACGTTGTCTCAAAGCAATTCGCACTTCATTAGGGGTACTAATTCACGGACTGGGGGGTGTGGGTAAGAGTACTGTGACGGCGCGACTTCTGGAAAGGATGGTTGGCTATCACAGGCTGGTGAACTTTCGGCAACTGGATGAGGACAAACTGCTCAAAATCCTAGCTGAACAATGTACCTCGGAACGGGGGCATGAAATTCTCAATGGCAAGTTACCCTTGATGCAGCGCCTCACCAAGTTTTTCACTGAAGGACTGAATACCAAAGAACAGCGCTTTGCCTTTGTGCTGGATGACTTTGAGGCAAATTTGGAATTACGAAATGGGGTTTATGTCTTGCAACCACAAGTTGTGGATGTACTGCTGGCGTTGCTGAAGGCGATTCAAAATTCCCAACTTCCCCACAAGGTAATTATTACCTGTCGCTACGATTTCACATTGTCGGAACTGAATCATCGTCTGTACCGCGAACCTCTGGGTGCTTTGGGTGGGGCAGATTTAATTAAAAAGTATAATCGTCTGGATTCGTTTAATGGCAGTTGGCAATTTCAGCTAGATTTGCCCGAACGTGCCAAAAAAGCAGCTGATGGAAATCCTCGGCTGTTGGAATGGTTAGATAAGATTTTGCAAAATTCCCCGCAGTTGCCGGAAGTTGAGAGGGGAGTTGAGATGATTCTGCAAAAGATGGCAGATAAGGAAAAGGAATTTCGTGAGGATATTTTGGCTGAGGAATTGCTCAAGCAGCAAACTCCAGGTTTAAGGAAAATGCTGGGGAAGTTGTTGGTGTATGAGTTACCTGTTCCTCTAGCTGCTATTTCGCCGATTTGTGAGGATATCTCAAGTTGGGAAAGTCATATTCAACGCGCTGAAATTTTGGGTTTGTTGGAAGTTACGCTTACCAACAACAAAGAGAGGTTGTATCGTGTTCCCCGGATTTTGTCACCGTTGTTAGAGTTTCCAGAAAACCCCAACGGTGAAGAGTTGTATAAACAAGCTGCACAAATTTTGTTTCGCCTGTGGTGGGAGGAGGTGAAAACTGTAACGGAAGCACAAAAGTTAGAAATTCATCGGTTGGCGTTGCTGGGGAAGCATGGAGACATTGCAGCGAAAATAGCTAGTTCATTGGCGAATCGCTTGTTACATCAAAGTCGATTTCGGGAAGCAATACATCTGTGCAAATCAACCTTAGAAATTACTACAAACTACAGTGTTCTCAACCAAATTGCTTATTGTGAACACCAAATGGGTGAGGTTGATCGAGCATTAAACTATTACCAACAAGCTTTAAATCTTTGTCCTGTAGAAGACGAAGCACAATTAGCATCAATTTATCATCATTTTGGGATGCTGAAAGATGACAAAGGGGAAATGGATGAAGCGATCGCACTCTACAATCAGTCTTTGGAAATAAAAGAACGTATTGGTGATGTCCAAAACAAAGCGGCGACGTTGCAGTGTCTGGGAGTGGTCTACGCGAACAAAGGGGAAGTGGATGAAGCGATCGCACTCTACAATCAGTCTTTGGAAATAACTCAACGCATTGGTGATGTCCGAGGACAAGCGGCGACGTTGTACTGTCTGGGATATCTCTACGTCAACAAAGGGGAAGTGGAGCAAGCGATGGCACTTTACAATCAGTCTTTGGAAATAAACGAACGCATTGGTAATGTCCAAACCAAAGCGGCGACGTTGCACTGTCTGGGAATGATCTACGCCAACAAAGGGGAAGTTGATCAAGCGATTGCACTGTACAATCAGTCTTTGGAAATAACAGAAAGCATTGGAAATATCCAAGCCAAAGCAGCGACGTTGAGCAATCTGGGAAATATCTACGCCAACAAAGGGGAAGTTGATGAAGCGATCGCACTTTTCAATCAAGTCCTTGAAATTGATGAAAGCATTGGAAATGTCCAAGGCAAAGCGGCGACGTTGAACCAATTAGGACTTATCTACGCCAACAAATGGGAAGTGGAGCAAGCGATGGCACTCTACAATCAGTCTTTGGAAATAAGTGAACGCATTGGAGATGTCAAAACTAAAGCGGCGACGTTGCACAAACTGGGAATTCTCTACGCCAACAAAGGGGAAGTGGATCAAGCGATCTCACTCTACAATCAGTCTTTAGAAATAAAAGAACGCATTGATCATGCCCAAGGCAAAGCGGCGACATTGCACGAACTGGGACGTATCTACGCCAACAAAGGGGAAGTAGATGAAGCGATCGCACTTTTCAATCAGTCTTTGGAAATATTTGAACGCATTGGTAATGTCCAAGGCAAAGCAATAACTCTGTGTTGGTTAGGACATTTAGCAGAACAGCAGGGTGAATACACTAAAGCGATATCCTATTTGCAACCAGCTTTAGAGATTTTGCAGCGATTGAAGTCACCGGATGCTGAAGGTGTGCGTGCAAGTCTTGATAGAGTAATGGGTAATTCGTAATTCGTAATTCGTAATTCGTAATTACTGAAAGATTTTTGTCTCACGCAGAGGCGCAAAGAAGAAGGCATGAGTGTGATTTAGGTAAATGAAAACTGCTGTAATGAGTCTTGGATACTCATGAATGAGTCTTTGATATTCGCGTGAGAGTCTTTGATATTCACGTGAGAGTCTTTGATATTCGCGCGAGAGTCTTTGATATTCACGCGAGAGTCTTTGATATTCACGCGAGAGTCTTTGATATTCGCGCTAGAGTCTTTAATATTCACGCGAGAGTCTTTGATATTCGCGCTAGAGTCTTTGATATTCGTGAATGAGTGTTGACAGCAATTCAGGTGAGAGAATCAGGATCTATGCCGAGCGATGTCTAACGACAAGCCGCTTTGCGTCTACGCAACTTTTCTCGTAATAATTGGGCTTCTTGCTTTGCTTGCTGGGCTTCTTGTTGAGCAAGCTTTTTGTCTTCTTCTGGTGTTAACAACCTTTTCCCTTGTTGTTTATACCAATACAACCACTCACGCGGAATGCCTAGATAAGTTCCCCATTCTGTACCTATTGCTAAACCTATCTCTGGCAACCAAACGCGATCGCCATTAAGTAATTCATAAACATTATTAACTAATTTGTAAACTTCTAAACGTGGCTGATCGCAACGAAATGGGTTGTAAATTACATAATACAAAAACCCCAATTTTGCATACTCTACTTTCTTGGTTGAGTACTCACCGCGATCTATCTGAGATACCACTTCAAGTACTAATATCGGTAATTTCTTTTCTTCCCAAAGCACATAACTGGGACGGAGATTTTCATCATAAAATCGTTTTACACCCAAACTCAAAAACGCATCTGGGACTATCGCTGGTAAATTTGGGTCATAATAAATACCCATGCGAATACCAAAAAACCAATCCATGCTATCTGCCCAAGTTATTGCTAATACGCTTCTGAGTAAATCGTGAATTGATTTTTGTAATTGATTATCTACTGGAGTATCGTCAGAGTCAGGTAGCTCTTTTGAAGAGGGCAAACAAGCTGATGGATCGTAATTTACCATGATTGATTTACCGTTCCTCAGTTATTAGTACATCTTTATTTTATAAATGAATTTTGATAGCAATTTAAATCAGAGAATCAGGATCTACGCCAAGCGATCGCAACCGTTCTGCGAATAATTGAGCTTTTTGTTCTGCTTGTTGAGCTTTTTGTTCTGCTTGCTGGGCTTTTTGTTGAGCAAGTTTTTTGTCTTCTTCTGGTGTTAAAAACCGTTGTCCTTGTTGGTTATACCAATACATCCACTCTCGTGGTATGCCTAGATAAGTTCCTCGTTCGATGCCAATTCCTAAACCTATTTCTGGCAACCAAACTGGATTACCATCATGTAATTCATAAGTATTATTCACTAATTTATAAACTTCTAAACGCGGCTTGCGGCGACGAAATGGGTTGTAAACTACATAATACAAAATTCCCAATTTTGCGTACTCTGCTTTTTTGGTCGAGTACTCACCACGGTATGTTTGAGATACCACTTCCAACACTAATAAAGGTAATTTCTTTTCTTCCCAAAGCACATAACTAGGGCGGAGGTTTTCATCATAAAATCGCTCTACGCCCAAACTCAAAAACCCATCTGGGACTATTGCTGGCAAATCTGGGTCATAATAAATACCCATATCTACACCAAAAAACCAATCCATGCGTTCTGCCCAAGCGATCGCTAAAATGGCTTTGAGTAAACCTGGAATTAAATCTTGTAATTCATTATCCACAGGGGTATCGTCAGAGTCTGGCAGCTCCTCAGATGAGGGCAAACAAGCTAATGGATTGTACTCTAGCATGATAGATTTCCCGTTTCTCTGAATAATTCAATCGTAAACAAGGAATCATAATTCAGAATATACTACCCATAAAAAGAGATAATTTATTTGTGCTAATTAAAACCTAGTGCCAATAGTTTACGTAGGAGTGGTGAATATTATATATCATAAAGTTCTGTTGCAATGAGTACGGCGTAGCGCTAGCGTAAAGTGGACAATTTGACAATCTTTAATCCTGAATCTACTTGGCGTATAGTCATAATCTGTTCGCACGCAACAAGACTTGATTTATGGTTCAGAAGCTCGAAACAAAACGCCAGAGCGGAGGGTTTCCAGAGACTGCCCCCGCAGCTAATCCTGTATTTTTTAGAACCTATAGCCGCCGTACAAAGGCAGGGTTAAGGGAAACATGGGATGAGGTATGCGATCGTACTTTACAAGGCTTAATCGAGTTAGGAAAACTCGCAAGAGAAGAAGTTGCCATATTAGATCGGATGCAGCGCAATCTGAAAGCCATGCCCAGTGGACGCTGGTTATGGGTTGGCGGTACAGACTGGATTAGGAAGCCAAAGAATTTTTCCGGGGCTTATAATTGCACTTCCACTAATCTACAAGACTGGAGTGCTTTCGGATTAATGATGGATTTGGCAATGATGGGCTGTGGTACTGGAGCCATCCTAGAACCACAATATATTAAGCAATTGCCCCCTATCCGTAATCACTTGAACGTCAGTGTACAAGGTGAAATTGGTAGTACTGTTAAAATTGGGCGTCGTGAATATACACAAACACATATAGAAGGCAACAAGGTTACTATCTACGTTGGAGATAGCCGTGAAGGCTGGGTTGAATCATATCAAACGCTGTTAGAACTCTCCACAGATGAACGTTTTTCGGGAGATGTCGAAGTATTAGTTGATATCAGCGATGTCCGCAAAGCAGGAGAAACTCTTAACGGCTTTGGAGGAGTTGCTAATCCTGTGAAATTGCCAGGACTTTATCAGAGTTGTGCATCTATCCTGAATAAAGCCAAAGGGCGACAATTAAATTCAGTTGAATGTTGTCTGTTAATCGATCAAGCTGCTGTCACAATTGTTGCAGGCAACATCCGGCGTTGTCTGCCTGAAGATGCTTTAGTACATACTGCTAAAGGTCTAGTTCCTATCCGTGATGTACAAGTAGGTGATTTGGTACAGACTCCTTTGGGATTCCGGCGAGTTGTTGATAAATTCGACCAAGGATTTCAAGATGTCTATGAAATTGAAACTAATGCTACTTACCCTAGAGCAACTCTAAACCATAGACAAGCAGTGTTGGCAGATGCTAAAGGCAGCATTGTCTGGAAACATATTGCTAGTTTAGAGGCAGGCGATCGCTTACTGCACAACAAGCAAGTTCTACCTGGTACGGTTACCCATCTACCCGCTGATTTTACGGACTTTCGTCCTTGCCAAAGTCGCACAGCCAAATCTTTTGTTGTTCCAGAACTAAGTGCGGAAATAGCTTGGCTCATTGGGTTTACCCACGGTAATGGTTATGTAGCTCTTGGTCGCAATAAACACGATAAACCCTACGGTCGTGTTGAGTGGTCAATGAATAGTCTCGATGCTGAAGTTACAAGTAGAATCCAGGCTAAAATAGACGCTGCCTTAGCTTTATTTGGCTTAAGTGCTGTTCATTGCATTACCAAAGGTGAAAACACCGCCAAGTCCATCTGTTCATCAATTCGCCTAGCTGAGTATTTTTATCGTTACATCAAGCAGCCGAATGTTGCCCTAGCAGTTCCTAATTTTATTTTGCAGGGTTCAATAGATATCCGGGCTGCATATCTAGCAGGCTTAATGGATAGTGATGGCGCTGTTAATAACCGCCCTCCTCACCTAATTACCTCAGTTTATCGGTCATTTGTCAGACAAGTTAGTGTAATTTTATCGAGCTTGGGTATTGCTGGGAGGCTTACTACAACTTATCCGCAAAATTCAAGTTGGCAAATCAAGTACAACTTGACAATTCCAGCACTCAAGGAGCGTTACAATGCCCTGATTGCGCCTCACTCAGCTAAAGGTGAACTACGTCAAGGCCTAAAGATGTATGGTTTTACCGTTCCTGGTGCAATTATGCGGGAAGCTTACACCTACAGCGAAATGCGCGATATGGGATTCCAAGGTTCCCGCACTGTAGATGCTAATTACGAACGCTACGTTGCCGAGGCGGATATTTCCTTAGATATTCCCGTCACTGTTAAAGGATTGGGCAGTTACGATTGCGTTCAGACTTATGATATAGAAGTCGATGAAGCTCATTGTTTCTACTGCGACGGCTATCTCACACATAACAGTGCGGGGATGCGTCAATTTAGTGCTGACGACAGCCTGGGAGCAATAGCCAAAGATAATTTATGGCAACAGGATAAAGATGGCAACTGGAGAATCGATCCAGAGCGCGATGCTTTGAGAATGGCAAATCATACCAGAGTTTTTCACCGCAAGCCGACATTAGAAGAATGTATTGGTGCTGTTCAAAAGCAATATTATAGTGGCGAAGGTGCGATTCAATGGGCGGGTGAAGCTGTAGCCAGAGCAAATATAGATTTGTTGCCAACACAAGCATTAAAAGTTGATTTTTTAAATGCTTACAACCAAGGAACAGCAAAACAATGGTTCCAAGAACGCTACCCTCAACTTGATGCTAATGAGCTAGAACATCGTTTGGCTCGCTATGGGCTAAATCCGTGTGGTAATTGATTTTGCCTCACGTTAAAAACCTCGCAAAAACGGGGAAAGCTGAGATGCTAATCCCGTGGTAATCAAAGGAAATAAAAAGCCTTTGACACCGTACAGCGTAGAGAGTGAAACTAGATTACACCGAAAATAGGCGTCTAGAATATAATCTCTCCAAGAGTGCGGGGACAGATGTAAAAAGTACTTTTCTGATTAAAGCCACATCTGTAAAATGTACGCGGAGCTACTGCAAATTATCAAGCAGTAGAACTAGAGGATAAAAAGCCTTTAGGATAACAAAGAAAGGAAATCATCGGCTCTAATTTCCACTGTAATTTATCTGAGGTTCATCTCAATCAAATTGACCCATTTAACTATAAAGAACAAGAGGAGGCTTTCACCGCTGGGGCGTTATCTGTAGCAGCACTTTTAAATCACAAATTCCAAGAACCACGCTATCAATACAGCCGTGAATTAGATCCAATTGTGGGAGTTTCTTTTACGGGTTTATTTGATTTCTTTGTCCATGCTTTTGGTGTTGATTGGCTGCGTTGGTGGGAAGCAGGAAGACCTGCAACTCTCCAAGGATTAGCTTTTAAGCGGGAGGAGGAGAAATATTTAAGTTTTTGGAAAGATACCGTGCATCGAGTTGTTTGGGATTATTGCGATCGCCACAATCTCAAACGCCCAAATCGCTGCACTACAGTCCAACCCAGTGGAACCAAAGCTTTATTAACTAATGCTAGTTCCGGATGGCATCCCCCCAAAGCCCAAAGATTTATCCGCCGCATCACCTTTGGTAAAAATGACCCTGTAGCTTTAGCTTGTATTGACTATGGTTACAATGTCATTCCTTCACAATCAGACAAAGACGAACACGGTAATTTACTCAACGATCCTTTCGATCCACGCGTGAGCGAATGGTTAGTAGAAATCCCTGTTTCTGTCTCTTGGGCTGATTTACCTGGGGCTGATGAAATTGATGTTTCTAAGTTTTCAGTGTTAGCGCAATTTGATTTTGTCCTCCAGGTTCAGCGCCACTATGTAAGTCACAACACATCAGCAACTTTAGAACTTCGCTCTGATGAGGTTGAAAGCTTGGGACAGCGGATTTACGAAAGCATCCAAAATGATGAAGGATATATTTCCGCAGCTCTTTTAGCTCGGTTTGACGATTTGCAATCCTTCCCACGTTTGCCGTTTGAACCAATAGATAAAGCAACTTGCTCTCGCTTAACCCAAGAAGTCAAAGCACGGCGCAAAACAGATGATTTTTGTGCAGCCCTAAGCCGCTACGATTTAGGCGAAATGTCAGAAGCTGGCCCTAGTGGTTGTGACTCTGATAAGTGTATGTTTCCCGAACAGGAACCAAGTTCATAGGGGAGCAGGGGGAGCAGGGGAGGCAGGGGAGGCAGGGGGAGCAGGGGAAAAGGTTAAAGGTTAAAGGGAAAAGGAATAAATTTAATCTTTCCCCTTTTCCCCTTACCCCTTTCCCAATCAATGCCCTGTTTGGCCAATGCCCAATCCCCTAACACGTTACGATTAATTAAAAAGTAACAATTTTTTACCGCACAGCCAGGAGACTTTTTATGTTCATTGATGAATTGTCACCTATATTCAGAGAACTTACCCAGCACCCAGTCTCGTTTCTCGGTGGATTATTCTCTGGTGTGCTTCGACTAAATCTTGCAGACGATCCCGTTAAAAGCTGGCTAGATCAACAGAAGCACTCAAATAGTTCCACATTTAATACAACTGAGGCAAATAATGGCAAAGCTACTGGCCCTCAGCGGATTGCAATTGACTAAATTCTTGATGAATCCCAAATCGAGTTAATCAATTTGACCAACCGACGCGTTTCACCCCATCTGTCACTCTCTGTTTGTGTGTTTACTTACGGAGAAATTAAGGACTGTATGGGGTGAGAAACATTAGACTTCTTGCAGAAGTCGGGAAAGGGGGTGCATGTTTGGTATTTGTTTGGTATTTTCCCTTTCCCCTTTCCCCTTTAACCTTTTCCCACAAGAGTGCAAAAAGCAATTGATTGCAAGAGGTCTAATCTTCATTAATGGCGAGTACTTGATAAGGTAAACTACAGAGTTAGAGAAATTGGGATTTTGGATTGACTGCACAGATAAATCCGCTTGCTCTGTATCATCAAGGAATCATTGGTCACTCTCAAATAAATAGAAAAGGGATGCGTAAATGGGAAAGGGGAGGCTAGAAGCATTCAGTGATGGGGTGATTGCCATCATTATTACCATTATGGTACTGGAAATCAAAGTGCCTCATGGAACTGATTTAGCCGCGCTGCGTCCGCTGATACCAATATTTCTTAGCTATGTGCTGAGTTTTGTTTATATTGGCATCTATTGGAACAACCATCATCACTTGCTACAGTCAATTCGTCATGTTAATGGACGTATCCTTTGGGCAAATTTGCATTTGCTGTTTTGGTTGTCGCTAATCCCCTTCGTCACTGGCTGGATGGGCGAGAATCAATTTGCCAGTATACCAGCTGCCCTTTATGGTACGGTTTTGATGTTAAATGCGATCGCTTACTTTATCCTCACGCGTACTTTAATTTCTCATCATGGCAATGATTCCACTCTGGCGATCGCAGTTGGTAAAGATTTTAAAGGAAAAGTATCCGTGGTTATTTATGCTGTGGCAATTGCACTTGCGTTTCTAAATTCGTGGCTTGCTTGTGCATTATATATTCTGGTTGCAGTTATGTGGCTTATCCCCGACCGCCGCATTGAAAAAACTCTAACTTCTTAACATCGCCCTGCAATTTAATTGCATGAACTTGGGATTTATACCAATTTCTATGCCATTTGCGTTTTTATAGCCGCAGTCACATAGGTTAACGCTAATTCTGTCATTGGTTTTGAAAGCCTGTAAGCGTTATTTTGTCGTTCAAGCGATCGAACTTTAATCCTTAACCCGAACTGAGGTTTGATAAGCTGTTTTGACTTGCAAATATTTTATATCCCAAAAGAATATTCTCTTTAATGCTCGTAGCAAATGAATTTAAGTAATTGCACTTTTCCAAGTATTAAGTTTTTAGTATTAATACTGTGCAAATCTCATTGCTTATACACGTTTTATCGTATAAAGAATGACAGCGATTTCTATTAAATCTGATGATACCAGTTAAGCAGCGATTGACGCGACTTGCTCAGCAACATACCAGACTCGATCGAGGCGCATTTGTTCGTTCAAAACAGCTAAGGGCATTACTCAAAACAAGTATCTTAGGCTCTGTAGCTTTAGTTTTTGGCTTGGTAGCTCCAGTTTCTACTGTCTCTTTAAATTCCAATGCTTCAACGCTAAAAGTACCGACTCAAAATCAATTAAATGCTGCTGAGCAAGCTAGAATACTCTCAACTTATACCAGTCTCCCTCTGCGTTTTGAAGCGAATCAGGGACAGGTAGACAAGCAAGTTAACTTTTTGGCGCGTGGTAATGGCTACAGTGTGTTTTTGACTCCTGCCGAAGCAGTGTTAAGTCTGCATCAAACTCAGACAACATCAACACAAAAACGTCAGCCAGCGATGCGATCGCAACAGACTCCAACAAATCAAACCAGTTTTGTGCGCTTACAGCTAGTCAATTCTAATTCCACTGCAAAAGTCAAAGGGATAGAGCAGTTGCCAAGCAATAGCAACTATTTTCTTGGTAAAGAATCTCAGAAATGGCATAGAGATATTGCTAACTATGCCAAAGTGCAATACCAAGCAGTCTATCCTGGAATTGACTTATTGTATTACGGTAATCAAAGCCAGTTGGAATATGACTTTATAGTTGCCCCTGGCGGAAATTCAGAAAACATCCGCTTACGAGTAGCAGGTGCTTCTAAGTTAGAAATTGACCGACAAGGCAACTTGCTATTGCATACGCCAAAGGGTGTGATTCGCCAGCATCGACCAATAATTTATCAGCAAATAAATGGAAACAAACAACCCATAGCTGGGGGCTATGTCCTACTAGGAAAGCAAGAAGTAGGGTTTAAAATAGCGGCTTACGATCGCAAGCAGCCTTTGACTATCGATCCTGTAGTAACTTATTCCACTTACCTGGGTGGTAGCGGCATTGATTTCGGTGGTTATGCAGTGGGGTTAGATAGGGCTGGTAATGTCTATGTGGCAGGACGAACTTACTCCACCGATTTTCCAACTAACAAGGCTTTTGATAACACTTTGAGTGGCAATAGTGATATTTTTGTCACGAAGTTAAATCCAGCTAAGTCTGGCATCGCTTCACTCGTCTACTCTACCTACCTGGGAGGTAGCAATTTTGAGGATAGCTTTCTTGAAATTGCAGTTGACTTGGACGGTAATGCTTATGTTGCAGGTGTTACCGCATCAAGCGATTTTCCAACCAAAAACGCCTTTGATAGCACTTTTAGTGGCAGTAGTGATGGTTTTGTGACGAAGTTGAACGCCAAAGGAGATCGACTGCTTTATTCTACTTACCTGGGGTCTGCTAATGACATTCGTGCGCTGGCGGTAGATAAGGTTGGCAATGCTTATGTTACAGGATTTACCGGTTCGACTGAATTCCCAATCAAAAATGCCTTTGATATTACCTTAGATGGCGGTCAAGAAGCTTTTGTAACAAAGTTAAACCCAGATGCATTTGGCAATGCGTCACTCGTCTACTCTTCCTTCCTTGGAGGCAACAGCAGTGATGTCGGCTTTGGGATTGCAGTTGACTGGAACGGTAATGCTTATATTACGGGATATACCGATTCGACTGACTTCCCAATTAAAAATGCTTTTGATGTGACCTTTAATGGCAATCAAGAAGCTTTTTTAACTAAGGTAAATGCCAAAGGAAATTCTATCCTTTACTCTACATACTTGGGGGGTAGTGGCAACGATTTGGGTAGCGGGATTGCAGTAGATTATTTTGGTAATGTCTATGTGACAGGTCAAACCTACTCCAGCGATTTTCCAACCAAAAAGGCCTTCGATAACACTTTCGGTGGCTTTGCTGATGCTTTTGTAACAAAGTTTAATCCACATGTATCTGGTAAAAGCTCGCTCGTTTACTCTACTTACTTGGGGGGCAACGATTATGAGCTTGGCTACTCGCTTGTAGTGGATAAGTATGGCAATGCTTATGTAATTGGGTCTACTGGTTCGCAAGACTTCCCAACTAAGAATGCTTTTGATAGCACTTTAGGAGGCGATTTGGATGCCTTTGTGACCAAGGTTAATGCCACAGGTCAAAGTCTAATCTACTCTTCCTATCTGGGGGGTAACAACAGTGATGAAGGCTATGGAATTGCAGTAAATGGGTTTGGTGATGTCTATGTAACAGGTCAAACTTCCTCAAACGATTTTCCAACCAAAAATGCCTTTGATAGCACTTTGGGAGGCGATTTGGATGCCTTTGTGACCAAAATTTCTCCTTAAGCTTATGATTTGTGAGTCGATTAGGTACGATTACATAAACTACGGCCAATCAATCGAATTACTCAACAGTGGAGTGGTTGCCCAAAATCGATCGCTAGATCTATTAAGCAAGTAAGAAATTCCATTCGACTTCTGGCTCTTAGAGATTGTTTGAAAAGTGGTTGGTTATGATTTTAGGCACTTTATCGATCCTCCTAATCCACGCCACGCTACTTGAGCAAGTGGCGTGGATTTAGGGACTAGAACGTTTTGCTACCGACAAGACGACTTTTCAAACATGCTCTTACAGCAATTTGCAGTTGAATAGACCACAGTAGGGGCTTTAGCATTGTTGTGCCCTTACGATAATTTAGTATTCAAGCATGTATTCCATCCAAATGAAAAGCGCTGTAAGTGCTGAATTTAGAATTCTGGCTCCTGAATTTAAGTTGTTTAAAGTTCTAAAAATCGCTAATCAGCGTACCCTATGGCGTCAGCGAAGAGAACTAGGAGACAAGGGTAATTGCAAAGAAACAGAAAACCCTTGTTTTCCCATTCTCTGATGCTAAAATTCTGGAGCGATCGCCACACCATCGGTAAGATTAAGCAGTCCTGAGATAATAATTTTATCTTCTGGCTGTAATCCTTCAATCACTTGATAATTATTACCCTTAATTTGACCTAGTTTCACTCGCTTTTGCCGAGCTACTTGCACAGACGCGCCTTGGGGAGATTTTTGCGTTTCAACTACATAAACAAAAGTTTCTCCACCTACACGAGTCACTGCTGTTGTTGGAATTAAAATTCCAGGGCGCTCGTTCCAAATGACTCTGGCCCTAACCAATTGATTTGCACGTACCTGACCTTTAGGATTATTAAAGAGTGCTTTAATTAGTATCCCTTGTGTTTCATCGCTGCCATTCGGTGCAATGAAAAATACTCTCGTTCTACCTAACTTCTGACCCTGTGTATTCATAATCTCTAGCGGCATTCCCTCACGCAATAGAGCTTTTCGCTGTGGAGGCACAGAGACTTTAACTTCTAAAGGTTGATTTTGCATTACAGTAACTAACGGTGTAGAAGTATTAACTAAATCACCTGGTTTCACCGAAATGTCGCCAACTGTACCAGCAAAGGGAGCAGTAATTTTCTGATACTGGGGTTGCTGTTTTATATTTACATTGGTTTGTTGTAAAGATTTTTCCGCTTGTGAGATATTGGCTCGTTGGACTTCAATCCTAGAATCGATTGCATTTAGACTAGTCTTGGCGGCAGCAAGCCTATTAGCGTACAGATTGCTAGCCTGTCGAGATACTGCTCCTTGCTGAGCTAAGTTGAAATATTTCTCGTATTCCTGCTGGCTGAGTTGCACATTAGCAACGTAAGACGCACGTTCCGCTTCCAAAGATTTGAGTGTAGCGCGGGCGTTTTGTAGTTGCCCTAAAAATGCTTCAGACGGAGCATTAATTCCATTGGCTCTTAGTTGTTGCCGTCTAGAGTCTACTTGGACGATCGCCGCCCCTTGTGCCACAGAATCTCCAGGTTTGACCAATATTTGGGTAACTTGACCCTGAATCGCTGGTCTGAGGTTAATCGAGCGCTGGGACTCCAGGCTAGCAATAAAATCTGAACTTTCCTCAATGATGCCGCTTTGTACTGTAGATATTCTGACTCTTACCCCTTGAGGTTGAACATTAGCAGTTGAAGGTGCTGAATTTTGTGGAGTCAGCAAACGCCAAACGAGAGTTACTCCGCCTCCTACCAATAGTAGTGCAGGTAAAAATAACCAAAGCCACCGCCGTTTTTGTGGAGGTGGCTTAAATGAGGTTTGCGAAGAATTTTCTCCAAAATCAGTTTGAGGCTCTGGGGATGTCATAGCTGATAAGGAATTTAATGAACGCGATGAATTAGAACTCAATCAAGATTTTATCTATTGAAATTCCTGATTTGGCATGAGCTATTGGAGCAAATTATATATTTACCCATTTAAAATATACTGTTTTGATAATTGCATCTAAATCTATCTAAAGGTGAATGATATCTTGTTGGAAATCATTTATGAAAAGGGGAATGGGGACTGGGGAGCAGAAGGGCGAATAATAATTCCTTACTCAACAGTCAACAGTTAACACTCCTAATGACTATTAACTTTTAATTTTTCCTTTTTCCTTTTTTGTTGGTTGTTGATGTGAATTATTTAACATAGAAGATAACAACATTTGTTCAAAGGCTTTGGAAAGAGCAGTTTGGAAACGCTGACGGTGTTTGAGTTTGAAAAAAGGTCGAACTATTTCGACGTAGGCGTAGCCCAACCCAGGCATCCCACTCTCTTGTTCTCTGTTATCAAGAACTTTAATTGGTCGTAGAGTTCCAAGCTGAATTTCTTTTTTTACCATCAACTCAGAAATTCCAGTCGCACCTACGCCGTTTTCAATGGCTGCTTTTGCCATTTCACCACTAGTAAAGACTAAAATTACATTCAGTTCATTGAGATTGATTCCCCAATTGAGCAACGCTTCCTCAAATCTTTGCTGGGTTCCAGATTCCGGTACTCGCATCACCCAAGGAGTTTGAGTCAGCTGGCTTAACTCAATTTCTCCCTGCTCAAACCAAGGATGTTTTTCACCTACAACAATTTGCAAGCGATCGCTTCCCACAATTTCGTACTCTAGAGTGTTTTGAAGTGCTGGCTTCACGTCTCCTTCCACTAAACCCAAATCAAATTGTCCCATTGCTGTTCCTACACAAATAGTTTCAGCGTTGGCAAGGGTACAGTCAATTTGGATACCAGGATATCGGCTCTTAAACTCACTAATCTTGCTTGGTAGCCAATAATTACCAATTGTCAGACTTGAGCCTAATTTCAATTCACCCCGTTGCAGATTATTCAATTCCCGCAATCCCCTTTCAGTTAAGGAGACTTGATCGAGAATTTTTTGCGCCTCCACTTGCAGTAGCTTACCAGCCTCGGCAATCTCGATATGACGACCAATTCGATGGAATAACTTGACTCCGTATTCTTGCTCTAAATTCTGGATCGCTGCACTGACGGCAGGTTGTGTAATATAAAGTTCTTCTGCTGCCCTAGTAAAGTGTAAGTGCTGCGCCACAGCCAGAAATATTTTTAGCTGTTCAAGGGTCATTCCTGCCATTGATGGTACGTCCTAAAAGTTGGTGCCCAAGTTTTCATCACTTTCGTTTATCATTTTGACAAAAAAAAGCATTTGATTCTATCGTTTAGTTTGCCTAAAGTATAAATCAAAGCTTACTACGTAGTCATTGGTAATTAGTCATTTGTCATTGGAGGCAGGAGGCAGAAGGCAGAAGGCAGAAGTTTTTGAATTTTGAATTTTGTGGAAAGTCTGAGCGGAGGTTTCCTCCGATCAGAACTTTCCAAGAGAGAATTTTGAATTGATTTGTCTCCCTCATCTCCCCCAATCGCCTATGGCTAATGCCCCATGACGGCAGTTGCTACCCTGCGGGTTCTCCGAAGGAGTACAAGCCGGGAAACCCGTCTAACACACTGCCTCCCCAATGCCACATGCCCAATTAGCAAGCATCAAAATAAGGACTTCAACAAATGAGCGGTTTAGTCACTGCAATTACCACAGGAATTACAGCCTTCAGTGCCACGAATATTGACGATATTGTGATTTTGACGTTGCTTTTTTCACAAATAAATAAAAGTTTCCGCAGTCGTCACATTATTGCTGGTCAATATCTCGGCTTTGCGGCACTGGTCGCTGCTAGTCTTCCAGGTTTTTTCGGTGGGCTAATTATACCGCAGTCATGGATTAAACTACTTGGTTTCATGCCAATTATTATTGGTATGAGTAGTTTACTAAAACGCGAAGAAGATTCACCACAGGAAGCGTCAGAAGAAACTGAGCATTCTTATCCCTCCGTAATTGCCAGTTTTCTGTCTCCACAAACATGCAATGTAGCTGCGATCGCTTTTGCTAACGGTAGTGACAATATTAGTGTTTACGTACCTCTGTTTGCCAATTCTGAAATAGAAAGTCTACTGGTGATTGTAAGCGTATTCTTTTCTCTAGTGGGTGTCTGGTGTTATGCAGCTTATAAGTTCACTTATTTACCTGCGATCGCTCAATTTTTAACTGATAATGGCAATACTTTTGTCCCTTGTATCTTGGTTGGATTGGGTGTGTTTATCGTCTCAGAAAATGTTACTTGGACTTTGTTATCTGTAGTTTCTAGTTATTTATTTTCCTTCATTTTAAACAGAACTCAGAATTCAGGAATCAGAATTCAGGAGTCAGAATAGTTGAATTTTCCTCAAAATGTATTAAAAAATCAACGGGAATTGAATCATGAAAATCTGGAAGTCTCTACTAATCGTCTTGATGATTTTTGTTAATCTCGCCTTTGCTCAACCTTCTTTTGCCGATCGACCAAAATTTAGCAAAAACCCTGATTATGTCGAGGTTACCAAAGCAATTAAGCAACTCACTCAGGCAAAAAAAGCCAAAACTCAAATCGCAGGTGTGACACCAGAAGAAATTCAAAAGAAAATCGATGAGTTAGAATTCCAAAAATATGCTTTAGAGACGGGAATTAACTGGGGTCAATGCGAGAACCAAACAGGTAATACTATTGCAGTCTACGGCAAAGCAGCAAATGAGGAAGAAGATGATGATGCTGCATACGAGAATGGCCTGTATTTTCTAGCTAATGGCCAGTCAACTGAAAATAATTGGGATTGTGATGGATTTTATTTGCCAAATGATGCTCAACTTGCAGCCTTAACTCCAAACGGAGAAATTCAAGAATTTACAGAACCAGTAGCTATCAAAATACCTGATGGCAGCAAGTTAACGATTAAAACCAATCCAGAGAATGCTGCAATTGAAATCAACATTCCTAATGCTGAAATTGTTAAAGCTAATGAAGTCAATTGGTTTATTCCCAATGTATCACAAGCTTTAATAGATACACGAGTTCCCAATGCGCCTATTGAGAAGTCTTAAATTAGCGAATAGTAGACAGTTACTAGTGAACGCTAGTTACTGGAATCTGTTTCTCAACGAAATGTTTTGAAATTTAACAGGTTCACAGCCAAAATCAGAGACAAAACAGGACAAGGACTGGTAAAAAATCTCTCTGGTGTTGGCTGTTTTATTTAGGTAATTACTGCTTAGCGTTAACGAAAATCCTGATTTTAGTATTACGTGGGCGAAACATCGCTCTTGACTGCACGCTACTTGAGAAGAATACCAAATTTCAGTTAAAATAAACTTAGCAAAAAAATGTACAATCACAATAAATATATTTCACTAGCCCAATTAGCGCGTTGGATGCAAACAATCTGGAAGGAAATTTGCTATTACTTTCGCGTTTTTTGGAGAGGTACTTCTTTCGGAATAAAGGTATTATTGATGCAGCTAAAATCGAAACCCACAGAAGAAGTTAAAGAGCAAAAGAAACCAGGAAGACTAAATCCATCTCGCATACGAGACCACTTGGCAAATGAGCGTACATACCTGGCTTGGATGCGGACAGGGATTGCTCTTTTGGGTTTTGGTGTGGTCATAGTGCGTCTCCGTGCTTTTCAAATACCTTTAGTACCCCGTCCTGGAAATGGCTGGAAGTTAGGTTTAGTCTTCTCGCTGGTCGGTTTGATTACAGTTTGGCTCTCAACGGGACACTATTTTGCAGTCCGTCGTGACATTGAAGAAGATACTTATGAACCAACAGACCGCTGGGTGTTGCTGTTCAGTTTAGCTGTGATGATTCTTGGCGCTGGAGTCATCTATTTTGTGTTTACAACTTCTTTAGATCCAACGAGTCCAGTTATTGCTGAATGATTGTCATTAGTCATTTGTCATTAGTCATTTGTCATTGAGATACTGACTCCTGAATTCTGAATTCTTCTTTTAAAAACGCACTTTATACAACTCGAATAATTCACCTGATTTGTGGGTTATTACTTTAGCACCAGCAGCTTTAATTGTTTTTTCCCACTCAGCTAGAGGTTCTAAAAATACCTCAGCACCGAGATAAGTTTCCAGAACTGCCCAATCTTCTGCTAAAGGCTGTTCTGGGTTGAGGATGTCAAATACAAAATGTCCGCCTGGTTTTAAAACTCGTTTGACTTCTGTGAGGACAGCTTTCCAGTATTCAAGTGGAAAATAGCAGCTAAATCCCGTGGCGATCGCCAAATCAAATTGGCCTGGTGAATAGTTTAGATCGTGAGCCGCTCCCAACTCAACACCTTTGAATAGCTTAGAATTTAACTGCGGCCCGCGAGAATTGAGAATATCTCGCGCCACATTACTGATTTCTTGCCCATAAAAAAATGCTTGCCAATCTCGCCAAGGATAAATTAACAAGCTGACACCGCAGCCGATATCTAAACAATGCTGGTTCTTTTGAGGTTTGGCAACTTCCCAAAAAGGAGAAGCAATTCTCCCGGAAAAATTGCCGCTAGCCCACTCCCGAAAGATTGGCATTGCTTGGACTTCAGCTGGGAGTTCAACGGGTTGGCCTTGATATTCTCGGTTGAAGCGGACAGCTATTTGTGTTAACCTTTCTTGCCAGTTAGTTGATTTGTGGGTAGCGAAGAGATTTTGTAACTGCGAATCGGGCTTTTTAGACATGAGATTTTTGCTAATCTTTCTAAGGATTGTATTTAAATTCGCTTTGGGTTCGCACCAATCCAATCACCTGCGGGAGTTTGTCCGATTTCGTAGCTGTAGCCAACATCCCCAAAACTAATACTGTAATAAGTGCGATGCTGCAAACACTGGTTGATAAATTGGCTGAGTTTGCGACTACTATTGTAGCCATTATCAGCATATTCAATAGACTTTACTAAAAAAGACGCGAAGTTTCGCGCCTTTGGAACTAACATCAAATTCTCAATACTACTTAAATTATTGTTTGTAGATGTCTGACCAAATCTGCTGCTTGCCTTACACCTTCAATTCGCTCCACAGGCTCACCCTTCTTAAATAGTACTAGGGTTGGTAGGGCATAAATTTGATACTGACTAGCTAATTCTGTGTATTTTTCTGTGTCGATTTTGACAATCCGCAGGCGATCCTTGAGTTGGGCATTCACTTGTTCTAAAATTGGCACCATCATCTGACATGGCCCGCACCACTCAGCGTAAAAATCTACTAATACGGGCACATCAGAATCAGACAGCATTTCTTCAAAGCTGTTAAATTGTTTTTTAGTTGCCATGTGATACACACCGCTTTTCAATTGTTTGTTTCAATGGTAATTCTTAGAAAATAAAATCGGTATATGTTTATGAGTTTTTCTCACGAAAAGATTACATTAGTCAATATAGACTAGTTCGCTAGCAAAAATATTAAATAATTCTAATAAAATAGAGATATTGTATTATTTTGTGTATAGCAACTAAATATTTATTTTTACCTATTTTGACGTAACCAAATGATTATACAGAGTTTCATGAGGCTTATGTCTACAGACGTGGTAGTTTATCGAATTTGGCGATGTCTAAAAGGCTCTCACCTAGACAGTTATAATTAAACCAATAATATATTCCTCAACGTTATCCATTAATTAGCAAATAAAATAGATAGTTAATTGTTACTAAAACTATGATATTCAAAGAGTTAGAAGCAGAATTGCTAAAGTTAACACCAGCACAAAAAGCTAAAATTATTAATATTCTTTCCCAAAGCCTTGCTAATCATTGGGAAGGTATCGAAAAAACACCAGAAGTCTGTAGTGGAAAAGCCTGTATCGCTAACACTCGTATTCCTGTTTGGGGATTAGTTAATGCTCGGAGTTTAGGATATAGTGAAGCAGATATATTAAGTAACTATCCAGGTTTATCAGCAACAGATATAGCAAATGCTTGGGCTTATGCAGAGGCATTTAGTGAAGAAATTGCACGGGATATTAAAGAAAATAAGGAAGCAGAATAAATGGCACGTCTCTACGCAGATGAGCATTTTCCACGTGCAGTAGTAGAAATTCTGCGTTCATTAGGACATGAGATTTTAACAGTATAAGAAGCAGGAAACGCGAATACTAAGATCCCTGATTTGCAAGTGTTAGAATTTACTTCCCAGGAAGAACGTGCTATTTTAACTCTAAACCGTACAGATTTCCTAAAACTACATTATAATCACCCAGAGCATTCAGGTATTATTATTTCTAGAGCTGATCGCAAGTGGGAAAATTTTGCTAATCGCATACACCAAGTTATTACTCAAGTTGAAAGCTTTAAAGGACAGTTAATTCGTGTCAATCGAGTTATATCTAGCTAAACACGATGTAAAGTTGCGCTCATTTATTATCTATTAATTATCGAATTTGCATCATGGTAGCAAGATTGCTACACAGCAATAGTTAGATTTTATCCAAACAATATTTCAGATGTTCCCGAAATCACCATAAGATAATTAGCGCGGTATTCTGAAGATTGAGGAACATTAAATGACACTATTAAAAGATAAAGTCGCAATTGTCACAGGTGCTTCGCGGGGAATTGGACGAGCGATCGCCATCGAATTAGCCACACAAGGAGCCATCGTAGTTGTTAATTATGCCAGTTCCAGCGCAGCAGCGGAAGCAGTTGTTACAGAAATTACCACAGCCGGAGGTCAGGCGATCGCTCTCCAAGCAGACGTTTCCAAAGTCGAGCAAGTAGACGCGCTAGTTAACGCCGTCACCGAAAAGTTTAAGCGTGTGGATATCTTAGTCAACAACGCAGGTATTACCCGCGATACGCTGCTTTTGCGCTTAAAGCCCGAAGATTGGCAAGCTGTGATTGACCTGAATTTAACTGGTGTGTTTTTATGTACGCGTGCCGTCAGTAAAATCATGCTCAAACAGCGATCGGGGCGGATTATCAGCATTACCTCTGTTGCTGGACAAATGGGCAACCCAGGTCAGGCAAACTACAGCGCCGCCAAAGCAGGTGTAATTGGTTTTACCAAAACCGTCGCCAAAGAACTTGCATCTCGCGGGATTACTGTTAACGCCGTCGCCCCTGGTTTCATCGCCACAGACATGACTAGCGATCTTAACAACACCGAAGATATTCTCAAATTCATCCCCCTCAGTCGCTTTGGTCAACCAGAAGAAGTAGCTGGCATGGTGCGGTTCCTCGCCGCCGACCCCGCCGCAGCCTACATCACCGGACAAGTATTTAATGTCGATGGTGGGATGGTAATGGCATAGAGAGACGCGATTCATCCCGCCTGAATACTTTGCAAAAATCTTTTGTAGGGGCGTACAGCTGTACGCCCCTACCAAGGTATTTGTAACTTGGAATGTCGAGTTTGGAAGATAAATAAAAGCGATCGCTCATGATGTCAGCACCTCATCTAGAATCACAATAGGTAAGTTTGTGGCTGTCCTCAGTTGGCGATCATTGGTGAGAAACTGGGTACAGCCAGATGTTGTAGCAGTTGCAATATGAATGGCATCAGGTGTTCTCAAAGAAGGCGTGCTTGCACGTAGGCTTGCTGCTTCACGCAAAATGGTTTGGCTGATAGGAATCAACTGCATTTGAGGCGATCGCAGTAATCGTTCATAGGCATCAACCAAAAATGTATCCAAGTTTCTCAGTGGCACAACTAAGGTTTCCATCAGAGTTAGTTCGCTGCTAAAGACTTCAAGAGTTCTCGCCTGAAGACTATTCCATAAGGGATTCAACAACACTCCATAAGTTGGGGTCTGTTCGACAGCGTAAATAACTGTTACCGTATCAACGTATACACGAGCAGCATCTGGCACAATTAGTTGTCCCATGCATCTCGTTCTGCTTGGAGGTCTCGATTGATTTCTTCCACACTTCTGCCAACAGGACGCTGTTTGTGGATTTCTTCAAGCAGGTGGATAATCGATTGTCCTTCTAGCGTCGTTTTTTGTGGTATCAGGACAATTACCTCAATAGTTTGTCCTACAGAGGTTGAGAGTGTATCGTCAGGCAAGGTGATTTCAATTTTGTTGCCTGGTAACACCTTAGTTTCAATGCGTAATGCTGATTGCATCAAGCCTTCTCCCGATCAAAAGGTCATTACTGCTCGTGCAAGATATTGTCTATGAATTCTTCTCGCTCTTGTTCAGTCATAATATCCCAGTTAAGACCGCGTGTTGTACTCAAAGAGCGCATCTGTAACTCTCCGTAATCAAGTCTATTTTGCCACCAAATATCTTGCTCTGCTTTGATGGCTTGCAATATCATACGTTGTTCTGGAATTGCTAGTTGCTTTACTAATGATATGATTTGCTCTGTATTGAGCTTAAGGCTTGCCATCTTTGTAGCATCGTTGAGATTTGCAGATATTTTAACTCAGTTAATTTTATGCTGTAACGATCGCATTCCATACAGCAACAAAAGCGATGTCTAACGAATCTCGGTTTACAATCTCAAGTGGAGCGATCGCTGTGCATTATCAACAAAAACATAAAAGCCGCATATCATTCTACAATTTAGGTGGAGCGATGTCTTTGAAGGCTACGCCTACGCTCTCATAACACCATCATTCCACTTTAGAACAAGAACATTCTCGTTTGGAACAAGAACGTTCTCACTTAGAATAGAAACATTCTCGTTCGGAACAATAACATTCTCACTTCAAACAGAAACGTTCTCGTTTGGAACAAGAACATTTTCACTTGAAACAAGAACGTTCTCGTTTAGAACAAAAACATTCTCATTTGAAACAGAAACGTTCTCACTTGAAACAGGAACATTCTTGTTTGAAACGCGAAACTTCGAGATAAAAGCTTGATTGATGAGGTTGGGAATATGAATTTTGCTATTGTGAGGAGAGGCGATCGCGTAAATTTGCTAAATTTTTACGCACAGTAACGGTATTAGGATGATTTGCTCCTAACCGATGCTCTAAAATATCTAAAGCTTGTTGTAAAAGGGGTTCGGCTTCGCTGTATCTGCCTTGGGAATCGTAGAGTAACGCGAGGTTGTTGAAGCTAGCGGCGACATCTGGATGTGATTCACCCAGCAGGTTACTCCTAAGTGTTAAAGCTTGTTGAAAAAGGGGTTCAGCTTCGCTGTATCTGCCTTGGGAATCGTAGAGTCCTGCGAGGTTGTTGAGGCTAGCGGCGACATCTGGGTGTGATTCACCCAGCAGGTTACTCCTAAGTGTTAAAGCTTGTTGAAAAAGGGGTTCGGCTTCGCTGTATCTGCCTTGGGATTTGTAGAGTAATGCAAGGTTGTTAAGGCTAGTGGCGACATCTGGATGTGATTCACCCAGCAGCTTGCGCCACAGTGCTAAAGCTTGTTGAAAAAGGGGTTCAGCTTCGCTGTATCTGCCTTGGGAATCGTAGAGTCCTGCGAGGTTGTTAAGGCAAAGGGCGACATGTGGGTGTGATTCGCCCAGCAGCTTGCGCCACAGTGCTAAAGCTTGTTGAAAAAGGGGTTCGGCTTCGCTGTATCTGCCTTGAGAAAAGTAGAGTCACGCTAGGTTGTTGAGGCAAAGGGCGACATCTGGATGTGATTCACCCAGCAGCTTGCGCCACAGTGCTAAAGCTTGTTGAAAAAGGGGTTCGGCTTCGCTGTATCTGCCTTGAGAAAAGTAGAGTCACGCTAGGTTGTTGAGGCAAAGGGCGACATCTGGATGTGATTCACCCAGCAGCTTGCGCCATAGTGCTAAAGCTTGTTGAAAAAGGGGTTCGGCTTCGCTGTATCTGCCTTGGGAATCGTAGAGTAACGCGAGGTTGTTGAGGCTAGTGGCGACAAATGAATGTGATTCGCCCAGCAGCTTGCGGCACAGTGCTAAAGCTTGTTGAAAAAGGGGT
>JAVRBO020000095.1:0-173244 GCA_034531195.2 Nostoc sp. ChiSLP01
GCTCCTTGTCGAAAATATTATCTTCTTTCTTAACTAACCTGCGGAATGTGGGATTCAAGGATTTTCGCAAGAGGTCTATCTATTAACAAACAACAAAGATCCCCGACTTCTTAAAGAGGTCGGGGATCTGCGATTTATAACTTAAATGAAATCAATTAGTATTGCCACCTAGTATTTAACCAAAAAATATAATTTTAGTTGTTACTCAATTAGTATTGGCCAATAACTTAGTAATCAATAATTATTACTTTTTGTTAGCAACTAGCTTTATCTCTTTATCTTCTATTTCTAAAAGTTCGGGAACAGTCACAAACCGATAGCCTTGCTTTCTAAAGTTACTAATAATTTCTGGTAAAGCTTGCACAGTTCTAGAACGATTACCGCCACCATCGTGCATCAGCACAATGCCACCAGGTCTGGAATCTTTAAGTACATTATTAATTAGCTTTGGGACGGCTGGCTGTTTATAGTCCGTGGAGTCAGCTGACCACATCACCACAGTATACTTTTGTCCTTTGGCATAACCAACTAGCCCATTGTGCATCATACCACCGGGAGGCCGGAACAGAGTTGTTTTAACTCCTGTAACTTGATAAATTAATTCTGTTGTGCGATCGATTTCAAAGGCAGCTGCCTGTTGATTAAAGAAGTGATACCAATGATGCCAAGTATGGTTGGCAATGACATGACCTTGAGCTACAATTTCTTTGCCTAATTCTGGATAATTTTTCAGGTTTTGCCCAACAACAAAAAATGTCCCTTTAATATTATTTGATTTCAAAATATTTAGTACTTGCTTTGTAGTTTCAGGCCAAGGGCCATCATCAAAGGTAAGAGCAATGACTTTCTCTGCTTGAGCCAATTTTGCCTCTTTAATTATCGTCCCTTGAAAACGCGATGGTACGGGGTAGGAGAAGCCTTTAACTTGTGCCTGTTGCTGCCAGCTCATCAGCATCGCTCCCTTGAATTTCTCAAGGCGCTGCTGAGTTCCTGCGTTCGCAGATACATTATTTACATTGATATTTGGTTTAATCTGAGCTTCCGAAGTATTTGGTCTCAGAAGCATCATCAAACCAAGGCTAAAAACACCACCCAAGGCAAGCAACCCAATTAATATTCCTTCTGGCCACAAAAACGGCTTATTATTTTCCACCATATAGCTCCTTCACCAAGAAAACCATCCCACGTATATGACAGTACGTTCTAGCACAAAATTTTTTAGATATTTAAAAACCAATGGTTTGTATAATTCTGAAAATTAGAATCAAGCAAAGAAATTTTACAGCTTTTACTGAAAGTTAAATGTTTAATCTCAACCAACCCATAAACAGTAGAGTCTGCATTTACTCCGATTGCTAGCTCTTGGAAGAAGCCTAATTTAGATAATTAACCACACCTCTAAATCCTCTTAGTAGAAGTTTTTAATTTACTATTGTCTCTTACCCAACTACTAGCTACAGCATTACTATACTTTCAGGTGGGATACCTTCGGAAGTAAATAGGTTCAGTTTAGCTGACAAGTCTGCAACTCACATCTTTTGCAAGCTCTCCTTTTGACAGGGAAGTTTTATATTGATAGCTTCGTGAATTATTTAATTAACGTACAAAACTATTCAACAAAGGGCGAGTTTTTTGAAAAAACAGTCAAAGAAACTATTTAGTTATAAAATTTATAAAATATATTTTATCGCCTAATGACATTGCTTCCTTTTTAAGAAAAAGTTAAATTTTGAACTGAGAGAATATTGCTTTGTAATTTCTATCAAATAGAGAGACGGAAATTAATTCAATATAGTTTCTCATTGCCAAGGGGCACTTAGCCGTTAATCTAGATACTTTTTACTTATTGAGCAAAAATAATTGTATTGGAAGATTAACTTTATTTTAAATGTTGAATCTTTAGTCAAAATTGCTACTGACTTGTTATCTGCTATCCTTAATCTTGATAACTAGAGAGGCTCATACATTATTAATATTACAATTTAATATGCGTTGTTACCGTATAATTACGTAACTTAATCGCGCTTTTACCAACAATTTGTTAAAATATTATATAGTCTGTCGTAAAACTATTAAAACATTAAATATTGTATTTGAATCAAATGTTTCTTGACTAATTGCACGAAGTCAAGTTAATTTTTTGCTGCTTACAGAAAAAACCGACTGGCTATATAGCTATTACAGTCGGCAACTAGCTTTTTTTAGTAGGAGGAAGCAAAGCTGAAAATTATCTAGTAACTTGGCTTATAATTGCAGCAACTAGAATTAAAATTTTTAATTGTCTATCTAATAGTCTTAATCTTGGGCTGATGTTCAGTGAGACAGGTCATAGTTGATTTTCAGCAGTTTTGCATAGCTTTGGTGGATGCAATAACTGTATTATTTAATCTATGTATTAATTGGTGAGAAACTCAGCTTGCTTATCAGTATACCTTTGAAGTCAAAATAATCAAGGTATTTGTTCCACTTCTTTAACTGGCTAAAAATTTCTATGATTCCTCACGAAAGTGATGCAAAGCAAGAGCGTGCGTCGTCAAAAGTATGGCGTAGTTGGCAGGAAAATCTGATTTTAGTGGCGATCGCCTTATGTTTGGCACTCCTAATTCGGACTTTTATCGCCGAACCTCGTTACATACCTTCTGACTCGATGTTACCCACCTTACATACTGGCGATCGCTTGGTGGTAGAAAAAATCTCCTATCATTTTCACCCCCCCATAACTGGCGACATTATCGTTTTTCAACCACCCGCAGAACTACAACGTCGAGGATATCCCCAAGACCAAGCCTTCATCAAGCGAGTGATTGGCCAACCAGGCGAGGTAATTAGTGTTGTTCGTGGCGAAGTTTATATCAACAACAAACGCCTAGCAGAAGACTACATTGCTGAACTAGCAAATCAGCCGTTTCAACCAGTGAAAGTTCCACAAGACCAATTTTTTGTCATGGGAGATAACCGCAACGACAGTAACGACTCTCGTTATTGGGGCTTTTTACCCAGAAAAAATATCATTGGTCGGGCAACATTTCGCTTTTGGCCTCTAAATCGCATTGGGTTTATTTAATTAGTAAGTAGTCAGTTGTTTGTGTTGAACAACTGACTATTTAGAAGAGTAACTAACAAATAACCTGTTAAAAACGAAGAAAATACATTAACTGAGCGATCGCATCACCAGGTAGCTCTAATCTTCGTTGGAAATCAGCTAGGTTATGAAAAGGCCCAGCAGATTGGCGATTTTGCACTACTGCTTGTGCTAGAGACAAATCGATAAAGGGGATTTTTGCTAAATTTTCAACTGTTGCTGTGTTCGGATTAACTAAATTTGTTGGAGAATCTAAAGATTCGCGGTCGTAATAACTAAAATTTAATAGAGGTTTTAGTGGTTCGAGTCGCAGTGCTGGCATACCCAAAGCCGCAGCTATATCTTCAATACAATAAAATTTCACACCAGAACGTGAAAGTTCCACAAGCGATCGCGCTTGGTGAATTGACAAACCTGGTAAGCGCAACCAATCGTCTACAGTTGCTTGATTAACATCAATGCGAATGCCCAATTGTGCCGCAATCTGAATTTCTTCCCCAGATTGCAAGCGATAGTAAGGATCGTTGAGCAACTTGGCACGGAGTTTTTGCAGCTTCAAATTGAAAGGTAGCCAATTGTTCATGATTGTCGCTAATATCAAGAAATTTGGTCTAGCAGTTGGCGGCGTTTTTGCTCAAATTCATATTCTGAAATTAGTCCATCTTGGCGTAAAGCATCGAGTTCGCGCAAAGCATCAGCAACTGCTCCTACTCGATTGCTGGCCAGGTGTGAATTTTTGAGGGCTGACTTGCCGAGATTAAAATTGCGATCGAAGGCTTCTTCGTCTTGAGCTAAATACCAAACTCCTTCAATAGCACTAGCTACCTTGGGGATAGGTGTCCACGAAAGCAACACATACAAAATACCCCACAGGTGCTGTCCCAGATAAAATTTATGCAATCCGGAAATTGTCAGCGTGCCAGAAAAAGCTAGAACAGCGGCAACACTTCGACTTTTGCGCTTAGTCAACATATTCCTAACAAATATACCAGTACTATAGTTCCTACAATAAAACAGCCATCAATAATTACAAATTTAAAATCAAGAAATAAGTAGGTAGACATAATTAAATGTAAAAGACAAAAGTTTAAAACCCCGATAAAAACTGGCTTTTACCTTCTGCCTCCTGCCTCCTGCCTCCTGCCTCCTGCCTTCTACTCATAATGGTGGCAATCATCTTGAATATATTGCTAAATTTTTACTTAAATAGCGTTCATATAATTTTATTTTAATCAACTACTTTACTTTGCTTTTGCGATCTTTGGGTGGAAAGTCCTCCCAGGATTTAGGGTTTGAGAATAAACTTGAGTAGGTGTCACATAAGTGAGCATTAAGCTTCGATGCTAATTTTAAGTTTTTAAGCGATCGGATTACTTTACTACAATGTCACAAACTTTCCTACCGCCGAAATGGCTTGAACAGCTTTGCGATCCTTATGCTGTGCTAGGAATTTCCGTGACTGCTGACGATCGCCAGATTCTCAAACGCTATCACACTTTAGCAAAACTGCTACATCCCGATCGCCATACCAAAAGTAGCAATCGAGAACAAGAATTAGCAACGGCAATATTTAGCCATTTAATTAACCCAGCTTATGAGCAGTTGAAAAATCAACACAAGCGCTTTAGTGCCATAGCAATGCTGCTTTCAGAAGCAAGAGTCTTGAAGGAGCAAGCTTTGTCTAAAAAAAGCGCTCTATTCCAGGAAATTCGGGAAATGACTACACCCCAAGCAGAGTTATTTTACGAAGAGGCGATCGCCTGCTATGCAGAAGCTCAATACAAATCACTACATCAGTTTTATCAAGTAACCCAACAAATAAGGATACTAAATTTAGTTTACTTACAGTTGCATAAATCTAATCTGTTGCTACCTCAAGAACCTCTTCCCATCATTTCCAAGGTAGAAGTTAAGCCAGTTCAAGTGACATTAACTGAAGAAACTAATGTTAAACCAGTTTTGAAAAACTACGCTCAACGGCACTACGAGCGAGCTATTGAGTATATTAAACTAACCAAATGGACGCTAGCTGTCCAAGAACTACGGGATGCTATCAAGTTAGAGCCTAATAACAGTGATTATCACGCCCTATTAGGTTTTGTACATCTGCGACAAAAGTTACTAGGGATGGCTAGGGTTTACATCACTCAAGCATTAAAACTTAACCCGCAAAATTCACTAGCTTTGAAATGCGCTATCAGATTGAAAATTCAACCCGATGAAAACCGCAATCCGAAATCAATTGCTAAAGCTTTAAGTATTGCGGCTTTATTAGGTGGGTTTAGAGACGGGAAACGTTCTCAAGTCAAGTGTTGAAATTTCGGTAATAAACCGTACTCAAACCGAAGCTTGTCCACTAGATTACTCCCCTAGACTAGAATAAAAATATAGTCAAACTATTAAGCTACTGAGTCTGGGCGCTCAGTTTTGTATAGCCAACATGGGATTCTTCGATTCTGAAATAGTTCAGCAAGAAGCAAAGCAGTTGTTTGATGATTATCAAGCACTTATCAAGCTTGGCAACAGCTACGGTAAATTCGATCGTGAGGGCAAAAAGCTGTTTATTGAGCAAATGGAAGCCATGATGGATCGCTATCGCATCTTTATGAAGCGCTTCGAGCTATCAGAAGACTTCATGGCACAAATGACAGTAGAGCAACTAAAAACCCAGTTAGGTCAGTTTGGTGTTACCCCGCAACAAATGTTTGACCAAATGCACCTCACTTTAGAACGGATGAAAGCTGAGCTAGAAAAACAGCCTTAGTCAATTTTGGGTTTTGCGTACTTCTAGGTCGAAGCAAGCTACGCGTAGCGTTTTGCAGACAAAAGTTAAGCCATTGTTCAAAAAGGGTTTCCCTACTTGTGTGCAGAGGCCCGAACGGCACTTGCTGTATGCATGAAACGTTTTCAAGACTGATTTTGGATTAAGCGGCAATCCAAAATCTAGAATCTAAAACCCAAAATTATTGTGATTTGGGACGGGGAAACTGGGAAGGTGACTTGAAGTTTTCTACGGGCACATTTTTGAGTGCCTTTTCCATAAAATCTTTCCAGATGGGAGCAACCATACCGCCGCCTGTAGCACGGCTAGCTAATTGTCTGTTGTCGTCTCTTCCTACCCAAACAGCAGTAGTTAACTGAGGCACAGTTCCAACATACCAAATATCCTTTTCTGAGGAAGTTGTACCAGTCTTACCAGCGCTGGGACGATTTATCGCAGCACCTTTACCAGTACCGCTAGTAACTACCGATCGCATCACATCGATAATGGCTGCCGAAGCCCAAGGATCTAGAACTAGTTGGGGTTTAGGAGTATTATCTAGTAATACATTACCACTACTATCGCTGACACGGGCAATTACAGTTGGTGGAGACTGCCAGCCATAATTAGCAAAGGTAGCATAGGCACTTGCCATTTCCAAAGGTGTGACACCAATTGCGCCCAGAGGTAGTGAAGTCACAGGTTCCATTGGACTCATAATGCCCAAGGTACGGCAGGTTTCTATGACTCGATTCATCCCCACAGCCTTACCAATCTTAATCACAGGAATGTTCCGTGACTGGGCTAAAGCCGTGCGGATTGGCATAGCGCCGCTAAAACCGCCATCGTAATTCCTTGGAGAGTACCAACCACTACCATCTTGATATCTGACTGGAGAATCTACTACCGTTGTATCCGGCCCGTATTTGCCAGTAGCAAAAGCAGTATAGTAGACGAAAGGTTTGAAAGAAGATCCGGGCTGTCGCTGAGCTTGAGTTGCCCGATTGAATTCACTGACTTTAGGATCTACACCACCCACCAACGCTTTGATATAATGCGTGCGCGGATCGATTGCCACTAAAGCGATTTGATTCTTCGATAATCCCTGCCCCAGAAGTGATTTATGCCACTTGACGACAGTTTCCTCTGCCATAATCTGAAAGTTGGCATCAACTGTAGTTTGCACCCGCATTCCACCCTTGAGTAGTGCCTCGCGACCAAACTTCTTAGCCAACTCCTGCGCTACAGTGTTGGTTATATAAGGTAGGGCACTACCTTGAAAGGATTTGATTCTGCCAAGTTTGATTTCTTGCTTGAGGGCATTATCGTATTCTTGCTGGTTAATCCAATTCAATTCCAGCATTCGCCCCAGTACTTCTTTTTGTTTCTGTTTTGCCAGCTTCATACTCACAAACGGGCTGAATTCTTCTGGTGCTTGAATCAAACCCGCCATCATTGCTGACTCACCCAAAGTTAAATATTCTGATGACTTATTAAAGTAACTGCGTGCCGCCGTCTGTACACCATAATTGTTATGACCCCAATAAACTTGATTGAGGTACATTTCTAAAATTTGCTCTTTGGTGAGAATTTGCTCTAACCGAATTGCTAGCACCCCTTCTGCTAACTTCCGGGTAAAGGCACGCTTGCGAGTCAAAAATAAGTTTTTTACTAACTGCATGGTAACAGTAGAGCCACCTTCTTTGACTCCCCCTGCTACAGCGTTAACTACTACAGCACGTCCAACACCAGTGGGGTTAATGCCGTGGTGATCGTAGAAGTGGCTATCTTCACTTGCCAATACAGCCCGTTTGAGATTTGGGGAAATTCTATCTAAGGGAACTACTTCCCGGTTGGCTTCCCCGTGAACGCTAGCTAAAAGTTTACCCTTAATGTCATAAATGTAAGTTGTTTCTGAGGGAAAGAAATTACGTAGCTGTCTTACATCTGGCAAATTACGGAAACTAATGGCTAAACCAACCAGTCCTCCGGCTACAATGGAACTTGCCAGCATGGTGATTGAAAGCAGAGTACCGCCAGTTACCTGACCGACTCCTTTCAAAAACTCGAAACCCGATGAAGCCTGACGTTGTGGCTGTTTCTCTTCAAAAGTCCTAGACGACGACACGGCGATTTCACTTCCTCATGTGTAAATTTAACTGTAATTAATTGGGCGAAGCAAGACGGTTAATTTTTTGCAATTATAGTAGTTTGGCAGATGAGAAAGCGGATAAATTGCAAGTGTTTATAACCAACTTAACTTCTAATGTACAAAGCATAGCTAACGATGGATTTTCTGGGATGACGCAAGATATGAATTGGTTGCGTCGTGGTGTAGTAGAAGTTTTCCCACAACCAGCTGATAATAACAGTGAAAGTCTAGAAAAGCGCTTATTAACTACAAACCAACCTTTGAGGATCAAATTGGGTATCGATCCTACAGGTGCTGATATTCATCTAGGTCATAGCATACCAGTACGAAAACTGCGAGGGTTTCAAGATGCTGGTCATACAGCAGTTCTAATTATTGGCGATTTTACAGCACGCATTGGCGATCCGACTGGTAAATCTGAGGTGCGTCGTCAGCTTACGGAAGCAGATGTAGCCCAAAATGCCCAGACTTATCTTGACCAAGTACGTCCTATCTTGGATTTTGACACACCAGGAAGGTTAGAGGTGCGTTATAACTCCGAATGGCTTTCCCAGCTTAACTTAGAGAAAATTTTGGAGTTACTCTCTACGATGACGGTCGGGCAAATGCTGGCTAAAGAGGGATTTGCTGAACGCTATAAAAAAGAGAATCCGATTTTTATCCATGAGTTCCTGTACCCGTTAATGCAGGGTTTTGATTCTGTTGCGGTGAAGGCAGATGTGGAATTAGGAGGAACCGATCAAAAATTTAACATTGCTGTGGGCAGAGATTTACAGCGCCATTTTGGTCAAAAGCCTCAGTTTGGGATGCTGCTGCCGATTTTAATTGGCACGGATGGCGTGCAAAAAATGTCCAAGTCTTTAGGTAATTATATTGCCTTATCAGAACACCCAGGACAAAAATACCAGAAGTTACAAGGAGTTCCCGATGGACTGTTGGAACAATATTTTGAACTGTTAACGGATTTACCTTTAGACAAATTGCCAGAAAATCCGCGCGATCGCCAAACACTTTTAGCATGGGAAGTTGTGAAAGGCTACGACGGTGAAAAAGCAGCCCAAGAAGCTCTAGAAGCCGCCCAAAGCGGCGGTAAGGAAGGTGCAGTTCCAGAATTTTCTTTAGCTGGAGTGTCGCAATTTCCCGTGAAGTTAGCTTATCTTCTCAATGTCACTGGCTTGTGTAAAAGTACAGGGGAAGGCAAGCGAAAAATTCAAGAAGGTGGAGTACGCTTAGATGGCGATCGCATTTCTGATGTCGATACCACTTTCGCTGCTGCTACTGATTTACAGGGTAAAGTTTTACAAGTCGGCAAAAATAAATTTGTGCGTTTAGTGCTTTAAATGGGGAGTAGGGAATGGGGAATGGAGAATTGGCTCAACAACGAGTGATTGTGGCTTTGGATGTGTCAGACCAAGAAAGTGCGATCGCCCTTGTAGATCGACTTGAGGAAGTCAATTTCTTCAAAGTAGGCTTGGAGTTGTTTACCAGCACTGGGCCAAAAATTCTGGAAATCCTCAAGTCAAAACAAAAGCGCATTTTCCTGGATTTAAAGTTTGACGACATCCCCAACACTGTTGCAGGTGCTTGTCGTAGTGCAGCTCGTTATGGGGTGGATTTATTGACAATTCATGCTACGTGTGGTAGGGAAGCTCTTCAAGCTGCAACCGAAGCGGCACAAGCAGGAGCAGCACAAGCGGGTGTAAAACCACCGAAGTTAATTGCTATTACTTTGTTGACAAGCATTTCTGCTAGACAACTGGCCTTTGACTTGAAGATTCCCTTAGAGTTGCCAGAATACGCTCTAGAAATGGCACTGATGGCGCAAGAGTCGGGATTAGATGGGGTAGTTTGTTCGCCTCAAGAAGTGGCACAGCTACGGCAAACTTGTGGAGATGACTTTTTGTTAGTTTGTCCTGGTGTGAGACCGACTTGGGCAGACAAAGCGGATCAAAAGCGATCGCTTACTCCTTTGCAAGCTATGATTGCTGGGGCAGATTATCTAGTGATTGGGCGTCCCATCACTACTGCTGCTGAACCTGAGCTAGCTTGGAAGAGAATTTCTGAGGATTTGAGTGCGAGCGCATGAAGGCAGAAGTCAGAAATCAAATTTATGGCTTGTGGCTCCTAGTTTGTGGTTTCTGGTTTGTAACACCAAATATCTTGAATAGCTCAACATTTGCTAAGAATTTTACCCCTAGCCCCTCTTTCGTAGCACAGAGGGGCAACACCAACAGTGGAGCAAAATCTTTATGTTCTGAGCAAGATTTAGAAACATTGACTACACAGTTATTACAGGATTTACCGAGTTACACCAACCGCGCTATTCAACGCGCCCGTCGTCGCAGCCGCAGTGTTGACCTATACAGTTATATGCTGGTAGCAGGAAGACCTGAGTTCACTCCCCTACCCCTTAACCTTGAAGAATATAGTAAAGATGCTCCTGAAAGTTCTGCGTCGGGAGTTGAGCAAGTTTTTTTTACTACTTTACAACGTCAGTACATAGGTAAGAGAGCGGTAGAATTGCAAGAATTTCACTGGCTGTTGTTGACTAAAACTGAGATTGGTTGGCGTATAGTGATGATGTTTTCTCAAACTGGTTCTTATTCACAAAAGCAGCTACTATCCCCGCCACGCGATAGTAGTAATGGTGCGATCGCTCAAGGGGTTCAAGCTTGGTTACGCGATTGTCAAGCGGGGACTGTACGTAACCGGATAATCAAGCCTGGGGTTTAATTTTACTAACTGTCACTTTAGTCCCAGCTACTGCTGGTAGAGTCACAGCTACTACTGCCAGAATCATAGCTACTACTGCCAGAATCATAGCTACTGCTGCCAGAATCACAGCTACTACTGTGGTCATCGTAACTACTACTGGAGTCATAGTTGCTGTTGTGAGTGTCACAGCTACTGCTGCCAGAGTCATAGCTACTACTGGAGTCATAGTTGCTACTGAAATTATATATTTGAGCATCATCAACAGATGAGCTACTACTGCTAATACTAGAAGAATTACCGTAGTTGCCTCTACTACTTCTATGGGAAATGTTTCTAGTAGATAAAGCAGCACCTTGAATGAGA
Source organism: Nostoc sp. ChiSLP01 (assembly GCA_034531195.2). Lineage (GTDB taxonomy): Bacteria > Cyanobacteriota > Cyanobacteriia > Cyanobacteriales > Nostocaceae > Nostoc. Next base: position 11,074 of record JAVRBO020000095.1, read on the forward strand.
GCTATAAAACCTACTACAATAAGTAAAAATACGATAAAGCTTAACAAGCTTCTTCTCCTGTGCTAATGTTCTCAAGATTAACAAGCTGACGAAAAGTTGAATATAACTTCAGTGGTGTCAACTATTTTTTCGGATTTCATCAAGCTTAAGAGGTATAAGAGCGAACAGGCAACAGGCAATACACTTGAAAATTTCTTGGTGTAGTGATTTGGCGTAAATACCAATTTGAAATCAAAATGTAACAGAGGTATGGTTAGGGAATTACAGTCGTACCCCCCTACAGCAAATATTTTTGAAAATGGTATAAGCTAGCTGAAAACTGCTATAAAATCTAAATTTTTTACCAGATATAGACAAACAAGTTTGTATAATATAGAACTTATACCAAGTTTAGGAATTTACAGCAATCTTGGAATTTATTTGTCTTAATCTGCCTGGACAAAGTAATAACACGGTTCCTTACTGAAAAGACTCTGATATCAATCAGTTTTATCAAGCGCTTTTTTTGATTTCGTCCAACTTTGTACGCACCGCTTGGATGTCCTGCCACATCAGCCATTTTGGGCTACCTCTTTCTTTAGAAGGGTTACGCAACAAATAGGAAGGATGAAAAATTGGCATACACAAACGCCCTTCCCACTCTAGCCACTGTCCGCGAATTTTCGTAATCGCGCGTTTATCGCCAGTTAAGCCTTTGAGGGCAGTTGCACCTGTTAAGAGAATGATTTTGGGGTCAACTAAGCGAATTTGTTCTAATAAGTAAGGTTTGCAAGCCGTCATTTCTTCAGTAGTGGGAACTCTGTTATCTGGTGGACGGCATTTATTAATATTGGCAATGTATACGTCTTCCTCAGTACTCAAATCCACAGATGCCAGAATTTTCTCCAGCAGTTGCCCTGATTTGCCCACAAATGGTAAACCTGTTTCGTCTTCATTTTGACCAGGCGCTTCTCCGACTACCATTATTGGAGCTTTAAGGTTGCCACGTCCAACAACAGCATGAGTACGTGTGTTTCCGAGTACACATCGGTGGCAGCGATCGCAATGCTGCGCCAACTCGGCCATAGTGGAATAGGTTCCGGCAGGGATAGAAATCTTAGCGTCTGTGGGAATCAGCTCTCGTTGGTTAAAAGTTGAGTCGTCGAAGAGGCTGAGTTGGGTTTCGCTGCTCATGAAAATTTACGATTTTGGTATAGCACCAGCAGTCTTATCTGATTCAAGCCTGTCTTTGGTTGGGGACTGATTCGGAATATAGACTTTACAAATAGACTTTTACTGAATACTTATTATTTATACAAATCTTATTCTATCAGTTAATTTGAGACAAAATTCAGTCATCATAAAGGCAGTGCCGTCCTAAGACGCTAGGGCAAACCATGTCATATACCCCACTTTTTGCCGATCGCATCCATGCGGGTGAGGAATTGGCGCGAGTAATTCACGATCTTTTGACTCAGCAAACTATTGATTCTGGGGTAAAGCCTGTACCAATCGTTTATGCTTTGCCAAGGGGGGGTGTACCAGTGGCAGCACCAATAGCAAGCCTTTTAGGTTGTCCGTTAACGATAGTTGTAGCTAAAAAAATTAGCCATCCAGAAAACCCAGAGTTAGCTATTGGTGCAGTCACTAGTTCTGGAAATGTTCTTTGGACTGAGCAAAAGCTATTTCGCCCCAAACATGATGCACGGTGGCGGGAAGCGGCTTTAAATAAAGCTGTTAAGCAAGCTAAGTCTTTGGAGGAGCAATTAATTTCTGCTTGTCCTCAGGTGAATACAAAGGATGCTACGGCAATCTTAGTTGATGATGGCATTGCCACAGGTATGACTATGGCTGTTGCTTCTGCTGCCATCAAAACCCTTTCACCGTCAGCAATTTGGCTATGTACTCCAGTAGCGCCACAAAAATTGCTACCTTGGTTGAGTCAATGGGGCGATCGCATAATTGTTTTGAAAACACCGGAACCTTTCTGGAGTGTGAGTAATTTTTACGCACAATTTCCCCAAGTAGACATATTAGAAGTTATCGGATATCTCCAGCAACAAAAAACAATAGCCAGCACAGATTCGTGTGAGTGATTTTTAATTTTTATCTTCTTGCGAGAATTCCTGGGGCATAAGCCTCAACTACTTTGCCAGTGCGAGTGCAGCTAATCATTAAGTAATCACAACTTGGGCATTGTGTCCGAGTTAATTCATTATCAGTAATAAAATATCGCTCCGCTTTGCTACCACAATTTGGGCAGTAAATATTTTGTACTGTCTGCATTTTAAGACCCCTGATTTTAATTATTTTTTATTTGCTAAAACTGCTACTTAAACCAGTAAAAAATTCTGGTTCGACCCAACTTAACAAACTGCTGTGAAATTAGCTAATTATTTTAAACAAAATTTCAGGTTTGAAAAACTTTGGATATCTTCAATCTATTATCCTCAAATTTACGTTATTTTCTCCTCCTACTTTAGGTACATAAATTAAAGTTTTAATAAATTCTGTTTGGAGATTGAGTGATCCCTATCGTTAATGCCTTGAGAGAGACTGATTTTTAATGATTGTAGACAAACACAAAAAAGCCGTTCTAGTATTCAAAAGTTAAAATTCAAAAATTACTGTATCTTTGGTTACAAAATATATGTCTTAAGATTTAGTTAATGTTGACCTACAAGATTATAAGATTAAATTCTGGTCAGATAATATTTCATCGAAACTAGCGAGCTTTGAAGAAACATGGAGAGTGGGTACAGACGGTTTAGCCAATTTGCGTAACATAACTTCACAACGTGTCCGAATTTCCACGTATCTCGATCTAAAAATTCTCAACGTACTTATTCCCGACGCCGTTGGTAATTCCTCCAGAAGTGCTTTGGCCTTACTAGTGCTGGTGTTCTGAAATTTCTGGCTGATACCAAAAATGCTTAACTGAACCGTATTGCTTTTGAGATGCTATGGGAATCATGTTTGATTTTTGAAAAAAATTAGTACTTTAGGATGAAATCCGTAACACACCATCCGTAACGATTTGGTGCGTTACGCTGTCGCTAACACAACGCCAGTTCACTCAAGTCGGGAAACCCGCGCACGTGACTGGCTCCCCTACGTATATTTTGACGAAATCAAATAGTAGTTCTATATTTAACTTAATAATTTAATTGCTAAAGTAGATAAAGCAATTCCTGAAAATCATGCATTTAACGTAGTTATTTTTAGATCTTAGTCATATTTGAGTGCAAGATTTTTTTTGTAAATAACTATGTAAATTCCAACAAATACAATAATGGATCGTAACTGTTTTTTAACTATTTTCTATTTAATCGGATTACCATTAACCATTTTAAGCGCATACTTTAGCTTAAATTATTTAGGATTCTGCTTTGCCAAGATGCGTTATCTAAGTGATGAAGAGAGGTTCCGAATGGTTTTTGATTATCAAAATGATCGAACAGATTTAGGACGAAGCAGTTACAACTACATCAAATATGAAAGTTTTGATGAATATATCAAAGAAAATCCAGACTGCTGTTCTATCAATACTGGTGGCCCTTATGAAATTCGACAGCCTTCGTTTTTAGATCGGATATTTGGATATGATGCTCCCGATGTCATAGTTATTAAATTCAAAGTGCGTTATTTAGATGAAAACGGTAATAAGAGATCGTTTGAAACGCATTTTGAAAATACTTTACAAAATTGTGGGCATCCCCAGTGAGAATTTTCTCTATTAAACAGCAGTAACGTGCAAGGAACAGGTATGAGGCCAATCTAAAATCCGTCTTAAAAAGTTTAGATCGCCGGAAGCCGGCGCTCTAATTTTTCGCAAAATCTCAAATCAAAATTATTTGCCTCATATCAAGATGGATGAAAATAATCGTAAATTTCTTGAGCCAAACGCGGCCCGATTCCGGGAACTTCGGCGAGTTGCGCGGTTGTTGCTTGCCGAATATAATCAACCGAGCGAAAATGTCCTAGTAGCTGCTTTTGTCGATGATGTCCTAAACCAGGAATTTCATCTAAACGCGATCGCTTTAATTTATCACTGCGTTGCTGACGATGGAAAGTTACTGCAAACCGATGCGCTTCATCCCGCAGTCGTCGCAATAGCTGTACCCCTGGTTGTTCTGCGTCAGTGGTTAATGGTTGAGATTCTCCCGGTAAAAAAATCTCTTCTCGCTGCTTCGCTAAACTAACAACTCGCAAGTCTTCCAATAAATTCATTTCTTGCAAAACAGCAACAACTGAAGATAATTGACCTTTACCGCCATCAATCATAATTAGATCGGGCCAATCAGGATTACCCAAACGTGTTAATTGCGGATCTTCGGCATACTTGCGAAACCGACGTTGGATAACTTCTGCCAGACTCGCAAAATCATCGGAATGTCCGGCTGTGACTGTGGGATTTTTGATTTTATAGTGGCGATAGTGCTGCTTGGCGGGTAACCCGTCGATAAATACGACTTGTGAAGCTACAGCATTTGAGCCTTGAATGTGGGAAATATCATAACCTTCAATGCGGTGAGGTACATCTGGTAAATCCAGAATAGCCGCTAAATCTTGCATAGCTTGGTGATTGCGATCGCCCAATTTTTGCATCCTTTGTAATTCATACTGGGCATTTCGCTCTACCATCTCTATTAATTCTGCCTTAGTTTGCCGCAAGGGAGCCAAAATCGTCACTTTTCTACCTTTACGTTCAGTTAAGACATCTGCCAATATTTCTGCATCTGGTAACTCATGCTGCACTAAAATTTCTGTGGGTATTTCCACAGAGTCAGCAGTTTGGTAATGTTCTTCTAAGGCTCGTTGTAAAATTGCTCCTGGTTCTGCATGAGCATCCGCCACAAACGCCAAGCGTCCCACCAATTGTCCAGCGCGAATTTGGAATAGTTGAATGCAGGCGTGTTGTACGTCAGCTGCTAGGGCGATGGCATCCCGCGAAACTGTATCATCTGGTAAGGACACCTTTTGGTCGGCTGTCAGTGACTTTAACCCAGAAATTTGATCGCGAATTCGCGCCGCTGACTCAAAATTCAAGTCTTCAGCAGCAGCGTTCATCTGCTGGGTTAAAATATCAATCAACTCTTGAGTTCGACCTTGGAAGACCATCGCGATTTTTTGGACAATTTTGCGATATTCTTCTGGTGAAATCATCTTTTGACACACACCCGGACAACGCCCTAAATCGAAATTCAAACAAGGACGATCTTTAAAAAGCGGTTGAGGTCGTTGTCGCTGGGGAAAGATGCGCTTACACAAACGTAAAATTTCTCGCAACAAACCAGCATCGGTATAAGGCCCGTAAAATTTATCCTTTTCTTTGCCTAGCTGGCGTTTGCGAGTGATAAAAATCCGTGGATAGTCTTCCGACCAAGTGATGCAGAGATACGGATATTTTTTATCATCTTTGAGCAGCACGTTAAAGTATGGCTGGTGCTGCTTAATTAAGTTGGCTTCTAGCGCCAAGGCTTCGGATTCGGTATCAGTGACGATGAATTCAATTTCCGTCACTAATTTTACCATTGTGGCGATGCGTTCGCTTTTGTTGTATCCATCCCGGAAATAAGAACGCACACGCGATCGCAACTTACGCGATTTACCTATATATATAATGCGATCGCTTTTGTCCCGCATGAAATAAACCCCCGGTTCCGGTGGAATTTCCGCGAGACGGTTTTCCAGTCGTTCCGGCTCTTTAACCAGTGGTAGTATTTGAGTGGATATTGTCACAACTAAAATTAAGTAATCTTTCTCTATTTTAAGAAAAATTATCTTTTTTTGCCGATTTTACGAAGCCTTGTAAAGTAAATATACTTAGCTAAGCTTCTAGTCAATATTATAGAAGAGTATAAGTTTAAGTTTTCTTGACCAAAGCCTCTGGTTGGACTTAGTTCTTGTAGCTATGATTTGAATTTTCAATATTTATTAAAATCAAAACTTTGCTTTTTGCATTTATCTTTTACACCTGATAATTATATTTTCAATAAAAAATATTTTTAATTTTTTGACAATGCAAGTTTGAGATTTTAGATCGAAAATTATTTCGGTAATCTTGCAAATAAGCAAGCTACATCCTCTGCCACTAGTAAACCAAACAAATATTTTAATTTTAGATTTTAAATCTTCAAACCCCTACTTGTACCAATTTTAAAAAAAATGCGACAGATACACGCACTCAAACTCTTGTACTATCTAGTTTTCTTAATGCGTGAAATTTTAATTAGTATTAGTGTGGTCTGTTTCAATGCACAAGAAGCTGTTGCGTTATTACTTGCTTTTGTGTAGTAGTATCGCGAAATAACAGGGCCTAGCACTCAGCAATCCAAAATTAATTTAGTATATTAGGTTTATATATTTTTATCAAACTCACTAATTTGTTGAAGTTTTAATATTAAGCGTATTAACGGATTTAAGAAGTTAATTTTATGCTTATTATTGAAAATATAACTATTATGATAATTACAGATAAATAAGTTATGAATCTGCAAGACTTTGAAGCCCAGTATCGTGAGGCTATAGCCGAAACGCTCAATGAACTACAAGCAACAGTTTTATTGCTAGCAGAAGTACAAAATAAAATTTCGAGTATTGGCAATTCTGTACAAAATCTTAGTCAGCGTGTTGAAGAGTTCATCGCTGAACAAAAAGCAGAGTAAATAATATACAAAAAAATTTTATCTATGACGACAACTAAACTCTTTTTCAATTGTCACGATTAGATCCTTGAGCTTTAGAGGTTTGACAAAATAGTGACATGCCCCTAAACTCAGAGCTAGTTCTTGATCTGCTTTAAAAGCAAAGGCTGAAACCACAATAATAGGTATTTTTGCTAAATCGGGTTTTTGCTGGACTTGTTTTAAGAGTGAGTAACCGTCAACATCTGGCAATTTTAAGTCGAGTAACATTAAATCTGGCTGAAATTTTTCGATAGTTGAAAAAAAAGTAGAACCTTCTGATAAACTCTGGACATCGTAACCACAATAACTTAGGTAGTCACTGAGTAACATTCTATTAAGATAGTGGTCTTCGACTAACAAAATTCGTCTAGCTTGATTTGAACGCAATTGGTGATTTATATTCAGTAATTGTGCTGTCATTGCCATTTATCATCATTTTAAGTTACAAGCCAAATATCGCCAGATGAATTGTGAGATGACTAGAAACTTTGATTTATCTTATGCAGCCAAAAATTATAATATATTATTTTTAGCTATACTGGTATAATTAAATCATATTATATAAAAATGAATAATTAATAAAAAATTAAGCTTTTCTTCATAAAGCTTTTATTATTAATCCTATTAAATAATTTGCTATTAGAGTAAATGCCTTAATAAAGCAGTTTTGATTTAGATGCAATGGAAAATAATAAAGGCAATACATCATTCGATAGTTTGGGAAGAAATATTCATAAAAAAGGGAGCTAATAGCTCCCTAATCATTTTGTAGACTTACCATCCACTATCTTAAATAGATGCTTTTTTTAGTTGGCGTCGGGTAGTAAAGACACCAGCAACACCCAGCAAACCAAGTATTACTGATGGTTCTGGGACTGAGCTTGAAGGAGGAGTGGGAGCAGTGTATCCTGGTGTCTTCCAGGTGTAATACGCACTGTAGGATAAGCGGTCATCAGAAGCTGTAATTCCTGACACAGTGGGGTTAAAGCTGTAAGCGTAGTAGGTTTTACCACCAGTAGCTACCTTGGCAATTTCACTAACTCCGATTCCACCTTGGTAGGCGTTTAATGTCGCTTGGAAGTTGAGTAAGTCTTTGAATGTTGTCAGTTGAGCTATTTGAGTTTGTATAGTGGATGTGGCGGGTAGTAATTTGAGTGATGAAATCTTAGCGTTAACGTCTGAAACGCTTACTTGAGTTATATCTTTATTACCAAATAGTAATTTCACTGGTGTAGTATACGCAGCATTAAGCTTATCCTTAAGCGTATCTGAAAGTTTAGTCTTGACATCCAAGTGACCAACCAACTTGAGTTCCACACCGCCATTTTGACCGAATTGGAAGCCACCAATGTTAGGATCTCCTATACCCAATGAAGAAAAAGAACTCGTTATTAATGATTGGGTACTCACTGAAAACCCATTCCACACTGATTTGAATGGAGTATAGGCATTCAACAAATCGCCTACCCATTGGGAACCAAAACTATTCCAGTCATCAGCAGTGACACTGCTAACGGTAGCACTGTAATTTCCTTGTTTGGCGGTGAAACCAACATTAGAACCTGGGGTTTCGCTACTATACCAAAGCTCGACGTTAGAAGTGGGGTCGTTATCTGTCAAAGCTTTGATGGCAGCGTTAGTACCACCTTGTGCATTCCCTCTAATGAAGGTACCATTTGAGCCACCAGTGTAAGTGTTAATTTCTGCTGTATTATTGAAGTCAAAGGATACAGCGTGTGCTGGAGCAGTGGCAAGAGCGCTCACACCAATAGCCATTGATGTACCAATCACAAGTTTCTGAAAAGTCATCTTCATTTTTTTCAAGTCTCCGTCAGTTTGGAAGTTAAGGTTTAAACTACTGCTATTTCTAGGCTTGGACTGTGTTGGCTACAGGCTTTGTGGCAATACTGTTGCTAAAAAACACAATTGTATTGTTAGCCGTTTCTGGTAGCTGAACGTACAAACCCAGTTTAAGAAACCGGGAGACTTTATTGGGTAAAGTTCGTGTTGATTATCAATAAAATGATGACGAATATTTTTCTATATTTATATGTAAAATTACAGGATTATTCAAAAATATTTGGTAGCATATAGTACAGATTTAAGCGATATTATTTTTTAGTATATATACGTAAAAATGGGGTAGCACAGTTGTTTTGTGCTACCCTACCGAAAAAATGCTTGATATTCAGTTTGAATTTAGAAACTTAGCCATTCTTTCTACAGCTGTTTCCAACAAAGATGGCTCATGCACCAAAGCAAAGCGGACATAGCCTTCGCCGGATTTACCAAAACCCGCACCTGGCGAAGCAGCTACGCCAGTTTGTTTCACCATCTGGGTGCAAAATTCTATGGAGTTTTGACTCCAAAATGAAGGCAACTTCGCCCAGATGTACATTGTGGCGTGGGGAGTGGGAACATTCCAGCCAATGCGGTGTAAAGCAGCAATGAAAGCATCACGGCGCTGCTGGAAGGTAGCAACGGCAGTTTTTACCCCAATTTGAGGGCCAGTCAAGGCAGCGATCGCCCCATTTAAGATTCCCCGATACTGGTTAAAATCAACAGCGGCTTTTACTTGGCGTAAAGCATTAATTAACTGGGCATTACCGATGGCATAACCAATGCGGAAGCCGCCCATGTTGTAGGACTTGGAAAGGGTAAAAAATTCAATTGAAATGCTTTTCTCTGGATCGGCTTGCAAAATTGAAGGCACTAAGGACTGGGAAGAGGACGCGGAAAGGAAATTGTCCCCGTGTCTCCGTGTCCCCATGTCTCCGTGTCCTTCTTTGCCCCAGTCCCCAGTCGCTTCAAATACCAAATCCACGTAGGGAAAATCGTGAACCAACGCGAGATTGTGTTGCTGACAGAAGGCGACGGCTTCTTGGAAGAAAGATAAAGGAGCGATCGCAGCTGTGGGATTGTGGGGATAACTTAACACCATCATCCGCGACTGAGCCAAGACTGGGGCGGGAATATCAGCAAACACTGGTAAAAAACCGTTTTCTTCCCTTAATGGCATTGGGTAAATTTGCCCGCTTGCGAGGTAGACTCCTCCAGCATGAGACGGGTAACCAGGATCGAGCAACAGGGCAAAATCTCCGGGGTTGAGCAATGCTAAGGGTAAATGGGCGGTACCTTCTTGAGAACCAATCAGGGGTAGCACCTCAGTTTGCGGATCGACTTTGATGCCAAATTTTTTTTCATACCAGTTAGCTGCGGCTTCGCGAAAGCCTTGGGTGCCATTAAATAATAGATAGCCGTGGGTGGTGCGATCGTGAAGAGATTGGACGATCGCCTCAATAACATGTGCCTCGGCTGGTAAATCAGAAGACCCCAAAGACAAATCAATTAGCTGTTGTCCAGCAGCCAAGGCAAGTGCTTTGGCTCTATCCATATCAGCAAATACATTAGATTGTAGGGGTTGTAAACGTTTTGCAAACTGTATGTTAGTCATTAATCATTAGTCATTAGTCGTTAGTCCTCTGTTACAAAGTTACGATGGTCGGAAACCTTCGCTCGTACTTTGTTTGCGCTTAGTCACTAGTCACTAGTCATTAGTTACGAAGTTCTGTATCCTTCTGTGTATGGAGACGCTTTTGTTCGCTTGCTTCACCGTAGGGATACGGTATAGCAAAGCCAGACGCTTCCGCACACAGCGAATCGCTACTCTATCACAGGAAACCCGATCGCAAATTTTGCGCTTTGTCATTTGTCCAATGACAAATGACCAATGACTATTGACTAATGACTAATTAGTATCTAAATGCTTGGCTAAAAGGCTGAGTAATTTATCTTTGCCGATCACTCCCTCAGTGGATTCTAGTAGTTTTTCTCCTTGAATTAGCCTGAGGGCGGGGACTCCTTCCACTTGGTACTGTTTAACCGTGAGTGGGTTGGGGTCAATTTCCATTTTAACGACTTTGAGACGATCGCTATAAGCACTGGCAGCTGAGTTAATCATGGGCGACATTAATTGACACGGCCCGCACCAGGAAGCCCAAAAGTAAACTAATACAGGCTGCTCGGCTTTTAACACTTCGGTTTCAAAATCGGCATCAGTTATGGTGATTACAGCCTTACTCATTGCAGTCTCCATCAGGTGGCGATCGAAGTTGGCACACACAATACTCTATCCCAAACTGAGTCCTGAGTCACCGAACTTGTGGTTTGGGTAACCGTGAAGTTCTAAAGTTATTGCCCAGTGCTGAGAAAATAGTACAAATCCTTGTAGGGGCACAATACTTATGTACTTCATTCAAACGAGAATTGTTATAGATTCAAGCTAGAGTGAAATGTAAATATTACAGACTGATAGAAGTTAAGACAGCTAAATAATAGCGTCTGGATATCACTCTGTTTAATTATCAGGAGCAAAGCGCGATTCTCTTGCCAAGAGGCTGCGCCCATGTGTGCAGAATACTTACACTGTTGCCTAAAATTATGGATAATTTCCCAGTGGTCGCTCAAGCGGATGCATCCCTACCCAATTACCCTCAAGAAAATACATTTATAATGCGGCCTAATACCGATTCGGGTTCACCGCCGAAGGAAAAAGTAGGAACTGACTTTGACTCTCGGATGATGCAGCGGTGTTTGGAACTTGCTCGCCGTGCTTTAGGGCGTACTTCACCAAACCCACTAGTGGGAGCGGTGATTGTCAAGGATGGCGAGATTGTCGGGGAAGGATTTCATCCTCGTGCAGGTGAGCCTCATGCAGAAGTGTTTGCCTTAAAAGCAGCAGGAGTTCGGGCCCAAAGTGCAACAATCTACGTCAGCCTCGAACCTTGCAATCACTACGGACGGACTCCCCCTTGTTCGGAAGCCTTGGTTAAAGCAGGGGTGGCAAAGGTGGTAGTGGGTATGGTCGATCCTAATCCACTGGTGGCTGGAGGAGGTATTGCTCGCTTACGTGCGGCGGGGATCGAGGTATTAGTAGGAGTAGAGGAAGAGGCTTGTCGCCAGCTAAATGAAGGTTTTGTTCATCGCATTCTCTACAAAAGACCTTTGGGAATTTTAAAATATGCCATGACTTTAGATGGCAAAATTGCTACTACCTCCGGTCATAGTGCTTGGGTAACAAGCCAAGATTCCCGCACTGAAGTACATCAGTTGCGGGCGGCTTGCGATGCTGTCATTGTCGGCGGTAATACAGTACGACTAGATAATCCTTATTTAACTAGCCATCAGGTGGGGGCACATAATCCCCTGCGGGTGGTAATGAGTCGCCGTCTTAACTTACCGGAAAATGCCCACCTGTGGCAAACTGCGGATGCTCCAACTTTGGTATTGACACAGGAGGGTGCTAACCCTGATTTTCAAGAACTGTTGCGGAAACTTGGGGTGGAGGTAGTGGAACTAACATCACTTACACCAGATCGAGCAATGGCGTACTTATATGAACGGGGTTTTTGTAATGTGTTGTGGGAGTGTGGTAGTACTTTAGCTGCTAGTGCGATCGCTCAAGGAGCAGTGCAAAAAGTCTTAGCGTTTATTGCCCCAAAAATCATTGGAGGTAGCATTGCTCCTACACCTGTCGGGGATTTAGGTTTTACTACTATGACTCAGGCACTGTCTTTAGAACGCGTTCGTTGGCGTGTAATAGGCTCAGACTGCCTAGTGGAAGGTTACTTTCCCCAAACAAGCCAATCATGAGAAGAATTCTAAATTCTGAATTGGTGAATTCTGAATTCTAAAATTTAGTGATTTTGCTCTTATCCACACTGACGTTCGTGAGCAATATCGCGTATGAGTGCTAGCCGAGATTGAATGTAGTGGCTGAGAAAATCAGTTTCGTTGGAATTTAACAAAATTTGCGTTGCTGTTTGTTTCACCAACCACTGCACCAAGCTAGCATCATCAAGTTGTAAGAGGATCTTAGCTTGGGCAGTTTCAACCACAGACCAAAGCTGACGCATAATTGTAGGAGTCATCAGACCTCAAAAGAATCATTAGCTTAGCTGTTTTCAGATTACACAATTTCGATCGCACTTTACGACATGAATGTAGAAGCTGAGATAAGTATTATTAAAAACTTAATAATGGTATTTATAACTTTATGATGATTCAGAATTGAAAATGGGCATTGGGGAGCTAGTGCGTTGGACGGGCAATGCCAGACTTCTACCGCTAAAGCAAAACCCGCTCTTTTGCAACTGGCGTCATGGGGCATTGGGTATGGGAAAGATAGAATTTTATGAGTTTATTCTCAAAATCTCGAACCCAAATTTACTAATCTTAAAAATCTAGTTTTTGTGCTTGGTAAGACTGAAATTGTGAGGATTTTAGCTCAAAAAACTGGTTTTTTAACTTTGATGTTGAATATTGTATCTGTGTTATGAGATACAAAAATTTAATTGAAATTAACATTTTTTACCTGTAGATGGATTTACAAAATCATGTAAATCTTCATCCCAAATACTAATGTAAATAAAATTACATTCTTGGCGAATAATCTGGCCTTTAACTGAGCCATTTTTGAAACTAAAATTATCAGAGTTACCCTGCTGTACCTGTTTAAGTCCCTGCTTAATTTCTTCAGTGGCTTGGCCGTTCAAAAGTCGATTTAAAGTAGACTCCATTAGCTGTGGTTCTACCGAATCAGCAAAAGATACCTCGGTTTGGCGCAGTGCTTGAGAATTGCGATCGAATAAGTAGCCAAGGTCTATTTTGTTTGGCACAAGTTTGTAAACAACAGCGCGGGTATTACCCCACGCACCTCTTAAATCTTTCCTTGGTTTGCCGAGGGTAGCTTCTACAACATTTCTGGATGTACCTGTGGGAAATGCGGGAACGTCTTGCTTACTGGCGGTTGCAGCTAATTTACTTAGGGGCTTTTTCTGTGGTGTGGGACGCACTTCTGGTGTAGGAACCGGAATTTGATTCTCTGGTTCTGGCTGTGGTGTTGGAGTCTCTAAAATTACAGGTTCTTTTTCTGGCTCTGGTGTAGATGCAACTGGCGGATTAAAAGTTGGTATAGATTCAGGAGTTACTTGTGGCTGCGGTGGTGAGGTGGGTACAACTGGAACTGGAGAAGTTTGGGAAGAAACTGGTGGATTGGTAAATTTAGGAGTGGGCGCAGATTCTGGGGATGGAGTAGGACTTGTAGCTATGTTTGTCTGTAATTGTTGCTGGCGAGTCATCCTAGAAATTGCGACTGTACCAATTAAGCCGCCTATCAGCAAACTACCAAGAATCACAGCAGGTTTTTGCCAGTTTCTAGGCTTAGAAGATTCATTACTAATTGGAGCTTTTTGGGGGGAAGATATCGCTTGTGTTTGTCGAGTTGATTTCGCAGGGGGGGATAAGCTGATTGTGTTAGCAGTTGTAGGTGGTGGGGAGATATAACTAGCAGACTGCAATGCATATAACATTTTACTAGCAGTACTGTAGCGATCGCCTGCATGAGGTTTTATTGCCTGATTAAGTACAGCAGCTAATTGAGGAGAAACATGAGGCGCGTGCTGATGCCAAAGTATTTCGCCAGTTTGCAAATCGGTTAGTAGTTCTTGGGGGTGCTTGCCAGTCAACAGATAAATAGCGGTCAAACCCAAGCTGTAGATATCAGTAGCGTAAACTGGACGCCCAACGGCTTGCTCGCTAGGCATATACCCAGGCGTACCAATGACAAGCGATCGCGTGGCGTATCCTGGAGAAGTTACCACCGAACGTATTGTTTCTTTGACTGCACCAAAATCAATCAACACTGGCTTGCCATCAACAGAACGGATAATTATGTTCTCAGGTTTGATATCCCGGTGAATGATGCCTTTGCTGTGGACATAATCCAAAACTGACAGCAGACTCAAGAGAATTTCCCGCACAACAGCTTCACTCTCAAATCCTTTGGCTTCAATAATTTTTGTCAGAGTTTGGCCGTGAATCCATTCTTGGACGAGGTAAAATTGCCCATTCTCAGAAAAATAAGCGTAGAGTTTGGGAATTTGGTTACAACTTTCACCCAAATACTCTAAGGTTGCTGCTTCTCTCTTAAACCGTTCTTGGATTATTTGGTAGGTTTGCGGGTCATTATTAGTTATCGGTTTGAGTTGCTTAATTACGCAGCAACGCCGAGAAGGCATGTGGGTGTCTTCTGCGAGTAAGGTTTCGCCAAACCCACCAGCACCGATTACCTGGATAACTTGATAGCGATTGTTTAGCAGCGTTGTTGTCATGAAAATTTACAAGCGTGCGCCCTTTCTCAATGTACCTTAGATATTTTCCTTATTTTGGGTTCAACCTGCTATATCTCATGACAAGATTCTTTTAATAAACAAGGCAGAAGGCAGGAGGCAGAAGGCAGAAGGAAGAGGATTTTATTTTTTGTTCCATCAGTGAGCGCGTCTGTAAACTGCTCTTAAGAAACATGCGTGTAGGGGACGAAAAAGTCTTTCATTCGTAGCGGGTGCTGTACCGCGAGTGCGCCTGCTCTTAAGAATCCATAATTAAACATTTTGAAACCAACTTAAGTTTATGAGTGCAGGCATAAATAGTACAAATGTAAATTCTTATTTAAAACTAGAAAATAAAGGGATAATTTTATACTTTGAATTGAAGGAGCAACAACATATATTGGGGCGCGATCGCGCTTTTGCCGATCTGGTTGTTCCTATAGATTGGCAGCTTGTAGGCAGATATCAAGCTCTGTTACGCAAAGATGGTGAAGACTATCGTATTTATGATGGAAATGGTGAAAAACCTAGTACCAATGGGCTTTATATCAATCAGATCCGCATAACTCCAGATGGCTATAGCCTCAAAAACGACACCCAAATCCGCATTGGTGAGAACTCTCAAGACCAGATAGTACTGACCTACTATAATCGAACCCAGCCCTCAGCTAACAATACACAGCAATTACAAAGGGTTTCTCTGAAAAATCGGTCGGTTTTACTGGGTCGGGATGTCAACGCTACTTTACCTCTAGAAGCTCCTACTGTTTCTCGCCGCCACGCCACAATTGATACTGACGCTCAAGGGCGTTATATTCTGCGCGATTACAGTACTAATGGTGTTTTTGTCAATGGGCAAAAAGTCAATGGTACTGCTGTATTGTCAGCAGGAGCAACAATTCGCATCGGGCCATTTACACTGGTGCTGCATGGCGATGAGTTACAAATACTTGACCCAGGAAATAAAATTCGCTTGGATGCTTGCAATCTAGTAATTCAAGATCGAGACAAGCGGCGATTGGATGATATTTCTATACCGATTGAACCCGGACAGTTTGTCGCCTTGGTGGGAGGAAGTGGTGCTGGGAAGTCAACTTTGATGCGGACGTTATTGGGAGTTGAGCAAACAACCCAAGGTGTAGTTTATCTAAATGGGGAAAATTTGCGGAACAATTTCAACATGTACCGCACGCACATTGGTTATGTACCCCAAGACGACATTATTCACCAAGAACTCACGGTGTCTGAAGTTCTTACCTACGCCGCCAAGCTGCGACTACCGCCGGATATTGATGTGACTCAGGTGGTGGAAAAGACTTTACAAGATGTAGAAATGTCCCATCGTCGGGATGCTAAGGTATCTGAACTGAGTGGAGGACAGCGGAAGCGGGTAAGTATTGGAGTGGAATTACTAGCCGATCCGAAGTTATTTTTCTTAGATGAACCAACTTCCGGACTCGATCCGGGATTGGATAAAAAGATGATGCAGCTGTTACGTAAATTAGCCTCTCAGGGACGGACGGTTATTTTGGTGACTCATGCAACGACGAATATTAAATTGTGCGATCGCGTCGTCTTTCTCGGTCGAGGAGGACGGCTATGTTATTTTGGCCCTGCTGATGAATGTTTACAGTTTTTTGGCGTTAAAGATGACTTTGCCGATATTTATAATCAGCTAGAAAAACCGGAAAACATCATCGACCAAGCTAACAAATTTCGGCAATCGGATGATTATCGACGCTATATCGATAATCGTCTCAATTCTGGTACTCAATTACGAGAATCAAATATTGTCAATAATCACAGTCATGGCATTTCTTTTTGGGAACAGTTTAAGATTTTAGCTCAACGTTACTTTCAAATTCAAAAGCGCGATCGCGTGAACCTCGCTTTAGCACTTTTAACAGCACCCATTAGTATTAGTTTAATGACATTCGCTATCCGAAATCAAGACCCTCTAGTCTTAGGAGAACAACCCGATCCGACTCTTGCACCTTTAGCTTTGCGTGTCTTATTCGTTTTTACTTGTGCTGCTTTATGGGTAGGACTTTCTAGCTCATTACAAGAAATTGTGAAAGAGTCCGCGATTTACCTGCGAGAACGGCTGGTGAATTTGGGCTTATTTGCTTATCTTGCTTCTAAAGTCGCAATTCTTTCAGTTTTAGCAGGATTACAAACTCTGTTAATGACAGCGGTGATTTTTCTATTTTTTAAATCCCCACAACCAGAATTAATTTCTTGGCAATGGGGATTAATTATTACTACATTTTTGACACTTGTAACTAGTTTTAGTTTGGGTTTATTGGTTTCAGCATTTGTCAAAAATACTAGTCAAGCCAATAGTGCTTTACCCTTGTTATTGCTCCCTCAATTTATCTTTTCTGGCGTTTTGTTCAAAATGGAAGGTATTGCCAGTAAAGTTTCTTGGTTAATGCTGAGTCGTTGGTCAGTGGGTGCATACGGCACTTTAGTTAATCTTAATCAACTGGTTCCCGAACCGATTAAATTACCTGATGGTAGTACACTTCCCCAACCATTTGAACCAACACCTGTTTATGAAGCAACATGGTCTAATTTGAGTTTGAATTGGAGTATTTTATGTTTCCACGCATTTATTTATTTAGTTACGACGTTTTATTTGCAAAAGCGAAAAGATATTTTTTAAATAAATCAGGAATGATTTTTGTAGAGACGGCGATTTATTGCGTCTCTTGTTTTCAAATCAATTTACTTAGCACCAGTTATAACCCATCTACTATTACCCTCGTCCCATAAAAGAAAGAAACGCACAGAGCTAGATGATTGTTTGCCATTTTTAAGTAAATATTTCAATTGAGCATTAACCGTAGCTGTTTCTGAATTATTTTCTATTAAACTCACTTGTTCAACATCTACGTTTTCTACTTGTCCTCCCCACCAATCAATATAAGAAAGATAACCTTTAGGGTGAAGGCGTTGATTATTTTGATAGCTAGGAGATAACAGATTCCACGCTTGTTGATATTCACCATTATTAATAGTTTGGTAATAGCCTTCTACTGCTTCTTCTGGTGAAGGTCGATTAATTTGTTGTGTCGAAGTAGGCTGCTGTTCAACAGGAGGCGTAGTTTGCTGTGCAACTGGAGAATCAACAGGCTCTTGAACAGGAGGCGTAGTTTGTTGTGCAACTGGAGAATCAACAGGTTCTTGAACAGATGGTGTAGTTTGTTGTGCAACTGGAGAATCAACAGGCTGTTGAGAACTTACCGATGGTGGGACGTTTTTGTCATTACTATTTGTTGAAAGTTCAGTTGATGAAGGTGTAGACTCCGCTATTGGTTGATTTGATTTATTAAGAGCAAAACCAATAACTATAGAACTACCAATTAAACCACCAGCAATTAAAATACCAAGAAGGATTCCCTTTTGTCCGCTCTTGTGTCCAGTATTTTGATGGGTAGGTTGACTGCTAGAACCTGGACTGACAGCAACTGTATTTTGTAGTGTTGCAGGAGGTTGTACGTTGACTACTGGCGGTTGATTATAAGGTACTGTTGGGGCAACTGGTGGTTGATTATAAGGTACTGTTGGTGCTACTGGTGGTTGATTATAAGGTACTGTTGCTGATACTGGCGGTTGATTATAAGGTACTGTTGGGGCAACTGGCCCAAATTGCAAGGCGTCTAGCATTTCTCTGGTTGTGGCAAAACGATCGCGTGGATGGTAGGCGATCGCTCGATCTATTACTCCTGCTAATGTAGGACTAATACTCAAAGCATGTCTGTGCCAAATAATTTCTCCAGTACGCGAATCTGTCTCTAATTCTTGTGGTTGTTTTCCAGTGAGAAGATAAATTGCTGTCATTCCCAAACTGTATAGATCGCTTGAATAAACCGGTCTACCTGCGGCTTGTTCGCTTGGCATATATCCCGGCGTACCAATCACAATCGAACTCGTAGGTAATCCTTGGGAATTCACCACTGTTCCCATTGATTCGCGGACAGCGCCGAAATCAATTAGCACCGCTTTATGGTCTCGATGGCGCAAAATGATGTTATCTGGCTTGATATCTCGATGGACAATCCGGTGATTGTGTACTTGTTCTAGTACTGGTAATAAATTTATTAATATTTCTCTGACGGCGCTTTCACTTAATAAGCCTTGTTCTTGGACTTTCGCTGTTAAGGTATCACCTTCAATCCACTCTTGAACCAAGTAAAATTGTCCATTTGACTGAAAATAAGCATACAAAGTGGGAATTTGGTTACTTGTACCGCCTAAGTCTTCTAAAATTGCCGCTTCCCGCTGGAATCTTTCTTGCACTAACTGATAAATTTGCGGGTTGTTTTGAATTGGTCTTAGCTGTTTAATTACACAGCGGCGGTTGGAAGGCATTTGGGTATCTTCCGCTAAGAAAGTCTCACCAAACCCACCGCTTCCTAAAGTCCGAATAACTCGATAGCGGTCGTTTAGCAGTGTTTCCATAAATTAGCACTAGTAACTATAAGGGTGTTTTGTGGTATTGTTTAATCTACTTTAGTTTGTATTTGATTTTTTTTTCTACCAGCAATATAAATAATACTGAATATAATACCCCTCAAAGAGTGAGAATCAGAAAATAGCGCTGCCCACTCAATAATTGGGAAGCGCTATGCTTTTAGTAATGAAAATATTGCTATTTCGATCGGTTTTAGGTGCGATCGCCACGCCGTTCTGATACCTGAATTCACTAGGAAAAGATATTTCTACTGCCGATCTTCTCCATCCTGAGGCTTGGATCTTTGCCGATGTTGTTCGACTTGTCGATCGACGGTTTCTTTAATTTTGCGCTCAGTCGCGTCCATTGCAGAATATTTAAAGCGGTTGAGTATGCTACTGAATAAGTTACTAAAGAATCTCTCAATTTCTTGCATGATTTTATACCTCAATTTTTAAAGGTAAATTATTGACTCTATATAGTAATCCACTTTGATTTTTGAATTTATTTGTCTAGATAGGAAGTAGGAAATCAACCTTTTTTAAATTGAGGGCAAGTTTTTTCAAAAATCAAATAGGAGTCCTAGTATTTGGTTTTGCACTTTCTGGTAGAAGTCCGAAATCAAACGCTAAACTGTTTTTTTGAAGTATCTGTTAGTCTCTTAGCCTCTCTGGGCGATCGATTGAAACCCGCTAGACATCCATCTATTGTAAGATACTTAAAGTAATAAATTTGACTTGATAATAATTCGTAATTCGTAATTCGTAATTAAAAGTACAAAAAATTTACTTAATAGTATCGGGGTCTATATTGAGCGATCGCAATTTTGCCTTTAATCGTTCTATTTCTAATTGCGCTTGTTCTGCACGTTGGCGTTCCTGTTCTGCGCGTTGACGTTCTTGTTCTGCGCGTTCCTCTGCTTGTTGCTTTGCTACAACTTCTTGGCGTAAAGCTTCTATCAATTCATCGCCAATGAGCAATTTTTCGCCTGTATCCTCTCGATAAAAGGCAATTATCTTTCCTTCGATCGCTAAACGTAGTTGTAGGGGTTCGCTGCGTCCATCTTCTATCGGTTCGTAGATTTCTCCCCGCAACCGATAGCCACGTAGCCGTTGTTCTACCCACTCGCCTTTTGGGTCAAATAGCCAGTATTCTTTAACACCAAGTTGTTCGTAGAGGGTCTTTTTGAAAATTTCGTCGTTTCCTTTAGTACCAAAGGATGTCATTTCAAAAATCACTGTTGGTACTTGACCCTCTTCCCAAATTTTATAATTGTCGCGACCGCCTGGTGCAACATCAAAAATCACCATCACATCTGGGGCTACCCGTAATTTGGGAAAGCCTTGTGCATAGTAAAGAAATTGATTTGCCAATACTGTTGCCTGACGATCTGCTAAATACTGTTTGAGTACTTCTAAAGTAGTTAATAAAGCGTAAAGGTGGTCGTAGGTTTCTGCCACTGGTTGACCATCAGCACTGGGGTAAAAAATTTCTGATTCGACACTAACAGGTACAGTAGCTGTCATAATTGTAAAATCAGTGCGACAAGATTATTTTAGAGCAAATCTAAATGCTTCCTAATTTTGGATTTAGAAGCTTTGCAAAATGTAATTAGATAACTCACAAAATCCATCGCCTTCGGCAGCATTGGTAATATAAACAGGCTGATGTTTTAATTTATCTGCATATTCCAGCACATTTGCTACACCTACAGAAACAGGAAAATAATGGCGATCGAATAAACTTTCATCGTTGGGACTATCGCCTACAGTGACAATTTCTTCTGGTGAATAATCGGGGAAGTATTCGCGCAATACCTGTAACAATCCCACAGCTTTATCTTGCCCTTGGGGTTTAATGTGACACTGGACGTTACTGTAAGTAAATCCCCAATCCATTTGTTGACAAAGACGCTCTAAAATTTGTAGTTCATCTTTACTCAAAGTGGCTACATCAAAAGTCCAATCCGTGACGCGAAAGCGATTATCAACAGATTCCTGAATTTGGGGAAATTGAGTTTGTAACTTTTCAAAAGTTGTAGCCAACTGCTGGCGATGCTTAGCTAAATCAGGAATGGGTGTTAAAACTATTGGTTTTTGGTTCCCAGGTGGAAAGTACAAACCGCCATTTTCTGCCATAGCGCCTGCCACTGGCATCAAACTACTCAATCCGCTTACCCACCCCGCAGAACGTCCTGTGACAATCAGTACTTTAATGTTAGCTGTTGCTAAATCCTCTAAAGCTTGCAGCAATGCAGGAGTAAATTTTCCTCGTTTAGTCAGGGTGCCATCCATATCTGTGGCAATGAGACGAATATTACTCAGGCAAGTAGATGAAACCTCAGACAGAGCAGTGAGGCTCAGATGTTTTGGCATGTGCGGTTTGTAAAAAGCTGTAAAAAATAATAATGATACAGCAAGATGGCTTGAAAAATTTGGGAACCCTAAACGTTAGGAGTCAAGTTTTTCAGTTTTCCAACCATGCCTACTTCGATGTTTCTTGCCCAATCCTCTGGGACAAAAACTAAAAAGGCATCCCAGGAAGTGCCAGCAAGTAATCCTCAAACACCACCATTCTTGGTGCTAACCTCTGGAGGACTGGCTTTAGTGGTGATTGCTTTAATTGTGTATAGTAAACTCCAGATGAGTAAACTGGAGAAAAAAATTAAGTTTGAACAATTCCGGGCGCGAGAATTAGAAAAAAAATTTAAGCTAGCCTTGGAAACGATTCGCAAAATGGAAACTAATCCCGATTTGGTAAATTCACGGGATTTCAACCTAGATTATCTGCGAATGCGGATGTCGGAGGAAGTATTTCACTTTGCGATTCTTAATCAAGTAAAGATTAAGGTCAAAGATAAAATTTCTCAAGCCCTGCGCCCAAGTCAAGCCCAACAAGGATCGGTGGGAATTGCTAACAGTGCCGGTCGGCAGGTGGATGAAGTTTTTGATGTAGAGTATGAAACTGGTAATCCACCAAACTCTGCTAAACGCGTACTATTTCGTATTCAAGTCCGGTTAATGAAGTTACCGACGCAAGCAACTTCCGCAACTATTAGTCAAATTATTGATTGTATAGAAACTTATTTAAGTCCTATGGACGATGAAGATAGTTGGCAACCAACTATTCAAGGTCGGATTGCTACTATGCATTGGGATCAAAAAGCTAAGCCTACACCTTTACTAGTATTGGAGCAATCAAATGAAGGCGTGAATGTGACGTTTCGCACTAGTCGCCAACCAGTCGCCCCAACTCCACCAAACCAACCTGGAACGAAAAAATAGGGCAAAGCTAAACAATAATTATGTTTGTCATTAGTCATTAGTCATTAGTCATTTGTTCTGTTACAAATGACTAGTGACTTCAAAATTATGACTGAATTACTGTATTTGAGGAGTTACGAGTTAACAGGCCATCTTCCATTTCTACGATGCGATCGGCGATGTCTAAAATGCGGTTGTCGTGTGTGACTAACAAGATAGTTGTACCTTGATTTTTAGCTAGACTCTGCATGATTTCTACGACATCGCGTCCTGATTGTTTGTCTAATGCTGCTGTTGGTTCGTCTGCTAGCACTAGGGGAGGACGATTAACTAAGGCGCGGGCGATCGCAATTCTTTGTTTTTGTCCGCCAGAAAGATTATCTGGGTAATAATTAATTCTTTCTTCTAAACCAACAGCCCGCAGCATCATTTCTGATTTAGCGATCGCTTCTGCTTGAGAAACGCGATCGTTTAATTCTACTGCCATTTGTACGTTTTGTTTGGCAGTCAAGAACCCCAGCAAATTGTGAGCTTGGAAAATATAACCAATGTTACGCCGCATTTGCACCAGTTTGTTTTGATTGACACCAAATATTTCTTCACCTAAAAATTTTAAACTTCCCTCTTGTACAGACCGCAAACCACCAATCAAACTCAGTAATGTAGTTTTACCTGAACCTGATGGCCCGGTCATAATGATAATTTCACCAGCATAAATGTCTAGGTTGATGTCAAATAAAATCTGTTTCTTCAGTGCGCCTTTGCCATAGTAATGATTCAGATTTTTAATGGCAATTACAGGTTCTTCTCTTTTCATAAATTTGTTAGTTATGATTTTGCAGATCCGACAAGGAACTGTATTGATTGCCAGAAATTAGAACTAATTAATTATTAATTATATATTTTCAAAAATAAAAATAAAATTAATAATTAATATTCAATAAATTCTGTTTTAATAGCGAATGCAGCTTTCTGCGGTCTAATTGATTCTGAATTCTTATTCAAAATATATCTGCTGGATCGGCAGAGCGTAATTTTCGGACTGCGATCGCGCCGGAAACAAAGCACATGATTATGGTCAAAATCAATACAGTTGTGGCGCGATCGAAACTCATAAATACTGGTAACAGTGTTGCTTGTCTTGCACTTTGATACATAAATAAAGAAAAAATTATTCCGGGCATATATCCTAAAACAGCTAGTAGAAAAGCCTCTTGTAGAATGACTTTCAATAAATATTTATGTGTATAGCCTATGGCTTTGAGAGTAGCATATTCAGCTAAGTGATCTGAAACTTCTGTATAAAGGATTTGATAAACAATTACAGTTCCGACAATAAAACCCATGATAGTTCCTAATGTAAAAATAAATCCGATTGCCGTACTACTTGCCCAGTAATTTCGCTCAAAATCAATAAATTCTTGTTTAGTTAAAACATTTATCTCTTTAGGTATATATTTCTTTAAATCCTCGGCAACAGCGTTAGCATTTGCTCCAGGTTTCAATTTAATTAACCCAATATCAATTAATCCTTTCTGACGAGTGTTGAATATCCGCAGAAAGTTAACATCACTAGTAATTAAGTTACCATCTGCACCAAATGATGCGCCTAATGTAAATATTCCTACAACTCTAATTCGCCGTCTTCGTACTTCTGCTGTGACATTTTTACCTTGGTCGTAATCAGCAGCAATTGGGCCGTATTCAACCCTAGAAGAACGGTCAAATAAAACTACATCTGGTAGTTTAAGTTTTTCTAAATTTTCTTGTACCCCAGACAAATTTAGCAGGTTAGTTTCTGGGTTGATGCCAAATACTAGGATACTACGAGGGCGACCTGTTATAGGATTTTTCCAGGTTGTATAATCTAAATATATAGGATGTACTGATTGTACTGTTGGTAACTCTAAAGCTTTATATAATCGCCGTTGAGAAAAGCTTCTCATAGCTAAAACAGCACTAGATTGACTATTAATTAAAACAATATCGCCCTGCAAACTGCTATGGAATCGAACGTTACTATAATATAAAGCATCCCGAAATCCGAGTTGCATAAACATTAAAATGTCAGCAAAAGCAATTCCGGCCAAAGCCACAGCTAGGCGAGTCCTTTCTCTGGTTAGTTGTAGCCACGACAGAGGGATTTTTTTATTCATTATTAAGGATTGATTGCTGAGGAGTTATTAATTTCCACAAGAACTTTCGCATAAGTTAAACCAGAAACTTTCAGACTATCTTCTGGAGACAAAGCAATTTTCACTTCTATAACTCTGGCATCCACATCTGCTGCTGGATCTGTATTTAGCACATCTTTTTTGCCAATTTTTCTGCCAATTTCAGTGACAGTTCCTTTTAGTTCTTCGCTAAATGCTCCATTATCGCTGGTGATACTAGCGTTTTGACCGAGACGCACTTTGCTAATACTATCTTCAGGGACTTCAGCAACTACAAACATTTGATTAGTTTGTCCAAGTTCAGCAATGCCATTTGCACCGATAGCTTCACCTGACTTGGTGTAAATCTTTAAAATTTCTCCTGCGATTGGCGCTTGAACGTAGCTCAATTTCAGTTCTGCTTCGGCTTTTCTAACATTAGCGATCGCATTACTAACTTGCGCTAGAGCTACTTGCACATCAGTCGGGCTAACGTCTAAAAGTCTGTTGAGTTTGGCTTTTTCTTCATCAATTTGTCTTTGCAAAGTTGCTACAGTCTTGTCACGGTTGACTTTGGCTTCAATCAGCTGCTGTTGCAAAGTTGCTAAATTTTGTATTTGAGTAGCTCTGGCCTCGGCAAGTTGCTGTCGCAGAGTTGCCAATGTCTGCCTCAGGGTAGCTTGACTTTCAGCAACCTGCTGATTGGCTGTAACCGCACTCAAGCGTCTGCGATCGCGTTCTTGCTGGGAAATCGCACCTTCTTTGTATAAAAACTCATAGCGTCCAGCATCGACTTGAGCATTACGCTGTTCGGCTTGGATACGTGCCAAGGTTGCTCTAAGAGCCTCTCTTTGTCCGCTAAGTTCAGCTTCTAGCCGATTCACGGTTGCTTGTTGGACGAGTTTTTCTCCACTCAACTGAGCTGCAATTCGAGCAATTGTCGCTTGTTGAGCATTCTTTTCGCCAACTAACTGCGCTTGTAGGCGACCAATAACCGATCTTTGGGCTTGAATATCTCGCGGAGATCCGGCTCTGACTTGCGCTAAATTCGCACGGGCTTCTTGGACTTTAGCTTTTGCCTCTTCTAGTGCGGCTATTTGAGTATCGCGGTTGTCCAAAATTGCCACAATTTGGCCTTGTCTGACCTTTTCACCCTCTCTCACTAGAAGCTGCTGAATTCGTGACGATGGTGCTAACCCTGAGGATGGCGCAGACAATTTAATAACTTCGCCTCGCGGTTCCAAACGCCCCACAGCACTAACGCCATTGGTAGATGGCATTACGGGTGCGGATACAGTTAGTTTTTTGATCTGCTCGATTTTGGCTGTACCTAGTACCCCAGCAGCAATGACTATTGGCACCGCTACAGCGATACCCCACCAAATCTTAGGTTGTTCGGGATTAAATGTCTGCTCAGTTGGCTTTGGCTTCTCGGTCACCCTTGACATAGTATGTTGCCCGTTTATCTGAATTGTGTTGATGCGAGTAAAAAAGGGTTTTTAATCAATAGCCAGCCGCTTATACCAATTCAAAATTCAAAATTAAGAAAACTAGATATCACAAGAGTTTAAGTGTGTATATCTTAGGACTTACGCATTGACAAGAAATACCAAATATAGATGATTAAAAAACCACATTTGTCGTAGGAAACACTGCTGTGCCGTTACACCGAGGGTCGATTTGCGATCGAATAATCATTAATAAAAGCCTGAAACGACCTATGCATGTAATTCACACCATGATTAATTTGTACAGTGCGTAAGTCCTGTATCTGTCGCATTATTTTTTCAAATTGGTATTAGGACAAACAATGGGTATGGCTTAAAATCCATTGCGCGATCGACACTCAACACTCACACTAAAGCTTTGCAAAATGATGCCCTATTGTAGCTGGCTATCTGAAGAAGAATGCAGAATTCAGACTTCAGAATTCTGGATCTATTAGTGAGGTATTCAGATGTAGAGAAGCAAGAAATAGCATCTCTACTGAAAATTCAAAACCACTATGATGCGGTAATGTACTGCTACATTCACTACCGCAAAGATAAACTAATTCACATTAACTAATCAGTGAACGCTAGTAACTATTTACTGATAAGACGGCGTTGCTGAATCATGGGATGAAATTTGATGTATTAGAATCTAAAACTCCTTATACTCTCTGCGTCCACCGTTCGCGTAGCGTCTCCCTTAGCAGAAGTTTTGATGCCTGCGGCAACGCCAAAGGCGAACGGCAAAAGCCGCCGCTCAAACTTCTCTGTGCGTGAGATAAATCATCCCGCAATTATCCAACGCCGATAAGACAATTCTCCAACTCAGGAATCGAAGTCAGAATATTTGGAAAATCAATCTTGAATACCTGCTTGATTTTGTGCTAATTATCAAACCTGGGCATCCAAGCCTTATTGATTTTTAATTCTGGATTCTTACGCTTAATCAGCGGAGGCTACAGTTATTTACAACATTGAAAAACAAGATCAAAAATCATTTGTTTCAAAGACCTGATACCAATTTTCAAAAATTTTGCTACACATTATTCTCCGCGTCACTGTGTCACTGTGTCCCCGCGTCATTATCTGTAACCTAGTTAAAGCTAATTGGTCTTATTAATCTCCCTGCTTCTATTTTGGGACTCCATCAAACTCTCGTTGAATGAATTCTACATTTATCAGTTACGGGAAAACGTAACAGAACCTACAGATGCAGGAATAAGGGCATGGGGCTTTAGGAGTTAAGAGTGAGGAGTGAGGAGTTAGGAGTTATTCTTGTCCCCTTGTCCCCTTGTCTCCTTATCCCCTTGTCCCCGCGTCCTCTCACCTTCTGGGTTGGAGATTTTTTATCTAGAAATCTCCTGTGGAAGGTCGAATAGAACTGTGGTCATGTAATGTTCTGCCCAAGCTGGGCCGAAGGCTTTTTCTAGGACGCGACGAGTTTTGTCGTTTTGCTGCTGTTTAGTGCAGTAGTTGTGTTGTCCGGCGAGATTTTGTGTAACTTGCTCAACTGAAACTGGACTAGAGGCGATCGCTTGGGTACAATGAATCTCTAAAAATTCTCCCACGCGAGACAAAAACATTGTTTCTTCTTCTGGAGAAGTGGGGCGCACAAAGATACAATAATCTGAAAAAATATTTCCCCATTCAGGTAATTCGCGGGGTTGGGAAAAGTTAAGCACTGTTAACTGTGCGAGCGCAGCAGTATAAGATTCTGGCAAGGTGCGTTCTACATGTATGGGAGAAAGGTCGGCGATCGCCGCGCTAATTTGACCTCTACCCCCCACTAAATCACAACCAAACATCGGCAGGTTGTATTCAGGACGGGGAAACATGACGCAATGCAAAATATCGAGCATATTCCCGACTTTTGCCAGTTCCAAGTGCATTTTCCGGAACTGGGGGGTTTGATAGCAACGGTTTTCAATGGTCAGTTTTTCCCCTTCTAGTCTACCTTCCACATACCCCAACTCAGCTGGCAAATGGTAGGGCGATAGATCGAGATGCTGATGCCAAACTGCCTCAATACAATCAGCTAGCTGACGAATTAGGGGATGTTGTTGTTCGCGCAGCGAGGGCATAGAAGTAAATGACATATTCTAGTTGGGAATTCGGTCTAGTAGCCAGTCTACAACTTGCCGTGCCTCACAGTCATAGCTTGCAATATTAAGCAAACAGTTGCATCAGCGAACGTAAAGTTATAAGACAGTTGCTTTTCACAGGTATTATTTATTTTGTAGTCTAAGTTACAGAAATAATTTTAGATTAGTCCATTGGTAAGGCTAAGACGAAGACATGAAACTAGATTCTAAGAGACCAGATTTTGCTGTCCAAGCAAGAAGGCGGAATCTGGAAGGTTTACAGCAGTTAAAAGTTTCTGGTTGGGTGAAGCTTTTGGAACTTCCCAGCCCTTTGAGTTTTGACGAAGCACTTTTATTGTGTCCAGTTTCAGAAGATGAATGGCTGGTTTGGATTCCAGATCATGGAGAGGCAATACTGAATGTTAGGCAATTTAGTCATTGAGTATAGGGTATGGAGCATGGAGAGATGAGGAGACAAGGAGAATAATTCTTAACTCCTCACTCCTAACTCTTAACTCTTCACTGCTCACTCCCAATGCCCAATAACTATTGCCAAAAATCCGTAACATCGTATCCCAATTCTGCTAACATCTGCCGCAGCAGGGGTAAACTCAGTCCAATTACATTGCTGTGACAGCCTTCAATTTTTTCGACGAACAAACTACCAAAACCTTCGAGGGCAAAGGCACCAGCACACTTGAGGGGTTCGCCTGTGGCCACATAAGCTTTAATTGCTTTGTCGCTCATTGGAGCAAAGTAAACTCTTGTAACTTGAGACTTGACCAAAGTACGGTCTTGGTCGAGGTCAATCAAAGCGTGACCTGTGTATAAGTCACCAAAGCTACCTTGCATTATCTCCCAACGGGCGATCGCTTCATTAGCATCTGCTGGTTTCCCATGAATCTGATTATTTACAGACAAAACCGAATCACAACCCATAATCAAACCTGATTCAAACTGGGGGGCTACAGTTTGGGCTTTGTACTGAGCAAGAGTTTTGACCAATTGTGCAGGTTCACTTAATTGGATTTGCGACTCATCAAAATCACTAGGTCGAACTATCGGTTCAATACCAACAGTTTGCAGCAAGCGCCGTCGCGCTGGGGAAGCTGAAGCCAGTACGAAAGGTGGAATGCTCATAAAGAAGCAGGGGGGCAGGGGAGGCAGGGGGGCAGAGGGGGCAGGGAGGCAGAGGGGGCAGGGGAAAAGGTTAAAGGTTAAAGGGAAAAGGAATAAATTTAATCTTTCCCCTTTTCCCCTTACCCCTTACCCTTTCCCCTTGTCTTTTCCTATGCCCAATGACCAATGACTAATAGACAGAAAAAGAATTTACAACTTCATCAATTGTTTGTTTAACTTTTGGCCAGCGTTTTTCAGAAATTGAGGCGTTGAAGGTAAAAAGCTTACCACGGCTAACAGCGACGCTGGCAATGTTGTGTCTTTGCTGTTGATTGGGGAGTTTAACTTCATACTCCAAAAGGTAGTATGTTTTACCATCGACTTCACGCTGCGCGGCATTGACTAATTCCGCTGAACGGCCAGAATCAGGAGGCGCTAGAGCGGCTTTTCCCAATTTATACCCTACTTCTGTTGGAGTTCCCAGTTCTGCTAAGGTTTTATTTTCTGGAACTGGGCTAATCACTACAGAAACATTTTCAGATACCTCAATTAAATCGTGAAAAACCACATCAGGGCCGTTAGCAACTTTAACTTGCAGCCAGCCATTAGGATATAAAAACTGATAGCCATCATTGGTGTCTACAAAGCTTTTTAGTCCAGCTGCAACTGCTACGCCAGAATTACTCAGGCTGAAGCTCAACACTAATAGCAAAATTAATACAATTCGTTTCCACATTTATACAGGTTCCTTTGGGCTGGAGGCAATACCAGGCAAGCATCATTTCTCGTTTTTATTTTCCCACCAAGCGGTACGCTTCGGATGAAGAACCGCCTCGGAATAAATTCCAAGGCTAATAGTTAAACTCGGCTCAAGCCGACTAGGCCGTGTTTTCAATGATGACTAGAATTAGTTCGATAAATAAGTAGCTAATCAAGAAAACAAAAAACCCCGACTTGATAGCCGAGGTAAATGGGAGAAGTCCAAATGTCAATGAGATATACCGATACCGAAGTCTATTTTTAGTTAACATCCAAGGCAACCAAAACTAGAAAGGTCATATACAACGTGCAACCTTAGCTAAGTGGCTTGCTTTGCTGCTTTGTTAACCTATGTAAATAAATTTAACAAATTTATTACAGTTAGTCAACTAAGCTTGACAAAGAAAGGTTAATAGGTTTAATAAGAGCTACTTATCAGAGCAGGGCTAATGAAAAAATTTTCACACTCATGGATGAAAAAGCAGCTAGGAACTGGGGACTGGTATTTTTACTCGCAAAAGTCTTTACAATTCCCTTGTTAACTCAAAAAGTATTTCTCAATATATGACGAATCAAGCTCCTATCCCGGTTATTGTCAACGGTGCTGCGGGAAAAATGGGTCGTGAAGTGGTTAAGGCGGTGGCGCAAGCACGCGATTTGAATTTAGTGGGTGCAATTGATAGCAGTCCAGAACATCAAGATAAAGATGCTGGAGAACTGGCGGGTTTAAGCGAACCTTTGGAAGTGCCAATTACCAATCAATTAGAACCGATGTTGGGTTATGTGGCTGGGGAAAGACAAGGGCCTCCAGGGGTGATGGTGGATTTTACCCATCCCGACTCAGTTTATGACAATATTCGCAGTGCGATCGCCTACGGTATTCGTCCTGTAGTTGGTACCACTGGATTAAGTCCAGAACAAATTCAAGATCTCGCGGACTTTGCCGAAAAAGCTAGTACTGGTTGTCTAATTATTCCTAACTTTTCCATTGGTATGGTGCTGCTGCAACAAGCCGCAGTCACCGCTTCTCAATATTTTGACCATGTAGAAATTATCGAACTGCATCACAACCAAAAAGCTGATGCTCCCAGCGGTACTGCCATTCAAACAGCGCAGTTATTAGGAGAATTAGGTAAAACCTTTAACCCTGCATTAGTACAAGAAACTGAGAAATTACCAGGAGCTAGAGGGAGCCAAGCAGAGGAAGGCATTAGAATTCATAGCGTGCGCTTACCGGGATTAGTTGCTCATCAGGAAGTTATTTTTGGCGCACCGGGACAGATTTATACTTTAAGACATGATACGAGCGATCGCGCTTGCTATATGCCAGGAGTACTATTAGCCATTCGCAAAGTCCTAGCGTTAAAGTCATTAATATATGGATTAGAAAAAA
Source organism: Nostoc sp. ChiSLP01 (assembly GCA_034531195.2). GTDB lineage: Bacteria > Cyanobacteriota > Cyanobacteriia > Cyanobacteriales > Nostocaceae > Nostoc. Next base: position 42,624 of record JAVRBO020000095.1, read on the forward strand.
TACTTTAATCAGAACTCAGAACTTAGAATACAGAATTCAAAATTCAGAATGTACCTGATTACGACTAGTGAATCTAGCTTGCTTCTGTGTAGGAGTATAAACAGTGAAACACTCACCCGTAATTTTCAATTTAGCCGTCTATTAGTAGCGATTCTCTAGCAACCCGCAGACTATGTTCCACTAATTAATTCTGAATTCTGAATTCTCTATTCTGTATTCTTCTTCAAACTCATTACCCATTACTCAGTACTCAGGACTCATGTTAGTACCACTGACTCGCCAGAAATTTGAACAAATTGTCCCCTTAATTGCCACTGGTCTTCAGTACAAGTACTACTGGGGAAAGTTTGCAAATTTTTTGCAACGCCTGTTAATTTCTGTAGTCGCCATAGTTGTAATTCTACTTGTAAGAGCTTTGTTCGGGCTACAGTTTGGCCCCATAATATTTGTACTGGGGGTAATTAGCTCTTTGTTTTGGCTGTGGTATCCAGTGTTTCAAGCAAGTATGCGAAATTTACAATGCCGCCGTTACAAATACAGCGGCTTTTTTCGCGGTCGCGTCCTAGATTGGTGGATTACAGATCACTTAATTGGGAAACAGGAAACCGTCAATAGTAAAGGTGAATTAGTAATTGTAGAAAACCGAGAAAAACGGATTAACTTAGAGGTAGGTGATGACACCGGATTTACCATTGAATTTGAGGCACCACTACGTCCTAGCCACAAAGCGATCGATCGCGGTCAAATTGCAGAAATGGTAGTGATGTCAAATCGCCCAGATTTAAGCAGCATCGAAGAATTCACCGATATATACATTCCCAGTCGTGAGTTGTGGGTTAGCGATTATCCTTACCTGCGGCGCGATTTCTTTAGCGAAGTCGGCCGTCGCTTGCGTGAAGATCGACAAGAAAGAAGGCCGCGTCGGCGTCAGCGTAGAGTAGAGGAGTAATTCAAAATTCTTAGGATTTAGTTTCACTTTATTTCTTGTGGGCTGGACATCTTGTCCGCCCTAAACATTGGCTGGTCTCGCCCGCCCACCTCATACCATTTCACCTTAAAATTGATACATTTAGGCAAGCAGGGGAAGCAGGGGAGGCAGGGGAGGCAAGAAGAATGATTTGTATCAATAATTTCGTGAAATGGTATCACAAGTAATAAGTAGGTGGACACAATTATTTAGAAGACGCATTTCGACTCCCTTCTCTACGAGAGGCTGCGCCAACGACTCCGCTCAGGGCAAGTCGCTCAATGCTCGAACCCTGAGAAGACGAGGGTTGAGTTTCGACTACGCTCAACTTCCGCGGAGTCGAAACCTGGCAACCTCTTTTTTAGTTTAATTTAGTGTTTCTACTTAGTAATTTATTTCTTAGTAATCCCTAACGCGAACATCCCACCTTTATTAGTTTGCCTTTGAGAGTATAAGTCACTGGTTCGCAAACAACACTTGCTGAATTAAGCTTGATAGAAGTTGGTGCAGAGCGATTTTGCTTAGATAATTGTGAGTTCCAATCACCAGTTATTTTTCTCAAAGTGGGATGTGCCCTGATAAAATCTGCATCTGCAACAATATCGTGGGGGCCTTTAACATTTGCAGAGGAAGTATTCAGGTAGATATTGTAATCAAAAATAACGTTTTTACCTTTACTATTGCTGTTAACATTTTTGCCAGGAAAAGCATAGAGAATATTATTTAAAATTTTCACGTTAGATGACGTTTGAGTAAATATTTGTCCTAGTTTAAGTTCTGGAGTCTGATTATTTAAAAAAGCTGTGTTATTGATAATATCAATATTATCGCTATAAAATGCATGAATGCCTGAACCACCGTTATGAAATGTCAGGTTATTTTTAACTAAAGTACGTCCTTTATATGGAGGGTTTGTTGAGTTTTTCTGCTTACTGAAAGTATCAAGAATAATGCCATTACCGTCGGTGATAGTTCCGGTCTTAATCCAAGGAATATACTGTCGATTGTTGTAGACCTTGTTGTTGGTTACGAACATTTTATATCCCTGGTAATTATCAAAGTTCCAATTACCCAGCAGTGAAATGCCGCTGCTAGCATAGATACCGTACCAGGCATTATCGAACACTACGTTATTATCTATAGTCACATAGTCAGCTTCAAGGATTCCAATACCTGAACCACCACAGCTATGTGTCTTGTTGTTAACAATACGTATATGGTGAGAATGGCCTTTTTTTCGTCCATCTACGGTAATGCAGTTTCCATTTGTTAGCGGATTCGTTCTATTACTCTTCTCGCTCATGGCATAATCAAGAGTTACATCGGCATTATTTCCTATCACCTCAAACCCGTTTACTTCAATATATGAAGCTGCATTTTTAATCAAAACTCCATGCCATCCATTGTGCTGAAGTTTTGGTGAATGTCCGGGATATGCTTTAAACTTAATCCATGCATTTGCAGTTCCAGAACGAGTAATTGATACTACTTCCCCTTTCGGACTTGCATTTGTGTAGACTCCGTTCATAACGAGTACGGTGTCTCCAGGCTTGGTAAGATTTGCTGCCTTTTGAATAGTCCTAAAAGGCGATGAGGTGGAAAGTCCATTATTTTTGTCGTTCCCTTTGCCACTAACGTAGTATGTTTTTCCAGCTGTTTTAGTGCTGATTAACTGGGGGTTAGGAGCGATCGCTTGTTGTTCGATAGACTTCTGACTAACATTTTTAATTACAGATACTTTTATGTTGTCTCCCTCAAGTAAAAGACTTAAAACTACGGGGATTGCAATATAAGCACTTAAACTTAAACCCTCAGTTACCACAGTATTAGGCTCCTTACTCGGTAGTATTCAATAAAAATATCGGGATATTCACTAATTATGAATACTCTTTTGATACAGGATAGCACAGAGCCGACTTTCCTAGCTTCCTCGATTTTTATCTTGCCCATAGGCTTGCCAAGCCAAATCTACCAATCCGTCAACGATGGCAGCTGCTATAACTGCATTACCTTTGCGGCTTTCTATTGTAATGTGGGGAACCAGAGAGTCTTGTAAACGCGCCTTAGCATCGCCATTTACAAATCCCACCGGAGTTGCAATGATTAAAGCCGGTCTAATTTCCTCAGCTTCGATTAAATCTACCAATGCTGTTAATGCGGTTTGGGTTTGGCCTACCACAAAAATACCTTCTGGATAACGCTTTGCGAGGGTTTCTATTCCCCATGCAGCCCGCGTTTTTTCTTTTTGGGGGCGTGTCAAAGCTTCCATACTGCAATAGACTGGATTAGCAAAGGTATTTTGGATATCGTAGGCAATACCTACTTGTACCATCGGTACATCTACCACAATCGTGGTACGCGCAGCTAAGGCTGCTGCTCCAGCTTGCAAGGCACGCTCAGAAAAGCGAATCAAAGACTTATACTCAAAGTCAGCCGTGGCGTAGATTACCCGACGCACAATCTCATACTCTGCTGGTGAAAAGACATGATCGCCAATTTCACTATCAACGATCGCTAAACTTTGAGCATCAGTTACGTGCCATTCCATTGTTGTTGAGCTTTTCAAATGTTTAGCTTTCAGCTTATCAGTTTCGGAGAGTTAGGAGTTAGAAGTTAGGAGTTTGGAGTTAAGAGTTTGGAGTTAGAACTTACCACTCATAACTCATAACTCCTAATTCCTAACTCAGTACTCTTTACTCGTTAGTGGAAGAAGGCCGACTGAAAACAGGAGATAGATAAGCAACTAAAGCCCCAATGAGAAACCCAGAAATATTACGAACTAGAGGTAACCAGTCGTTTGTACGTGTCACTACTGGGCCAATGCCAAAGGCAATAAATAAGATTCCCCACAAAGGAGAGAAAATTAAAGCCCATTGCCAAGCAAAAACTTGCCCTTGTTCGCGAGGTTGAGCTGCAAATCCGCAAATTATCCCACCTATCACTGAAGTAATCAAGGTGAGAATCCACTGTTCTCGCGGCAGTCCGGGGACGACATTGCAACCACCTTTGAGCAAACAGCCTTTAACAGATTCTAAGGCTTGCAAAATGGCTTGGTCTTCTCCTTGTTCGCGTACAAAGTACAAATTGCCGAACCTGGTTTGCAGTTCTATCCAAAAAGTCCGGGGTAAAAATTCGTAAACAGCATCGCCGACACTAAAGCTCAGGATGTTACCACCGCGAGAATCAGCAACTAGCAAAATACTTTTATCATCTAAGCCCCAATAATTGATCACTGCCCGACCCGGAGTGCGGTCATACTGAGTCAACACTCGCAATTTCCAGCCCGTATCAGCTTCAAACTGCTCTAAATCTTTGACAAGTTTTTCTTCTTGTAGTTGAGGGAGAGATTTAGCTAAGTCTACAACTGGGGTAAAGGTTTTTGGGAGCAAGTCAGGATTGTCATAAGCCAGCGCTGGAGGAGAATGCATCACCCAGATTGACCCAGCTAGGAAAAATACTGCAATTGATACCAGGATTCGTCGCCAAAAACAAGACTGCATGAACGTTTTTATAGAAATATAAAAGGTAAAAGTGAACAAGTTGTTTTAAAAGAGTACCGGAAAAATCATACTTCTTTACACTTGTTTACTTTACTCTAATCTTAGGGATCAAAGCAAAGTGTTTTTAGGGATTGGGGATTGAATATTAGAATATACGCCTGATGTGTATTGGAAACACCTCTTAATCCCACAAAGGTTTCGAGATGCACCCAAATACGACTTACGCACTGTACAAATTAATCATGGTGTGAATTACATATATAGGTCGTTTCAGGCTTTTATTAATGATTATTCGATCGCAAATCGACCCTCGGTGTAGGGGCACAGCAGTGCTGTGCCCTTACGACAAATGTGGTTTTTTAATCATCCATACTTGGTATTTCTTGTCAATGCGTAAGTCCTACCAAAATCATTGGGGACTACCTACGAAATTGCAAGGGTTTCAAGACTTAATTCAGATTAAACGTAAGATAGTATTTTTAATCTTAATTCTCCAGTCACCAGTCCCCAATTCACTCTCGATCGTCAAAATCTGTTTCCCAGCTAGCAGCGTCGTTATAACTGTCATTGGCGCGATAAGCTTCTGGTTTGATGCGGTGATTGTCTTGTCTCAACACTTCTCGTTCTCGCAACGTGAGTGCTGGTTTTTCATTGGCGGCGAGACGATCGCTGATTCGTCTTGTTGGTTTTTGGCGCGTGAAGTTTCTCCAAGCTGCTTTGACGCCAACCACGATGCTGCGCGTACTTACTTGCAAATTTTGAGCCTGTTTTCTAGCTGTATCAAGGCTTTGGTCAACTTGTTTAACAACTTGACTGGCACTTTTTACACCTTGACTGACATCATCAGTTAAGTCAGTGATTTCTAAACCAGTGACGCGGATAGCATCTAAGGTCGGTGGTAATTCTCGTGAAAGTGTATCAAATAGCTTTTCTGCACTCCGGGCTGCGCGTGCTAACTCCTGCAAAGCCGGTATGGCCGCCACTAAAACCGCAGTCAAGCTTGTGGCGACTAAGAGTAACGAAAATCCCAACCAAAACAGGGGTTCAATCACGGTTAGATAATTTATAAGCTATAAGCGTTCTAATTGCTGGGGAAGAGAATCTGAGTCCTCGACAGATGTTTGCCGCTTCAAGACTTGGCTTTCTCGCTGACTAGCATCTACACCTGCGGCGATCGCTTCCTTTAATCTATCTAAAGTTTCATCCCAGTTTCGCAGTGCGTTGGCAGAAAGACGATCTGCCTGGATTTGCACGCTAGTTGATATATCTTCTGCCAATTCTGGGATGGCATTGGCAGATTTTTTCAATATTTTACGCGTTTCCCGCCCTGTGCGTGGAGCGGCGAGTAAACCGGCTAAAGCGCCAATGGTAGCTCCCACCATCAAACCACCAATAAATATTCCAGAACGATTATTAGACATTTTGTTGCTTCTCTCCTTAAGACCCATTTTAGGTGGGTTTTCCCCCCTTGTAAGACTTAAACAATTTTATCTATATGTAGCACGCTGAAAATCCAGCTAGCATCTCATTCAGCAGACTGGGGATTTAAGTCCTTTGTTAAAGGTAACCAGGACTTCTGTCACAGTGCGGTAGTTAAGTAGGTAAACATAATTAAATCTAAAATACAAAAGTTTAAAACCCGATGAAAATTAGCTTCTCCCTTGTGCTTCCTGCCTTCTACTTACTATCCTGACAAAATATCAGCCACAAATGTTGCTTTTATTCTAAGAATTCAGAAGTCATAATTTTGCTGTGAATCTTGACTTCTGGCTCAGGATTTGCTCAATTGTCAGCTTTTGTTGATTAACTCATTTTATGAATCTTGTTTTGTGAGGCGTTAAATCTGGTCTACGAAAATAACGCTGCCAGATTTGCCGCCCTAGCAAAATCAGACTAATAATTTGCTGCACTTGTTGAATTTGTATCTTTAATGCTTGGTTTCTCTGCCGTAAGTTATAAATATTCTGCTGATTGAGATAAATATTTTCCGGTGCTTGATGCAGTGTTGCATGGGTACAAATTTCATAGGCAGTTAAGCTATCTGCTACAGATGCTAATCGCTGCTTAAGTTGCCACACCCGCAAAGCAATATAGAGTAATATCAACGAAATTAAGGTGTTAATTGTAACAACTAAAATTACCATCGTTTATTTTGAATGATGTCAGTTTTGAGGAGTTATCCTACAAGTAATCTGCTTTGATTTTTGAAGGTATTTAGGTGTATAGGGAGTGGGGACTTGAGAGGGAGTTTTTTGACGCGATCGAGTAGAAGCTTTATATGAATAATCAAGAATTTAGAACTCTAATGAACTAAAAGGGAATTTTTCTAAAAACCTTTTTATTTTTTCAACTACAATCTTAATATTACAATTCCAATATTGCTATCAAATAAAGGTTCGTCTGATTGCTTCTGGAGTTAGGATTGATTAAGCTGCTCTACAACAGGCTTCAGTTTTTCGCGAATATCCATATTAGTTGGCGATCGCTAGCTTTTCCTAAATATAGCTTTTTTTCAGGAAGCGACAGCAATTGATTAATGGTAAAAAATCGCCAATTTAGCATTTTTGTAACAAATACACATCCACACCTGATAAAAGCACAGCTACAATTGCCTTAGATTCGCGACTTGCTTTGCTTTCTTCAACCTATACGAGCGATACGCCCCACCATCACTATGTTCCCTTCCCTAATCTATTTGCATTTTGACGGCATATCAGCACAATGGTATAGTTGCTTGATGCAGATGGTGAGAGACTGCACTATATTTTCTACCAGAGAGACACCCTAGCATCGCCTCGTATCTTGGTGCTTTTACCTTTAGCAGTTTTGCAGCCCGTCGCGTAAAGCTACATTTTGCTTGCAAAAACCTTGTTTGCTGAATTCAGAATTCTGAATTCTTAAATAATAATGATTATCTTTTTTATGCATCCAGTAGGAGATAAGGATGTCAAAAAAATCACAAAAAAATAATTTATTACGAGCTATTCTTGTTGTATTTACAGTTGGATTTGTTGGATGTGGGAATCAAGCCATAAGAACTACATTTACTCAGACTACCGCCGAGGTAAATGAAAATCTTCCGCGAGTCGTAGCAACTACAAGCGTACTTTGCGACTTAACCAGACAAATTGCAGAGAATACAGTTAACCTCACTTGTTTGATTTCCCCTAACGCCAATCCAAAAGTTTATAAACTAAAGCCAGAAGATCGTAAAGCTATCGAACAAGCAAATCTCATTCTCTATACTGGTTACAATTTTGAGCCAAATGCGATCGAATTAATTAAAAGGATTAAAAATTCTGCACCAAAAATAGCCGTTGCTCAAGTTGCACTGTCTAAGCCACAAAAATTTATCCAAGGTGGTAAAAGGGTCAGCGATCCTCATATTTGGCATAATACTAAGAATGCGATCGCAATGGTAGAAGTCATCAATAGTAACCTAAAGAAATTACCATCTAGTGATGCAGAGCTTTATACAAGTAATACCAAAAAGATTAGAAATGAACTCACTCAACTAGATAACTGGATTAAATCAACAATTGCCAGTATTCCCACCAAACAACGCAAGCTAGTTACTACCTCTGATGCATTTGGTTATTATGCTAAAGCATACGGTATTTCATTGGCAGGGGGAATGGAAGGTATTCGCATTCAAGAAAAACTGACAACTCCACGAGTAAACAATTTAGCTAAAAATATTAAACAGGCTAAAGTGCCAACTATTTTTCCTGAGGTAGCAATTAACCCTAATTTAATTCAATCTATAGCCACAGAAGCTGATGTGCAAATTTCTGAGAGGAGCCTTTATTCTGAGGGACTTGGAGAAGCTGGAAGCGAAGCAGATACTTATCAGAAAATGATGATTGCTAATACACGCACAATTGTTGAAGGTTTAGGAGGGACATATTTGATGTTTCAAGCGAAATGACTTGGAATATAGCAGGCAACAGGCAATAGGCTTAAAATTCTGTTGGTGTATTTTACTATAAATCTCAAGTTTTTTAACGTTTATAACAACAGTAGGGACGTACAGCTGTATGCCCCTACTCATCAATTCTGAATTCTGAATTCTGAATTTTGCTACAAGTTAACGCACCTCTTTAAGAGTATCAACTTGCTTGGTAAATAACTCAGTGAAGAGACTTAAGACAGTTCGTTCTTCGCGCACTTTAATATTAGCACTGATAGACATCCCTGACTGTAATGTAACGTTTTTCCCCTTAATAACTAAGGATTGTTTATCCAAAGAAACTTTAGCTGGGAATCGATAAAACTGATGTGTTTGATCTGGTGGTAATGCATCCGAACCTATTCCGGCTACTTCACCCTTAATGTCGCCAAATTCACTGTAAGGGAAGGAGTCAATTCTGACATCTACTTTCATCCCTTTTCGCACAAAACCGATATCTTTGTTGGTGATGAAAACTTCAGCTATATATTTTTCATTGGGTACAATTTGCATCAGTTTTGTAGTTGGATTGGCTACAAATCCTGGATTTTTAGCTTGCAAATCGAAAACTGTTCCAGACACCGGTGCGCGGAGTTCTTGATATTTGACGTTTAACTCTGATTGGGAGATTTTACTATTTATATCTGCTAAACGTTGCTCGTTATCTAGTACAACTTTCATGAATTGGCTATCGATTTCAGCAATACGTTTTTTGTTGTCAGCTATTTTATCCAAAACGTTTTTGTCAGTGACAGCTACTGTATTGCTTACCTCTTCTTGACCTTTCTCAATGTCGAACTGGAGGCGTTTAATTTCTTCGCCTAATTGAGCTACTTCGGCTGTACGGTTTTGTACTTCTTGTTGTTGGTTGAGATACTGAAGCTGAGAAATGCCACCTTCTTCTGAGAGGATTTTTAGTTTATCTAAAATTCTTTGTTGAATAGCTAAACTTGATTTACTATCTTCCAATTTAACTTCAGTTTGAGTTACTTGTTTTTTGATTTTTTCTACTTCAAACCGCGCCGCAGCTGAACGAGAATCTAATTCCTGTTTGGCAGCTAGTAGACGCTGCTGTTCATCAATTCCCAATGCATAATTTTGACCGGAGTTTCTTAATTGAGTCCGCAATAAATCATTTTCTGCTACTAGGGCTGCCCGACTTTTCAACAAAAAAGCGGTTTCTGGAGGCAAGTTACCGCGCAAAAATAATAGTTCTGATGCAGTGGCGGTACTTGCTCCCAAGAGTCGCCGATAAATTTGGTTTTCTTTTGTTAATGCTACACGAATTTTATTCAAAGAATTTAATTCAGCAACAGAGGCAATGGAATCGAAAGTTAGTAGCAAATCTCCCTGCTTAACTTCTTGTCCATCTTTGACATAAAGTGATTTGACTACTCCACTGACAGGAGCTTGAACATCTTTGACTGTTCCTTCCGGTTTTAATTGCCCTGTTGCTGGTACTACTTGCTCGATTTTGGCGAAATAAGCCCAAGCAATTCCAAAACAAGCTAAGGCCATTAAGGTCACCATAATTGTACGCGACCATAGTGGAGATTGGCGCAAAATAACGGACTGTTCAAACTCCTGAGGAGTTGACTTAATTAAGGATTCTGGAGCAACTTTCTGTAGTTTTGTCACAACTGGCGAATCTTGTTTGGCTCCGTTTTTATAATTACCGTTGGTGTGATTTCCATTAAGTTGAGTCATGGTGATTTTGGATTTTGGATTTTGAATTTTGGATTGAAAATTAGACTTTGACTGTTGTAGGGTAGGCACTATTTATGGATGTCAGTGCCCACCCTACGGTTATTGCTGAATTCTGACTCTTGAATTCTCACTTATGCTCATAAGTTTACTTCTTGTTGATGATACAAGTAGTAATAATGACTTTTAGCAGCCATTAATTCTTGATGGCTACCTTTTTCTATAACTCTGCTGTTATCCATAACAACGATGGTGTCTGCATTACTAACCGTGTTGAGTCGGTGGGTAATAAAAAATACTGTATTACCTTTGAATGCTCTAGCTAAGTTGAGACAGATTTGTCGCTCTGTGGGATAATCCAAGGCGCTAGTTGCTTCATCTAAAACTAGTAATTTTGGTCGTTGTAAAACAGAACGCGCGATCGCAATTCTTTGTCGTTGTCCCCCAGAAAGTGCAGAACCTCTTTCTCCCACCCGCGTGTTGTAACCGTTAGGCAAGTTCATGATAAATTCGTGGGCACAGGCTACCTGAGCCGCTTGAATAATTTCTTCGGTTGTCGCATCGGGATTTGTGAGGGCGATATTTTCTTGAACGGTGCCATCAAATAACAATGTTTCTTGGGGAACTACACCAATTTGTCGTCGCAGTGAATAAAGTTCTACTTTGGCAATATCGTAACCATCAATCAAAATTCTGCCGGACTCGGTTTCATAAAGTCTCAGCAATAATTTCATCATGGTACTTTTACCAGAACCACTTTGTCCGACAATACCAACAAATTTTCCGGGAGGAAATTCGAGGCTGACGTTAGAAAGTTGTAGAGGGCCAGTGGTACCAAATCGGAAGGAAACGTTCTCGTATTTGACTGCTCCGGTAATTGCCGGTAAGGGTATATTGTAGCGGTCTGTTTCTGCTTCTTCTGGCGTATCAACAATATCGCTCAAACGTTCTATGGACAAGGCAGTTTCTTGGAAGCTTTGCCAAAGTTGAGCTAAACGCAATATTGGACTGGTAACGTAACCAGAGATAATTCTGAAGGCGATTAATTCACCTAAAGTTAATTCTTGTTGCAGTACTAAATAAGCTCCTACCCATAAAACTAGTAAGCTGCTGAGTTTGTTGAGAAAGTTACTGGTGGAGTTGGCGAGGGTAGAAGTGACAACTGTTTTAAAACCAGCGGACACATAACGAGCATAACGTTCTTGCCAGGAAAAGCGCGATCGCAATTCAATATTCTGCGCTTTTACTGTTTGAATTCCTGACATCACCTCCACTAAATATGATTGAGTTTCGGAGTTGCGTTCGGCTTTAGAACGTAATTGTCTGCTAATAGTAGGAGACGCCACTAAGGTAATAATCACAAACACGGGAATTGTGCTTAAACCTACCAAGGTGAGTTGCCAACTATAAATCAGCATCACACCGATATAAACGAGGGAAAATAGAGCATCTAACCCTACTGTTAAAGCAGTACCGGTAAGAAACTGACGAATATTTTCTAGCTCGTTAATCCGAGTAGAAAGTTCGCCCACCGGCCGCCGTTCAAAATAGCGCAGTGGTAGACGTAATAAGTGGTCGATAATTTGCGACCCTAAACCCATATCGATACGATTTGTAGTATCGACAAATAAATAGGTTCGCAAGGTAGTTAACACCGCTTCAAATAGCCCAACTACTAATAGTAAAAGCCCTAAAATATGTAGGGTACCAATACTATTTTGGGTAATTACTTTGTCGATAATTAACTGCACTACCAAGGGATTTGCCAATGCTGCTAACTGCACGAAAAAGGAAGCAATAAATACTTCTATCAATACTCGGCGATAGCGTGACAAATAAGGTAAAAACCACCGCAGACCAAAACGTTCTTGTGGTGTCTCTTTGGTAGGCGAGAGCAGTAATACTCTAACTTGTGGCGGGAAGTTATTCGGATCGGTATCTAATTGTTCAACAAATTGAGCCGGTTTGCAGCGGACAATTCCTTGGGATGGTACGCCCACAACCATAGTATTGGCGTCGGTTTCATACAAAACGGCAAAATTATCACCGTAGCGAATTAATGCAGGTGTGGGAATCCGAGTTACTGAGGCTACTGGCAGATCTACAAGTTGCGCCTTGAGTCCGATTAACTCTGATAGGTAAGCAAGAGCTGGAAAGGAAATATTACCCTGGCGTTTGATTTGCTCGTTTAAAATACGGCGAATTACTTCCCGACGAAACGGCATTTCTAAGTGTTTCGCCAGCATTTGGAAGCAGGCGAAGGTTGAATTTAATTCTCCTTTGCCGCCAAAAAACGGGTATTTTATGCGTTTTCCCGAATTCTTCGAGGTCTGACCGGTTGTTTGTGATTGAACTATTTCGTCTGATGCGTAGGGAATATCTAGTTCTTCTTGGCTAGGTGGTTGGGTGTCACTGACTGCAATTTCTAGCTGACGAGTATCTTGCAATATCAAAGTTGAGGGATTTAGACCGAGTAAGCGTGCGGGAGTTTGGCCGGTAACGTGGATCTTGTCTCGATCGTCTTCTGGTTCTAACCGATCGCCAGCAGCAAAATTGGTGACGGTACCCCCACCACTAAAAAACCAAATGCGTCCGCTATCGAGTTGGGTGAATGAAGTTTTCCCAGGATTTACGTACTCAATTGCCGCATCTTGTAAAGCTGTTTGTGTGAGTTCTTTTAGGTTTAATGTGGCGATCGCTTGCTTTTGCCAATAAGCACCGAGAATGTCGAATACTTCTACTAAGTTACTGCGGTTTTTACGAGCTTCGGCAAATGCTGGGTATGACTGTAATAGCTGAAAATATACTGCCGCGCTCAAGGTTAAACCTACTACCTCGGTGGAGGCGATGGCTGTTTCACAAGGAATCTCGCGCAATAAACCAATTTCGCCAATGATTTCCCCTGGTTGCAGTAATTTCAGGGTGGTTGGGATTTGCGTCTGGGGTTCGTATCCCAACAGCCGCACCTGTCCTTCATAAATGATTGTTATCTGTTGCGGCAGACTTTCTTTGCCGATGATTTTTTGACCTAACCGATAGCGCCAAGCTTGCAGCTGTTGGGATACGTTGGCGATCGCTTCATCTGGTAGGCGATCGAACCCCTCTATGGTTGTGAGAAATTCCGGAAAAGTGTTCTTAATATAAGTCATGTCAAATAAGTCAAAAGGTAAAAATGAGCGATCGAGTTATGAGCTAGGGATAAAGAATTCACACAATTCTTAACTTCTACGGGGTTCGCCATTCGCCGTTCGAGGAAACATTTAAGACTGCACTGCCTCACTTCTAACTCCTAAGTTGACAATGTGGCACTCAGTGTATGTGGATACACGATCCCACAGATAACAAATTTGCTAATTACAAACTTACATTTAGATCCACGGTTATTACGGTTAGATTATTCAAAATAAACACTGTTTGTAATAATTCGTAAAATTAGGCGATCGCGGTAAAAACCCACAACCAAGGACAAACAAAAGTTTCCTCACCTACTCTGTTACAGAAGCGAGCGATCGCGTCTGTACCTACTTCCCACTCCTGATTACCAAGACAGTCAATTACGGAAAAATCCCACAAGCAAAGATAAAAAAGGAATATACCTTACTCCCTACTCCCTAGTTTTAATAATAAATTGAGAATAGATTATTACTTCGTTAAGCTACATAGATTTATACAAACTGAAATTCAGAATTTACTATTGCAACTATGGAGAATGAATACTCACAACTAAACTGATACATCTAGACCTGTTTGCTAAATTTAGCCTGATGCATTTCAAGTTATGATAGTCAACATGAAAATATCACAAATGCTTTCCTAAGTAAATACCCTAATTCAGAATTAGTAATAAAAAAAACCTTAAATTTTTGAATTATTTTTTACAAATTCTTCCATCTAGGGAACAACAGTATCACTGATAAAGAAAGACCGCTGTCTTTCTTTATAAAACACCACCCATACCTAACTGTCAAATAATTCCGCATCACTTTTTGTCAGTTAAGTTCAATATGGATTAACTGAAAAAGTACTGTAAAGGAATCAACTATTAAATCTATAAATGAAAGACAATGACTGGCTTCAGTAGATTTACTAGTTTAATCTCGTTTTAGCGTAAATTTGTGTGATTTTAGTATGTAATTAACGTCTAATGTGAATTATCTAAATCAACGAAATATCAAGGATTGTGCGCCCTGTAGAGACGTTGCACTGCAACGTCTTTACAGCGATAAATCAAGGATTTTAGCATCTAATCCACATAATGCGTAATTACGTAAATTTTATCTCACAAAAAAGTAGAAAGCGTAATTTCCAAGTATCAATCAAAACCTTATTTACAAGTAGATGCTGTTATTTGATTGTTAGATAATTAAAAAATTCTGTAAATTATAAGGCAGAAGGCAATAATCTTTCTTTATTGCCTTCTGCCTATAGCAGTCCTAAATCATTTGCGAACAACAAGAACCCCGACTTATTTGAGAAGTCGGGGTTCTGAAGCCCCTCGATTTTCACAAATCAAATAGCATTGCTATATATTAAACAGCATTCACAGTCAAATCGATCTTTACAATGATATCGTTGTAATCTTTGTCGCCGCCGGAAGCTAAATCTTCAAAGCCAAAGGTGTTATTTCCCAACAACCGAATGTGATCTGTTTTATCAGTGTTAGCACCTAAGAATGCAAAATAAACTGTGGGATTATTATTACTATTTTTATCAACAAACGCATCGGGTTTACCATTGACAATAATAAACGGTGCAAACAGCGAACTAGCTGCAAAAGTGCCATTGTGAGAAGCTTTACCTTGGTTAGTCACTGTTAAATCAATGCCTGTAATACGCGCACGCACAGCAGCTTCGGCGTAACCAGCTTGTCCCACAAGAAGATCTGCCACACCGTCATTGTTAGTGTCAATACCACCACTCTCATCAGCAACTTGATAGAATCCAACACAGTTGTTGAGTGCAGCTTCTCTGTGAACTTTAAAATCAGCTTTTACCGATTGTTTCACATCCCGTAAATCAAGCAGTTCGCCTTCTTTTTTCCCTTGTAAACCTGTACCTAAAGTTATTTGTTGATTTGTTGCTTCAACTGTGACAACCAAACTCTGGAAGTTGAGAGAAAATCCTCCATTTTCTGAGCTTTCTGAATTGCTACTCGTACTTGAAGAAAAAATTACACTTGACAATGACGCTTTTCCAGACAGTACATCTTGAGTAGTACTGTTGGATACCATATAAAATCGGAGTTTGGTATCAGAGTCGAATTGTAAGATGCTTGTCAAGTCAGCGGTACTAAAACCATCCGGCAAATTACCAAGGGAGCAGAAAATCACTTTTGAACGCAAAAGAGCGGCTTTTGCATAGCCTTCTGTACCAGGGGCTTTGCCGTCAATCTTACCTTCATCATCATCAACATTAAATACACACAGTTCCTCTACTTTGTTAGAGGATTTGGTTTTAATCTTGATTGAGAGTTTTCCTTTATCACCTTTAATGTTGAGCTTAGTCTTGACACTAAAGACATCGCCTTTAATTATTGTCAGTAGGGTAACCGGCACAATAGTGAGATCGGCCTTTTGCTCGACTGCTAGTTTAAATACGTCACTGGCTTCATCTCCAGCAATATCGGTAGCAGTAACTTTGATGTTTAGACTACCCACATCTTTATTTGTCGGAGTGCCACTGAAGGTAAGGGTATCAGGATTAAAGTTCAACCAAGTGGGTAGTAGCTCATCATTTTCCAGAGTTGCAGTGTAAGTCAAGATATCTTCAGCATCTGCATCGCTGAAGGTGTCCTCTGGAATAGTGAAGTTGAAGACACTATCTTCGGTGGCTTCTATATCCTGAATTTCATTCGCTACTTCTGGAGATTGATTTACCATGTAACGGGCAAGAGCAAAGTCATAATCAGTACCGTTATTGCTAACTCCCGCCACCAGAATCTTGTCGTCATCTTGGACAATGATGCTGTTGCCACCTTCATCTTTGCCGTTAAAGTCGCTAGTAAATTTACCAGTAGTGTTGAATGTTGTGTCGAGAGTACCATCGCTGTTATAACGTGCAATGGCAAAGTCATCATTAGTGCCGTTATTGCTATATCCGGCCACCAGAACCTTGCCGTCATCTTGGACAGCGACGCTGTTGCCAGCCTCATCATTGCCGTTAAAGTCGGTAGTAACTTTACCAGTAGTGTTGAAGGTGGTGTCGAGGGTGCCATTGCTGTTATAACGGGCGATGGCAAAGTCATCATTAGTGCCGTTATTGCTAGATCCCACCACCAAAATCTTGCCGTCATCTTGGACGGTGATGCTATAACCACCTTCATCACTGGTGTTAAAGTCGGTAGTAACTTTACCAGTACTGTTGAAGGTGGTATCGAAGCTGCCATCGCTGTTATAACGGGCAATGGCAAAGTCATCATCCGTGCCGTTATTGCTATATCCGGCCACCAGAATCTTGCCGTCAGATTGGACAGCAATGCTGTTGCCAGCCTCATTACTGCCGTTAAAGTCAGTAGTAACTATACCAGTAGTGTTGAAGGTGGTATCGAGGCTGCCATCGCTGTTGTAACGGACGATGGCAAAGTCATCATCCGTGCCGTTATTGCTATATCCGGCCACCAAAATCTTGCCGTCATCTTGGACGGTGATGCTGTTGCCACCCTCTTTACTGGCGTTAAAGTCGGTAGTAACTTTACCAGTAGTGTTGAAGGTGGTGTCGAGAGTGCCATCGCTGTTATAACGGGCGATGGCAAAGTCATCATCGGTGCCGTTGTTGCTATATCCGGCCACCAAAATCTTGCCGTCATCTTGGACAGCAATGCTGTAGCTACCGTCATTACTGGCGTTAAAGTCGGTAGTAACTTTACCAGTAGTGTTGAAGGTGGTGTCGAGAGTGCCATCGCTGTTATAACGGGCGATGGCAAAGTCATCATCGGTGCCGTTGTTGCTATATCCGGCCACCAAAATCTTGCCGTCATCTTGGACAGCAATGCTGTAGCTACCGTCATTACTGGCGTTAAAGTCGGTAGTAACTTTACCAGTAGTGTTGAAGGTGGTGTCGAGAACTACTTTTCCGGTCATAATTGTTTTGAAGTAATATCGGTTACCTCACACCTGTTTCTCGTGAGATTGCAAAATAGTTGTAAGAGTAATATTCTTTGCTAGCAAGGTGAGGAATGCACTATACAGCTTATTGTCTAAATTTGAGTAAAACCTCAGTACATACACTGGGTTAATAGCAATTTGGGGCTGAGGCAAAGATTATACTGGTAATTGCATATACACTTATACAAGCTTTACACTGACTTCATTCAAGTTCCAATGCAAGTATCCGCCAAGAAAATAACCCCATCTGCAATTCAGATGAGGTTAGAAACTTGTACAAAATCGGCGTTGCTGAATTGAGGTATAAAATTTAAAAATGAGGCATTTAAAACTCTTACTCTTTGCAACTCTGCGACTCTGCGTGAGACAAATTCATACTTTGAATTAGCAATGCCCTTTTGGCTAAACCACACTAGCAGAGAAAACGAAATCATTGGCAGTAAGGCTAGTTGAGGTAATTCCAACTAATAAAGCCAACTCTGTATTTCCAGTTTTTACCAAAGTGTCACTACCCTGTTGTAATACCGTTAAGGCACTAAATTGAGCCACACCAATACCGCCAAGCCCAATTTTGTCAATGCCAATTGTAAAATCAGCAACGATGTTCTTGCTAGGCAAACTACCATTAGCAATCCAAAATTGGTCTGCACCAGTACCACCAGTTAGGCGGTTACCACCTGCTTGATCGGCAAATAGCACATCATCACCATCGCCACCAAACAAGGAATCATTGACAGCAGAGAAAAGTTTGTCATCTCCAGAACCACCGTAAAGTCGGTTATCGCTGCCATTACTCTTGAGGGTATCTTTACCTGAACCACCGAAGGATAGTTGATGCGAACCTTCAACGACTGTGAGATTATCAGCGCCTGCACCACCAAATAGGTTATTGCTACCACTGGCTTCGACTACGGTAATTTGGTCATCACCATTGCCACCATCAGCGCTAGTATTTTGAGCAGCACCATTTTGACCAATAAAGATACTATCATCACCGTCTCCTGTCGAAACTGAAGAGTCACTACCAACTAGGACTGTATCTTCACCGCTTCCTGTTTGGATTGTGTTACCTTCAGTACCTTCTATAAAGTCTGCACCATCGCCTGTGAATAAGGTTTGATTTGGCTCAGCAATAATGTCATCGCTGGTGGTGGAGCCAAAATCAATGTCTTCAGCCGGGGGTTGACCTAAACCGGGAGCAAGATTGAGAGGATTCTCCAGTTTTAGAAGAATGATTTCGTTGTTGTCTATGACTGGATTTTGAGGATCGTTGCCAGGACGACCTGTTGAGAAGGGATAGTTGTTGTCATTGGCAACCAAAATGGTGTTTTTGTCAACAACTAAAACATTTTCAATTGTGACAAATGGGAAGTCGAAGGTGGTTTTGCCATCGCCGTTGAGGTCGTTGGGGTCTTGGATGTTCAACAAGTCTGCAACTTCTTCTTTTGCTACGTAGCCATCTGAATCTGTTTTAGACAAGTCAATTTTGTAGATTTTCTTGAATTGAGCAGCAGCACCTTGATTATTATCGCGCTCGATCGCAAGGAATTCGTTGTCGTTAATGACTGTTAAATCCCCGATCGCATATCCAGGATTTTCCAGTTTGTAGTAGAATTTTTTATCGGTATACTCTTTGCTAGCAATATCAAATTCGTTGAGCCGCAAAGCACCAGCAGGATCGCCTTGGACTGTACCCTCTAGCAGCATGTAAAGTTTGGTTTTGCTGGCGTTGATTGCTCCGCCTTCAAAACCTTTGGAGCCAGCCAAGTTAGGAAAAGCATCCCCTGAGAGGACATCTGGATTTTGTGGCGATCGCACTAAGTTATTCTCAGGATCGCTCAAGAAATCTCGGACTTCATCCCCTGTATCTGGAAAGTCTGTGAACAGCGCATCTACGCCTAATTGAAAGAACTGCTGAAATTCTAGTTCTGGATTACCTTTGTAGTCTGCTGCTAAATACAAGTCTTCATTACGGAAGGTGTAGGGATGCACCTCTAAACCTGCATTGTGAGCATCTTGAACTAAAGTCGTAGGAGGTAACAGGGTTCTGTCAGATTCATCCACTACGCCATCGTTGTTGATATCATCTGCCAAACCATCGTTATTAGCATCAGTACCTTTGACACTAACAATCATCCGTTTCCAAGGGCCGATACCATCAGCGTAAGTAGCAACTTCAGCTAAGCCTTCTGGAGTTCGTAAATCACCATATGTGCGAGGGTCATTATTAACTTTGAGGTCATAAGGCTGACTTTCGATGAGAGTACCATCTAGCGCAATGCCAGATGCGTCTAGAAGTTGGATCAGTGGGATATCTACACCAGCATTTGGCATAATGCGATCGTGTAGATCCTTGAGATTGCCAACTTCAAAGGATTGGATGAAAATGCGATCGGGGTCGGTGAAATTCTCAGCTTTGAGCGTGTCGATGAGTATTTCACTGATGTTTCTGTTAATTTTCTCTGTGGTGCCTACATAGGTGGCTTCTTTGGCAAAATAAGTCGGATGCTTGGTTTCAGGATAGATGCCTATTTTTTTACCAGTTTCGGCTTCTACTTGTTTCACCAAGTCAATAACTTCTGCCAGAGTGGGAATTTCAAATTGACCATTAAAAGATTGGTCGCGGAAGGGTAGACGCTGGATGGCTTTTAAACTTTTGATTTCTTCTAGAGTAAAATCTTCAGCAAACCAACCTGTGATTTCATTTCCATCGAGGCTGACTGTTTTCTTGCGATCGGCAAACTGTGGATACTTGGTAATATCGTAAACGTCTGTGGTTGTATTGCTGAAATTGACAGTACCATCGGCGTTCAAAATTGCCAAAGCAGGCTCATGGCGAGCAATTAACACACCATCTTTTGTAACTACTAAGTCAGGCTCGATAAAGTCGGCGCCGTCTTCAATTGCTTGTTTGTAGGCTTCTAGAGTATGTTCTGGAAGCTTTCCACTAGCACCTCTATGGCCGATAACTAATGGTGCTTCCCCATCTAGGGTTTTGAATTTGTCAGGTGTAGCAATGGGAGCTTCTAATAAGTTACCAGCAGCATCAAAATGTAGCAAATAAGGGCCAAATTCGTCTCCAACCCAAATGGTACCGTCTTTATCAAATACGAATGATTCTACGTCCAAGTCGGCACCAGTTAATAATCTGTCAGAGGTTCCTTCATTGACTATCGGGAAAGGAATTTTGTTGTTAGGATCGGCAAGTTGAATATAATCTAAAACTTTAACAGTGGCATCGCCATTTTCTATTCCTTTAAAATTGGGATCTAGACGATGGATACGTAATAAAAAGTCTTCACTATTATCTTTGCTACCGTAACCATTATCTGACAGAAAATAGAGAGAGTTATTATTAGCAAACTGTACACCGCTAAACCCTTGTATTGGCTGTCCTGGGAAAGGCCCGGTTCTACCATTGCCGGAAATTTCCTCACCAGAAGCTGGCCCCTCACCATAGGTATCAGCGGGTAAAGAGGCAAAACCTACTAATTCAATTGCCATAATTAGAATGTTTTTGGGTGTTTGGTTTGAGAGCGATCGCAACAATGAGAACGTGAAATCTTGACTGATGACTGTCAACAGCTAACATTGATGTTTTTCACAACTCAATAGGATTGCTATAGCCTTAAAGATGTTTTCATCGAAAGATTAAGAAAAGAATAAATGAAGCGGAAGAAACGATTAAAATACAATATTTTATCTTTAATAAACTATTGTAAATTTATATCAAAAATCTATTCAAATTTTATCTTTTAAATTAACGCCAAATAAATAGATCCCCGACTTCTTTAAGAAGTCGGGGATCTATTTATTGAGGAATAGGGATTAGGATTATGCTAAGCGAAGCAATTAAACGGTAACACTAGCTGAGAAAACAAAATCATTAGCTGTGAGGCTAGTTGAGGTAATTCCAACTAATAAAGCCAACTCTGTATTCGCGGTTTTCACTAAAGTGTCACTACCCTGTTGCAATAAAGTTAAGGCACTAAATTGAGTCACGCCAATACCGCCAAGCCCAATTTTATCAACCCCTGCTGTAAAATCACTGACGATGTTTTTGGCAGTTGGCAGGCTGCTACTAGCAATCCAGAATTGGTCAATACCAGTGCCACCACTGAGGCGGTTACCGCCTTTTTCCCCAGCGAATAACACATCATCTCCATCGCCACCAAACAACGAGTCATTGAGATTTGAGAAGAAAATGTCATCGCCAGAACCACCATACAAACGGTTCTTGCTACCTTCACTGCTGAGGGTGTCATCGCCATCTCCACCGAATAAGAATTGGCGAGAACCTTCAATCACTGTGAGAGTGTCATCACCTGCACCACCATATAAATTATTGCTACCATCGGCTTCCACCACGGTAATCACATCATCGCCATTGCCACCATCAACATTGGTACTTTTAGCCGCGCCATTTTGACCAATAAATATCTGGTCGTCACCTTTTTGACCGGATACACAAGAGTCACTACCTACCAGCACAATGTCGTCACCCTTTCCGGCTCGGATTGTGTTGTTTGTAGCACCTTCTACAAAGTCTGCGCCATCACCAGCGAAAAATGTTTGTCCTGGCTTCAGCGTCACATCATCGCTGTTGCTAGAACCAAAATCAGGGATAGTAGGCTCTACAGTTATCAGGTTATTAGGTAGTTCCAGAATACCCAATCTCTCAGCAGGGGTATTTCCCGTAATGTTGAAGTCGTTGTCATTCAGCAAAGCTAGGGTGTTAGGTGCTACTAACGCCAAACCTTCTAATTTTTCCACTCCGGTGTAACCCAACTGAGCAGCATTAGCAATTAAACTCTTGGTCACAGGGGTGATGTTAGCAGCAGCTAGTTCCACAGAGGTCAGTTGCTCAATGGTTTTTCCAGCTGGCAAAGTAAAATTAGCTGTTTTGTTGATGTTGGTCGCTCCGGCCAAATCAATTTGGTAAATTAATTTATTGCCAGCAGATGTGCCATTGTCATCTCGCTCAACTACTGCAAATTTGCCGTTACCCAAGGAAACTGCATCGCCAATTTTATCGGTTCCCGGCAAACCTTCTAGACGATATAAATACTCTGCTGTTACTTGCTTGGTGACAATATCAAACTCCAGAATTCGCAGGTTGAGAGAAGCTTTAGAAGTTGCATCATTAGCGACATCTGGATTATCAATTGGACTCTGGATAAAGGCATATAATTTATTGCCTTCCAAAGCCACAGCTTCAAATCCCCGGTTATTGCGGCGTTGGGCATAAACCGCTGGCAGTACCTCAACACCAAAGGTTCCGGCTGGTTGGTCTGGGTCGGGTGCAGTGGCAGTTCCTTGAGGAATAAAGCGCTCAATCAGCTTACCATCGCTATCAAAGTGGTAAATGGCAGGGCGATATTCATCTACCAACCAATAGTCGCCATTTTTGGCAACTACAATTCCCTCCAAGTCTGCACCCAAAGGATCGTTAGCTAAAACATTGTTGTCTAAATCAACGGCAATTTCATCTGTGTAAGCTAAACCGTTTCCTACAGCTTGCAGGTTAGGTAGTCCCGTTAATGGTGTCGTTCCATCTTGGCGCAATAGCTTTGTTCTGTTGGTAATGGTGATTTCACCTGTGGTGCGGTCGAGTTCAAAGCTGACTATTTCTGGCTGGAAGTCGGGTAATAAAAATGGTCTGTTGACGCCATCAGGTTCTCCATTGGGGCCCCGGTCTGTATTAGTGACAAACTTCAGGTTGCCATTTGCGGCAATTCCTTGGAAATACAACCCAGAAAAACCACCCAAGAAAATATCTTGATTTTTAGAGGTTGTACCTAACTTGGGTAAATTTTCAAAGTCATAGATAGTCAGCTTGGGTTGGGCAACAGGATTGCGGGGATCGTAGCTAGTGGTATCGATATTTAAAGGATTGGGCAAGGCATTAGCAATATTTTCCCAAGGTACGAGTTTGAAGTTAGAACTGATATTTTCTTCTTCACCTTCATCGCTAACTATTTTACCCGGTTCATTGGAGCCATCTTGAGTCACAAATAAACCAAATGGGAAGTTAGGCCCTAGTGGTACGTTAATGACATCTGCACCGTCTGACTCTTGTACGCTGTCAATTGAGCCGCTGTTACCAATGGCGAAGTTACCAACAAATTCGTTGTTACCTTCACGGGTGTAAGCAACAAAGGTGTTGTCACCTTGGCTAGATGCTAGTAAGTAGCCTGTGCCATTTTTACCGTAATAAATGGTCAAGCCTTCGACATCGTTGGTGAGGTAATTACCGCCCAAGTCTTTAACTTTATCAATTAATTTGCCAGTGGTGCCACCGTTTGGTTCTGCTTGGTACTTCCAAATTCCCACATCTTCCTGGCCGATGTAGAGAAAGCCAGTTTCTTGGTCTACCACCATGCCCTCAGTTTGAGGTTCGCGTTCGCCTACGGTTGGTACAGTAAATTCTCGTACTCGTTCAATGCCAATTTTACCATTGGCTTCATCGATCAGTTTATACTGAGCTACGTCTCCGGTTTCCCGGCGATTGACAAAGACATAGTAATCATTGGTAATTGGACTGCGGTACAACGCTAACCCGTAAGCACTGCGAGAAGATGAAGAATAAGGTTCTGCAAAAGGTGGCGCTTGGAAGAGAGTACCAATACTGCTGTCGGTAATGTCTTCTAGGTATTGTCCGGGAGTGGTGGGGTTGGGGTTAATTTTGAAGATTGCTAGTTTATCATTTTGGCGATCGCTAGCTACGGCAATATCGACAGATTGATTGCCTAATTTAAAACCGTATTGCAAATCAATGTTGTTGTAGCGAATGCCACCAGGATTAACTGTTTGCAACAAATCACCAGACAAATCGTAAACCCGCAGTCCGGCATTTTTCACTGAAGTTAATACTAAACTATCAGCAGCATTTGTGGCATTAACATAAATGGCAGGATCGTCAGCGTCACCCTGTAGATCTACTGGCAGTGTTTCATCGTCCAACAAATCGGGGGTAGTTTCTACTGTAGGTGCAGCGGTGGGAACCAAGTCTGCACCCAAGGTGAGGATTTGAGTAAATTGGCTGCTGTTGAAGTTGTTGTCACTCACTAACACAATGGACTGACGGCCATCTGCAAGTTTGGGGCCAAAAGCGATACCTTCAATGTTATCGGTTGGCAGATCTAAGTCATTTAAATTCAACAGTAGGCGTTTTTGTGCAGGTGCAATGTTAGCTAGTTCCTCAGCACTCAAATCATTGAGAGAATCGTAGAAACTGATGTCTGTTGCACCTTGCAAAGAAATTTCGTAAATTTGGATGGTGTTGCCTACACCTTGTGCAAAGGAACGTTCTAGTGCCAGTAGGGTGCCGCGATTATCTATTGCTAGTAAATCTACCAAACCATTGTCAGCAGAACCTGTGCTGGGGTTTGGTGCTTCTGGGATTGCTTCAGTAATATACAGATATTCTTTTTCTGGTTGTCCATTAACCAGATTGTATTGCAGAATTCGGGAACGGCTACCACTGGTGAGTGAAGCCTTTAAGCCATCTTGGGATAGGGCGTTTTCAGTAGCAGTGAATAGAGTTTTTTGGTCGGGTGTGATAGTGAGGCTTTCAAATGCCAAATTATTGTAAACGCCTGATGTCTGCGTGTCACCTGTATCTACAATACCGTTGTTGTTGGTGTCTGCAACTACTGGTAGGAATTTAGTGGGGATAGATAGCGAGCGCACTTCTTGACCTGTAGTCAGCGAAAACTCTTTAATAAAGGGATTGGTAACGCGCCCAGCCACCAGATTAACTTCACCCTCCGAAGATATGAAAACAGTACCATTGTTAGTTAAAGCAATACCTTCTGGGTCGAGACTGTTACTTGCGAAAAAGTCGCCGTTGGTATCTTTGAGAGGAGTGACATTAGTAAAAGTTACTTCAGAATCTGTGGTAGTGAAAGTATAAAAACGGGCAGGGGCGATTTGGGAGCGATCGTCTGAGATAGCGTAGTAGAGGTTTTTAACAGCGTCGTAGGTGACACCAGATAGTCCGCCCACTGGAGTCGCAGTACCATTCACAGTTCCCGCCGCACCAGCAGGAATAAAGCCAGTCTCAAAAATACTTTGTCCCACAAATCCCGCGCTGGGAATGGTTTTACCTGGTTCATTTGGCCCGGTTTTGACATCTGCGAACACTAAGCGATGGTCGGAACTGGGGAAAGGAAAAGTACCTACTGGGGAGAATGTCGGGTCAGTATTTAGCGGCCAAAAGACTCCCGAATTGGCAATTGTCAAGTCAGCAGAGGGTAGCACATAATCAGACCGCAGGTTTCCAGGGCCAGGAGTATCACTAAAATCTGCGGTGTCAAAAGCCGGATTGCTCTTGTGGTTAGCGTTTGCGCCACCTTGTAAATCTGCTTGTTGGGGGCCGCCAAGACTGCTAGGAATGACATTAGTATTAATACCAGGATTTTGCAATAACTGACGAATTGCAAAGTCAAAACTATCACCATCTACTGGGTCAGCATTTTGGTCGCCCATAATCACAAAACTTGATCCAGCATTAATACCGCCCGTTTTGCCTTCATCATCATAAATGTAATCGCCTTTACCAGGGCTAACATAGTCTGCCCAAAAGCGGATTTCATCATGATTGCGTTTGCCATTGCGGTCTTCTGGCCCATCAAATACTGGTGGTGTGGGGTGGCTGGCGAGGACATGAATTGTCTCGCCGTTGACTTGAATGGGTATATCCCAGTGACTTTTAGAAGAGAGGCGTAGAACTGCCAGTTCCTCTGGAGAATACCAATCATTTGGCTCTGGAGTCGCAGGATCGTCAGGAAGCAAAGCATCCGGCATGTCTTTCCAAAGGAACTTTTGAAAAGTGCGGATATTCGCGGTATCAATGGGATATTTAGATAACAGCAACATTCCGAATTGCCCAGGAAAACTACCGAATCCCAAAGCATCATCGCCATATCCTGCTTCACCTAGGGTTGTAACTGCTGTACCGTTGTTATTCAAGTCAAATCCAGAAGCAATACCCGTATTGGAAGGAGCAATGTAGAAGTAGGGATAGTCAACAGGGGTTGCACCATTTTGACTGACCGCTAAATAATTTTGTTTAAATAATTCAACTGCTTCCACAGAGTAATCAAACTCATTAATCAGCAGCACATCCGGATTATTACGCTGGATGATTTCTGCAACTGCCTTTGCCTGAGCATTATCAGGAGTAGAAAGATCGCTGACTAACTGACCTTCAGCATTGCGATTCAAAGAAGCATTGAACTGAGAAAAACGAATTGTGCTTGTAATTACCATAAGAAAAAATGGGGAATAGGGAGTGGGGAATGCGGAGTGAGAATTCTCTCTCTTCTCTCTGCGTGAGCTATACCTTAAACAAAAACAAAACGAGTATCTGCTGCCAAATTTGTATTCCGGTTTAACCCGCTTTCCACAACAGCAATCAATTCCGTACCATTACTGGTGAAAATACTCACAGCAGATTTAACTATAGATACAGCCGACGCTGACCCTAATGAATAATTGTTGGCAACTCCTTTGAGTTGAATGCGATCGCTCGTCTGTAAGTTGAGAATATCCGCGTAGTCACTCTTACCGGAACTCGCATAGAAAACAGAAGTGCCATCGCCCAAAACGTAAGTATCTGCACCCTGGTCGCCGTTGAGAAGGTCGATTTCGTTTGTGCCACCTCCCCAACCAATTAAGCGATCGTTACCATCGCCTCCAGAAACAATATCTTTGCCAAGTCCACCTAAGATTGTGTCATTACCACCATCGCCAAGGAGTACATCAGCGCCTCCTTTGCCATCCAGGTAATCATTGCCTGCTCCACCGTTAATTAACTCAATGCCGTTGGTGCCGATAACGCGATCGCTCCCGCCTTGAGCATTGACTATGTACCGATCCAAACCAGTAAGCTCTTCAACAAAGATGATATCGTTACCAGATGTAGCCTTGTTGTTAGCAACGGTCAGTTCAAAAGTATCGCTAGCTGTAAGGCCTTCCTCATCAGTAGCGGTAACTGTAACTGCAAAAATGCCAGTTGTGGAAACAGTGCCGGATATGACGCCAGTGTTAGCAGCGACACTGGCTCCACTCGGTAAACCAGTAGCGCTATAACTGAGGGTATCGTCTGCATCGATGTCAGCAAATCTGTTACTGACATTGAAAGAGAAGGGTTTGTTAGTAGAAATGATTTGGTCGTCAATGGGTTGCACTACCGTGGGAGCATCGTTTCCAGATATGTTAAACCGAGCCACACTCGGATCGTGGTCGCTATTTTGATCGGCAAATTCTGAGTTGATGTGGACTACATCATACCCATCAAGTTTACTCAGCAAGTTATTACTGACTAAAACGTGGTCAAGGGTTTGGGCGTTACCTTCAAAGTTGTAGGTGTAGCGCTCATTTTGAGGCAGAGTTTCAATCAGAGAATTCAGTCCAGCACTTTTTACGGTTTTGACAGGGTTGGAAAACTCAAAGTCGTTCAAGTCACCCGCTACAACTACATTGGCATTGGGGTCGATCGCTAAAATGCTCTCGGCAAAGTTTTTCACTAGCGTAGCTTGTTGTTGGCGCTGCACTTCGCTAGTTAGGGTTGGTGGTTGATTCGGCCCGTATAGAGGTTGGTCGCCACCTTTAGAATTAAAGTGATTGCCAATTACATACACGGTTTCGCCGTTGAAAGTAAATTCACCAACTAACGGTTTGCGACTGCTATTGAAAGCCGAGTTGGTGGGGTCAATCAAACCAGGACTATTAGAAATTGTGGGAACGCCAGAGTTGTTGGTAACTGTGGTGTTGGAGGTGGAAGTACCACCGGGACGATCTACAAAACTGACACGGTTGGGATTAAATAAAAAGCCGACGCGGATATTTCCTCCAGGTTCGCCGCCATTGGTATCGTCCACTGGGTTAATTTGGCGATATTCGTAGGTGGGGCCGCCAGCAGCAGCGATTGCATTAATTAATTGTTGGAAGGTAACACTGGCATCGACTACGCTATCATTCGTCGGGCCATTATTGTCCTGAATTTCTTCTAAAGAAATGATGTCAGGCGATTTCAAATTATTGACAATGCTGTTGGCAAGGTTGCTAAACTTGGTTGCACTATCGCCTGGGTCAAGATTTTCAACGTTGAAGGTAGCAATTGTCAGCTGGTCGGTGGTGGGAGTTAAATTAGTGACTTCCTTGGTCAGGGTGTTGGAAAGAACACTCACCGAAGTTGGCAGAACTTCGTAGTTACTAAAGTTATAATCAACCACGCCCGTAATCGTGCCCAAAGTAGCACCGACATTAACTTGCGGTGAGCTACCAGAGGTAAACAGCGTATCATCTATTTGGATACGCTCTGGATTAAAATCATTGGGGCTAATTCCGATGCCACCCCGTGCTGTACGTCCGGTGGCATTGGCGCCGTTGTCTGCTAGTACCCAAATCTCCCCAAAAGAATTTGTTGGGCTAACTGCCACAGGATTATTTACCTGTACTAGCATCCCTTCTAAGCTTTCGTAGAAATCGATGCCATCTTGTGCAGGGTCGAAGGTAGTTGTTCCAGTTTCGATATTACCAGTAGTGTCGTTATCGATTACCGTCGTTGGAATGGTTCTGCCGCCGTTGCCAAGGATTGTGGCAGCTGGTAAAGCGTTGCCACTGGAGAGTTTAACAATCGTGGGGCTGGTAATTTCTGTGGTCGTCAGGTTATTGGCATTACCACCAGGACGAAACTCGGTGACTGTTCCAGTGACTAATATAGAATCTCCGACAGATACCGTTGGTGCTGATGAAGTGAAGACAAAAATGGCTTCAGAGGTGCGAGCTTCGTTATCTGGGTTTGGATCTTGTAAGTAAAAACCGTTACTCGTTTTGACGGTGACAATTCCCGCTACATTGTTAACGGTCTGATTTCTCAAGGGTGAGATATGCGCCGTTCCCTGAATCTCGCTAATTTTAATGGATGGGGCAACTTCATTATCTGTAACCGTAATATCAGCACTGCCGTTAGTAAAACCTGTAGCAGAAGCAGTTATGGTCACTGACTGGGAGCCATCAAGTATCACATCGTCTACAGCATTAATCCCAAAGGTTACAGTCGAACTATTGCCGCTGAAGGTGACAGTTGTGGTTACTGTTGCCTCTGTTGTATCGCTACTGCTCAAATTGACAACTAAATTTGATGTGGAAGTGTCTGAGCGTGTCAAAGTGGCTGTAGCAGCATTAGCCCCAGCATTTTCAGCAAATGAGCTAGGAGTAATACTTAGGAACAAAGTTGGTAATGGTGGAATAGAACGTAGACTATTGATATAAGTCGTATTAGCTCCGCCATTGGGCAAACCAGGTGTGGTTGCACTAATTGGAATTCCTGTTGTCCAGTTAGTAGTGCTTGTTGCGCCTGCAAGATCGGAGTTTAACGCATAGCCTGTGTTGTTTGTGCTAGTACCAAAATTGACATTTGCTGCGCTTGTGAACGCTCCTGTTGCAGTGCCAATATCTACAGCGAATCCGTCTGTGGAAATAGTGGCGCCAGTATTTGAAGTATCAACCCAAACAACATCATCAGCAGCAATATCTCCATTATTTCCGCTGTTGGCATTAGGTAGGAACGAACCACCAGCATTGAGAGCTATATTCCAGTCATTAGTTGATGGATTATAGGATGTGTCTTGAGTAATAGCCGTAGTTCCACCAACTGTAATGATAGTTCCTGCTTTAAAGGTAGAGGCTATAGAACCAAGGTTCGTAAATTTATAAGCAGAAAACTTAGAGGCTTTGGCGGCTGTGGAATCTCCCACAAAGAAAGACTCAAGCTGTGTAGCAGTCAAATCTTCAACGAGCAAAAGCTCGATGAATTCGTCAGTTGTGGTCAGGTTACCACCACGGTAAAACTCATTAATAACGATTTTGGACATAAAAACCTCTTGCTTTAATTGTGTTAAAGAGCGATCGCAACATCACTTTGTGTCAAGCCCAAACCAACAGCTTCAGAAGTCTGAGGGCTAGTACCGGCAGCGTCAATGCCACCTTCAAAGTCCGAAGTGTGGATAATTTGGAGTGTAAGTGCCATTTTTTTGCCAGTAAAACTACGTTAACTGCAAAGATGGACTTCGCAATTACAGCCAGAGCAATACTAAATAGAACTTTCAGACCACCATTGTTGGCAGTGAAAAGAAGTTATTTGTACAAGTTTTGAGCATTTAACTATTCAGCCACCTTAAAGTATCTGAATAAAGTTAAGAAACAGCTAGCAAAAGGTTAAAAAAACAGATAGTTCAATTGATAAAATAAAACAGGCAATAGGCAACAGGCAACAGAGTTGAAAGTCTATTGGGGTCAGGGTTTGATGGTGAATTGATGTTCTCAGCTATGCCCCAACTGCGATAAATTACAGCCAAAACACAAACATTTCAGAATTTTTACCGGAAAAATTTTTCAATGGCTGCACACCACAATTTATTGAAAAAAAATCGAAAATAAATATAAATTTTTATAGATATTATGTAAGAAGCGATACACGCTGATATCCTATCGCGTGCGATAAAAGACTTATCATTTAGACCTCAAGGGAGCTAGGTAACTGAGGAGAGGAACATTCGCCTTGAGTCTAGAAATTGGAATAATTGGCGTTGCTGATTTTATGTATGAAAAACATTGTAAAGACGTTGCATTGCAACGTCTCTACGTGTGTATTCATGCTCAATTAACGGAAGTTACCAGGATTGAGGCGAACAGAGTTTGGCTGAGACTGGCGACGAATTGCAACTCCATTGCGGAGGTTTCTGGCGGTACCACCATCTCTAGTATCAAGGAAAGGCTTGAGATTAATCCCACCTCTATATGAACTAACTCGATTATTGCCGTTGCCTAGAAGTGTGCGTCCTAAATTATATATGCTGCCTGAGCGATCGCCATAGGTGTTAACGGCTACGGTTTGTTGTCCGCTATCAGCAGTAGTCAAGTTTTGGAAAATGCTGTTGCGGACAACAATAGGATCTCTACCACGCGGTACTGTCAACACAATTCTACAAGTTGGGTTGGCTTCGGTTGTCACGCAGACAATGTTTTCGTTATTTTGTACGGATGTCTGGAGTTCTTGCAACCCATCTGGGCGATACTGTTCCAAGCGGTTCGCAATTGCTACACAACGCTTTTCGGCATCCCAACCACCGCCTAAAGTCGCAGGCGCCGCCCAAGGAAAGTATTGTCCTGGTTGACTTTGGGGCTGATACATCACAGTGTACTGACCATTGTAAGTCTGACAAGTAAAGCGAGTTGTACTGTCAGATGTAGGTGATGTTGGTATGCCTGTCGATGTATCTATTGGCACTGGTGCTGATGTGCCGCCTGATGGCACTGTTGGTACTACTACTCCATCTTCAGTGGGATAAGGATCGTATTGCGCCATTGCTGCGGAATTACCCAGACACAAAGATAAACCAATACTGCCCAAAGATATCAATCGCAGCAGTTTTGATGACATAGCCATCCTCCAGTATAAATAGGTAGGGAATTGATAGTTTAACAAGAAAGAATTTAGGAGTCATACAGAATTCAGAGTGAATTCTATATGACTCGCGGATGAATAATTCGTGAAATCAAGCATTACTGAATTCTGAATTCTGAATTCTCGCTTCTGTGTTAAGTGACGAATAATTCTATTTTTTGATTCTTAAAAATCTATTTTTTTTCATCTCTAGCTTTTTTCTCTTGGAGTAACTTTTTCACCTGCGCCTGAATTTCCCTATGATGTCCGACTCCTTCATAAGCGTAACGATTGTAACTACTACGGGTAATCAGGTTTTCTAAATTACTAACTCGTTCCCCGCCGCCGGGATGGGAAGACAACCAACTAGGAGGTGCATTTTTTTGCTGTTTATCTAATGTCACCATTAAGTTACGCAAGCCATCAGCAGCGTAACCACTGGCTACAATTAAGCGCGTGCCGAGGGTATCTGCTTGACGTTCCATGTCGCGGCTGTAACTGAGGGCAAAGAGTTGGCCGATGGTTCCACCTAAAGGAAGATATTGGGTAACGTTAGAAATTAAGTTGCCTTGGGTGATTAATTGGAAACCGTGAGATAAAACAACGTGGGACAATTCATGACCAATTAATCCAGCTAATTCTGCTTCGGAATTAGTCTTGGCGATCGCACCTGCATTGATAAATATCTTACCTCCAGGTAATGCAAAGGCGTTGAGACTTTCTTCTGGAATTACAAAAAATTCGTATTTAAATTCTTCACGTCCAGTTACTTTAGCTAATTTTTGTCCGATTTCGTTGACGTATGCCAAAACAGTTTCGTCTGTAATCACATTCAACTGTTTTTTTGCGTCTTTGGCTACGGAATCACCTATTGCTCTTTCACCTTGTAACAGAATGATGGTAGAATCAACAGCCGAAAATGGCCCAAGCAGACTGCCAGTAACGGCGTAACCTAACGCACCTGTAATAATATTACCGATGACGTTGCCTCGAATTTCTGCTCGGATATGTCTTTTGTAACGTTCGAGATTTTCTTGGGCTAAATTTGTAAACTCAGCCGCTTGGGGATCTTTGGGGTTGAGAATGGCAAACTGACGCGCCGCCAAAGATGCTTCCATCCATTTTTTCTCACCAGCCAAGGCGTTGACTCTCGCTTTAATTAATTCTGGTTGGTCTGGATAAAGAGAAGATGCTCGTTCTAATATATCTAAGGCTTCTTTGGGGCGATCGTATTGTTTCAAAATTTGAGCATATCGTATATGACCAGGGATAAATTCTGGATATTGCTCAACTAATAATTGCAATGGTACAAGCGTTCTTGTTTGTAACTTAGTTGCTATCCCCGCCTCTGATTCTCGCCAGTATACCTTACCTCCTGGGGATAGTTGCGCGGGATCGAGTATGGCTGGTTTACGTTCTTGGGGTATGCTTGTTTTGTTAAAAGGTTCTTTTACCTCGCGGTAAATTTTTTCTGCTTCTGGGATTTGTCCGGCTAGATAAAGTCTATCCGCTTCAATAAATTTTAGCTGACGGCTAATTTCTTCAGGACTAAGTGTAGGTTCCTGTGGAGACTCTGGCTTTTTTGGTTCGGATTCCGGGGAGGCTTCTGTTGTTGATGAACCTTCCACTGCTTCCCGTAATTTTCGATCTTGAGTCGTTTCTGAACTGGGTGAGTTTATTGTTTCAACTGTAGTAGACGCAGCAGGTTCTTGTGCTGGAACTGGCGCTATTGGCTGCGTCAAGATAATCAAAATTGATGTCCCAATCGACAGTAATACCCAGTTACAGGCTAGCAGTAGAGACTTCCAGGTTCGTTTCATGCTAGGTGCGACCTATGCAAAAGGCTGTTTTTTCAATGTTACGAGGAATTGGGACATTACGTATATGGAGCGCCTAGTATTACGCCAAGGCAACGCAAGCGGGGGGAAGGGGAAAAGGGGAAGGGAGAAAGGGGAAAGGTTTTTTATCCTTTAACCTTTACCCAACCTCCACAAACACATTTTTGGGTTGGCAGACTACTGGCGGGTACGACATCGCCGCTATTTCACAACACAAAAAGCCCCGGCTAAATTAGCCGAGGCAAAGTCGAGAAGTGAGAATGACGATGAGATATAGCGATACCGAAATCTAAAAACTCTTAGCTGACGCTGAAACCAACCAAAATTAAAGTAGTAACGATTAATGTTGCAAAAGCAGCTTGAATCAAGTATTTACGTTGTTCCCAAATCGCGGGGTACTCAGCGTAGTACATTTTGGGTTCGGTTGCGTAGTTATTGAGAACGCCGTCTTCATTTACAGTGGTGTACATAATTTTTTCTCTTGGTTGTTTATTAACTTATGTAAATAAATTTAACAAGTTTGTTACAAATCGTCAACTAGGCTTGACAAAAAAAGAGTGATAAGTGTAATAAATTCTGCTTATCAGCGATTGCAGATTCTGGCGAAAGGGTTATGTATGCACAGGAAAAAGGGCGACCGCCCAGAGCTTCAAACAAAAAAACCCCAGCTAAATCAGCTGAGGTAAAAAAAGAAGTACGAATGGCAATGAGATACAGCGATACCGATGTCAAAAAATCTTAGCTAACGCTAAAACCAACCAAAACTAAAGTAGTAACGATTAAAGTTGCAAAAGCAGCTTGTATTAAGTATTTACGTTGTTCCCAAATTGCTGGGTACTCAGCGTAGTACATTTTGGGTTCGGTTGCGTAGTTATTAAGAACGCCGTCTTCATTTACAGTGGTGTACATAATTTTTTCTTTTGGTTGTTTGTTAACTTATGTAAATAAATTTAACAAGTTTGTTACAAATTGTCAAGTAGACTTGACAAGAAAAGAGTGATACGTCTAATAGAAGTTACTTATGAGCAATCGCGGATTGTGGCGAAAGGGTTTTGTACGCACAGGAAAAAAAGCGATCGCTCGCATTGCAAAGATGGGCAAGACAATAAAATTTGCAGTCTTATTAACTGCGACTTAAGGTAGGACTTACGCACTCAGATCCCCCAACCCCCTTAAAAAGGGGGCTTTAGAAATTCCCCCCTTTTTAAGGGGGGCTAGGGGGGATCGAGGTTTCAGCCTTCAGTACGTAAGTCCAAAAGGTTTTATATCAAGCTCGATATATACTAGGCTTGATATTACTCCTGAATTCTGAATTCTGGATTCTGCTATATGACTATAAACCTACTAATTCACGAGATTCAAAATCAGTGAGTTGTTGAGCGATCGCTAATCTAGCTTCTAACTTTGCGACACTAAACTGGTTACGCAGATATTCTAAATGACCGATGGCATTCGCCTTTTCCCCAGTCAAGCGGATTAAAGTATCCATCGCCTTTTGATATTCCTGATTCACAAGCAGCACTTCAAAACGCCGCGCCTTGCGTTGAGCATCATTTTTCAAATCCATCTCAAAGGCGGCGACACGATCCGCATTGCCTTCAAATCGGTTAATTTGCTGCTGCACTGCCATCAACTGAGAATCTATTTCATTAGCCCGTTGAGCAGCTTGAGCGATCGCAGCTGGATAATGACTCAGTTGCATCATCTAATAATTTTCCTCTGTGGTCAATAATTTAATCTTTAAGTATAAAACTAACTCCGGAATCCATTTCCCAAAAGGCTGTCACAGAGCAGCTTTACACTTAACCAAGTTTATAAACGCTATATATCTATTATAGTAAAAAAGTAGTGATTTGAACCGACTCAAAGACTTTGTTTTGGTCAGATTTACTTAACTTCAGCTAAAACTTTGTGAAGTTTATTTCTTCGTAGAGTGAAAATTGAAATTCCGTCAAACTAATTTACAGTATCTTTACTGAATTTACCCAAAAATTAAGTTAAAATAAATTCTCAAAAAATTTTAATTTAAAATTTAGTATTTGTGTATAGTATAAACCTAAGTCAGCTTTTGAATTCAAGCTTATTTAGATAATTCTCCACTGTGAGAGAGAAATTCCCTAAAGATTTGGCTAAAAAAACCAATAATTGTACTTGAGTTATAGCAAAGCTTGACTATATTTTCGGTTTTGCTAGAACTCTCACGAATGCGGCAAGTGTTCAGCATAGTTCGCCGCAGGTATCGCATTTTCATACACACAACATAAACGCTGTTGGCAGCAGCGTTACAGTTCATGCTTTTTAACAAAACTCAGTGTGAAATACTCAGTGAGTAATAAAAAAATGCCTAAGACTCACGGCAGTACAAGCACTAGCCTTGAGCGCAATCTTCATACACCCGATCAAAAACAGGAGTCATATAAATGGCTACATTTACCGTCACTAGCACTAACAACAGCGGTGCTGGTTCGCTGCGGCAAGCAATACTAGATGCCAATGCCCTTGCAGGAAAAGACATTATCAACTTTGGTGGGCTGTTTAGTGATGCGATCGCTGATACTATCAGTTTGAGTGGTAGTAGTCTCACCATCACAGATAACCTCACGATTCAAGGTACAGGCCCAAGCTTACTAACTGTTACTAAAAACAGTGCTTCTCGTATTTTTGATATTAGTACTGGTGTTACTGCTGCCATCAACGGACTGACTATTACCAATAGCTACGACCAAGTAGGAGGCGGCGGTGCTATTTCTAATAGTGGTGTCCTCACCTTAGGCAACAGCAAGATTATTGGCAACACTGCCGACAACGGTGGTGGTATCTACAACTACGGCACCCTGACGCTGAACAGCAGCAAGATTATTGGTAACGATGCAAACTATAGGGGTGGTGGGATATACAGCATTGGCACTTTAACTGTAAACAACAGCACCATCAGTGGCAACAATGCAATATACGATGGTGGTGGAATCTACAACAATGGTTACCTGACTGTGAAAAACAGCACCATTAGCGGCAATCAGGCAATCAACTACGACTACACCAACGAGTACACTACCTCAGGTGGCGGTATCTACAATACTACCAATACAACTATCACTGTGGAGAATAGCACCATCACTAGTAATGCTGCACAGCAGGGCGGTGGTATCTACAACTCTGGCGTGCTAACTGTAAACTCTAGCACCATTAGCAACAATAGAGCTAATCCTGCATTTAGTCCAGATAATTCAGGTGGTGGCATATACAACAATGGCATCCTTACAGTCAGAAACACCATTATTAGTAATAATCTTGCGTCTTTAGGTGGCGGTATTTACAATGACGGCACGCTAATCGTTAGAACCAGCAAAATCCGTGATAATAGTGCAACCTATGGTGGCGGTATCTATAACGTTGGCAGTGCGACAGTAATTAGCAGCACTATCAATAACAACGAAGTAGACGGCGAATCCGACAGTTCAGGCGCCGGTATCTCCAATAACGGTACTCTCATTGTCAGCAACAGTACGATTAGTGGTAACAAAGGAGCTTACTACGGTGGCGGTATTTCCAACGGTTTCGGCACTATCTACAATACTGGTAGTACTGCAATCGTCACCAACAGCATTATTAGTGGTAACACCGGAAGATTTTATGGTGGTGGTGGTATTTACAATAATGCCATCTTTACCCTGAAGAACAGCACCGTCAGTAGCAACGAAGCAAGGGACGGCGGTGGTGGTATTTACAATAAAGATGGCACTTTCATCGCGATCGCCAGCACTATCAGTGACAATGAGTCAGCATTTGGCGGTGGCGGTATCTACAATGAAAATGGCATCTTGAAGCTGATCGGCACTACCATTAGTAGCAATAAGACATCGGGCTATTCTAACAGCAACTACTACCAAGGCTTTGGCGGCGGCATCTACAACTATAGTGGTACTCTAACAGTATATAACAGCACCATCAGCACTAACTTTGGCTATTACGGTGGTGGCATTTACAACGAAGACGGGACTTTAACTGTCGGCAATAGCACCATCGTCCTTAACACAGCTTATGATGAGCAAAACGCTAAGTATAACAAAGGTGGTGGCATCTACAATAATAATGGTACTGCAAATATTAAAAACAGCATCGTTGCTGGCAATAACAAGTCTGCAACTAACCCCATCAACCCTGATGTTGTAGGTAAATTCACTAGCAACGGCTATAACCTAATTGGCCGCCGCAGTGGCAGTACAGGCTTCAATGCTAGCGAAGAGTTAAAAGTTGCGATCGCCAAAGTTATCGATCTGAAGTTGCAAAATAACGGTGGTGCAGTCAAAACCCATGCCCTAGTTGCTGGTAGCGTCGCCATCAATGGCGGCAAAAATCAAGATGTCCCTCCTGATATTACAGACCTAGATGGTGACGGCAATACCACTGAGCCAATCCCTTATGACCAACGCGGTATTGGTTTCCCCCGCATCGCTCGTTACAAACTCGACATCGGCGCATTTGAGTTAGCCTAAGCTAATATCATGTTCGATTGAAGAAAAAATTGAAGTTGGGTTAAACCAAACGCAACCCAACAATATCTCTAGTGAAATGCTGCACTTATCTCAAGCCGCTTCCCGCAATTGTGAAGGTACGCTCCCCTCTGGAAACGAAAGCGAGAGTTGTTCGGCTTGAGGTACCGCCGCTTGTTCCAACACTTGAACTTCGATATTTACACTCACCAAATAACTGCCTGTGTCTGCGCCAACTGCTTCAGCAATTAATTTGGCAATATCCGGACGCTTAGCTGTCAGGGGGTCACGTAAAATGCAGCGATCCCATTCGTGCTTGGCAGTCGGATTGAGGTTGAGAATATAATGCTTCATCATCGAACTAACCCTTTAACCCATCTTCCAGAAGGTTTTCACGCAGCCATTGTGCCTTTGGCTAGGCTTTGCCAACGCTATCTATATTATAGTACTTTTGTACTAAATTGGGAATGGGCTATTGGGCATTGGGCAAGCGGGCAGGTGTGGGAGGTGTGGGAGGTGTGGGAGGATGGTGAAGAAATCTTTCCCCCCTCTCTCCCCACACTCCCCACACTCCCCACACTTCCTTGTCTCCCCTTCCCCTCTGCTCCCCTGCCTCCCCTGCTCCCCTGCTCCCCACTCCCTACTCCCTATTTTTAATTAGATTTACCATTACTCTGGAAATTTAATAACTCAGTCTCATTCAGCAAAATTGCTTGTTGAGGTACAGAGATTGAAATTCCGGCTTCGTCTAGGGCGATTTTCAGACGGCGGCGAAACTCTCGTGCGACATCCCATTGCTTAAGGGGCTGTGTTTTAATCCAGACACGAATCATTAAACCGCGATCGCCAAATTGATCTATTCCTAAAACTTGGGGTGGTTCTAAGATTTGATGCTGCCATTGCAGTTCTTGATTCATGTTGTCTGCAACGGTTTTAATCAACTTCAAAGCCTCTTCTGTATTCGCTTGGTAAGCAATGGGAATCGTTAAATCGGCTCGCGACCAACGACTAGAAAGATTGGCAACAACTTTTATTTCACTATTGGGAATGGTGATTAACCGCCCTTCGGAATCCCGCACCTGGGTCATTCGCAGATTTAAGTTTTCTACTAAACCTCCCACATTTCCCACATTAATCACATCGCCTAAAGCATACTGGTCTTCCAGGATGATCAAGAAACCGTTAATCGCATCTTTAATCAAGTTCTGCGAAGCTAAGGATACGGCAACGCCAACCAAACTCGCACCCGCTAGCAAGGGGACAATATCTATACCCAAGGATACCAGCGCCAGCAAAAAGCCTACTCCCACGCAGATAGCTGTAGCAATACTTTTAGTTACACCAGAAAATGTGGAAACTCGCAGTTGCAGACGTGCAGAATCTTCTGGGGTGATAAAAGCACTGCTTTTGATTAAAGTTGAGGCGAAGCGGTCAATCAAGGCATAGCTCAGACGCACTGCTACATAAGTTACCAATAACACAACACCTAATCGCAAGGGAAATTGGGCAGCTGTGAGAATTGCTACTTGAAATCCTCGCGTGTAGGGAAACAAACCCAAGATAAAGAAACTTCCGCCTCCCCAAATTCCTGCTTGAGTTAGCTGGAACAACCTTCTCTTCGCTTCTTCCACATGTCGGACTTGCCGTTGATTTAGTTGTGTTGTAATTGGTTGAGCCGCTGTTAAAGTCGGGGAATTGAAGAGTTCGTTTTGGGCTTGGGAGGTAACGGAGTCTGACTTTTTTTTGGAACGTCTTTGCCAGCCATACACCGCCGAACTCATAACAATCATTGCTAGCGCCGTAGCCCCAGCAATTTTACCTTGGTCAATTAAAAATTGAGTTTGTCTCTCTTGTTTTGCCTGTTGTAAGTCTTCTTTTAATGAGTCGGCAATTTGATTTGCAGATGTTGACATATCCACCTGTCGCAGTCCAGCATCCTCAGAGGTGACGGTCATCAGATATTGGTCGTTGACATAAATTACTGGTAATTCGTTGACTTTGCGAACTTCTACCTTGACTGGTGCGTTTGCTGGTAACTGAAAATAATATTGGCTAATCGCTTCTAGTTTTTTTTGGATGTCTTCTAAACGCTCAGGAAAGTTAGTTTTTGATGCGGCTATCTGAAATAAGCGACGACCATCCAAATAAATCCAGCCGGAAACAACTCTATCATTGGAATCATTGCTCGTACTCTTGGGAGCTTGCAAATCTAATAAAAAAGGAATCTGGGCGGTGGCTTTTGGCACAGCTACAACTGTTACAGCCATTGAAGTTGCGATCGCCATTATTACACCAAAACGTTTGCGACCTTTGGGTAATACATTCTTTTTAGACAAGTGGGACGCTTGATTGGGAGCCTCCAAGGGTGGCACAGGCTTGGCGATGTTACCAAGGTATGTTCCTGCTGAAAATACCTGTCTCTGCTCCTTTGAACCATTAGCAAAGCTCGGCAATAGAACTCCCTTCGCAGCCGCCAAAAATTGAAAGCGCACTCAAACACCTCCTTGAGTAAAATTTACCATTGACTAATTTCATAACCATCCTGCTCAATAAATCTGAGTAAATGTGCCTATCTAAAGTTAAGTCTTTCCCTCCTAATGATGAATTTTTGATGTTTTTTTAGTAATTACCTCTCTCTAGACAGATGACACAGTACTGAGAATGGGCAACTAAAGCTCAGAAAAGTCTTACTCTTACCAAAGATAAAACAAAAAGGAAAAAGCTGACGATGAAGTTGACATTAGGCGAATCAAACGTCAAGCTAGTTCTGAGGAGTCTTGACTAGTAATTTGCTTTCTGAGCGAAAATTGCCAGTCGTAGAATAACCTAGTAGAGTGCGTAGATTGTACGTAACTTTTTCACATTTTTGAGGTAACTTTTGATGACCGCAACTTCTCCCCGATTAAAGCACGAGGTTAAAGACCTCGGCCTAGCTGCCTTGGGAAGACAGCGCATTGAATGGGCTGGACGCGAAATGCCAGTTTTACGGCAAATCCGCGATCGCTTTGCTCAAGAAAAACCCTTTGCTGGGTTGCGCCTTGTGGCTTGCGCCCACATCACGACAGAAACAGCACATTTGGCGATCGCTTTAAAAGCCGGTGGTGCAGATGCACTGCTAATTGCTAGCAATCCCCTATCAACCCAAGATGACGTAGCTGCTAGCCTCGTTGTCGATCATGAAATTCCCGTTTTTGCCCAAAAAGGCGAAGATAACGCAACTTATAACCGCCACGTCCAAATCGCTTTAGATCACCGCCCCAATATCATCATTGATGATGGTAGCGATGTCGTAGCTACATTGATCCAAGAACGCCAACACCAAATCGCTGATTTGATTGGCACCACTGAAGAAACCACAACGGGAATTGTCCGCCTGAGAGCCATGTTCAAAGATGGCGTTCTTACCTTCCCCGCAGTGAATGTTAATGATGCTGACACCAAGCACTTCTTTGATAACCGCTATGGTACCGGGCAATCGACCCTTGACGGCATCATCCGCGCTACAAACATTCTCCTAGCTGGTAAAACCATCGTCGTTGTTGGTTATGGCTGGTGCGGTAAAGGTACAGCACTCCGCGCCCGTGGTTTGGGTGGTAATGTAGTTGTTACCGAAATTGACCCCATCAAAGCAATTGAAGCCGTGATGGATGGTTTCCGTGTCCTACCAATGGCAGAAGCCGCTAAAGTTGGCGATTTGTTTATCACAGTCACCGGTAACAAGCACGTGATTCGCGGCGAACATTTCGATGCGATGAAAGACGGTGCGATCGTTTGTAACTCCGGTCACTTTGATATCGAACTTGACCTGAAATACTTGGCTAGTCAAGCTAAGGAAATCAAAGAAGTCCGTCCTTTCACCGAAGAGTATAAATTAACCAGCGGCAAATCAGTCGTTGTTCTCGGTCAAGGACGCTTGATTAACCTCGCTGCTGCGGAAGGACATCCCAGCGCAGTGATGGATATGAGCTTTGCTAACCAGGCATTAGCTGTTGAATACCTCGTGAAGAATAAAGGTAAGTTGGAAGCTGGTTTGCACTCCATTCCTACCGAAGTAGACCAAGAAATTGCTCGACTCAAATTGCAAGCGTTAGGAATTACCATTGATAGCCTAACACCTGACCAAATTGAGTATATCAATTCTTGGACTAGTGGAACTTAATGTTAATTGATTAACTAATTTTTTTGGGGATAGGCTTCGGCTTATCCCCTTTTTTTGTGTTTTGCACATTCTCTCAAAGGGTTTACACAGCGTAGACGCAAAGTATAACAGCTTGATTCCTAAATTAGGTAAGATAAAATTGAAAACACTATTTTGACTTTTGATGTCAGCGAAAGATATCTTTCATGGTGCAGTTCGTTTAGCTTTAGAAAAAGATAGTTGGAAAATCACTCACGATCCTTTATCTATCACAATTGACGGTATCGAATTTTATATTGATTTGGGAGCAGAAAGACTTTTAGCAGCAGAAAAGGAGGGGCAAAAGATAGCAGTTGAAGTCAAATCTTTTATAGGTAAATCAGAGGTAAGTGAATTTCATACAGCTTTAGGACAAACACTTAACTATCGTTCAGCTTTGAGAAGAAAAGAACGCGATCGCCTTTTATATCTCGCAGTTCCTTATGAGGTATATCGAGAATTTTTTCTTATCCAGTTTATTCAAGAAGTTATTGCTGAACATAAATTAAAGTTACTTGTATTTGAACCAAGCAAGCAGGAGATTATCTTATGGAAGGAATGAATTATTCAGAATTAGTGCAAACTGTTTTAGAAAGACATACTGAGAATCATTTATCTGAAGATACAGAAAAAGAATTAATTTTTGATTGTCAAAGAAATCGCTATCTTTTAGTTCATGTAGGATGGGAAAATGAAGAACGTGTT
Source organism: Nostoc sp. ChiSLP01 (assembly GCA_034531195.2). GTDB lineage: Bacteria > Cyanobacteriota > Cyanobacteriia > Cyanobacteriales > Nostocaceae > Nostoc. The sequence goes on from JAVRBO020000095.1 coordinate 85,515, forward strand.
TATGGTTGTGTTGTTCATGTAGATATTAAAGATGGCAAAATTTGGATTCAACGAGATTTTACTGAAGAAGGAATAGCTAATCAGTTAGTAGAATTAGGTGTGCCAAAAACAGATATTGTTTTAGGTTTTAGAGCGCCTTATGTCCGGCAGTTTACTGGTTTTGCATCTGTTTAAATAAATGTTTATAGACACACATCTCATGTTAACTTTAAAAATTGATGAAATCCAACAAAATTTCTCTAGCTATCTTGAACAAGTAGCAGCAGGAGAAAGTATTATTATCATACAAGCAGGTAAACCTATTGCAGAAATTAAACCCGTTTCACCCACTTCTCAACAAATGAGACCTTATGGATTATGTGCTGGGAAGTTCATTGTTCCAGATGATTTTGATAGTTCTTTGCCTGAAGATATTTTGAATAGTTTTGAAGGTAAATGAAACTATTATTAGATACCCATATTTTCTTATGGTTTATTAGTGGCGATCGCAAATTACCAGCTCATTTACAAAATAGCATTCGTGATTTAAATAATGAGGTATGTCTCAACTCAAAAAACGCACCCACAGCGCCGGCTCAGCGTAACGCACTCTAATCGTTTGTAGAGGCATACAGTTGCACATCCCTACTTTATAAATTAACGCTTGGCGATCGCTTCACAAAACATTACTTCCATAAGAAGCGCTCATGTAACCATTGTTTGTATCGCCGAAAGCTTGTAAGTAACAGAAATCACCTACCAGCAAGGCTTTCAAGTATCAATTATCAAAATTTAAGCAAAAAATAATTACCAACCGGCTAAAGTGTCCGGTTTTTTTGGCTTTTTGATGATAAATAAAAATAATAACGTTGAAAGTCATGCTTCGTACCCCGAAGAATTGCTGAAATTCTTCGCAGCTTTCAGGATGACTACTGACAACATCTGCCGCCAATCAGTTTTTTGCTGGGGATGCTGCTAATCCGCTACAAACAAGGGACACAGAGCTATATCAAAAGGCTGTACCACAAAATTTACTCTAGATGTGTCTAAGTAACTATGCTGAGAAAGTGTAAAGATGTCACGGTGTCATGGAGGCAATTTTAAAGCAATTATAAAGAGCTAGGTGCCATTTTGGCAGGTTTAGATCGTAAATATGCGATATTAGTAGATTGTACAAATCTTTATTCTTGTTCCCACACTAGTTACTATCTACCTAAAACTGCTGAGGCTGAGCGAATTCTAACACGGACGAATTTACGGTAATTTACGAAGTAGGAAATAATACATGGTATTATCACTGTCTTCTCACAACGTTATCCAGTATCTGCAAAACGCGGATCTGTGTAACTCAGAAGGTGGCACGCATGAATCTGATTTGGCAGGGAGTAGCAAGAAAAATTTCAGTTTAGTTGTAACTCTTGCTGACAATCGCAAACTGCTCCTTAAACAAGAACGTAACGTTAATAGTGAAGGCCAGCCCCATGAGTTATTTAAAGAGTGGCTGTTTCACCAATTGCTCCAGCAGTTTCCAGTTTTCGGTAATGTTTCCGCCATCGCACCATTAGCAGTACATTTTGACGAAGAAAATTCTATCCTCGTCCGCAATTATCTAAGTGACTACCTGGAGCTTGGGACAGTATACCACAATAATGAAATTTTTCCACCAGAAATTGCTTATGCTATCGGCACGGCTTTGGCAGGATTGCATCGTACAACCTTCCAACGCCGAGAATATAGGGATTTTATGGCAGCTGCTCCCCAAGGAGAGTTTCGCTATGGCTTTTACAATCCAGCCCAAGGGGTAGGATCGATTAGTCCAGAGATTTTTGGTACTGTTCCCAGCGATGCGTTGAAATTCTATGTTCTGTATCAACAATACGAGAGTTTGGAATCTGCGATCGCAGATTTGGCATATGACTGGAACCCTTGCTGCTTAACTCACAACGACCTGAAATTAGACAACATTTTAGTTCATTCTCGCTGGCAGCAACTAGACAATTGCCTAGTGCGGCTAATTGATTGGGAAGCTTGTGCTTGGGGAGATCCAGGTTTTGATTTAGGAACTTTATTAGCAAGCTATTTAGAAATTTGGCTCAAAAGCCTGGTAGTAGACCCTACCATTGAATTAGAAGAATCTCTAAATTTGGCGTTGATACCCTTAGAGATTTTACAGCCTTCAATGATTGCCCTCATCAGATCTTACCTCAATGCTTTCCCGATGATTTTGGAATACCGTAGTGACTTTATTTCGCGGGTTATCCAATTTGCAGGACTGGCACTGATTCATCAAATTCAAGATACGATTACCTGGCGTAAATACTTTAGCAATGCTGATATCTGTATGCTGCAAGTAGCTAAAAGTTTACTTACTATGCCAGAACAGGCTGTGCTGACTATTTTCGGTATCTCACAATCAGAAATTGTCAACCCTGTGGCTAAAGTCCATAAACTTCCTCAACCTCAAAAAGAGCAGCAGTTACTTCGCATTTATTACGAAAAAACTCGACTCCGTGGTTGCTAATGATAGGAAACTTAATAGCAATAATTCAGAATTCAGGAGTCAAAGTAGTTCAAGAATCGGCAAAAATTTTGATGAAGTAGCACAACCAATCAGACTGGATTTATTTTGAATTTTGAATTCTGGGTATTGAAGTTTTACGAAATTTTAAATTCTTCTGCGTATTATTTCTCTTATCATAAATCTCACAGGATTTTGCTCCATAGTAGTTTTATGATTTGGAATTTTATCTCTTTGAGTTCTAAATGGATTAATGCTATATTCTGCCAATCAACCGCTGACTTCTCTATTGGATATTGCTAGGAATATCCACATTGAGTCGAATTTTTGTATTTACCATCCCAACTATCAACCCTTTGCTCTGCCGACTAAAGTAGCCGATAGATTTCAGCAAACCCCGGTAGATTTGCAACAAAAGTATCTGACTCTATTACTGCGAAATTTTCTCTATGGGATCTATTACAATGGCTCCCTACAAAGTACTTTGACAGTCAATACTGATACTAAATATCACGCATATAAATATAATTTAGAAGATAGTTCTATTTCGGATATTGATTGGGATTTCTACAAACAACTGCACGAAAGTAATCACGGTGTAGGCTACTTTGACTCACAATGGGAAGTCTTGCGGCAAGAACCTGATGGTACGATGGCGGTGACGAAAGGCGGTTTAACACTTTATATTGAGCCAGACTGTCACTTAGAATCCAGTAAAAAATCTACCAAAGTGGGTGATATAGTAGCAATTTGGATGCCTAAAAATCGGCTACAAAACGGTTGTTATGTGGCAGTTAGTAATGTGGCACAGGAACAGCAAAGCAATCCAGACAGCGATTTAGGAGCAGGGCGAATCTACTTTAACTTAACACCATCTGGTGCGATCGCTCTGATGGATAGCCTCACACTGCAACTGAATGCAGCCTCGATTCCTTTTAGCTTTCAGGTTCTGCATAATCCCTCTGCATACGGACGCTATGATTCGGGGGTACTCTACTTTGAACTCCAAGACTATCCAGCAATCCACACCATCCTTGAGATAGTTTATTCAGAGAACCAATTTCATTTCCAGCCAGAAATTCCCTTGTTTACGAAATTTTTAGCACCAGGGTTAGGTTTAGCTGAAGAACCAAGCCAAAAATTTGCCGCACAAGAAAGTTTTGGTATGAACCGTTGTCAAATCGTTGCTAATGCCTTGTTAGAAGCTTGGCAAAAAGGTAAGAATGCAATGGAAGAACGGATGAGGGTGATTAACCAACACTTTACACGCCATGCTATTGACTTGCAGCGTCCTTACCTTAATCCTAATTCTCAAGATATTTATATTCCCCTGAAATTACAACAGATTTAAAGTTGCTGAAGTACACAAAGATTCATCTAATAACCAGCTATAAAACCTGTTTAGATTCTGAGTTATCACGCCTTGGCGGAGCTTTTTTTGCTCCGCTATTGTGTAAATATTTTATGAAAACATCTTGGACATCCATATAGGATATGCCGTATAAATTTTTTGGCGTTGCTGATTGATGGGATGATTTTTGCCTCACGTAAAGGCAAGGCAGCGACGGGTACGTAGGGGGTTTCCACGCCAGTTCCTTCAACGGGGGAACCACTAAGGGCGGAGTGGCTCCCCATAAACTACTGCCACGCAAAGACGCAAAGAATCTACTTTTAGCCTTAGTCAAAAATCTCAATTCATCCCGCAAATATGCAACGCCAATTTTTTATTTGCTATAAGAATCTTTTATTTTTTTACACTAAATATCGAGTTATTAAGGCAGAAGCCAATTTCTGGTGTTTTTCAGCTAGATATTGAGGATAGATAAATTGAGCATTGTCCATAAAACGATACACCCAGCGACAAAACTCGTCCAACGATCGCTTAGGCAATTTAACAATATAATCTACGTAAGCAGGTTTGCTATCTTTTCCCATCGGGCCTGCTTTGATTTGTTGATTAGGATGTCGCTTTTCCCCCTCCTGGATAAATTCCATAACTTCAGGAAAAAATCGAACTTTTACTTTTACAAGCTCTAGTTCTCCACGAATTTCTCTTTGCTGATCTTCTTTGGAACCTAAGCTCAACCCCCAACCTACACTTAACAGGCGATGAGCGATATGTAGGCTTGTCCATTGAGCATCTGCTCCTCGTCCTCTTCTATCCAGTACTTTGAAATGATCGCTAAAACGATCTAGACGCGACACGACAAGATGACCATTCTTATAGTCCTCGTGTAGCAAATACCACGCAATGTCAGCATAAATTAACTGTAAGGGATAAACTTGCTCATATCTGATTCTTTTAGGATTGTAAGGATTACGACAGCGATAAAGCTCAACTGCTTGTCCTTTAATAATTGCCTCTTCAACTGCATCTAGTTTTTCAAATAGCGTGCCTCGGCTTTGATATTTGCCCTCAGCCATCATTTCCACCGGATCGGTGTAGACAATAACTCGGTTTAATTGGGTTCTCACCGGATAAAGCATCTCATGTTTGAGATTTAACCCCCCTAATCGACGCATTAGCTTTTGATAGATCCGGTTAATTTGAGGGTCTTCCTGATACCTTGCCTGAGAGTGTAGGGCATTGAGAGCAACTTGTAACTCCTCTCGATTCATTAGACCTGTACCAATATAGTAACCCCAGCGGTAAGGTCGCCTATCTAAAAGCCCATAGCGGCGAAGAGTCTTCAAATCACTTTGGATAGTATGCCGCGAATGTAGCGGTAGCTCCACATCTAATTCGCTTGCTACTTTTCGGAGGTACAATTGTACTAACCGTAATGTATCATGAGATCTATCAGAGTCAAATTGCATAGGATCGTGACAACCAACCCCTGGGTATCGGGCAAACGTAGCAATTAAAAGTAAAAGTCGCTCGAAGGCAGCAAGAGTGCTATAACAATGCTTCATAAACTATATTTGACTCATAAATGTCAATAATAAGAAAGTATTAGCCTTTAATTTATAAAAAGGTTAAAACTTTTGCTAAGTATAGCTTTTCAAGATTTCACTCTATAGCTGCCAATACTGCGAAATAGTCGCGCTCTATCTGAACCTGTATGTAATATGCAGTTCAGATAGAGTTTTGGAGACTAAATAATATGCAGACTTGCCCCTCTTGCCAACATCCCTTACCCACCATTGGCTTCTATTGCTCGAACTGTCCTCAGCAAATTCGGTGTATAAACTGTCATGAAACACTGCTTCCTGGCGCAAAAGGATGTGTAATGTGTGGAACCCCAATAGGTCAAGGGCATAACGGATCGGCATCAACCAATGGCGGTAACTTACCTGGTGTAATGAACACCTTAAAATTCATTGAAACCAACAAAGGCTACTCACGAGAGATTCAGGCTTCTCTAAGTAACGAAGTGGGTATTAGCTGGGGTGGTGCGGCGATCGCCGCGATCGTTGGCGGACAAATCACACCAGGAAAACCGCCTAGTAATCGTCCTGTGGTTCGGGATTTAAGTAATGCCGAATCTCAACAACTTTCCTTATTCAACTACGAAGCTACTACCGAGAACAATGAAGCAACGATTAATGCAGTTGCTCAACTTCCTGCTGCTCATGGAGTTGATGCTGACAAGTTAAGACAGATTTTTCGATATAACGGCGAACAACTACAGCTAATGGAAACGCGCCTGAAAGCTTCTAACAGGTTAGATGCTGCACGCAGATTGACTTATCTGGCTCTGTTGTATTTATTGGATGTCGATGGACGAGAGGAAATTCCCCGTACTGAGTTAAATGATATTCTCAAAAGAGTTGGATTGTATGACAACAACACCGCTACATGGATTGGAAAAAGTGCTGACTTGATCGTTGAGAGAGATATGGTTGGGCTGCGACTCTCAGGACAAGAGCAAGCGCGAAAAGTTCTCACAGAAGTGCTTGACCGCTCAATAGAAGACAAGTGGAATTTAACCTTAGGTGCAACCTCACGCAGCTCAAAATCTAGTGCCAAAAGCAACGAGGAAACAGAAAATTCCACAAAGAATGGCAAGCGTAAGAATAATGAATTGTCCAAGGAAGTTGAGTCTTGGGTGGTTAGCTGGAAACCACTAACGTCGAATATTGATTTTCATGCACTTATTAAAGATTGTACGGGTATGGAAAAGGGCCTGTTTGGTCTGTGGGCAATTGGTAAAGCAACAAGCGACCCTGAGATAGTGGTTTCAAGCAACAAGCTCAAGCAGTTCCTATATTTTGGACTTGGTATCAAGGTAGATGAGAGTAACTTAGAACGACGCTTACAAGCTGCTTCAGGAAAAGGAAGCTTAATTAAAGTGCAAGGTGGTTTCCAAATACTGCCTCCTGGCTTGGCTGAAGTCGAAAGATTGATAAACTCCAAACAAAATAACGCATCTATTGATGAATCTTCTGAAAATTCTGGTGAGGTGTCACCATGAGGAGGACATCTGAGCAATTAATTCAGGAACTTTCAAAAATTGTTGACTCTCACTTTGCCCATGCAGTGGTTGAATGCTACGTCGAAATGCAGCAACGATTTCTAGCTGGCGACTGGCAACCAACAGAATTAGATGGTGGACGGTTTTGTGAAGCGGTTTCGCGTTGTTTGCTACAAATGGATGCTGGAAAGATCGATCATCGTAAGTTGCCTGGTGAAATTCGTAAAAATTTACTAGATCACAGCATTCCTCATAGACTTGGCTCAAAGGATCGTTATCATCTGGCTAAAGTAATTGAAATTGTATATGGCTTCCGTTCAGATCGCGGTGCTGTTCATATATCAGCCGAGTACACCGCTAACTATATGGATTCGATGCTGGTGCTTCATGCGAGTAAATGGATATTTGCCGAGTTTCTTCGTCTAGTTTGGAATCAGGATCGCAAAGTTGTTGCAGAAACCATTGCCCAAATTGTTCAATTAGAACATTCCATAATTCATGAATTAGATGGAAAACCTCTAGTTCTGGCAAGAGATATTTCGGCAACGGATGAAGTTCTGTTACTTCTGTATCATGCTCCCAATAATCGCTTGAGTCGTGCTGAACTACGTGAACAGGCTGTTGGACAGAACCCTCAAAACGTTAGTGTTGCTATATCTAGGCTAATCAAAAATAAGGATATTCGACCTGTGGCTGAGGATGAAGTTGCCCTTACTCCTAATGGTCAAAAAAGAATTCTTGAGCAAGTACTACCTAAATACACTCCCCAAAAATAAAATGCTCAATTAAATTGCAGGAAAGGCATTGAGGGAATCCCTTGTATAGAAGCGATAGGAAAAAAGCTCAAAAGCTAGTTGCTATAAGGGTTTGTAATTCACTATGTCCTAATCTATTAGGCGACTGCTATAAATCATGGCAAAGATAGCATAGCAGTTAACAGGACATAGTGAAGATTTTTTAATTATTTTCAGAGTAAATACGGCTCTAAGTGGGCTTTTAGTTACTCTATCTTTATAAGAATAATTACTTTCAAAAGCGATCGCACAATGGACGACAGCAAAGCATTGTTTGATTATTGGCATGACCGAGTACGACTGAAAAACTCTGAATTAATTGCGACACTTGGTCATGTCCAAACCCAACAGCTACGTCATGAATGTACTAACTACGACGAACTCTGGCGCAGTCTCGAAGTTCAAGGATTGGATGAACCAGAGCGTAGCAGAGTTATTGCTATTATTAAGTACGAGTGTACAGCCAAAGTTTTACAGAATCGGGCTGGTCGTCTGCGCGATCGCGCTCATGAACTGGAAGTAGCTTATCATGAACAAGATCAACAAAAATCTAAACTTCTTGGTTTAATCAATGCGTTACGAGAGAAACTCTTTGGTAAGGATAAAGAAATTAAGAGGTTAGAAGCGAGAATTGCTTCCCTAGAAGCTGAAAATGAAGCTTTTCGATCTGAAGCTGAGAATAGTAAAGCAGAGGCGGAATTACGTACAGAACTAGAGAATTTACAAAAGAAATATAATGCAGTTGAGAAGCGAAGACAGGAGCTAGCTAAGAATAATCAGAGTTTAGGTGGAAGAGTTGCCCAGACAAAAAAATATAAGCAGCAAAGAGATGAAGCAATTACTTTAACTCAACAGCAGAAACAGCAAATTGCTATTTTAGTTCTAGAGAGTCAGCGTCTTCGTGAGGAGAATGAAAGGCTTTATAAAAAATTAAACCAACTAGAACGATAAAATGTTCTAAATTTGAGACGCTCAATACTAAATATGAAACTTCAAGAGCTAAAAGCTAAAGTCTACGAGTTGGCTCAGGTAAATACTACCAAACAACTCAAGGCGAAGTATAAGGAGATTCAGACGCTAGATATGCGTCTAAAAGCCTCTTGGCAAGAGACTCTTACGATTCTTAAAAAATCCCAAAGTGAGTATGAGAAGTGGTTAGAAAATCCACCTGAAGAATACAAAGAACTTTTCTCTGAGATTACAGAAGCTTTGGAAACATACGATCAAAAATCAGCACAAACAAAAAACTTAGCACAAGAAATTATCTCAATAGCCGACGATATCGAAGAACTAGCAGAGGAATATCAAAACGAAGCAGAAAAACTAAAGCAAGAAGTTGAAATAAATAAACGTATTTCAAAAAAAGCCAGACTGAACTAGTTTTGACATTATTCAATATCTCTAACTTTTATCACTATCACTCTCCTTCACTTTGATGCCATAAATCTTCTTGTAAAGACAGGCTACCTAATCGAATTTCAGCAGAATTCTTCTGGGATTCTTTTTTCCTGCTGAGAACTTTCTTATAAACTTCCAAGGAGTCTATAATTGTCTCGACTGCTTCTAATGTGACTTCTCCGTCAAACTCAACGTAAGCTCGTTTGGCTCATAATGCTATTTCCCTTTACTTAAGTGCATTATCTTAGCGACGACTCGTTGTTCAAAAGCTGTATCGCTGAAAAGATGGGTGCTTTTTGGTAATCTTGTTGCTTCTTGACGCAGGATTTCGATGTAATCTTAGCGTTGATGCAGACGATGGTTAGGAATCACATAAAAATTCTCGTCGTAGTGCAAATCGTTTTTACCAAATATCGGCTTCAGCTGCAATATCGAAAATTTTCGGGAGAGAGTTGATACAGCTATTCGTTTAACGTCCTAACCTATACTTCGATTGCTATAAAAAAATAAAAATTTATCCATAATTTTCGGAAATAAACTTTCTAATCTTTGTGCCTTTGTGTGGAGTAGTTCCCCAACAAAAAAACTAGCCTTGGAAGCATCACGCTTCCAAGGCTAGGCAACTCTCTAAATTCTTTCTTTACATTGTGCCCTTTGCACTTCGTTTACAGCTGCTTCACTTCAGAAACCAACTTCGACACCATATCTTTCGCGCTACCAAAGAGCATTGTAGTTTTATCTTTGTAGAACAACTCGTTATCTACACCGGCAAAACCCGTACTCATCCCGCGCTTAATTACAATTGTCTGCTTCGCCCGATCTACTTCCAAAATCGGCATCCCATAAATCGGGCTATTTGTATCGCTCCGCGCCGCAGGATTCACCACATCATTTGCCCCAATTACTAAAGCCACATCAGCTTGTTCAAACTGGGGATTAATATCATCCATGTCGTACAACTGCGTATAAGGCACATTCGCCTCAGCCAACAACACATTCATGTGCCCCGGCATTCTTCCAGCAACGGGGTGAATGGCATACTTGACATCTACGCCCATACGTTCTAGTTGATCTGACAATTCGCGGACGCTGTGTTGTGCTTGGGCGACTGCCATTCCATAACCAGGTACAATTACCACAGAACGGGCGTATCCCAACATCATCGCTCCTTCTTCGGGATCGATACTGCGGACAGTTTGATCGATCGCACCACCACCAGCAGCACCACCGCCAGAAGTAGAACCTGTACCAAAAGCGCTGAACAGCACACTGAAGAGGGAGCGGTTCATTGCTTTACACATAATTTCGGTGAGGATTAACCCAGAAGCTCCCACCAACGCCCCAGCGATGATTAACATATTGTTCATCACCACAAAACCAGCAGCAGCAGCCGCTACACCTGACAAGGAGTTCAACAGTGAAATTACTACCGGCATATCGCCACCACCAATGGGGATGACGAACATCACACCCAGCACCAAGGAAACAGCAACTACTCCCAAGAATATGGGTAAGCTGTTTGGTGTCACGATCAAATAGGCACTGCCAGCTACGTAAGCAGCCAGAAGCACCAAGTTAAATGGTTGCTGGAATGGAAATGTAATCGGGGAACCGCTGATTAAACCTTGCAATTTCGCAAAGGCGAGAAAACTACCCGTGAAGGTAACGCCACCGATTAACACATCCAGCAGCATGGAAATGTTCACATCTAGGGGTACGGGTGCGCCAGAATCCAATAACCGCCAGAATTCGGCAACGGCAACTAAAGCCGAAGCTGCACCGCCCAAACCGTTGAGTAAACCCACCATTTGGGGCATTTCCGTCATTTGGACTTTGTAGGCAACGATCGCACCAATTCCCGATCCAATTGCCAAGCCTAACAAAATCATTTCATAGTTCAACACATGCCGATCCAGCATTGTTGCCACAATTGCCAGCAGCATCCCCACCGCTGCGATCGCATTGCCATTCCGTGCTGTCGCTGGCGAACCCAGCTTTTTCAAACCAAAAATGAATAAGGATGCAGCGACTAAATATGTCAGCTGAATGCCAGTTGGTAAAAAGTCGCTCACGCCTTAATCTCCTTTTTCTTGAACATAAGCAGCATTCTGTCTGTGACTAGAAAGCCACCGACAACGTTGACAGTTGCCAGTACCACAGCAATTAAACCGAGAATCACTGACACGCTAGTTTCTCTAGCACCTGAGGCCACAATTGCCCCAAGTACCGCAATGCCAGAAATTGCGTTTGAGCCTGACATTAAAGGTGTGTGTAGCGTCGGCGGTATTTTGTTGATGACTTCAAAGCCGATAAAAGACGCCAGAACAAATACAAACAAAGCAGCAAGTAACGCCTCTGTCATGAAATAAAACTCCTTTTGTAAGTGGGAATCGGGAGTGCTGAGTTAGGAGTTAGGAGTTAGGAATTCTAGCCGTGTCACCTATCTCCTCATCTCCTTACTTCCTATTCCCTAATTAACCGCCGGTTCTTGAGTATTCAAAGCTTGTAGCGCCTCACGCACTCGTTGATTGCGAATTTCACCTGCGTGGGTAACGCAAGCTGCTTCAACGATGTCGTCGCCAAAGTCCACTTGCAAAGCTTTCTCTTTGCTAATCAATAGTTGGATTAACGATGTCACGTTCTTGGCATACAATTGGCTCGCGTGGACTGGCATTGAGGACGGTAAATTGATGGGGCCGATAATTGTGACGCCATTCCACACAATATCTTTGCCAGGTTCGGTGCAGGCGCAGTTACCACCCTGTTCGGCAGCTAAATCTACAATTACTGAACCGGGTTTCATCTGTGCCACCATTTCTTCTGTCACGAGTCGTGGTGCTTTTTTGCCGGGTACTTGAGCAGTGGTAATCACGACATCGCTATTTTTGATGTGTTCGGCGACAACTTCTTGGGTACGTTGTTTGCTAGCCTCAGAAATTTCCTTGGCGTAACCACCTGCGGCGACGGTTTCTTCTTCGAGTTTGACTTCGACGAATTTTGCCCCTAAGCTTTGCACTTCTTCTTTCACAGCCGGACGAATATCGAAGGCTTCTACCACTGCTCCCAAGCGTCTAGCGGTGGCGATCGCTTGCAATCCAGCCACCCCAGCACCCATAATAAATACTTTCGCTGGAGCGATGGTGCCTGCGGCTGTTGTCAGCATCGGGAAATATTTTGGTAATGCAGCTGCGGCAATCAATACTGCCTTGTAACCTGCTAGTGAAGCTTGCGAGGACAAAGCATCCATGCTTTGCGCCCTGGTGGTACGGGGAATCATTTCCATACTCAAGGCTGTGACTTTGCGATTTGCCAATTGCTGTGCCACCACAGGATTTCCTAAAGGATTCAGAAAGCTAACTAATACAGCTCCTTCCTTTAACAAATCAACTTCTGAGCGTCCATCTTCTCGTTCTTGGGGTGGGCTAACTTTGAGCAAGATGTCTGCTTCGCTCCATAATTTGACAGAATCGTTAATAATTTTAGCTCCTGCTGCTTCATAAGCAGGATCGCTGAAAAAAGATCGCTCTCCCGCACCCGATTCTACCCAAACTTCTAAACCTTGCTTTACCAATCGGGCAACAATGTCAGGAATTAATGCCACACGACGTTCGCAAACTTCAATTTCTTTAGCAACTGCTATTCTCATGAAATCTCCTGAAGATAAATACTTAATCTCTGCCTAGTAAGCGATCGCTCAGATGAGACATATTTCGCACTTTTAATACTGAGGCAGGAACATCAGCCATGACTTTTTCTAGTAGATTGAACCTTGAATCTTTCCTCTCCCACTCTTCGTTCTCCGCGCAAAGCCTCACTTTGCGGCTTGCAGATGTTACATTTTCAGATATTTGCAAATAGGGTTACGTATTGCACATGCTATGTTAATTCCCAAATTTTGCATCTTTATCTTCAGCTTATTTTCGGGATTCAGAAATTGGCTATATCCTTTCTTATAGAGTAATATTGACCAAATTTTGGAAGCTTGATAATTTTCAAATCAAATTTTAATAATTCCGACTTCCGTTCAAGCTTATTTTAATCAATTTATCTCAATTTCACTGGCGATCGCTAACCATACGGCTCAATTTTTATAACAAAAATCTTAAATTTAGATACACTTATACATATTCGGAAACACAATCTCATCTCAGCTGTGTTTTCATTTAGTTCCAAATTTGACTAACCTAGCAATCAAACCAAGTCTCTGTAAGAATAATGAAGTGAATTGATTTAAAGTTAAATATCTGACTAAGCAAAATTACTTTCAGCCAAAAGTCACTAAAAATGGCACATTTTTTCCTATTCAACGTCATATTGTCAGGAAGTCCGTAGTAAAGTTTAGTAAAGAATACTAACATACAGTTATTTAGATAACAGAGTTTATATTTTGGTGGAGGGAGCTTAAATATGCGACGTTTACTTTCTGCTTTAGCCGTAACTAGCTTTTTGCTAACTGGATTTCCAGTTGTGAGTTTGGCGCAAAGCCTACCTGGATTTACGCTCTTTAGCGGTGTCAAAGGGGAAAATCAGCTGCCCTTCCGGTTAGATTTTGGCGGGCAAACCAATGGTTGGGATCGTTATAGATTGAGGATTCCAGGTCAAAGAATGAAATTGGCAGTTGCTCAATTTGCCGTCACCTATCCTGATTATTACGAAGGAACTTTTGATCCCAAAAAAATTGAGGTACGAGTCAAAGGTAAATCAGTTAAGCTTTCTGAGGTCAAGTGGGACAAAGAAGGTAAGCTAATTAGTATTTTTCCCGAAGAACCTGTGCCAGCAGGTAGTGGAGTTGAGTTAGTTTTTTCTAACGTTAAAAACCCCTCCTTTGGTGGGATGTATTATTTCAATTGCCAAGTTCTCTCCCCTGGCGATGTGCCACTACTGCGATACATGGGAACCTGGATTTTGAGTATCAGTTAAGTTCGGGGAGATGAGAGAGATGGGGAGACACGGGGACGCGAGGACGCGGGGAATAATCAATGCCCAATGCCCAATGCCCCATGTCCTATTTCCCATTCCCTGTTAAAGTGATAAAATTAGAGATTGTGAGTTTTTCTAAAAATCACCCAACAGGAGGATAGTATGCAAAGAACACTGGGCGGCACTTGTCGCAAGAGAAAAAGAACCTCTGGTTTTCGCGCTCGGATGCGGACACCAGATGGCAGAAATGTAATTAGGGCTAGGAGAAGAAAGGGGCGTCATCGTCTGAGCGTTTAGGGCACATAGAGTATCTGTGGCTTTGCCCAAAGCAAATCGGCTAAAATCCCGAAAAGATTTCCAGGCAGTTTTCCGTGAAGGAATTCGGCGTCATGGCTCTTATTTAACATTGAGAGCCTTAAAACCTTTATGTTCGATAAATCCTTCTTTGGATGCCGCCACCGAGACTAAACAAGCAACTGACTCAGGGCATCTTGCCAGCATAAAAATTGGCATTTCGATTAGCACAAAAGTCAGCAAAAGAGCAGTGGTTCGCAACCGGATAAAACGGCAAATTACTGCTGCTTTGTATGACTTACTGCCGAAATTGTCACCAGGATGGCGGCTAGTGGTGGTTGTCAAACCTACAGCAGCAGAATCTAAGTGCGTAAGCCCACAATTTCTGCAAGAATTAGAGCAGTTGTTGGCACAAGCCGAGGTGTTCGATGGGCATTCGTGAAGAAGTTTATTATGAAGGCGGCCCCCATGTTGGGGATCTAATTATAAACCTGCTAATTGGGCTAACCGTTGTTGGCATACCCTTGACAGTCGGGGCAATTGTCAGAGCATTATGGCTGCGCTTCCGCATCACCGATCGCCGAGTTACCGTAACAGGAGGTTGGCAAGGACGCGATCGCACTGACGTAATTTACTCAGAAATTGTCAAAGTTGTCAAAGTCCCACGCGGCATAGGTCTTTGGGGAGATATGGTACTAACCCTGAAAAATGGCAGCCGTCTGGAATTGCGTGCTATTCCCAATTTTCGGGAAGTGTATGACTACATTAATGAAAAAATTGCTGCGAAAAACCCCCAATATAGTGCCGCTGCCAATAAGTGATGGCGAGGGACTGGGGACTGGGGAGACAAGGAAGTGTGGGGAGTGTGGGGAGAGAGGGGGGAAAGATTTCTTCCCCATCCTCCCACACCTCCCACCCCTCCCACGCTTCCTACTTGCCCCATACCCAATGCCCAAAAAAAATTGTGCGGCTATCCGTAGCAAAGGGCAGTCGCACATAAGTCATGATTTAGATAAATTAGATTCAGTCAGTTTACAGTAACTCAGGTTAAATTCAGAATAATGGATTTTGGTATCGGCTTTCTCTCGAACAACGTGATGCTGCCAATCATAGATTTTTTCTATGGGATTGTGCCCAGCTATGGATTGGCGATCGTTGCTTTGACACTGATAGTCCGCTTTGCGCTCTATCCCCTGAGTGCTGGCTCAATTCGCAACATGCGGAAGATGCGAATTGTACAACCTCTGATGCAAAAGCGGATGGCAGAAATCAAAGAGCGCTTTAAAGACGATCCGCAAAAGCAGCAGGAAGAAATGGTCAATGTCCAAAAAGAATTTGGCAATCCTTTGGCTGGCTGTTTTCCATTGCTGATCCAAATGCCAGTTTTATTAGCGCTGTTCGCCACTTTGCGCGGTTCGCCTTTTGCAGGTGTGAACTACAGCGTTAACTTGCAAGTCTTTCCCGCAGAACAAATCGAACAAATTCAACCGCAAGCCTTTGCCACTCCTCCTCAAAATATTTACATTGCTGATGGCGAACACGTTAAGGTAACTGCAATTCTTCCTAGCGGTAACAAACTCGCTGTGGGCGAACAAACCAAAATACAATATCAAACCGTTGAGGGTAAACCATTTCAGGTACTTTTAGCAGAACACCCAGACACTAAGCTGATCCCCGAATGGAAAGTCACCAAAGGCGAAGAAAGGGTAAAAATTGATGCCCAAGGCAATTTAGAAGCCTTGCAGCCTGGAGAAGTAACCATTCAAGGAACAATTCCTGGGCTAGCAGCCGATAAAGGATTTTTATTTATTGATGCTTTAGGTAGAGTTGGCGCACAAGACCCAGATGGCACAATCCACTGGGATATCGTTGCCATGATTGTTTTCTTTGGAATCAGCCTTTATGTCAGCCAAATGCTTTCCGGGCAAAATTCCAGCGGTGGCAATCCCAACCAGGATACAGTTAACAAAATCACCCCAGTCATTTTTTCTGGAATGTTTTTGTTCTTCCCCCTACCAGCTGGGGTACTGATGTATATGGTGATTGGTAATATTTTCCAGACACTACAAACCTACATTCTCTCCCGCGAACCGTTACCAGAAGAACTCCAAAAAATCGTAGACTCTCAAGAAAAAGAAGCAGGCAAAGAACAAAAAGCATTGCCGTTTGAGCCGACAAGTTCCAAAAAAACTGAGGCGACAAGTTCTAAGAAAACTGAGCCAGCAAGTTCCAAAAAAACTGAGCCGAAAAGTTCTAAGAAAAAGGCTACAGGGGGTTCATGAGCAATATTCCCATGCAGCGAGGTCAGCAGTGGTTAAAAACACTGCTGGAACTCAGTGGGATATCTACTGAGATTCACGGTAATTTAGAAGCTGCTCAACCTCAAGATGAGGACTTATCAGAATCAGATAGTTACTGGTTGACAATTGATGAAACCAATTTGACGCCAGAACAAATCCAGGTATTAATTGGCCCCGATGGATCTGTGCTTGATGCAATTCAGTATCTAGCAAATTCGGTTCTTAACTTGAGCCAATCCCAGGAAGGACAAGCATCTTACACTATTGAGTTGAATGGCTACCGTGTCAAAAGACAAGCCGAAATTCGCGCATTAGCAGAAGCAGCAGCTGATGAAGTGCGCTTTTCTGGTAGAGAAGTGGAAATTAAATCTCTCAGTTCTGCCGAACGGCGTCAAGTTCATACTTTCTTGAAAGACTTTGGAGATTTGGAAACCTTCAGTCGCGGTAAAGAACCACATCGTCATTTGGTTGTTCGTCCGGCTGTGTTGGAATAAGTTAGGTGTCGTGAAATTTGAGATTTTGAATTTTGGATTTTGGATTAAGGGAAAAATCTAAAATCTAAAATCCGAAATTCCTAGACTTAGGAGTTAATTGAAAACTCATAATCATATAATTTCAATATCTCTAAGAGATAAAATAAAGAAGTGTTATCAGCGATCGCGCTGATAATCAAGATAAATTTTCGTGAGGATGTCTCACAAATCCTATGGACGCAATTTATATTCCGCAGCTAACTAGAGCATCGGAGCGGACAGAGGAAGTTCAAGTTAAGGAATTTCTGCCTGGTCTAGAAACGTTGACACCAGTTCGCGGTCGTGTACGCGTACAGCATCATGGTAATTATCTGCAAGTATCCGGTCAGGCAGAAGCAATTATTACTTGTACCTGCAACCGCTGTTTGCAGCAATATAATCAACGCTTGGGGATTGATACCAAAGAAATCATCTGGTTAGATGAAACTGCAAATCAGTTAAAAGACTTGCCTTTAGAAAGGGAAGTAACTATGGAAGATTTGGTAGAAACTTTACCACCAGATGGTTATTTTTATCCCAGTGAATGGCTATACGAGCAAATGTGCTTAGCAATACCTCAACGTCAATTGTGCGATCGCAATTGTCCAGGTATTCCTGCAAGTAGTAGTGTTGATAGTTCTGATACTTCTAATAGTTCCGAAACTCCAGTTGATAACCGTTGGGCTGGTTTGGAAGCTTTGAAAAAGCAACTTCCCGGACAGTAACCTAATACTACTGCTCATTAGTTTTTCACTTATAAGTATTACAACTTATGCAGTAGTTTACTAAGCTAATCGATGACATTAGAATATAAACCCGGTTTCTTAAAGAAGCTGGGTTTGTTCAGTTTTATTTGGCAAAATAAATCAAATTGCCAATAATAAAATTCAGTAATTATTTTTTAGGACTTACGCAAAAACTCTCTGAAACTCTTATTTCTTTGTGTCCTTTGCGTCCTTTGCGGTTTGTTTTTTCATGATTTTGCGTAAGTCCTGTTTTTAAACTGACGATCTAATCACCATCGCTTTGTTGCTGCGATTGCTATATGTTTGGATACTCCTTTTATCATTTAGTGGTTACAAACTTATACCAATTATTTGTAAAGCTGCACATTATTTTTACCCCTCCCAACCTCCCCGATGCCTTGGGGAGGTGTCGCAGGCGGTGGGGTTCTTTCTATGCGTCTTCATCTCAAAATGGTATTAGGTACATTAAGTAACTGAAAGCAATTTATACATAACATGCAAATAGTTAGTAATACTAGTTACATTGTTAAATTTCCACTTAGACAATGAATAGACTTGTTATACCGATTCTCCATGAAGATGCACTTAATATTTATTAAACGAATCGCCTTCTCTACGAGAGGCTTCCGCCAACGCGCAGCGTCTCGTTAGAGAAGAACGCTTTCTCTACGAGAGGCTTCCGCCAACGCGAAGGGTCTCGTTCGCTCTTAGCGTCTCGTAGAGAAGAGAAGGACGCCAAGGAAGAAGGAATTATCATTAAGTGCAAGTTCACAGAGAATTGGTATTAAATCAGTAACTCTAACTTACGCCCTCCTATTAGGAGGGTTTTCTTATGTAGAGAAATTATTCGATAAAAGAGACAGTAGGAATTAGTACAGTAATTGAAGTTGGAAAAAATTTTGTATTTTATTTTTAAATAAATTTAAAAAAAGCTGGAGTCCGTCAGATTGATAGGAGTGAGTTTATGAGTTTCCGTGACGAGTTTAAACTGCTGCTACGCGCCCGCTACCCTTTGATTTATATTCCCACCTATGAAGAGGAGCGAGTAGAAGCAGCTATCCGAGAAGAAGCAGCAAATCAAGGCAATCGACCTGTGTATACTTGGGATTTTGTCGATGGTTATCAGGGAAATCCTAATGATGCGGGGTTTGGGCGGCGTAATCCGCTGCAAGCTTTGGAATTCGTGGAAAAATTACCAGCTTCAGCACCAGCGGTATTGATTTTACGAGATTATCATCGCTTTTTAGAAGATGTGGCGATCGCCCGCAAACTCCGCAACCTCGCCCGACTCCTGAAGTCGCAACCAAAAAATATTGTACTGCTGTCGCCGCGCATCGCCATTCCTGACGATTTAACCGAAGTGCTGACAGTCGTTGAGTTTCCCCTACCCAACGCCCCAGAAATTAAAACTGAGGTAGAACGCTTACTACAAGCTACTGGAAACTCACTTTCTGGAAAAGTTTTAGATGACTTGGTGCGTTCTTGTCAAGGACTTTCGATGGAACGGATTCGGCGGGTTTTGGCAAGAGCGATCGCTAGCCACGGTGAATTGCAGCCAGAAGACGTGGATCTGGTTTTGGAAGAAAAACGCCAAACTATCCGCCAAACCCAAATCCTGGACTTCTACCCCGCTACTGAGCAAATTTCTGATATCGGCGGATTGGATAACTTGAAAGACTGGCTGATTCGTCGGGGAGGCTCATTTAGCGAACGGGCAAGGCAGTACGGATTACCGCACCCCCGTGGTTTAATGTTGGTGGGTATTCAGGGAACTGGTAAATCGTTAACGGCAAAAGCGATCGCTCATCACTGGCATTTACCTTTGCTACGTTTGGATGTCGGGCGGTTATTTGGTGGTTTAGTGGGCGAATCAGAATCTCGCACCCGCCAAATGATTCAAGTAGCTGAAGCCCTCGCCCCTTGTATTTTGTGGATTGATGAAATAGATAAAGCCTTTTCCGGGCTTGGTAGCAAAGGTGATGCTGGCACCACTAGCCGCGTATTTGGCACATTTATTAACTGGCTAGCTGAAAAAACCTCACCCGTGTTTGTCGTCGCCACCGCCAACGATATCCAAGCCCTACCGCCAGAAATGCTGCGTAAAGGGCGATTTGATGAAATTTTCTTTGTCGGTTTGCCCACCCAAGAAGAGAGAAAAGCAATTTTTAACGTTCATTTATCGCGGCTGCGCCCCCATAACTTAAAAAGTTATGACATCGACAGGTTAGCTTATGAGACACCTGATTTTTCTGGGGCAGAAATTGAGCAAACTTTAATTGAAGCCATGCACATTGGATTTAGCCAAAACCGCGACTTTACTAAAGACGATATTTTAGAGGCTGCCAGTCAAATTATCCCCTTAGCACGAACCGCCGTAGAGCAAATTCAGCAACTTCAAGAATGGGCTGCTGCGGGTAGGGCGCGTTTAGCATCGAAACATAGTCCTTTGAGCGATAGCTTCGGGAAGCTACGCTGATGTGATTTTGGATTTTAGACTTTCCTGCGGAACGCTACGCGTAGCTTGCTTCCCCAAAGAGCTAGGGTTATGCTCAGTCGAACGATTTTGGATTGGGAATTTCTCTGTGTTAAAGAGTTCTATGAATCCATCTGTTGCATTCATTTTCCAAATTGGTATAACAGAGTGGCAGCTAGAATAATCGATTGGAACAGACCACAAAGGGACGCAGTGTGGTATCTTTACAATCCAAAATCGCTCGATTGAGCGTAGCCGAAGTCTAAAATTCATTAACCCGTTGGTAATCAGGTATTAATTATGTTTTCTGGCTTGATAAAGTATTTACTTGGCTTTTTCTTAGCGATCGCTGTATTAATTGGTGGTGGTGTTGCAGTTGCACTCTATTTCATGAATCGCACTGGCATACCCCCTGCCAAACCGATTTTCTCCAATGATAGCCCCTCGGTGAAAGCCCAAGCTCCAAAAGCAACTGAGCCTGGAGGTAAACCCACCCCTACACCAAGCACCACTAAATCACCTTCCAGTCCAACCCCTACTCCCTCCCCCACTGAATCACCTAAACCTACCCCATCCCCAACACCATTGCCATCAGGAGCTTACCGAGGGCGTGTCAGCTGGGCTGATGGTTTAAGTTTGCGGGCACAACCAAATCAAGACGGTGAACGTATTGGTGGCGTTGGTTTTAATCAGAAAATTATTGTCTTGCAAGAAAGCGAAGATAAAGCTTGGCAAAAAATCCGTTTGGAAGATAGCGGACAAGAAGGTTGGGTGAAAGCAGGTAATACTGAAAAAACTGATGAACAATAGGTATGGGGCATTGGCAGGAGGCAGGAGGCAGGAGGCAGGAGGCAGGAGGCAGGAGGCAGAAGGCAGGAGGCAGGAGGCAGAAGGCAGGAGGCAGGAGCATGGATTCTTCATTTTGAATTTTGAATGCGTGAATTTTGAATTGTTTGTCTCCCCTGCTCCCTCGTCTGCCCTACCTCCCAACTTCCCACTCCTTTAGTTGTAAAGAATCATACAAAAAATAAATATTACACAGAGTAAATGGTATAATCTTGTATGGTCATAACTTGAAAAAACAAGTGAAAACAGGGGTAAATAGCTCTTTAACCGAGCTAGCCTCAGTCTTTGAGGCATCCGAAAGTATTAAGGTTGTTCATCTGCCGATTATTTTAAAATTTTTGAATTGGAAAAATTTACCTAGCTCTGCTGCGATGCGTCTGTTGTCTGTAGCATTGACTATGGGAATTATCAGCGTTGCCGGGGAAGTTTTAGCAGTTCAGAAAATTGGAAGTAATGGTTCGCAAGTTGCCAATAGCCAAAGATGTTTAAAAAAGTTAGGCTACTTTAAAGGCCCGGTGACAGGCAAGTTTGCTACTTTGACTCAGAATGCTGTTATCAAATTTCAGCAAGCTAATAGACTACCAGCGGTTGGGTTTATAGGCCCTAGTACTCAACGAGCGTTGCAAAGAGCGTGTCAGAGTAAAACCTCTAGTAGGAATGTTAATCGAAATTCGCCATCGGCAGTAAATCAATATCCTACCCTCTCTCAAGGTAGCACTGGTGCAGCCGTGACCAAGTTGCAACAGCGTCTCAAGCAGCGCGGTTATTTTAATGCTAATCCCACAGGAAATTTCGGGCGAATTACTAAAGATGCTGTGATTGCATTCCAGCGAAATGCCGGTATATCTGCTACCGGAACTGTTGGTCGGCAAACTTGGAACGCACTACTAGGTTCTTCTCCGGCTCAAGCTAAATCAAGTCTTTCCACTCAACAAATCAGAGAACTGCAAGAGCGTTTGCGACAACTAGGTTATTTTAAAGCTAATCCCACAGGGACTACTGGCCCAATTACCAGAGAAGCGATCGCCAACTTTCAACAAGATTATAAACTACCAGTCAATGGCACAGCCAATGCCCAAGTTTTAGCAGCAGTACGTAGAGCCTCAGCTGGTGGATATGCTACTCAACAAACAGCGAGAAATTATCTCACTGTTGGCGATCGCTCAGATAATGTCAGATTAGTTCAAGACCGTTTATGGCAATTGGGCTTTTTTAATGCCAATTCTGATGGCTATTACAGTGATTATACTAAAGACTCTGTAATGGCATTCCAGCAATCTTCTCGCCTCAATTCTACTGGAAATGTAGATTGGCAAACTTGGGAAGCATTAGGATTGAATAACTCAAATGTGGGGAATTCTACTGAAACTAACCGCAATCTAGAACCCGTTACTAATGGCTATTTATCACCTGAAACTAACGGTAACATCTTAGCTGGTAACCCTCGCTATACAGTTATCGTGCCAATTTTCAGTAATGATACTCTTACTAAAGTACAACAATATATACCTCATGCTGTGGCAGAGCAATCTAGTCTAGGAGATTATGTGAATGCTGGAGCATATAGCGATCGCGCCGAAGCAGAAAAAATAACGAAAATGCTCCGTTCCTATGGTCTGGATGCACGGGTTAAATACAATTGAATAATTTTCCAAGTTAGAAGTCAGAATTCATAATTACTTAGTTTATGATGTTTACGACCGTCTATGCCTACTGCTCTCAATAATTTCCTGTAGCTTTATTTTTTGCTCTGCAAGAGACATATTTCCATCAAAAATAATTTACTTGATTAATATCAGTATGGATAAAGTCGTTCCCTTTGAATAACAAAGGCTGATTTGTAGATTTTGCCAAAGCGTAGGAAAAGCAATCTCCCATATTCAGCTTTGCTGGATGGCGACCCTTACCAAATTTCAAAAATGCTTCACTGGCTAACTGTGCTTGTTCTGCATTGAAAGGTATGATAATTATGGAGAGTGCTTGAATCAATAAATTCAACTTTTCTACACCCTGCTCACCATGTCTAGTACCCAAAACTATGGACGCTTCAACATAGCTCGGAGCAAAAAGTAGGCAATTTTCGCTTTCGTCAATTAGTTGAATAAATATTAATTCTTCAGGTTCAGCATAAATAATTGCGAGGAGAACTGAAGTATCAATAACCATTACTCTGGTATTCCAAACTCATTATAGCCAATAATTTCATCGGGTGTTCTGCTATCAAGAGTTGGTAAATTTCTAATTTCATGACAGATACTCCGAACAACATTAATATCAATCTTTTTCGTTTTGATATTTTGCAACGAAATAGGATGAAGTTGATACAAGAGTTTTCCTTTTATTTCCATACCTGCAAGACTTGGAGGCATTTTTACGTAGAGAAAACCATTCTCATCTACACGGGCATCAACGTTGATTTCCTGCATTGTCTTATGCTTTAAATTGAATTACCTTATTTATTTTAGTCTTTCGCTTGTAGCTACATATGCAGTAGGGGTAAACCTAAACTCGACTCGATCCAAAATTAAGAACTTGGTTCTCTTGATACAGCAAAAACCCTAGTTATACAGTGCGTAAGTCCTAATTGCTTCAACCTCATCATCTCCTGATAAGACCATGAACATTGTTAAACGAATTATTAAATTGACAAACTCAACTGCGAACCTTGCTGAGTTTTATTCACCTCAATCCTGGCTTGGAAAGCTTCTTTGAGGTGGGGCATGTGGGTAACAGTGAGAATGCAAGCGAAATCAGAAGCGATCGCATTAATCGCTGCAATCAAGCGATCGCATCCTTCAGCATCCTGTGTACCAAAACCTTCATCCACAATCAACAATTGCAACGCCGCCCCCGCCCGTTGCGCTAATAATTTCGCCAAGGCTAAACGGATAGCAAAGTTAATTCTAAAAGCTTCTCCACCAGAATAAGTTTCATAAGCCCGCGTTCCTCTGGAATCGGCGATTAAAATATCTAGGGTGTCTATTAACTTGGCATTTTTCTTAGTTGATTTCCCATTACGCCCGGCTTTTTGAGTAATAAATTGTACGTGAAATTGATTCGCACTCAAACGCGAAAGTAATTGATTTGTCTCAGCTTCTAGTTGCGGCAAGACATTTTCAATCATCAGTGTTTGGATGCCATTTTTACCAAAAGCCTGCGCTAATTCCTGATAAACACGCTGTTCGTGCTTGCAAGATTGTAATTGTTTGTGCTGTTGTTCGTATTGAATTTGCAGCGTTTCCAACTGATGCGCCAACTGTTCTAAACGCCCCAACTTGGTAATTTGCTCGTCGAGTTGGCGTCTGCGTATTGCTAGCTGCTGCTCTAAGGCGTGAATTTGGGCAGATGGATTGGCTGTTGCTTGTAGTTGTTCGATGATGCTTTGGATTTGGCTTTCGAGTTTTTGTCGCTCTGTTATTCTGACGCCTCTAGATTCCTCTAATTCTTGTAATCTCGCCTGGAGTTGAGGATACTGTTGCTGGGCTACGAAAAGTTGCTGATACCGCAAATGCCAAGATTGAGCTTTCTTGACAGCCATACGGAGGTTGTTGTGCAGTTCCAAACTGTAGCCAATTTCAACAATGTGACGTTCCAGAGCCGCAATTTGTTTGGCACATTCAGAATTAGATTGTTCTAAGTGGATTCTAGCTTGTAATTCAGCAATACTAGCTAATAGTTCTGGCTTTCGGGCTGCTAGCTGTGCTTGTCGCTTAGTAGCGTCTTTAATCTGACTTTGTTTAATTTCTGCCCAACGCCAGCGCTCAACTTCGCTGCGAGCTAGGGCATGGTCTTGTTCATTATAATTAACTTGTTGCAGATATTGGTCTAACTTTCGCAGTTCGGCTTGTTGTTCGGGAGCGTAATCACCACCTTGTAGCGATCGCTCTAAATGTTGTTTTTCAGCAACAATTTGTTCTAATTGATGTTGGACATCAGTCGTCGCTTCTAACTGTGCTGCTAATTGTCCCCGCTGTTCCCGCAAACCGTCATAAATCGCCAATTCCTGCAAAATTTCCCGATATTTTTGTCTTAGCACCTGAATTTCTTTATCTGAAACAGCCATTTGTTCCCGCACGACCCAAAACTGCCCTTGAGTATCATCAATCTCATTTTGGGTTTTTTCCACCACGCGGCTCCAATGATGTTCGTCTAGTGGACGTTCGCACAAGGGACAAAGAGCATTGGGATTTTGGAGCATTTGCAATTTTTGCTCTAATTGTCCCAGCAGTTTTTCATAATCGCGTTGATGAGCTTGGAGACGTTCGAGAAAATGACGCCTTTCTTGCCCTTTTTCCTGGACTCGTTGCAGATAAACCCGCTTTTTATCCAATTCCTCTATTTGGATTGCGACATCCATCACCGCTTGTTGTAGTTGAGGTTGGCGTCGTTGTTGGCGTTGCAATTGATTTTCTGTATTTTGCAGTTGTTCGAGTCGCGCTACCAAGCCAGCATGAGTCCGATCTAATTGGCTTTGTAAAGCTACTCGTTGTTGCAACAAAGGAGCCACTTGCATTTGCAATTGGTCTAAATGAGCGAGATGGTGACGTGCTGCACCTAGTTGTGATAAAGCAGCTTCGACTTCACCTGATTTGGTGAGAGTTTGCTGAATTTCTCGCTCTTGTTGCTGCAAAGCTTCGAGTTGGGCTTGGGCTTGTTGCAGTTGTCGTTCGATTTCCTGAATTTGTTTGGTAAGCTGTTGTTGCTTTTGTTGGCGAGTTTGCTGGGCGCGGGTGTATTCTTCAAACTTGGTAGCAAAAGCTTCTTCTTGAGATTGCAGATTTTGATATTGGGCGTATCCAGCCTTAATCTCAGCTTCTTGATGTAAGATTTTTTCTATCTCTGATAGCTGAGAGCCAACCGCTAACTGTTCTTGTTGGAGGCGATCGCAGTCTTGGTTAAGATTTTGATATTGCTGCTTGACAAAGTTGAGTTGTTGTTCCCAGTTTTGGCGCTGGTGCTGGACAACTTGCAAACTTTGTAATTGAATATTGTCAAAAGCTTGTACTTGTTGCAATTGATTGAGTTCAGCTTCTAACTGCTCTCTTTGCGCCTCGGTTGTTTGGCGTTGTTGCAGCTGAATTTTAATCGAATCCAAAGAACGCTCTAGTTCCTCCGCCCGTGCTTTGAATTGACGAGAAGATTCCTTTGCCCGTTCTTCCAAATCATCGTACTGATTGAGTTTCAACAACTCTGCTAAAATTTCTTTGCGTTCGGTAGGCCTTTTGAGCATGAATTCATCTGCTCGACCTTGACGCAGATAGGCGGAATTAATAAAAGTATCGTAATCGAGCTTAATGTGTTCTAAAATCGAATCTTGGGTTGCCCTTACCCCTTTGCCGGTGAGCGGGCGAAAGCCAGAAGGTGTTTCTATTTGAAATTCCAGAACGCTAGTAGCACCCCGAATTCGAGTGCGAATCACCCGATAGGTTTGCTGGTTACTTTGGAAAATAAAATCAACCCGAACTTCTTTGGCACCAGAATAAATAACATCATCTTCAACACTGGCGCGGCTTTCACCCCAAATTGCCCAAGTGATTGCTTCTAAAAGAGAAGATTTACCCGCACCATTGGAACCAGAAATACAAGCCGTATGCAAACCACGAAAATCTAAAGTTGCATTACGGTAACTAAGGAAGTTTTTGAGGATAAGTTGTACTGGGATCATTCACGCTATGGCGCCACATCTACTTTTAATCATTAAGAGTACAGATGCACTGTTTGTTAGTTTAGCTATCTAGATATCAGGTTTCTAGTCCTGAAGACATCAATTTTACAAAAATTTACAATTTGATAAGCGAATTTTTCTTATTGCATGAATAATTTTTGCTCTATTCAGAAAAAAATTAAACAGTCGCAAAGACTCTCCTTTATTTCTTGGTACTAGCGGAGAATAAAAAAATTTTGTTCAAAAATAGAACATGATTCCTATAGATGCTATTTGTGAACGCAACTTAGTACATAGGACTTCTATTTGATTTTTAAACTAACTCGTTCTCAACTGGATTCCCTACTCTCAACCCCCCTGGCTATTACTTGACGAGGTATCAACAGTCCAATATATTTACCTAGAGCAATGAGGAAGTTCAATATGCGATGGGGATAAATCGCCAATTTGGCAGTAAAAATCAGCACAAGTGTAGTGCTGAGATGATATCCTGGCGATCGCTTTGCTGTTTTCCAAGTTGCTAAACCAGCCACATCACCAGTAACGCTTTGCGTTTGCTTTTCGAGAAGTTGGTGAAGTTGTATTGCGTAAAAATCCAAAAATTTCAAATACTCAGGCAGTAATCCGATGATTGAAAAAACAGTAAAAGTAATAAAAGGCGAATTATTGCCAGAGGGAGATTATGTTTCACCCGGATTTTCCATTATTCAGCCAGATTCATGTTTTCCTAATATGATTTTGGGAAATACATACGATAGTTTTTGGTTTTATTTGCGGCGTGATATTCCTCACAACTGGTACGTAGATCGGCGACAGCCGGGTACAGGATTTGTTAGCAGAGATGAAGCTCATATTCTGTACAATACAGCCTTAAAATTTCAGGGCAAAAAAGCTTTAGAAATAGGCTGTTGGATGGGTTGGTCAGCTTGTCATTTAGCTTTAGGAGGAGTTGAGCTAGATGTTATCGATCCGATGCTATCCACAGAATTATTTTATGATAGTGTCACAGATTCGCTCAAGTCGGCCGGCGTCAAGGAATCTGTAAATCTCATACCAGGATATAGCCCCCAAGCAGTAGAAGAATTAGCAAATAAATTTCAACGTAAATGGTCATTGATATTTATAGATGGTCACCACGAAACACCAGCGCCACTCAATGATGTAATGATTTGCGAACAATTTGCCGAACCAGATGCATTAATTTTATTTCACGATTTGGCTTCTCCCGATGTTGGTGAAGGATTGGACTACTTAAAAAACAAAGGCTGGAACACAATGGTATATCAAACTATGCAAATCATGGGAGTTGCATGGCGTGGAAATGTTGAACCAGTAATACATCAACCAGATCCTGAAATTAACTGGCGCTTACCTCCACATTTACAAAAGTATTCTGTTAGCGGTTCAATCCCAAATGTGCTGGAAAATAAATCTAGAAAAATGCTCAAATCAGTCCAACCAAATACTTTATTAAATCAAGCAAAGTTATTATCGCTGTATAGTCACGCAGACCAATTATATTATTATCTTTCTTGGTTGCCACAAATGTTAAAACAGGCGATCGCCAAAAAGAAACCCCAAGAACGCTACTGATTAGCAAATCCTAAGAATATCTTGATGGGATGGGCGAAATCGCCCGTCCTAGTATTGTGAAATGGTTAATGGCGATCGCTTGACCTAGACCGAGGTATCAACATTTCAATATACGTACATACAGCAAATAGTGTTGTTCTTAAAACTTGGGAATTGTTAGACTAAAACGAATGCTAAGAACTATATAGTTATGTTCTTTCAATCAACCTTATGACAGAAATTCAAGAAAATTTAAAGCGAATCTGGGATTGCTTAGTAACAAAAGCACCTGAAATTACCTCATTACTTCAACCAGGATTAAAGCCTGAAGAGATTGATGAGATAACAAAAGATTTACCTTTTAAATTGCCAGAAGAAGTTTATGAAATTTATCAATGGGTTTCATACTGTCGAGAAATATGGTGTGTTATTCCTTTCGATAAAACTGTTATAGTTTGTGAAAAGCCTCAAATAAGATGGCGGGATAACTTTTTTACGAAGTTCATACAAAAACCCGATCTGACTTTCCTAGATGGTTATAGACTTTAGTAATAAACGTAGGTTGGGTTGAATGAAGTGAAACCCAACACTCCGATCGATGTTGGGTTTCGCGTTGCTTAACCCAACCTACACTAATGTTGCTATATCTGTCACCTATCTACTTTTATTCCACTTGCTTTTTATCTAATGCTAAATTCTCAGGTAACTGCCAAGAACGCCCTTGACAATAAACATAACCATTGGCGATAGAGATACCAAACATTTGTCGCATGATTCTGGTTGCTTCTTTCCTCTCTTCATCTGTCAAGCAATCCTGACCTTTGAAACCTGCTCGATAATGTCTAGGATTACCACCAGCTTCTACATAACGCTGCTTTCCAATTTCTAAAATTTCTTGGAACCTTGCATACTTGTGTTTTTGATCTTCAGTCCAATTTGCCATAATTACAAGTCCCAACTAGTCGGAACAATATCACCATTTTGCAAAATCATAGCAATCGGCAAGACTGGGCTGGGCGTATTTATATACCAATTGCCACTATCTTCATCATAGAACGTATTACCAAGTAAATCTAGGGTAGTTAGTGCGTTAATAATTAAATATTGAGCTTCACTCGGTTCCATCAGGAATTACTCTACAAATTGGCTTTAGCAATTCTAAAGGAAAGAGAAAGTATTTCCCAAGCCCTAGTAAATAATATCATAGTAATCCGCTTTGATTTTTGAGCTTACTTGGCTTAGTAGCGAGTAAGTATTAGGAAATAGGGAATGAAAAAGAAGCTTTTCGAGTTAGAAAAAGGCAAATACAAGTCTTATATAATGGAAGTAATAGTTCGCAATGGCGTAAGTACGTGGACGTAAGCAATAAAACAAAGTCAGGAAACAACTAAACTAATTTGGCGTCATTAACAGTATCTTGCCTCCTATTTAGTAACGCAGATTAGGAGAGTAAAAATCCTGACAAACTCTATCTCCGAACGGCTACGCTTACGCACATACTTTTAGTCAAATTAAATGGTTTTACCTTCGGAATATGACTAAAGTCATGTTCAAGAATAGTCTGAAACAAACTCAGTAAACCCTCGTCATTACACATATCACATACATAAAGGTCAACTCACCTATGGCTCATCTACATCGATGGAAATCCGGAACTGCTGCACTTATGGCAATGGCTGTTACCACCACCGTCGTTGCTCCCATGATTCCCTTTGCTCCTGCTAATGCACAATACAATGTCGGGCAATATGGAAACGTGACAATTCCTTCTGGAGTGAATCTTCCTGTTAACTACGAAAAAGAAACAATTACTATTGCTCCTGGGGAAAGTAAATCTATAACCTTGAGAATCGCGAATAACATCACTGACAGGAATAGAAATGTATTGATTCCTGCTGGTACTAAAGTAATTGGACGCCTAGAACCCGTTGATTTAGATGGTTATTCAAGAGATGATGATAACCAAGGAAAAGGCGTGCGATTTGTAGCCCAAGAATTAGAATTTTCCAATGGTCGCCGTCAGTCAATTAATGCAACTTCTCGGACATACACTACAACTCAAAGAGTTAAACAAGGGCCTAGCACAGGTCAAGTATTAACTGATGCAGGTATTGGTGCAGGTGCTGGTCTTTTGGGTTCACTAATTACTGGTAATAACAGAGTTGACGATCTGAAACCTGTGATTGGTGCGGCTGCGGGTGCAGGAGCAAGCGTCCTGTTGCGGAAAAAAGAAACGAATGCGTTTGTTATCAGACCTGCACAAGATTTGAGGCTGACACTGAATTCTAACTTAACCTTATACCGTTAATAGGTTTAACTTTATTTAAGTTGTGAATTTAATCATTACTCAATAGGCGATCGCCACTTTAACTATAGTGTGCGATCGCCTTCATTTTTAACCTCAAAAAATCTATTTCTGTGCAACTATTCTATCTCTGCATCGTCTTCACAGGTATCTAGAGTTTTGGTAATCATTACAGCATAATTCAGCCTCTAGAAATAAAACCAGCTTTGTATCTACCGTTCAAACGAATCGTTGTGTAATTCACCTTCGTTGAAATCTGCTTTATTGAGTAGAGGTAATCAGCAAAAGGCTAATTACCCTATTATCTATTGCCTAGATATTTGGGTAGTTATTTTTTGATTTTAGCCGTATTCCTAAATGAATATTATTTAGAAAAAATCTAAATTAATGGGAACATCAAACTTCAACAATTGTCTAATAAATTAACAGTAAAAAACATAAATTTAATGGAGTAAAAAAGTAATGTTTACTTTAAATCGTTTGCAATCTGGAACAGCTGCACTCATGGCTTTAAGCGTCACAGTTGGAACTGTAGCACCCTTTGTGACAGCTGCACCTTCTTTTGCTCAAACTACTTTTTCTGATGTTTCATCTAATTACTGGGCAGCACCATTTATTCAACAATTATCACAACGAGGTGTAATTGCCGGATTTCCTGATGGTAGTTTCCGCCCTGAAGAAGCAGTAACACGCGCTCAATTTGCCGCTATGGTGAACAAAGCTTTCCAAAAAGCACAACAGCGATCGCCAATCAGCTTTACAGATGTGCCTAGCAACTATTGGGCATACAGCGCCATTCAGCAAGCTTATACCATTGGTTTCTTATCAGGATATCCCGGCAATCGGTTTGAGCCTAACCAAGCTATTCCCCGCCAACAGGTTTTAGTTTCCCTGGCTAACGGTTTGGAATATAGTGCCAGCGGTAATACCGAAAGCACTCTGCAATACTTCAACGATGCTTCTAACATTGCTAGCTACGCCCGTAGCCCCATCGCTGCGGCGACTGAGAAGCAAATCGTGGTCAACTATCCCAATGTGAAGTTCCTCAATCCAACTGCAACCGCCACTCGCGCTCAAGTAGCAGCTTTTATTTACCAAGCATTGGTTAGTTCTAATCAAGCCTCAGCAATTAACTCGCCCTACATCGTAGCTCTTGGGAATACTACCCCAACGCCTGTATCTGTGACCATTCCTCAAGGAACTGCTATTCCTGTTAAGTATGACAAGGCAGAAAAAATTCTGGTCACCAAGGACGAAACAGCACCTTTGACACTGACTGTATCCCAAAGCGTGGTTACCCAAGAAGGATCTGTGGTGATTCCTGCTGGTAGCCAAGTTATCGGTCAACTCAAACCTGCTACAGGCGGTTCTCAATTCGTTGCTGAAAAACTAGTTTTGACCACAGGTCAAGAATATCAACTTAACGCTAGTTCTGAAGTGATTACCAAGACTGAAACCGTCAAAAAGGGTACTAGTGCCGGATCGATTATTAAGGATACTGTGTTGGGCGCAGGAGCCGCCGCTGCGGTGTCTGCTGTCACGGGC
Organism: Nostoc sp. ChiSLP01; assembly: GCA_034531195.2. Taxonomy (GTDB): domain Bacteria; phylum Cyanobacteriota; class Cyanobacteriia; order Cyanobacteriales; family Nostocaceae; genus Nostoc. Next base: position 117,797 of record JAVRBO020000095.1, read on the forward strand.
GATCGCGCCATTGCCACAGAAGAAGTTTTGGGTGGTGCTGGCATCGGCGCATTGATTGGTCTATTCTTCGGTAGAAATAGTGTTGACTTAATCGCAATTGACCCAAATACCGATTTACAAATGACAATCAATCAAAACTTGCTGGTTTCGCTAAGGTAGTTAGGAGTGAAGAGTTATGAGTTATGAGTTGAAGATAGTAAAAAGTTAGGAATTAAAAGTTTTGACGAACCAATTAAAGCAAAGTTTTAATTCTGAACTGCTAACTCCTAACTCCTAACTCTCAACTTCCGGCAACCAAATAATAAATGTAGTTCCCGGTCTATTAGGTGAAGTTAACTTAGAGTTGATTGCAGGGCTGAAAACCTCGATTTCGCCCTGCATTTGTTCTATTAACTGTTTAGCGATCGCTAACCCCAAACCCGTACCGGGAATTTCTGTTTGCGCTTGTACGCCTCGGTAATGCCGTTCTCCAAGATGCTCTAAATCTTCGGATGGAATGCCAGGGCCGTTGTCAGTGATGACAATTCCTTGAAAATTACCTTTTTGTTCTCCAGCCTGAATCAAAATTTTACCACCACTGGGAGTGTATTTCAATGCATTATCGATTATGTTATTTAACACTTCTCGTAATGCCTTGATGTTGGCACGTACTAAGGGTAAATTGTGCTTAAATTCGGTTATTAGTTTTAGCTTGCGCTCTTGTGCTATTGCTTTAGCTGATATTAATAATGGTTCTAATATATCTGCTACCGAGCAATCAACTGCTTGATCTCCGGTTCCCGGCAATAACAGGGGCGGCTTAGCATCTTTTTGCACAGATGCTTCTACAAATACTTCATTTGGCAGATGTAGTGGCGCTAAATCTGTGTCTGCTAAGTCAATTACTTGCTCAAATTGTTGGAGTAATTCTTGTAGGCGATCGCTTTCTCGCACTATGCTACTTGCTACATCCCGGTTAGTATCTGCCGGTCGCAGTCGCTTTAATAAAAGTTTACCAAAAGTCCGTAATGCTGTTAACGGGTTACGAAACTGATGCAACAGGTTATCTAACAAATCCTGCTGTTTTTCTTGAAGAATTTGTTGTTCGTGGAGTTGGTGTTGTAACCATGCTCGTCGCTGATCTAAGATGCAAGCGATCGCCAGTGTTTGGGCTATGTGTTGAATCTGGCTTTGCTCGTGTTCATTCCATTCTCGGTCTTTTCTACCAGTTACTAGCAACCCCATCATCACACCTTCATAGACCAAAGGTAAAACAATTTGGTTACCGCTCAGTAGATATTCCTCTTGTAAATGAGGTTGAGATGCATCCGGTATTTGAGATTCCGGCGACGAAGTTGAAGATTCCAATCCTGGTGTTAATAACCTTTGGTGATGATTGGGTAATACCAATACATTACCAACTCGAAGCTGCTTAGGTAATGTGGCGGCACTTTCCTCTGCTTGCGGTAATAATGCTGTTTCCGGATAAATCATTACAGGAATCAGTTTTGCCTCACCAGAGGGAGTTTCTACCAATTCTTGTGTTAGGTACACAATACTTAAAGTTGCTCCCAGCCCTTGGGCCAGCAGTGCTATTTGCTCTCGGCACAGAGCAAGAAAATCAGAACTGGCAGACATTAACATTTTTTAGCTCTTGCTCAAGATTACAGATTATGAGGCATGATTAAGAAAGGATAGCTAGTTTTTACCTCATTGTTTTAATACAGCTTAGCTGAAATCTTCTGAGTGATGTTTTCTACCAGCGGATTATTATCCTGAGAAACTTTTGTTTTATCTATACCTCTAAAGATATTAATTTTTATTGGATCAAAAGTTAAAAAACTATTGATTTTTTGAACTAGAACTTCTATAATTACGACGGATTTTGTAGCTATCACTACAATCTATAGCTTGAAAGAGGAGGACAATAGGTTGGCAAGGAGACGCAAAAGAAAAAGTCGTCGTCGTCAGGAAGGACGCCGTATTCTGGAACATGTGCCTCAATATAGCATCGAGAGTGGTGAAGAAAAACCTGTGACAGCAGCGAGAAGATTCATTCAAGCTGAAGGTATCTTGCCACCGGCACTTCTACTCGTAAAGCGAAACGAACACACCACAGACCGCTATTTCTGGGCAGAAAAGGGACTGTTTGGTGCCCAATACGTAGAGGAAAACCATTTCTTGTTTCCTAGCCTGAGGACTTTAGAGGCTCCTACAGGTCAAGAAACCCTTGCTTTAACTGCTCGATAAGAAATTGGTCATCTCAGGCATTGAATGTGGCCCTTGACTATTAATTAACTGGCAAAATTGCTAAGTTTATGCAAAATTTAATTTTTTTTTAGTTTGTAGGTGATTTGCCAGTCAACCTATTCTGGGCAATTGAAAAGCCAATATGTGTCAAACCATGCTAGTTTGCATGGCTTGGTACTTGTTTAAAAGATGTACAAAGGAGCGGATATAGAGCCAAGCGCATCCAAAAGCGCTAGTGAAGTTGCGCTCTTATCCAAATAGATTGGAAGACAAGCTCTGTCAAAGAATTGAAATGAATTCAAATTTTTAGCCACAACACAAGTTATGGATAAAATTGGCAAAGCAGCAGTCTTGATTTCCTCCTTACTACTTTTCATTGCCTCAAGAGTAGGTCAGGTCAGAAAGGGAACACCTCATAAGTTCAGAGATGGTCATAAAAACCAACAATTATTCACCAGCCTTTAACTGTAGAGTCCTCCGTAACTCAGTGAGTTCATCTCGATGGGCAACTACAGTAACCTTACTTGAGGGGGTTTGTTCGCTCTGAGTTGTTTCCACTTTGAGCAACACCTTCTCAAGTCTTCCAGATTTTTTCCAATAAAAAACACCACTCAAAGGTGACAGCAGCACCAGAGCTAGAATAAACCTACTCAGGTTAGGAAAAAGTAGGTATACCACTAGTGACAGACAAACAATACCAGTAGCTGCCAGTAGGGTGAGAAATATAGCTAAGAACCAGCTAGGGCGAACATTACCTTCAAAAGTCACTTGGTTTTGTTCTCGGTCTACCGCTGCCACTCGGTAAGACCGCGATCGAAAATACTCTCTTAATTGAGACATGAAAGCTGCTTCGTCTTGTTCGGATACCAAGTGCGCTGTCTCTGTACGGTCTTTAGTCGAAGCACGAATAAAGAAAAACAGCCCAACCGATAACAACAAGGTTAGCAGGAAGGTAGATGGCAGAATAGGAGTATCCATAACTAATTGTTATTGTTTGACTGGAGGAGACTTATTCATTATCAATTATTCGTTACTTTGTTCGCCCGTTGATGTAGTCTTGCCAAAGAAAAGCTAAATTCTGCGCTTGAACTTGCCATTCTGGAGAAACTTGGTACATCCGCCTGGGGCGTCCCCGTCCTTCAAGTTTTTTCCAATATCCATTAATTGCCCTTTCGTCTTCCAGAAACTTGATTGCACTGTAAAGTACAGTATCCGAAAGCCGATAGGTGGGATATTCAGTTTCTAATCTTTGGATTAACTCGGTGCCGTAGGATTCACCTTCTAACAAAATAGACAGTATGTAACAAACTGCTAATTCCTGACAAAGGTAAGTTGGCGGAGGATTTTCAAAGAATTGATATATATCCTCAAGTTTCATGGTTAGGGAATGGCTAAAAAAATGCCTTAGGGTAAGGTCTACAATACTCGTAGTCAGTATATACTGCTACTCTAAAATGAGTAATATATAAAGCTACTTAAGCTAGATTTCCAAAGCGAAAACACCAAATGATTACCCACGCCTTTGAAGTTGTGGGAATAGTTCGTGAGTTTCAGGGTACAAGATAGTATGCTCCTGCCCAAGCTAAATCAGGTATGGTGAGGAGGGAACAGACAGTGGCGAAGTCACTGTTTTGGTGTTAAGCGATGCCGAGTTTATTAGAACTGCTTAAGCAATAAGATGCCATCGAAGAAATTTTACAGGTAAAATGCTATTTTGTCTGTAGAACTTAATAAACACTTTTTTTTACAGTGATTTTCCCAATGCAAATTTTAAAAACTTAAGCTAAAGGATATGTCTAAGTTCAAACTCCTAAATTTGTAAACACACCTGGGTAGTAACTATTAATAATTTTTTAGGCTTGAGATCCTCTTGTGCTATCTGGTAAATGTGATAGTAAATTTCTCAAAAAAAATTAGGGCATTGGGCATGGGGCATTGGGCATTGGTTTATTCCGCGCGTCCTTGCGTCTCCCCATCTCCCCATCTCCCCATTTACCTTAAAAGCACCTAGCACATTGGTGATTTAGTATGTCACAAACTCCCGATGCTCCATCGTCTTCCTCTAATCTCCGGGCAATTGCCCAAACCTTTCGCCTTGCAGGTTGGATTAGCTTTTGGATTCAGCTAGTACTAGGTGTTGTTTCTGGCATAATTGTGCTGCTGTTCGGCATCTTTAATCAAAGAGCTGGCAGCCCCAGTAATAATCCTGGGACTGGCTTTGGCGTATTTTTAGCCGTTTGTGGATTGGTGATTTTAGGTGTGGGGATTTACTTAGCTTACCGTTACACCAGAATTGGTAGGCAACTGGAATCCTCCAATCCCAGCAACCGCCCTCGGAAAAGCGAGACTGTGCAAGTATTACGCTTAGGACTGTGGGTGAATTTAGGGGGGACGCTGGCGACTCTTTTGGGGGCGCAGGCGATCGTTGGTACGCTGGTGGCAAGATCTATATCTCCCCAAGCGATAACTACGCAATTTTTTGACCCAACTCGAATTATTAGCGGTCTAGATATGCTTGTTGTGCAGGCAAACACTAACACTGTCTCAGCCCACTTTGCAGGTCTTGTGGCGTCCCTTTGGCTACTTAATCGCATCAACAAACCGTAATCAAGACGAGTTAAGACCAAAAATTAAGCTAAAAATCTATACTTCTGTTTACTAATTTTCTGTATAAATTTCTCCGGTTCTTAGGAGGTTACATAGCAAATAATTCAAATGTGTTCCTAGTGCTTTTCCGAAATTTTTAAAATACAACGTGAAGAATAACACCAGTTGCTCATATTAACATCTACCTACAAGGTGATATCTGAACTGCGATCGCATGAAATTAATCTGGATTGGAAGTCTTGCACTATGAAAAAACTAGAAATTTGGAAATTTGGTATACAAGTATTTTTTAGTACTTTAATGATTGGATTGTGTAGTTCCCTAATATTTATGGAGCGCCAGAATAGCCAAAACCAGGCAGTGTACTGGAGTGGTTTATCGGGTGTACTTGCCTACTGGCTACCTTCACCTGCCAGTGCTGGGGAATCTAGAAAATCAGAGGATTAACACTAATTTTGAATTTAAAATTTTTATCAAAACGCACCTTATGGGTGAAAGAATCCTTATTTCCCAAGCTAGGTATAAAACCCATGCCTTGCGGGTGGCTCTATTTAATTTTGAATTTTGAATTTTGAATTTTGAATTGATTGATGTTTGCTTTTCTGCTCATGGCAAGGCAAAATCAGTATATGCTGGGGTGTTGGCATGAAGATAATAGGCTAAAAACTGAGAAAAATCTGTGCTGGATATCAAGCAAATACGGGAAAATCCGCAATTAGTTCAAGAACGATTGAACAGTCGTAGTGGTAAATACGACGTTGAACCGATATTACAATTAGACCGACAACAGCGGGAATTAGAAGGGACGCGCAGTCAACTCCAAGCCCGTAGCAACGAAATTGGTAAAATTGTCGGGCAAAAGCTCAAATCTGGTATCGATGCTCAAGACCCAGAAATCCAAGCTTTGCGGGATGAAGGTAACTCTGTCAAAGCTAAATTGAGCGAACTAGAACCCCAAGAAAAAGACCTCAAAGCTGAAATTGCCCAGCTTGTTTTAGCACTTCCCAACTTACCAAGCGACTCTACACCCATTGGCAAGAACGAAGAAGATAACGTAGAAGTGCGGCGTTGGGGTGATGAGTATCTTCCGCAAAACCCGGATATTCTGCCTCATTGGGAAATAGCTGAAAAGCTAGGTATTCTCAACGTCGAGCGAGCTGTAAAGGTTGCCCAAAGTCGCTTTGTGACATTGATAGGTGCTGGTGCAGCACTGGAGAGGGCATTAATTCAATTTATGCTGAGCGTCCATACCCAAGCTGGGTATGTGGAGATTAGTCCACCGCTGTTGGTGAATACTAACTCATTGACGGCGACTGGTCAGTTACCTAAGTTTGCTGAAGAAAGCTTCAAATGCGCTGATGACGACTTGTGGCTAATTCCTACAGCTGAAGTTCCAGTTACTAATCTCTATCGGGGCGAAATTCTCACCGCCGAAGATTTGCCTATCTACCACTGTGCTTATACCCCTTGTTTTCGTAGAGAAGCTGGTAGTTATGGGCGCGATATGCGGGGTTTAATTCGCCTGCATCAATTCAACAAAGTGGAACTGGTGAAGTTTGTCGAACCCAGCAGTTCTTTTGATGAACTAGAAAAATTAGTCGGGAGTGCAGAATCAATTTTACAGGCTTTGCAGTTGCCTTATCGAGTGATGAATCTCAGTAGTGGGGATTTGGGATTTGCTTCTGCTAAAACATACGATTTAGAGGTTTGGTTGCCTTCTTCTGGCAAGTACCGCGAAATTTCTAGCTGCTCTAATACTGTAGACTTTCAGGCGCGACGGGCTGATATTCGTTTCAAAGAGGCGGGGAAGAAAGGCACCCAGTTTGTGCATACTCTCAACGGTTCTGGGTTAGCAGTGGGACGAACGATGGCAGCAATTTTGGAGAATTATCAACAACCCGATGGAACAGTGAGGATACCAGAAGCGCTGCAACCATACTTGGGGCGTGAAGTACTGTAATTGGGTATAGGGAAAGGGAAAGGGGTAAGGGGAAAAGGGGAGAGATTAAATTTATTCCTTTTCCCCTGCCCCTCCTACTCCCCATGCCCTATGCCCTGTTTGGCCAATTAGAATGGAGATAACATAGCTTAATATCTTCACTAATTTGCTTTATGTCAGTTTTAGCAGCGATCGCAGTCTTGGCTGTTCTGATCTTGGTACACGAGTTGGGACATTTTGTTGCAGCACGTTCTCAAGGTATTCTCGTTAACCGTTTTTCTTTGGGTTTTGGCCCAGTTCTTTTTAAGTATCAAGGATCGCAAACTGAATATGCTGTCCGTGCTTTTCCCTTGGGCGGCTTTGTGGGCTTCCCGGATGATGACCCAGATAGCGATGTTCCACCCAATGACCCGAATCTGCTGCGTAACCGTCCAATTTTAGACAGGGCGATCGTCATCAGTGCTGGAGTGATAGCAAATTTAATATTTGCCTACTTAGTACTGGCTCTGCAATTGGGTATTGTAGGTATTCCTGAGAAATTAAACTACAAAGCTGGTGTCATCGTACAACCTATTAATCAAGAATCCATTGCCTACCAAGCAGGAGTTAGAGAAGGAGATATTATTCTGGCTGTCAACGGTCAGGAACTTCCCGCTTCTGATAAATCAACCATTTTGCTGACAAAAGAAATTCAAACTCATCCCAATCAGCAAATCGAACTCAAAATTCAGCGCGAAAATCAGCAACAATCGCTGAAATTAACACCAAAACTAGGAGCAGATGGCAAAGGTGTAGTAGGTGTGGCACTTAGCCCAAATGCTACAGCAGTTTATCGTCGTCCTAATAGTCCTTTTGAAATTTTTGGCATTGCCGCTAACAGGTTTCAACAATTATTTGTGGGAACACTCAGCGGTTTTGGCCAGTTAATTACCAATTTTCAACAAACTGTAGGACAAGTTTCTGGCCCAGTTAATATTGTCAAAATTGGGGCACAATTGGCTGCTGATAATAGTACAAATTTGTTATCTTTTGCAGCAATTATTAGCATTAATTTGGCGATTATTAACATTTTGCCTTTACCAGCTTTGGATGGCGGACAACTCGCTTTTCTGCTAATTGAAGGCTTGCGCGGTAAACCTGTGCCTGCTCGAATTCAAGAAGGCGTAATGCAAACCGGTTTGGTGCTACTCTTAGGACTAGGGATTTTTCTGATAGTGAAAGAAACTACCCAATTAACTAGTCAATTAGAGTGGGTACAAAAGTTACTCCAGTAAAAGTAGGGAGTGGAAAATTGGTAGTGGGGAGTAGGGGAAATAAAGTTTTGTCTTTAAAACAACGGGCAGTAGAGATTCTCTCTCGCTTGAGGCGTCTTTATCCAGACGCGACTTGCTCTTTGAACTACTCAACACCAGTACAGTTGTTGGTGGCAACGATTCTCTCGGCTCAGTGTACTGATGAGCGAGTAAATAAAGTGACGCCAGCATTATTTAGTCGGTTTCCTGATGCAGCGAGTTTAGCGATCGCCGACTTAGATGAGTTAGAAAATTTGGTACGTTCCACAGGATTTTATCGCAATAAAGCCAAGAATATTCAAGCCGCCTGTCGGATGATTGTCACCGAGTTTAACTCTGTTGTTCCCAACCAAATGGAACAGTTGTTAAAACTTCCAGGCGTAGCGCGGAAAACAGCAAATGTAGTCCTGGGTCATGCTTATGGCATTAATGCTGGCGTGACAGTAGATACTCACGTTAGCCGCCTCAGTCAACGTTTGGGTTTGACTGAGCATACAGACCCCATCCGCATTGAAAAAGATTTGATGCTTTTATTGCCGCAACCAGATTGGGAAAATTGGTCAATTCGACTGATTTATCACGGTCGTGCCATTTGTAAAGCCCGTTCTCCCGTCTGCGTTGCTTGTGAACTTGCGGATTTATGTCCTTCTGCAAATAAGCCAACGGTCGTAGGGTAGTGTTGGCCAGAAGGGGAGACGCGGTGACGCGAGGATGGGGAGACGCGGGGACGTTAAGAAAAAACTCTTCTTGTCCCTGTGTCCCCGCGTCCTTTTCCGTGTTTATGAATTTCAATTTGACACACTAGTGGCGAACACAAGTAATCTAGAATTGAAAAGAAGACTGTAGAATGGAAAATGCTGTCTTTAAATGTAAGTTAGAGAGTATATGGCAAAAAAGAGCATGATTGAGCGCGAGAAAAAACGCGCCAGATTGGTAGAAAAATATGCCCAGAAGCGGGAAGCTCTGTTGGAAGAGTTCAGAAGTACAGAATCTCCCCTTGATAAGCTAGAAATCCATCGGCAAATTCAACAGCTACCACGGAACAGTGCGCCCAGCCGCCGCCGTAACCGTTGCTGGTTGACTGGTCGTTCTAGAGGTGTTTACCGCGATTTTGGCTTATCTCGGAATGTGCTACGGGAATGGGCGCATGAAGGCCTTTTGCCTGGAGTAGTTAAGTCTAGTTGGTAAAAAGTTATGAGTGATGAGTTATGAGTGATGAATAAACACAAGCTTAACTCCTAACTTTTAACTCCTAACTCCTAACTGCCAACTGTTATTGACCGCAACACTTATCAATTCCCAGACTTTCTAAGAGTAGATCGCTAACGGCGTTGGCGATCGCAAACTCTCCATAAAAGCTATTGGAAAAATCATAAGACTGCATCTCTGTGACAATGGCAATTACCAGAGAACCAAGGTCGTTTTCTCCTTCCATGCGTTGACGCACAAAAATCTGTGCGGCTCGTTGAGCAATCTTTTGGTTAACTGCTTCGGGGATAAATTCTGTATCTAGCCACCGCAGTAGACGTTCTCGCAACCATTCACCTTCAAGTTGCGGATTTTCAGGACGTGGTAGAGTAATTGCTGGAATTGGTTCAGTCATATTTTTTATACGCAAAGGGGATTACAAGGGAACGCAGAGAATGACTGTTAGTATCAATTTGCGTTCTTTTTGTATTTTTTATATTTATGCAATATGATATCGCTGCTATTGTTCAAGGTTATGCTCAAGGCTATTTTCTCATGGCTGATGATAGCGATCGCCTGAGTTGGTATCAAAGTCGCGATCGGACTTTCATTCCCTTAGATGAGAGGTTTCGCTACCCCAAGTCTTTGCAGCGCGTTCTCAATCAAGAACGTTTTAGTGTGGCGATTAATCGGGATTTTCAAGCTGTGGTGGCTGGCTGCGCTAACCGCGAAGTAACTTGGATTTCACCAGAATTGCAAGATATTTACTGGCTACTTTACCAGACTGGTTATGCTTATAGTTTTGAAACTTGGCAAGGCGACGAACTAGCTGGGGGAATTTTGGGAATTGTTATTGGTGGTGCTTTCATTGGCGAGTCAATGTTTTACCGCATTCCCGATGGTTCAAAGGTAGCGATGGTTAAGCTGGTAGAAAGATTGCGCCAGAAGAAATTTGTCTTTTTTGATGCCCAAATGATGAATCCGCACTTGGAAAGGTTTGGGGCTTATCGAGTTGGAGATGAAGAATATCAAAGTTTACTCGACAAAGCGTTGCAACGTCGCTGTTATTTAGTATGAAGGATTGCAATATTCTTAATTGAGCTTTTATTTATTATTTATAGTGTAAAGTATAGTACTTAATTTAAAGTTAATCGCCCACCTGAACCAAAACCTTTCTTGGTAAAATCGATTCTTGGCATATGTGACGCAGTGTTAAGTTAATAATTCAAGTAGATTTGTTTATTCGTGCTACACTGTCGCCATTATCATCTCAAACGTGGACGAAAGTAAGTATGTCTAGCGATACTGTTGTTACTAACTTGCTTGATACTCTTATTGAGCGATTGCAAGGTAGTGAAACGCTAGAAGTCGAGGTCAAATTAGGACAAGGCGGTATACCTAAAAGTCTCTGGGAGACAGTCAGTGCATTTGCTAATACTAATGGTGGGTGGATTCTGTTGGGCGTCAAAGAGTTAAATAGTAGGCTTGAGGTTGAAGGGCTTTCTAAAGCTTCCAAAATGTTGGATGATTTTTACAACACATTGCGTAGTTCTCAAAAAATTAGTTATGCGATTTGTAATGCCCAGGATGCACGTATTGAAACTGTAGATGGTAAGAGCAATTAGCCTTGGTTCATGCCAAACACCACGGCTATGTTGATAATGCAACCCTAACTCGATTAACTGGTCAGCATCCAGCCGACATATCAAAAGTACTTGTCAGTCTTCGTAATCGACAATTATTACAAATGGTTAATCGAGGGCGTTCCGCTTGTTATGAGTTAGGTTCACTAGGGATATCTGGAACTAAAATTCCTACAAATACTTCTACGTCTGCAACCAAGCAAGAAACTATTCCTGAAAATCTTTGGAATGAACTGATGCAGATAGGTGCAATTGTTCGCGATCATTCTCGAGTTGAGCGCGTAACTTTAGAGAAAGTCCTAGTGCAGCTATGTTCACTTACTCCGCTTGCTCCCAATGATCTTGTAATTATTCTGGAATGTAAAAAGTATTACCTTCTAAAAGTAATTCGCACCTTGCTTGCATCAGGTTCTATTAGCTATTTATATTCTGATCAACCTAGTCATCCACGTCAGAAGTATATTGCAACTGAGATAGTTGGTAAAGAGGTTAGTCCACAGCAAACATCTTTGGACTTCAAGAGTAATTAAACCTTAATTTAAATGATTTGCTAGCGTAGAAAAGTAAATAAAAAACATGCCCAGGAAAATTCGGGAGTTAAAAGCCCAAATTTCACGTGAAGGATTCGTTTATCTTCCTAAGCGTGGCAAAGGTAGTCATGAACGTTGGCGACATCCTTTGCTTAGAAAAACACTAACAATTTCAGGTAAGGATGGAGATGATGTGCCGCTATACCTGGAAAAGCAGTTAGCAAAGTTATTAACTGAACTCCAAGAGTTAAGAGAGGACGACAATTTATGAATCAATACAGTATGATTATTCAATGGTCTAATGAAGATCGGCTTTTTCTAGTTACTATTCCAGAGTTTAGCGATCGCGTTATTATGCCCTGCACTTACGGCAAAACTCGTGAAGAAGCTATTCGTAATGGCGAAGAAGTGATTGAAATGTACTTGGAAGCTTGGCAAGTAGAAGGTGAATCTATTCCAGAACCCAGCACGGTGCAAATTGCCTAATTGTTATTCTAAAATCTTTGAATTTGCACAGTAAGTGTTTACTGGTTATATGGATTTAGCAAACTGTGGAAGTGTTGATGAAGCAGTATAATTACTTTCAAATGGATAGAGCGATCGCCAATTTATATATAAGATTTTTCTCAGTAAACAGTACAACTGCAATCACTCTAGCAACCAGTTAAATAAACCTTCTACTGTTAAACTGAAATCTTTAGCAAATTCTGGCACTGGTAACTTTGTTTCTAGTTCTTCATAAACATTAGTTGCTTGATTTGGCAAGTAAACAAACACGGATTTTTCTTTAGGATCGATCAGCCATCCCATCTGAGTTCCATACTTGAGACAATGCAGAATATTTTTGATAACTTTAGTTTGACTTTGTTCGGGAGATAAAATTTCAATTGTCCAATCTGGGGCAATTGAGAAGACGTTAGCAATTCCACCATTCTCTTGACGAGGAATTCTGCCCCACATAAAAACAGAAATGTCAGGTACAATCGAGCGATTTCCAAATGTACAGCGAAGTTCACAGAAAGCCCGCGCAATTTTTTGGGGTTTTACGATTAAATTAATTGCAGGTGCTAACTCTGTCTGAATCGCGCTGTGTTCTCCTTGTGGCATTGGTTTTTGGATGATACGTCCATCAATATATTCACTGGCAGGTTGTGTCTCTGGTAAATCGAGGAATTCAGTGAGAGTCAGAGGTTTAGCAGAGGTTTGTACCATTGAAGGTTTCCTTGCAAAAGGTAAGTTGTATTACTACTATTTGTTATTTAGTCTTATTAGCGACCTTTTTGCGGACAGATTAATCGAGTAAATGCTACTTTAGCCCAGCTGCTCTGGACGAATAGAGACAACCTTAATGCTTTTTGTCCGATAAATTGATTTTTCAAGTTTTTCGTAAGTTACAAATTCTACTGCTCTTACGGATACTGCTGCGGCGATATGCAAAGCATCCATAGCACCTAACCCTGACTGTGCAGATTCCTCGTAAGCTGCGTGAATAATCTGTTCAATATTAGTAGCCCAGTGAGTCACAGCATCAAAATATGCTTGGTAAAACTCCACCTCTATGATGCGTTGGTTGTAAATCGCTTTGGGCAAGACTTCTAGCTTGAGGAATATACTAGAAGCAAACTCACGGTTATTGTCTTTGAGGATACGCAATGCTTGTTCTGCACCACTACCTGTACCACGGGCAGCTGCAATCAGTACCCCTGCATCAATAAATGTACAAATCATTTTGATTCTTGGTATCCACCTCGCCTTTCTATAACTTCTCGATCGATTTCCTCATCTGTAAGTAAGGGTATACCAGAACCTACAATACTTTCACGAATTTTATCTAATTTTGCTCCTAATTGAGACTTAGGTTTTAGTTCAACTGGATGTGCATAAATTCTTTCTTGTCGAGATTCTAAAAATTCTACGAAGTCAAAAACCTCTTGCTGTTTTTCTGGAGGTAGCGATCGCCATTTTTCTAACAACAATTGCTCAATTATCATAAGTATTTTACCTTTTTTGTTCGGTAACTAAAGTTAAGCTAACCCATTCGCCTTTGTCGTTATAGCTGCGAATCATCCTTTGGCGGAGGTTTGACTGGATTAACCAACCGGCTTCTAGAAATAAAGGTTGACGTAATTGCACTTTTAGTGGTGAAGTTGCAGAAGCGCCATCGGGTAAGAATAATACTTGTATCTGCTTTTCAGGATTTTCATCAAAGAGAACAATGGAACCTTTGATGGTAGCAGTTGAGGTAATTGTGCGATCGCCAAAAGAAGTACTTTGAATTAATCGCCCAGTATTATCTAATTGTAATTTTAGAGTTGTAGAGTAAGTATCAGGCGATCGCAAATCTCGATATATTGTCACTGCTTGACCTTGCCATTCTCCCAACAAGTCATCTAACTGCAAAGGTTGACGTTCTGCTGCTGGGGTTCCAGCTAGATGTTCTCGAATTAGGGTTAGTCCGCTGAGATTACCTGTTTTATCAAATAGTTGCACCAGACGTAAGCGGCGATTTTCCCGAACAAAAGCGAGTTCTCCACCGAATTCGGAAAACGGCCCTATCTGAATTAAACCTTCAGAAAACGAACCATTTTCAAAAAACAGCAAACCTCCTCCTACAGAACTAAATTCTCTAATCAAATCTTGTCCCGAACGGCTCAGAGTTAGGCGCACTTTCTGGCTACCGTTCAACTGTTCTAGGGAAAGACGGCTAGGAGTATCGTTGACAAGTGTACCTTGGGGAGAAAAATTGGTAAATGAACCTTCCCAAACACCAAGATTTTCTAAAAAACATTCCCATTGTGATTTCATAACGATTTCATCCTTTCTCCTCTAGCCATGCCCCATGACTATCCTTTAGCAAAACGTCTGACAGCAAATAAGCTTCCAATTAATCCTACCGTGGCACCGAAGCTCAAGAGAATTAGGGGCAATAATAAAATTTGGGCTGGAGTGAGTTGTATTCCGTTGGTGATAACTTGAATAAACTCAGGTTGATTGGTTAGCAATTTACTAAGAAACTGTTGAATCACAGAAATAAAACTCCAAGCGATCGCACCACCGACTAAACCAAAAGTAATTCCTTGTAAAATGAACGGGAGATAAATCCAAATAGAAGTTGCTCCCACTAGTTGCATAATTTCAATTTCCTGGCGTCGCGCCATGACAATCAGGCGAATTGTGGTGGTAGTCACGGCGATCGCTGTTACAGTCAAAATAATTGTAATTGTTAAAGTAATCCAGTTCAAACCCCGGTGCAACTGGGCAATCCGTTTGACTGCTTCATCGATATACTGCACCGTATCAACTCCCTGTAACTTAGCCAACTGGGTTGCTAAAGTTGGCACGACTTGAGAGTTACGCGCCTTCACCTTAATTTCATCAACCAAAGGATTCTCGCCTAGCTGTTGCGTAACGCCTTCAATATCCGAAATTCTCATTTCCTTAACTAACTTATTCCAAGCTTCCTCCTTAGTAATTGTTTGTATCGCTGTTACCTGTGGCATTTTTGCTATCAGTGGCTCAATGCTTTGAACTTGCATATCCGGTTCGAGATAAACTGATACTTCTAACTGGCTACCAAACTGGTAGAGAAGTTTTTCGACTTGCCAAGAAGTTTGCAAACTCAAGCCGAATAAAAATAACAATACAGTCACAGTACTGACAGCTGCCCAATTCATCCAACCTCCCCGCAGTAAGCCAAGGAAAGTTTCTTTGAGCAGATAGTCAAGTTTCGTGAGAGATTTCAACACAAATCACCCCAGGCAAAAAGTTAGAAGTCAGAAGTCAGAATTCAGAATTTATAACTCAGAATTTAGAATTCAGCACTCTCCCGGCAAGAATCTAAAGCTACATCTCCCCCTGCCCCCCTGCCCCTCTGCCCCCCTGCTTTCTTATATTCCCACTCTCCACTCCCCAGCTTGATAGAATTGAGGTAGGAATTTTCACCATCTAGCCATCAAGACTCATGCCTTCTGAAATTGCTGTCGAGAAAAAAAAGTTAAAAAATCCGCCTTTGGAGCTTCATTATTTAGGCGATCGCGTGCTGCGTCAAGGTGCAAAGCGGATTTCTAAAGTTGATGACGAACTCCGCAAACTGGTGCGCGAAATGCTGCAAACTATGTACAGTAAAGATGGCATTGGTTTGGCTGCCCCCCAAGTGGGAATTCACAAACAATTAATTGTCATTGACCTGGAACCAGACAACGCAGCGAATCAACCTTTGGTGTTGATCAACCCCACTATTAAACAAGTCAGCCGCGACATCTCGGTTGCTCAAGAAGGGTGTTTAAGTATTCCCAACGTATACCTGGATGTAAAGCGCCCTGAAGTCGTGGAAATCGCCTATAAAGACGAATATGGTCGTCCCCAAACTTTAAAGGCTAACGACCTGTTGGGACGCTGCATTCAGCACGAAATGGATCACCTCAATGGTGTGGTATTTGTAGACCGCGTGGAAAACTCCTTGACTTTGGCACAGGAGCTATCTAAGAATGGCTTCTCGTATCAAGCGGTGAAACCAGTAGCATAGGGGGGCTTAGTAGTGTATTTAACTCCAAAAAGCGGTTTGTTTCTGGGTGCTTGTTGTGTAAGTGCGATCGCAGCTGTTGGTTCGATTTTTGAACTCAGTTACGGACAACCGGATTTCGGCGTCACAACCACAGCAATTATCCTCGCATTAAGCATTCCACTCACAGGTTTATTTTTCTTTGCCGCAGTGAGGGATGCAAGGGCTAACATGAAATAAGCATCAGGTACATAAAAAAGGTAAACGGATGAACTAAGAATACTAAATTCATCCTTTTACCTTTTATTTTTGTTCTGTATCTTCTACTGCTCCTAAGGCTTTCAGTGTTGCCTTCTGAGCTGCTGTTAAACCGATAGAGCCTGTAATGTCCATATCCTCGTATGGTTTGGGGATACTAAGAATTTTTAAACATTGGCCTGTGTCTGGATTCCATATCCTCACGGTTTCGTCTTCACCACCACTAGCTAGGAATCGTCCATTGGGGCTAAAGACAACTGACCATATCCTCTTAGTGTGTCCTTGCAGCGTTTTAAGGCATTTAGTAGTGTTCGCATCCCAGATTTTCAGGGTATTGTCATCACCGGCACTGGCCAAAATGTAGCTAACTTTATCAGTCTCACTGGCGATTGTATAACCTTGAGGACTGAAAGCAACGGCTCGTACTTTATCGGTGTGTTCCTGCAAAGAAGCTTCTAGAGGTTCTGGGCTGTCGTTGGTGCTAGCCTTCCATAATCGCACTGTATGGTCTTCACTGGCACTGGCGATAGTTTGACCATCAGAACTGAATGTTACAGACCTTACCCAATTTGTGTGTCCTTTCAAAGGTTCTAGGGATTGACCGCTACTAACATTCCACAATTTCACTGTATGGTCTTCACTAGCACCAGCTAAAATGTCACCCTTGGGACTAAAGGCTACAAACCATATTCTGTTAGTGTCTTCTAACAAAGTTTTGAAGCATTTACCAGTATTCACATCCCATAACTTTACTGTTCGATCGTCACTAGCACTAGCTAAGATATTACCTTGAGGGCTGAGGGCAATTGACCATACCCAATTAGTATGTCCCTTCAAAGTTTTGAAACATATACCAGTATTAGCATCCCACAACTTGATAGTTTGGTCATCACTGGCACTAGCTAGGATTTGCCCATCGGCACTAAAAGCGACCGATCGCACTCCATTTGTATGGCCCTTCAAAGTTTTAAGGCACTTACCAGTGTTTACATCCCACAGTTTAACTGTGTAGTCATCATTAGCACTGGCTAAAATTTGGGAATCGGGACTGAAAGCTACAGACCACACCCAATTAGTGTAACCCTTCAAAGTTCTCAAGCACCTACCACTATCAGCATCCCACAGCTTTACTGTTTGGTCATCACTAGTACTAGCAATTGTCTGATTTTCAGGGCTGAAAGCTACTGACCAAATTCTATCTGTGTGTCCAGGCAAAGTTTTTAGACACTGACCAGTATTTACATCCCACAGTCTAACTGTTTGGTCATCACTACCACTGACTATCATGTCTCCTAGAGGACTATAGTCTACTGACCATACCCAATTAGTATGACCTTCCAAAGTTTTAAGGCACTTGCCAGTATTAGCATCCCACAGCCTCACAGTTTTGTCATCACTGGCACTGGCGATCGCATCACCTTGAGGACTGAAAGCTACTGACCAGATTCTATCTGTATGCCCTAACAATGTTTTGAAGCATTTACCGCTGTTGACATCCCAAATTTTCACGGTTTGGTCTTTGCTACCAGTAACTAAAGTTGTATTATTGGGACTGAAAGCAACTGACCGTACCCCATTAATATGACCCCTCAAACTTTTGAGGCATTTACCACTCTTGACATCCCAAATTTTCACGGTTTGGTCTTCACTAGCACTGGCGATCGCATCATCTTGATAACTAAAAGCTACTGACCAGATTCTATCTGTATGCCCTAACAGTGTTTTTAAGCATTCACCGCTCCTGACATCCCAGATTTTCACTGTTTGGTCTTCACTGCCACTAATTAAGGTTGTACCATTGGCATTAAAAGCAACTGACCAAACTTTATTAGTGTGTCCTTGATAAAGCAAAAGTTGTTGACCATTAATAACTCGCCATAGGCGAATCTCACCGTTAGCATCTCCTGTAGCTAAAAGTTTGCCATCTCGACTAAATGTTACTGACAACACAGTGGCAAAGTTTTTAGCAAAGACAGACCGAGTGAGGTCGCTGTGAGCAAAACTGACCTTATGCAGATTTACGTTCTGTAGATAAGCTTGCCGAACAGCCAGATGGGAGAAGTCATAACCAGTCAAATCAGTCTGTAATTGACACAGTAGATTCAGAACGTTACTCCCAGCATATCCAGGTTTGACAACAAATTTGTCTCGCAGGGGTTCTAAAATTTGAATTAGCTTGTCTTCAATATTTCTCTGAGTGATAAAAACACTGAGCAATCTTTTGATGATTGGCTTCAAAATCAGGCGAATTTGAATATCTCTGACATAATCTTTAACAGTGGCTCCCATCAGAGCATGACTCATGAATAGTGCGATTTCACCTGTAGTAATTTCTTGACAAACCTGTTCAATGATGGTTTCTGTGATGTACTCCATAACCACAGGTTGCAGGGTGAACAGTGCTGTGCTTTTTTCAATAAGCGATCGCCTGCGTAAAGATTCTAGTGCTTCCAATAATTCTCTTTTTGCTAAGGGACGCACAATATCATCTAGCAGTTCTTCTAGCAAAACTGGCTCACGCTTGATTGCCAACCAGTAGATAATTTCTTTTTCTAGCTCTGAGGTGCGTTCAAACTGCTGGTCTAATAAATTACGAGTGTCACCAAAAATTATTTCTCCTTCGGCTAAAAAGGCAGCAATATCCCCACCAAATAATTCTCTGATTGTCTCAGAGACTAGCTTTAAAGCCAATGGATTACCTGAATAATTCTTAACTAGTTTTGCCCAGTTTTGCGGCGATCCAGATAAACCTTTATCTTTGAGAATTTCTTGCCCTTCTGTTTCTCCCACACCAGGTAATGATATTGTTCTGACTGGTGATGCTTTGCCCTCTAAAGGTGCAAATTCTTTTGGTTTTTCACGACTAGTAATCAGCAAGCAGCTTTCATGAGGTTCTTCCCCTACCCGTCTAAGTAGTTGACCGTAACCTTCATATCCTTCTTGATAGTATCTGGTACGAGCCTCCTGCGAAGAAGCTACGCTCATGCCTGTTTGCAAAATTGTCTCTGCATTATCCAACACTATAAGACAACGCCGCTTTCGTAAATAATTAATTAGTAGCGTGATTCTACCATTTACGGTTTCTGGTAAATTCGTTTCTCGCTCATCAGATAGAAATCGGATCAGATTCGCTAACATCTCTTGGATAGGTGGAGCGTTGCGGAGAGTTCGCCAAACTAAGTAATCAAAATTATCTTGAACTTCCTGTGCCAGTTTTACAGACAAAGCAGTTTTGCCAATTCCTCCCATGCCTAAAAGTGCTACCAATCGACATTTATCATTGACAATCCACTGCTTAAGGTTAGACAGTTCTGTTCCCCGTCCGTAGAAGGCATCACGGATACTAGGTGCTTCGCCCCAATCTTGACGCTTGTTGGCAGTCGCTTCTATAGTCTGCAAAGATGCTTGATATTCACTTTCAATAATTTGCTGTAACTTAGTGAGTTTTCCCGGCCCCGCACCGCTGACATCAAATTTTTTATAAACCTCACTTAATCTTTTGCGTACTGCCTCTGAGCTAATCTTCAATTCTTGGGCGATCGCGTTTGGCGATTTATCCTCAACCACGCCTAACAACACCTCTAACTCACTGCTAGATACACCCCGTTCTTGGGCTAAAGCCACGACAAAATCTTGGGGAATCGCACTCATGCTCTCACCAATGCAAACTACACTCCCAATGTTAGCTCACTATGTGAGAAACCAATCTCTCAAAAAGGACGGTTAAGCTAACTGTTTATAGTTACTGTCTGTTGCTATGGTGCTTTTTTAACAATTTTCTCACTTTATACCTTGACTAAGTAACTAAGTTACTTTATAGTGAGTTTAACACTGGTTTATCGAGTAACTTAGTAAGTTTACAGTTAACTCCGTGAAACTTAGTGATTAATGCCTCGATTCTGAAGATTGTCCAAAAGGCAAGTATTCCAAGTATGTTGTCATTCTAGGGCTTGATGCGCGTAATCTGCGTTCTGCGCCATCACGAGCATTTAGCGCCTAATATGAATTTTCAAATTGCCATTGCAATTTATCTAAGAGTTAATCGGGTTGAGATTAACCTTTTTTCTCTCTACTTGCCTTAAAACATAAATTTCCTTGACTCAACTGTATTAATCTTGGAGCTTAATTTTCATTATTTACAAATACCAAGCTAACTCGATTGAGGAGTATGGCTCTAGTTTTCCTTAACTTGCTAGGAGCAATTTTATAATTATTCGCTCCTGAAGTCGGGTATGTTTGGCTAGCAAGATTCAACTGTCAAAAAAGGACAAAAACTATGAATACCAATCTCAAAAACGATGAAAACCGCTTATTTAAGTGGGCTACTAAAGGGCTGAGGTTTTTTCTCTATACTCTACTTGGTTTGGGAATTGCCTTGATTTTATCTAAGGTGCTTGGGGCTGTCTCCATTGCAGGGATAATTTTATCCGCAGCTTTATGGCAATGGTTGTTTCGGATAGCAGTTATTTTGTTTTGTTTGTTTGCGATCGCCATGATTATCGAATCTTGGCGTTAATTGTTTACTTCTTGATTTAGAAAACAGTAGCAATCGGATCTCATGTTGGAACTCAATCAATTGCCTTTGGCTATCTTTTACTTCAGTCAAAGGCTTCTTCAAAGGAGATTATACCATGCCAAACAACAGCAACAGCACTCTAAAAGAAACACTTTCCCCTATTTTAGTCATCTTAGTGGCGGGGTCAATTTCTTTAGCAATTATTAACAAAGATAATCACCCTGCATATTTTGACATAGTTAAAATAGCTATGGCGTACAGCTTTGGCTCCATCAAATCTCAGGGGAAAACTAAAGATTCCGAGAAGCAGAACGATCGAGATAACGATGAGGACGGTAGTAAAAAATAGCTCTATAGAAGTTGAATTTAGAGTGGGTTGTTGTTAAACATTGCTTCTACAATAGAAGGATGCTATCAACTACCACTCAACCACTCCGACTTTCTCAAGGACAACTCAACTTATTAGAAGCTTGTCCGCGTAAATTCCAACACACTTACTTAGAACAACTCAATTCCCCCACAAATCCCGAACACGAGGAACGGCAAACTTTAGGTAGTCGCTTTCACCTGCTGATGCAGCAGCGAGAAATGGGTTTACCAATTGATAGTTTCCTCCAAGCAGATCCTCAACTGCAAAGCTGGATGGCTGGTTTTGCTGATGCAGCCCCAGAAATTTTAATGTCTGCAACTGACAATCAAACTTTTCGTGAAAGCGAACACTATCGCACTCTGCAAGTTCAGAACTATTTGTTGACGGTTGTCTATGATTTATTGATTGCAGATAACCAACAAGCACAAATTCTCGACTGGAAAACTTATCCGAAACCACCTCATAAACGCAAGTTGGAATCCAACTGGCAAACACGGCTTTATATGTATGTTTTGGCTGAAACCAGCGCGTATTCACCAGAAAATATTTCCATGACTTACTGGTTTGTGCAATCTGAAGGTAAACCACAAAATATTAAATTTAATTACAATACTACTCAACACATAAAAACAGCAAAGAAACTTAACCAACTGTTAAATCAGTTAACTAATTGGTTAGAAGATTACCAAAATAACATACAGTTTCCGCAAGTGGCGAAGGGTAGTAAAACTTGTGATTATTGTACCTTCGCCAAGCGGTGCGATCGCACAGCAGTCACTGAAGAAACTGCGAACGATCCCTTGCCAAATATTGATAGCATTCAAGAAGTATCACTTTGATTTTATCCGCACAATTATGTTGCTAAAATATATCTTTACAATTGTAGACTCTGGTGGAAACTTCAAAAGTAATATAAAGTCATTTTTTTAAATCTAAAGCCCTGGTTTGCATAGCTAAAATTTCGGAATCATCTAATATAAATAAATTACAACTTCTAAATTTATGTCCAGCTTTGACGAAACTGAAGCGATTTATGTGCGCGAATTAGGAATTGATGACATTTCTCCCGTTTATCATTTGGGAGAAGAATTATTTACAAGCGATTTATATCCTTATTTATACCGCACTTGGGATGAATGGGAAGTAATTGGACTTTACAATACAGATCCAGAATATTGCCTGGTGGCTGAAAGAGACGGAGAACTAGCAGGCTTTGTTTTGGGAACAATTATTACCAAAGCATCTTGGACTTATGGTTACATTTTATGGCTGGGAGTTAGTCCTAAATTCCAGCGTCGGGGAGTAGCAGACAAGTTAGTTGATAAAGTAGTCGCCCGCATGATTGAAGATGGGGCGCGGTTCATGTTAGTAGATACTGACCCCACCAATGTTTCAGCATTAAAGTTTTTTAATCGCAAAGGTTTTGGTAATATCCGCCAGCATATTTTCTTGTCGATGAATTTAAGCAAACATGAATATTATGGTAGATTAATTGATTACGAACATCAAAAAGCAGAAAGAGCAGGTTACAGGCGATCGCGTCCAGCAATTCGCGCCCGTAAACCCGATAGTGCTGCTAATGAAATATTACTTAATCCCCTAGTGAGTGAACCTCAAACCACGGAAGATCAATC
The DNA here is from genome assembly GCA_034531195.2 of Nostoc sp. ChiSLP01. Taxonomy (GTDB): domain Bacteria; phylum Cyanobacteriota; class Cyanobacteriia; order Cyanobacteriales; family Nostocaceae; genus Nostoc. Next base: position 140,504 of record JAVRBO020000095.1, read on the forward strand.
GCCAATTCCATAAAAGTTAAGAGTTAGGAATTTAAAGTTAGGAGTTAGGAGTTAAAAATGCTACGTATTAACAAAGTTAAAAGTTACGATTTACCAGTTATGACTTATGAGTTGAAAATGTTATTTATGGACTTTAAACTTGTAAATCATAACTTTTACCTGTTAACTTTAAATTCCTAACTCCTACCTGTTAACTTTAAATTCCTAACTCCTCACTCCTCACTGCTAACTTTAAATTCCTAACTTTCTTTATATGCCAGAACAACAGTGGACTCTAACAACAACAGAACAACCGCCAGAGTGGTTTATCCAAGCGGTGAAACAGCATACGCCTGCATCAAATGGACTGTATGCAGCACAATTGTTGTGGCAACGGGGAATTAAAGAAAAATCACAATTATCAGCTTTCATTAACCATAAAGCTTATCAACCAGCAAGTCCCTTTGAGTTTGGACAAGAAATGCATCTGGCGATCGCCCGCTTACAAAAGGCGCGTAATGCTGGTGAAAAAGTTGCTATTTGGGGAGATTTTGACGCTGATGGTATTACCTCCACTGCCGTACTTTGGGATGGATTGGGAGAGTTTTTTATCCAAAATATTGAGTTAGTTTATTACATTCCCAATCGTTTAAAAGAATCTCATGGATTAAATAATCAAGGAATTGAAAATTTAGCAAAACAAGGTTGCAAGTTAATAGTCACTTGTGACACGGGTAGCACAAATATTAATGAAATTATTTATGCCAAAGAATTAGGTATCGATGTCATAGTTACCGACCACCATACATTACCTGAAGAACGCCCGCCAGTAATAGCAATTATTAATCCCCGATATCTGCCAAAGGAACATCAGCTATTTAATCTTTCTGGGGTGGCGGTAGCTTATAAATTGGTGGAAGCACTTTATCAAACTTTGCCTGATGTTCCCCAACATCCATTAGAGGATTTATTAGATTTAGTAGCGGTAGGATTAATTGCCGACTTGGTGCAACTGAGTGGAGATTGTCGCTATTTAGCACAGTTGGGAATTCAACGACTGCAAGCAGATTTTCAACAGCCACCCACAGCAAGACGGCGACCGGGGGTAGGTCGATTGTTAGAATTGTGCCAGAAAAGTGGCGATCGCCCCACAGATATTTCTTTCGGTTTGGGGCCCAGAATCAATGCCGTTAGCCGCATCCAAGGCGATGCTAGTTTCTGCGTCGAATTATTAACTAGCCGCGATTCCAAACGTTGTAACGAATTAGCCGAAGTTACAGAACTGGCAAACACTCGCCGCAAATCTTTGCAGAAAGATGTACAAGCCCAAGTCGCACAAAAACTTACTCAATTAGATTTATCAACCACCAGCGTCATTGTCCTGGAAGATCCCCAATGGCCTGCTGGCGTATTGGGCTTAGTCGCCGGACAAGTAGCACAAGAAACAGGACGCCCGACGATTTTGTTGAGTACAGAGGGGCTGGGGACTGGAGACTGGGGACTGGGGACTGGGGAGGAATTTTCCGAACCCCCAATCCCTAATCCCCCATCCCTAGCCCGTGGTTCTGCCCGTTCGGTGAATTCCGTCGATTTGTATCAATTGGTGAAAGAGCAAGCACATCTGTTGCACCGCTTTGGCGGACATCCTTTTGCAGCGGGTTTGAGTTTGCCGATTGAGAATATTCCTTTATTTACAGCAGCAATTAATCAACAGTTACGGCAATCTTTGGGCGGTACAACTCTCACACCAACGGTGCAAGCAGACATAGTAGTAAAAGTTGCAGACTTGGGGAAAGAATTATTTTTAGAACTGAAATTATTAGAACCTTGTGGAATGGGTAACCCCGTTCCAAAATTGCTAATTCAAAACTGTTGGTTTGAAAATAGTTGGCATCGCAATCAGCAAGATTGGCGAGGAAAAAAGGTACAGTACATTAAAACTGAGTTTGACATTCGCGATGATTCAACTAGAAGTTCCTTTCCTGGTATTTGGTGGGGACACTACAAAGATGAATTGCCCATAGGCAGGTGTGATTGTATAGCAGAACTCGACTACAACACCTTTAAAAAACGCTATGAAATTAGATTAATTGCCATCCGCCCAAGCGAAAACTCAGCACTCACTACTCAGTATTCACCATTCATCCTCGACTGGCGCAACCTCCCCACTCCTAACTCCCCTACTCCCCCACTTGTAATCGAACATTGTCCGACGAACTGGGATGATTTACGTGCATGGTTGCGGCGATGTTTAGCAGCAAGCAACTCAGCGTCTACGGTTGATAATCAACAACTAGCCATTGCTTGGTCTAAACCCAACCACCAACCACCAAAACAAATTTGGCAGACCTTGGTTGGGATTGCAAAATATCTTAGTCGTACCAATCATTCAGTTACTCGCGTACAACTTTTAGATAAACTTGGCATAAGCGATCGCACCTTATTTTTAGGAATCAAAGCTTTAAAATATTACGGATTCACAGTTACAAGAGAAGACCGCGATTTGCAAATTACTTGGAATCCCAACAGCATCTCCCAAGCCAATGCTGATGCAGCTGTTACACAGTTTTTAGCCGCCGTCAGCGAAGAACAATTCCAGCAAAATTACTTTGCAGAGGTGCCTTTATCTACCATTGTTGCCATGATTAATAGTCAGTAATGTGGCGATCGCTTTTAACTTTATTTATCAGCTTAGGATTTTTTCAGGTGCAATAGAGCGATCGCACTTTGCATCTGCTCAATTGTGGCTTGCAGTCAGGCATGGGATACGATTGATGCGATTATACATGAATGGCATGAGAGTGCTATTGCGATCGCCAGTCCTAAGTTAGCAGCGGCTTTTAGTGCCGAAACTGATGAGGTGCCATTAACTCAGCCATCTGCTGAAAGTGTTGTGTGAATTTGAGTGATGTCAGAAAATATTCCAGAATTTCCAATAATAGAAACCGTAATTTGTGTTAATCGTCTCGTTTTCTTAATTTTAAGATTTTAGGCAGAATTGCTCAAGGTAAAGATTTTTTGGGTGCGATCGCACTAAGCTTAATAATTGAAACATCACTACCATCTATCAGTTAATGACCTCAGAACGCGAAAGGGTAGATAACGATTCACCGTGGAAAGAAATCTTAGAAGCCTACTTCCCCCAAGCAATGCAATTTTTCTTTCCTCAGACTGCTGCATTAATTAATTGGGAACGTCCCCACGAATTTCTGGATAAAGAATTTCAACAAATCGAACGCAATGCAGAAATTGGCAGAAGATACGCAGATAAATTAGTCAAAGTTTGGCAAATTTCAGGAGAAGAAATTTGGTTATTGATTCATGTTGAAATTCAAGCCAAATCAGAAGAAACATTTGCACAAAGAATGTTTTCCTATAATCTGCGAATTTTTGACAGATTTGCCAAACCAGCCATTAGTTTAGCTATTTTGTGTGACTCAGATTTGACATGGCGGCCAAATCAATACACTTTTAATTATCCAGATACGAGTTTAAATTTTCAATTTGGAACTGTTAAGCTTCTCGATTATCAAAACCGTTGGACGGAATTAGAGAAAAGTAATAATCCTTTTGCAACGGTTGTAATGGCACATTTGAAAACACAAGAGACTAGTAAAAAGCTAAAAGAACGCAAAGCTTGGAAATTTAGCTTAATTCGGCGATTGTATGAACTAGGTTTGCCAGAAAAAGATATTCGTAACCTTTACCGCTTCGTGGATTGGGTTATGATTTTACCAAAAGTCTTGGAAACGGAATTTTGGGAAGAATTCAAGCAATTTGAACAGGAGCGTACTATGAGTTACATTACCACAGGCGAACGCATTGGCTACGAACGCGGACAGCAAGAACTTGTTCTACGGCAACTACAAAAACGAGTAGGAGAGTTAACCGAAGACGTGAAAAAGCAAGTACAGTCTCTTTCACCCCAAGATTTAGAAGCACTTGGGGAAGCTTTATTAGATTTTACAATTATTGATGATTTGCTCAATTGGCTACAAGCACATCTCAATGAAACTGAAAATTAGCTATCTTCGCAGCTTCACGAAGTTATCGCACCTTTGATTCTTCTCCATCACTTATCAGAACACAAAGCGCGTTCGCCTCTGGCGTTGGCGAAGCCATCGCTTTTCATCACTTTCTGGTTAGTCTGCAAATAATCATGCAGCAAATCGCAACTCCGTGCCAGCAATTTATCTAGTTTGATATCTGCTAAATCCTGAAAAATCACCGTACCACTGGCACTTCCCACAGCTAAAGTCTTGCTATCAGGACTGAAACTGATGCTGGTTAACTCGTCTTTATAACCTTTCAAAGCAATTAACAATGTTCCATCGCGGTTCCAAATTCTCACTTTGTCATCGCTGGAGGCTGCTAGAGTTTTACCATCTGGACTGAAGCTGACACTGATGAAACTATCACCATCCCCACTAAGATTAGTTAGCAACTCACCGTCTCGATCCCAAATCTTCACTGTGCTATCAATACTCACTGAGGCGATTTGACTATCTGGCGACCAAGCTACCCCATTTACTCGACGGCTATGGCCGGTCAAAGTTTGTATCAATTTACCATCTTTACTCCATAGTTTCACTGTTTTATCATCACTAGCTGAGGCTAGAAATTTGCCATCAGGACTAAAACTCACCCAGTTGACTGCATCTTGATGTCCCTGCAAGGTGTTGATGAGTATACCGTTACGGCTCCAAAGCTTTACTGTTTTATCTTTACTAGCTGATGCAATTACTTGAGCATCTGGTGACCAAGCTACAGCCAATACTGTATCATTATGACCCTGTAAGTTGTAGAGTAATTCGCCACTCCGACTCCACAACTTTACTGTTTTATCTTTACTCGCTGAGGCAATTATTTTCCCATCAGGGCTAAAACTAACGCCCCAAACTTGACTCTGATGCCCAGTGAAAGTACGGTACAATTTACCTTCTCGATTGAAAAGTTTTACAGTTTTGTCTCGACTGGCTGCTGCTAAAGTGCGACCTCCAGGGCTAAAACTGATACTCGTCACCCAATCATTATTATCGGTTTTGGGTTTTTGCAGTAGCACATCATCCCAACGCCAGAGTTTAACGGTTTTGTCGCGACTTGCAGAAGCCAGGGTGCGACCGTCTGGGCTGAAACTAACGCTATTTACCCAATTATTATGTCCCCTAAGGGTACCGAGCAACACACCTTCAGTACTCCAAAGTTTGAGGGTTTCGTCGGTACTTGCAGAGGCGATGATGTTATCATTGGGGCTGAAACTGACGCTGGTAACTCCTGCACTATGCCCTGATAAGGTTCTCAGAAGGTTGCCTTCTAAACTCCACAATTTGATAGTCTGGTCTAAACTAGCAGAGGCAATTGTTTTACCATCGGGCGACCAAGCGACACTTAAAACTGCATCATCATGACCTGGAAAGGTTTTTAGCAACTCACCGTCTCGACTCCAAAGCTTGATGGTGTTGTCAGCACTTCCGGAAGCAATGGTTTGTCCATCGGGTGACCAAGCAACAGCCAAAACTGCACTGTTATGTCCGTCTAAGGTTTTGAGTAATTTACCGTCCTGAGTCCAAAGTTTTATCGTCTTGTCTGTACTCGCAGAAGCAATAAGTTGACCATCGGGACTGAAACTCACACTATTCACCACAGCTTGATGTCCTAATAGAGTGGCTAGTAGTTTGCCATCCTGAAGATTCCACAGTTTCACTGTTTTATCTTGACTGGCGGAAGCAATAATTTGGCTATCGGGGCTGAAACTGATGCTATTGACTACATCTTCATGTCCTGACAAAGTTTTGACCAAGCTACCATCAAGACCCCAGATTTTAATTGTAGTGTCTGCACTGGCTGAGGCAATTAAACGGCTATGGCGGCTAAATATAACACTATTTACCCCAGATATATGCCCGTCGAAACGATTATATTCTCTTACCCCCGAAACTGCTTGATAGAGAGCCGTCAGCACTTGCTCTCTGGTATTGGAATCTACCCAGATTGTTTGTTGTAGTTTTTTCCCTGCTTTTAAACCTTCTTTTAAAGCATCAATACCTTTTTGCGAGGCAAATAAAGCTTCACTGGATACGCTCAGGGTTTTAATCTCACTATCTATTGCTGTAACGATGGAAACGCTTAAACCAAATATCGCCAACACAGAAGCAGTCAAAGCAATTTTTAAAGAACGATTTAATTTCGCTTCACTGAGTCTTTGTTTTTCTTGGCTTTCTGCTAGTTTAGCTGTTAATTCTTTTTCTTTGAGTTCAGCTCGCAATTGCTCAATTTCTAACTGACTTAATTCTTCGCGTTTTTGTAACTCTCGCAATTCTGTTAATAAACCCAATCCCTGTTGCGGATGAGTATCTATCAATTTGCTTGGCTGCTTTTTTTGGCTGAGTTCGCTTTTGAGTCGCTCAATTTCAGCTTGACTTTGTTCTACTTTTTGGCGTAGTTGGTTGAGTTGGACTTGTAAACTTGATTCCTGTTGTTGCAAGTAGCGAATTAAGTCTACTAAATAATCATGAATTAATTGATAGCGTTCTGGCACGTCGGGAAAAAGAACTACTAATCCAGAGCGGACTAAAATATCTAAAATTAATTCTAGTTTGCTAGCATCTTCTAACTCTGTTAATTGCGCGGCTAATTCAGCGCGAGTTTTAAAAGGCCGATTGTTACTTTCATCTGTTAATAAATATAAAACAAGTAAAGTTGCTCGTTCATTTTCCGGGCCGCAGTCTTTGATTAATTCTTTAATATATCGCTCTATTAGTTTGTTAGGTCTATATGGCTGATATTGTTCCAGGGTGGTAATTCTCTCATCTTGAATTTGCGCTCCCACAACTTGCAATTCTATGGGGCGTACTTCTCCAAACTCTGTGGATAAATCTGCAATTAGGGCATCAATTAAAGCAGGCTCTAAGTGTAATTGAGAACGTTCTGTCAATTTTTTGATAATTGCTTTTGCATATTCTGGCGAAAAATTATTTAACTGGTAGCGGATATTTTTATCCAGAATATTGTTGTTAATTGCTTCCAGTGAAGAAAGATGTTTAAAGTCTAATAAACGATGTAAATAATCTTCTCGTAAAGAAAGAATAACTTTGACAAAAGGTATCTCAAGACAGTCACTAATAAATTTATCAAATGCTTGCTTTTGATTGCGATCGCTATATCCAAAGAAAAATTCTTCAAACTGGTCAAAAATTAAAACTGTAATCAAATGATTATCAGCATTTTTTTCTAATTGCTGTAAAATATTTACGATAGTACTAGGCGTAAAAGACTCAGGTAAAACCTCCGGTTCAATGGCTGCTTCTCCTTTAATCTGAGACATAGCCTCACTTAAAGATTTGCCTAATTCCTTTGCCCAATCTGTATAAACTTGCAGCACTACAGGTACAGCAATTTGATCGCCAATAGCTCGATTTTGCAATGCTGGAACTAAACCCGCTGTTACTGTGGAACTCTTACCTACTCCCGACTGGCCGTGAATCACTGTTAACTTTTGGTCAGCACGACTAATTCTGCCAATTAAATCATTAATATCTCGCTCTCGACCAGAAGCACCAATTTCTAAAGCAACGCTACTACTCCCAGCAGGTAACATTAATGCTGGGTTTGTTGCTTGTCTTTGGGGTTGTAAACGTCCGGCACCAATAAAAGCCCGAAAACCATATTGCTGTTCCACAGAACGGCGTTTTTGACGAATGTAATAAGCTTCTAAATATCGTCCCTCTTCAAAATAAAGCGATCGCAATGTCCGCAACAGGCGAATATAACGATGGGCATCATATTGATGAGCGCTGTATTCTAACGCTTCTGGCAGTTCTTTTGCTGCCTTTTCTAAATATTCACGGGCGACTTCTTGCTCGCCTAAATTGCGTTGGGCTTTCGCTAATATCAAATAATAAATTTGCGCCAATAATAAAGGAAATAAACAGTCATAAGGGTCATTTTGCTTTTGCGCCTCACCTAATTTCAGCAGCGATACATGCGCTAAAATAGTTGCCTGTACCCAACGTGATTGCTGTACAGCTACTTGTGCCAGAAAACCGTAGTCACAAGCAAGTTGAATTTGATTCCCATAAATTTGATGCAACTCCAAAGACCTTTGAGCAACAATTTGTAATTGTTCCCAGTCTTGGAGATTTTGCAAAACTTCAGCAAGTTGACCAATAAATTCAGCAACTATATTTAAACACCCAGCTATCTGTAAAATATTCAAACATTGCTGAAAATAAGATTTTGCTGCTAACCAATGACGGCGATTTTCTACTTGATTTTGCTCGGCTAAACGACAACAACACAACCCTAGATAAAACAGCAAAACTCCCTGTCTTAGAAATAGGGGAGATGGCGGAGATGGGGGAGATGGGGAAGAAAATACCACCTCATCCCGCGAAGAAGAGGACACGGGGACACGGAGAGAAGTCGGAGCGCCGGCTTCCGGCGATCTGAACTTCGGAGGACGCGGGGACGCGGAGACATTCTTACTCACCGCGTCCCCGCGTCTCCCCGTCACCGCGTCCTCTTCATTCCCCCCATCCCCCAACTTTTGCCAAATTTGTAAACTTTTCTGGAAATGATTTAAGGCTAGATTGATGCGATCGCTAACATAATTATCTAAGCCAAAAACAAATTCTAAACTCGCGTGTAACTCTGGTTCTAAGGTAATACCACGATCTTGTAATTCTCTGATGGCAAAGTGGAGTTCGTAGTTATGTTCCCAAACTTGCCCTAGAGTAGAATAATTTTCTGCAAATTTCGATGTTTGGGATTGTGCATTATTTTTGGGTAAAACTCTGGCAAACAAAGAATCAGTTTCTTGTTGGAGAAATTGCAATAACGAACTAGTTGTCATTTCAAAATGAATCGGTGTCGCCGCCCAACTCGCAAAATCTGGTGCTAAACGTACCACTTTTTGCAAAACTTCATCATTCATCCACACAATTATCGGAAATTGATGGCGCTTGCGAAATTCATCACGAATATGATTAATAGACCGCAGGAAATCATCAAGTCCATCCACGGACTCTAAACCCAAAATCATCAACGCTGATGGCGGTTGATTTTCGGTAACTAATTGTAAATGAATAGTTGTATAAAGACTTCTGGCGTTGTGCGGTAAAACTACTTTTTGAATGTGGTATAATCTTGAAGACATTTCTTCGAGTCGCCGCAACATTTCCTCTTGCAAAACTCGATAATTGCAGGATACTAAAACTAGGGAAAATTGACCGTTAGAAAGTGCGATCGCTCTCCCCAAACTCCTCAACGCCCGCTCGTTATTTGCTCTTATATCTACTTGTGAGTGTCGTTCAACCATGATTTAAATTTTTGCGTTTCTGCTAAAACCGGGTTGACGGCAAACCAAGCCCCCTCCCGATCGCGGTATTCAAATACAAATAAACTCCGCAATAGAGTGTGGTATTCAATATCACCTCTGACCCTCTGTTGTTGCACCACCTGAAAGATGAGTTCCCATTCATGGGGGTCAATGGCGTTGGCTCGGTAGTCCCGCTGTCTTCTAATCACCAATTCAACACACTCCCGCTCGAAGGGTGGATCTTGTTCCCGCAAACAATCAAACAACAACCCCAACAAGTCGCGCACATGACCACCACTAATCAAACACAACCGATCTAAGGTCTCCAAATTATCAAACACTTCTGTAATTAAGCCTAACCGATCGCTAGGTAAAATGTCGGGAAAAGCCCTCGCTAGCACCATTTGGCGCATCAATGCTAGCCCTTGGGGAAAAATCTCTCTAGAGCGCAAACGCACAGGTATCATCGGTAAAACTTTTGGTGCTACTCCTCCGCCTAAACGATGCTGAAGTTCGGCGCTATCGTTCGAGAAAGTCAAAGCTAAAGGAATAGTATAGACAACATGACAATTTAGTTTGCGTAACTGTTCGCCCCGTTGAATAAACAAGTATTCTGGTAGCGATCGCCCCGATGGTAAAGGTCGAATTGCTACTCTATCCAAATTATCAACAATTACTACCAGCCCTCTTTTTCCCCTGGTTTTAAGTTCTTGATTGGCACGTTCTAATAGTTCTTGATTGATTGACTGCAAAATATTCGCCGTTCGCGGTTCCAAATAGTCCCTTAACCGCCGCCGCAATTGGGGACTTTCTTTGGTTTTAGCTGTAATTTTGCCAATCCCCACAGATAACTCGGCTTCAACTCCCAGTTCAATTGGTGTTTGCAAAAAATCGACAATTTCGCCAAACAATTTGGTAAAATATCTAGGCTTGAGTTTGATTTTCATCGCTTCCAGACTTTCACTTACCTGACCAGCGATCGCTAATAAAACATCAGTCACATCCACATCTGCCATTTCTAAGACATGGGTGGACTCAAAATAAACTACATGAAATTGCTGCACTTCTAACTCAGCTTTCAGGCGCAACAATTCCGTTGATTTTCCACAGCCGAGATGTCCCGTAAAAAGCTGACAAGTTGGGGAATCTGGCGATATGCGAGTGATGGTGCGCTGCAAAGCCTCAATGATTTTGCCACCCCGCACCGCTGCAAAATCGATATAATATCGGCGATCGCTTGCATCTCCTATCATTAGAGGTCTACTTGGATTGCAAGCCTGATAAAATCTTTCTAAATCTAGGAGCATAACTAATCGAGTTCATTTACGAATAGGGATGACAAAATTTATTTTTGGGAATTTATCAGTTCATTTAAGTACATCTGACTTAAATCACTAACAAAATTAGCAGCATTCCGGTTGATTTTTCATATCTACGTTTCATATAGCACACCGTAATGCTGACATTTGATTTTAACTAAGCAGAAATACTCTTATAAGTATAAATAACAAAAAACTTCAATATTAAATAAGCTACTCTTATCAATATTAAAAATATCCCACACAAAAAAAGTACCGTTAAGTACAATTTTGTAGTGTTTTTGAACATATAGCAATTCTATTTGACTGGTGAGAATTCGTGGTGTAGAGATCCCCGACTTATTTAAAAAGTCGGGGATTTAATTTCTGGTGAATTAAATGCAAAATCCCAAATCGTATAATCTACAAACCCATTGAATATAAAATTAGGCGATCGTGGAGGCGATCGGGCAAAATATGTTTTAGCACAGCTTGGATTTTGGCATCTTGTCCAATTAGATAGCGTGTCTTTGGTTGTTTTGCAGTCAGCGCGTGGACAACAGCTTGAGCGACAATATCCGCAGAAATTCCTCTAGCTGCGATAGTCTGCATTTTTTGACGTACAGTATTCATCGCCTGACCGTAAAGATCCAGTGCCGATTCTGGTAAACTATCTTGGCCGATTTCAGCTTGAGTTAGAGATTTATTCCAAATAGGCGTAGCAATAGAACCAGGTTCAATAATTGAAACTGAAATTCCCCACGGTTTTAACTCCATACGCATCACATCAGTGAGTGCTTCCAAAGCAAATTTTGAAGCATTGTAAGCGCCCAAAAATGGGGTAGGACTTCTACCAGCAATCGAACCCATATTGACAATTCGACCGCGACCTTGGCGTAACAAACCAAGAAATGCTTGTGTCACTGCTAATTGTCCAGTGACATTAACATTCATCTGGTGTTGAAATTCCGCGATCGGTAATAATTCTAAAGGGCCTGGAACAGCAATTCCGGCATTATTTACTAAACCTGAAATTCCAACATTACCCACTGTATTTGTTACCTTATCAACTACAGAAGCAATGGATTCAGCATCAGTAACATCTAAAAAAATTGGAATCAGTCTTGGTGAAGCTTTTTCTTGGAGTGTTTGAGCATCAATATCTTGACGCACACCAGCAAAAACAGAAAATCCCAATTTGTCTAAAAGCAAAGCACAGGCCTGACCAATTCCTGTCGACGCTCCTGTAATCAGGACTGTACCTTGATAATTTTCTGCAACCATTATTTTTTTTGATTATGAAACTGCTGTAATATTTCTCTGTGTGTCCTAATTATGAATTAAGCTAATGCGCCTAGATGTTGCATTTTTTCTTGAAGCCTGTCATTAATCATTAGTAAAAAATAAATGACAATCTCACAAGTTAATCTGCAACTTAAATGCCTAACAGCTTAGTAAGTAGGTAGACATAATTAAATGTAAAAGACAAAAGTTTAAAACCCTGATAAAAACTGGCTTTTCCCTTCTGCCTCACTTCGGCTACGCGGAAATCGAGCGTACCCCTCCGGGCAAGCAAGCTACGCGTAGCGTCTCGCAGAGAAGTTGAGATTCAGTGACCACCTGCCCCCTGCCTCCTGCCCCCTGCCTCCTGCCCCCTGCCCCCTGCCCCCTGCCTCCTGCCTATCAATCCTTGCAGATACCAGAGCGAAGACAATCTTCGGTTTGGTCATCTCTAGCCGATATATCCCACGGCAATATACCTGAGGGAGCATTTGTGCTGTAAACCACCAGAGCAGCTACGGTAGAAAGCTGATTTTTGACAGCTGACACATTACTATAAACATTGCCTAGCTCAGCATTGGATAAATACATGGGCAATGCCATCAGACCAATGCAAATTGTCCGGTTCATACAACCTCAGCTAAAAATTTCCGAATACGCTAAACTTAGATGCCACCTTGATGAACCGGAATTGAAAAACTGAGCATTGTATATTGATGTTGTGTTGAGTTGCTCAGTCCTAATAGCCGCAGAGACGTGATTTACAAATTATCGGTTCCACCCTTTTTGAGGTTAGGCATCGCCTACAAGATGGCTTCCTACTAACTTATGCACATACAACCCTAAAAAAACAGGACAAAAAACTCCCAACACTCAAAAACATATCTTGGTGGCTGCGATCGCCGGATAAAATAGTTAAGAATGCTGAGTAGGGAAATGAGGCAGACGTTTTGACGCAAAGAAAAACTCATGACAAATGATGCCACTTGCAAAAGAGCGGGTTCCGCTTTAGCGGTACAAGTCGGCAGAGCCGCCCAACACAGTGGCTCCCCCATGCCCCATACTTAAATTATAAATGTTGCCTACTAACTGACTCATGACGCCTTCACAAGACGTAGATACTGTAAACGTTTCTGATATAAATACAGAAGCAGATGGCAACTCCCAAACAAATCCTTTAGATGAGTTGCCGGGTGAAGTCGAAATGTCCCTTTTCGACCACCTAGAAGAATTACGACAGCGAATTTTTTATTCGCTGATTGCTGTAGCAATAGGTATTATTGGTTGTTTCTTTGCCGTTAAGCCCATTGTCCAACTACTTGAGGTTCCAGCACAGGGAGTCAAATTTCTTCAACTTGCACCCGGAGAATATTTCTTTGTCTCCCTCAAAGTCGCAGCTTACACTGGCGTGGTACTTTCTAGTCCTTTCATTCTTTACCAAATTATCCAGTTTGTGCTTCCTGGACTGACTCGCCGCGAACGCCGCTTATTAGGGCCTGTGGTTTTAGGGTCGAGTGTTTTATTTGCAGCAGGTTTAGTATTTGCTTATTTACTTCTCATTCCCGCAGCTTTGAAATTTTTCATCAGCTACGGAGCAGATGTCGTCGAACAACTTTGGTCAATTGACAAATATTTTGAATTTGTGCTGCTACTTTTATTCAGCACTGGTTTAGCATTTCAGATTCCCATCATTCAACTATTACTCGGTAACTTGAATATTGTATCTTCTGAGAAGATGGTTTCAGGCTGGCGTTACGTGATTATGGGAGCAGTAGTTTTAGGAGCTGTTCTGACACCTTCTACTGACCCCTTAACCCAAAGCCTTCTAGCTGGTGCAGTGCTGGGACTTTACTTTGGCGGCATTGGTTTAGTGAAGCTCACAGGAAAATAGCGATCGCCACGCCCAAGAAAAAATTAAAACATTGAAATCCAAACTCACCGAATTTTAGATTTTAAATTTTGGGAAAAGTTAGAGTGGAGGTTTCCTCCGTAGACCTGAAAGGGCTTGCCGCAGGCATCTAAACTTTTAAAGACGGATTTTGGATTAAAATTTAATATTTCAGAATATTTGGGCATCAAAAAATCTACTGCCCAAATTACAAAACTTTATGAACCAAAATGAATTAATCGGTAGATTAATATTAGCCGTAACTAACTTTCTACCCCGTCAAATTGCCGATTTCATTTCCGAAGTTTTAGTCTTGGGAGTAGTTTTAGATGATAGGCAGGTTATGTTAATTCAGCCAAATAGAGATGCAGCCTTTGGCAATAGAATTGCATAGCATATTTGAGTCCATAAACTTATTTATATACAAAAAATGTAATGATTGAGAAATTAATGTTCAAGTAATAACAGGTCATAAGATCCATTCTGAAGCGCGATCGCCCAAATCTAGAGGAATACTAACAGCTTTGCCGAGTCGGGGGCGATCGCGTGTTTGGGTGATAAATGTTTGCACTTGTGCCGCTCCACCCAAAGCATGAAGATAATTAGCGATGCTATCAAGATGCTCTTGGTACTCTGCCTCGGTTAACGGGAAAGAAGCTTGCTCTAAATATTTCCACATGACTTGTAAAAATATCTTGCCCTGTGTCCGCCGAAACTGGACATCGTAAGAGTATCCCCACTTCTCAACCAGCAGTTGACGTAATTCCTGTCCTGTCATAGCTTTTCTCAATCAGATTTTACATTTAGTTATGATGTTAAGTTCCGTAACTCCAGTATGATAAGGATATAAAGAAATGTAATGCTAACAGAAAAGATGCTAAACATATCTTGGAACCGAGAAGTATGGCATCGTCGTAAGCGTTAGCATTTCGACTTAGACAAGAGTTGCTCAAGTACAAGTACTCCTGTCAAAATGCTTAACAAAATACACAAAGAGCGCGTAGATTATGGCTCAATTTTCGGAATCAGCAGACGTGCCAGATATGGGGCGTCGTCAGTTCATGAATCTGCTCACTTTTGGGACTGTCACTGGAGTAGCTCTGGGTGCATTGTATCCCGTTGTCAAGTACTTTATTCCACCAGCTAGCGGTGGCGCTGGTGGTGGAACCACAGCAAAAGACGAGTTGGGCAACGACGTAAGTCTCGCCAAGTTTCTGGAAAACCGTAACGCAGGCGATCGCACTTTAGTTCAAGGACTCAAGGGTGACCCCACCTATATTGTGGTAGAAAACAAAGAAGCCATCAAAGACTATGGCATTAATGCTATCTGCACCCACTTAGGTTGTGTTGTTCCTTGGAACGTTGCTGAGAACAAATTTAAGTGCCCTTGCCACGGTTCTCAGTATGACTCAACTGGTAAAGTTGTTCGCGGCCCAGCACCGCTGTCTTTGGCTTTAGCCCACGCCAACACATCAGAAGACAAAATTGTGTTAAGTCCTTGGACTGAAACCGACTTCCGCACCGGCGATGCACCTTGGTGGACTTAATAATTTTGTCCTTAGTTATCTGTCCTTTGTTCTTAGTCTTTCGACTAATGACCAATGACTAATGACTAATGACCAATGACTAATGACTAATTCAATCATTGTCCTTATAGAGATGAGAAATGCTTCTGTAACAGCGAGGTTAACTCGCAGTGCTAGAGCAATTGTAAAAACATTGCTCATAGCGATCGCCACTGTGACATTCTACTTCAGTTGCGATCTCGCCCTTCCCCAATCTGCTGCTGCCTATCCGTTTTGGGCACAGCAAACCTATCCTGAAACCCCCCGCGAACCAACCGGGCGGATTGTTTGTGCGAACTGTCACCTAGCAGCCAAGCCGACAGAAGTGGAAGTTCCCCAATCGGTGCTACCTGACACTGTGTTCAAAGCTGTAGTGAAGATTCCCTACGACACCAGCGTTCAGCAAGTTGGTGCCGATGGTTCTAAAACCGGCTTAAACGTCGGCGCTGTGCTGATGTTACCCGAAGGCTTTAAGATTGCTCCCGAAGACCGCATTTCCGAGGAGCTTAAAGAAGAAATCGGCGATACTTACTTCCAACCCTACAGCGAAGAGAAAGACAACATTGTCATCGTCGGCCCGTTACCTGGCGAACAGTATCAAGAAATCGTCTTCCCAGTTCTTTCTCCCAACCCCGCAACCGACAAAAACATCCACTTTGGTAAATATTCAGTTCACGTAGGTGGTAATCGCGGACGCGGACAAGTTTATCCCACCGGCGAAAAGAGCAATAACAACCTTTACAATGCTTCCGCCACTGGCACAATTACCAAAATTGCCAAAGAGGAAGATGAAGACGGTAACGTTAAATATCAAGTAAACATCCAACCAGAGTCTGGCGATGTTGTCGTTGATACAGTTCCCGCAGGCCCAGAATTGATTGTTTCCGAAGGACAAGCTGTTAAGTCTGGTGATGCTTTGACCAATAACCCCAACGTTGGTGGATTCGGTCAAAAAGATGCAGAAATAGTACTCCAAGACGCCAGCAGAGTCAAAGGTTTAATTGCATTCATCGCTCTTGTAATGCTGGCTCAAGTTATGCTAGTGCTGAAGAAGAAGCAGGTTGAAAGAGTCCAAGCTGCTGAGATGAATTTCTAAATTCTTTGCTAAATTTTCATTCTTTATCGGACAGGCATCTTGCCTGTTTTTTTTTAAGTTTATTTACACAAAGCTTGGAAATTTTGGACTTTAACTGCTAGTAAAATTTAAGTGTAAATAGTTTAAAAGCGCAAATAAAATAGACTTTTTCAAAAATAATTCATGGAATAATTAAGTAGCTAAACATTATCACCAGCGATCGCACCAGTTTTCTTTATTTTATCTGGTAAAGCAACTTTAAAAATCGATGGTTTCTGCCAAGTAATGTCTCAACACGAAACTGTAGAAATTCCGCCTAATGTTCCTCATCAGATATTCAATGAGTCTCAAGATAATTTGTAATTTTTAGTAATTTCACAACCTTATAATCATAGTGACAGGATTTTGAGCGATATTATTGAATCTAACTCTAGTTAAGTTGAGGGATTTGCCCATGACAGCCTCAGTTGAGTATATCCCTGTTACACCAATTGAATATCCAGATGAGGACGGTAAGCCAATGGCTGAAGGTGATTTACAGCGCAAGTGTCTCGTATACGCTACCACTGTGCTGGATATTTATTTCCAAAATCGTTTAAATGTCTACGTAGCTGGTAATTTATTTATCTATTACGAAAAAGGGAATCCAGAATCAGTTGTCGCACCAGATGTATTCGTGGTGTTTGGAGTAGAAAAACGCGATCGCGGTTCTTACAAAACCTGGGAAGAAAACGATAAAATCCCAGATTTCGTTCTAGAGATTACCTCAAAAACCACTCGTAGCAAAGACCAAGGTGCAAAGAAAGGAATTTACGCCTTTCTGGGAGTGCATGAATATTTCCAATATGACCCTACAGGCGATTATCTCAATCCCCAACTCCAGGGTTTACACTTAGTCGAAGGTAATTATTTCCCAGTAGCAACAAATACCTTACCAGATGGTACAGTGTCCTTACCTAGTCAAGTTTTGGGGCTAGAGTTGCGCTTGGAGGGAGGAAAACTGCGTTTTTACAATCCAGCTACGGGTCAAACACTCCTAACTCATGAAGACGAAGCAGTTGCACGACAAGCCGCAGAAGAAAAGGCGCAAAGATTAGCTGCTAAACTCCGAGAATTAAATATTGACCCAGATAGCCTCTAACATAATAGTTTCATAATAGTTTGGCGTTACTCCCGTATTAATTGTTTGAGTTAATACTCACCACTTGGTACTGTTCAGTGTGGAATACCGTACTTAGTCTATCGGCATACACACCCGTGGATAGATTGCAACTTTTATTTTGTTAAGTTTATATTTATTTACATAAAGTTACAAAACTTAAAACAGAGGTTTAACGATGACTATAGTAATTGCATTAGCGGTTGTAGGTTGGGTGGCTGTTTCAGTTTTAGGCTCTCTGGCTTATTTCTTGGGAGAACAAAGCAAGCCTATCCACGAGCGTAACTGGCGTTCTGAGTCTTTTGAAAAGTTGTCTAAGTCCATCACTGGCGTGGATATAGACTACACAAAACGCATTCCTGCTTATGCGATAGATGCTTACACCAGCCGCAACCTGCCCCAATAGCAATAAAGGCAGCTTACTAGAATGTGGATAAAATATTAGGGTGGGTAAAGAACACCCACCCTACTGTTGCTTAGTTAACTTGAATAATAATTTCAAAGTTCTCCGTTAATCTTGCGCCTGATGATTTCCATCTGGGCTTGCATATCGGCTTCTGTTAAAGGCGTAGGATACTTGGGAGAATTGGGGTTGCGTTTGCTCATCAAAAAACGTAGAGCTTCAATGTCTTCGCGGTTTTCCACTACATAAGTTCTCAATTCTTGAAAACTCATTTGCTCATAATTCGGGTTCATTAACAAACTCCCATTCGCCATTGGGATAAACAATAATCTGAAGTTCATCCGCAGATAGGATGTAAACTTCTCCAGTTATGTCATCAAATCGAAATAAGCGGATATCTTTATACAGATTTGACAACATTTGACAAACCCTCACACAGGCTAAGGCTTGCTCTGTTGTTGGTAAAATAAACGCTCCTCACTACTAATAATATAAGGTGGGCATTGCCCACCTTACTACTACAACGGACGGTAGACGCGATAGTTAATGTTAGGGAAAATATTATCCATTACCTCAACCTTTTCGAGCCAACCGCTGTCAATTTTGCCAATTTTCACATCTTCGTAAAGCTTATTAAACCTCATTAGGTGCGATCGCGTCCGTCTCACTGCGTATGGTACCATCGTCCCTGTCCGCATAATAAATGCCCAGTCGGAAGATTGCGCCAATAACAATTCCCGTGCTGCTTGATTTAATGCTCGCCACTGCAATTCATCCTCTGGTTCCAAGTGAGATATTTCAATCATTCGCTCAGCAGCTTTGTGCAAATGTGGATAAATCCAGGCGTTTGTTTCGTTCAACCAATACTCATGGAAACCTTTGAAACCCCAACTTGACTGGGAAGGACGACATACTTGCTGTACTGGATGCGATCGCAGATAATCTGCTAAGTGGGTCATTGCATAGGTTCCTTGGTCATACCATGACTTACGGAATAGAAAATCAATGAACCAAGGCCCTTCATACCACCAATGTCCAAATAACTCGGCGTCATAAGGTGAAACGATAATCGGCGGACGTTGCATTATACCATAAAGATGTTCCGATTGCCGCTCCCGATTATACATAAAATTAGCGGCATGTTCCGCTGCCTTTTCCCGTGCCCAATAAGGGTCATAGAGTGCTTTATCTGACAGCCCTAAACCACGTCCAGTAATTTTGTGATATTTAATGCCCGTATTTTTTCGTTGACCATTGGGCATAATGTAGGGCTTGATGTACTCATATTCTGCTTCCCAGCCCAAATCTTTATAAAATTCTCGATATTCCGCCGCCCCAGGATAGCCGACTTCAGAAGACCATACTTGTTGAGAAGATTCATGATCTCGCCCAAAGGCAGCAACACCAGTTTCTGTGAAAATCGGGGCATAAGTGCCAAAGCGCGGACGGGGACGGGCGTAAAGAATGCCATGTCCGTCTGTGAGGAAGTAACGTAAACCAGCATCTGCCAGCATCCGCTCTACACCTTCGTAGTAAGCGCATTCAGGTAACCAAATACCTCTTGGTGCTTGTCCAAAGGTTTCCTGATAATGTTCGCAAGCTACCTGAATTTGTGCCCACACTGCTTGTGGATACATTTTCATTAATGGCAAGTAGCCGTGGGTAGCGCCGCAAGTGATAATTTCCAGGTTATTAGTGTCTTGGAACTGCTTAAAAGCGGTCACCAAGTCCCCGTTGTAGCGTTCCCATATTTGACGCGCTTCGTTAAATTCAGTGGCGTAATGTTCCGCTAAATAACGAATATGCCCGTTATGGGCGTTATGCTCGACTTCCAGTTCTGTAAGTTCTTCTAATTTGGCTAAGTGGGCGTCATAGCGTTCTTGCAGCAGAGGGTCACGAAGCATCGACACTAGAGGTGGTGTCATACTCATCGTGATTTTAAAGTCGATACCGTCTCGCTTTAAGCCTTCAAATACTTTCAATAACGGGATGTAGGTTTCTGTGATGGCTTCATAGAGCCATTCTTCCTCCAGCACATAGTCACTTTCTGGGTGACGAACGAAGGGCAGATGTGCATGAAGGACAAGCGCGACATAGCCAATAGCCATAATGATTTTGGGGTGGTACTTGTAAGTTGAAGGTGGAGGGGTTTGCCAGAAATTAACAATATTTTAAGACTTTATGGGGATCGTCAGTTAGGTTTATAGGAGTTTTCAATTAATTTAAAAGCTTTGTACCGATATTTGAACTCCTGGACATTCCTATAAGTTTCCAACCGAATTTCGGATCGCTTTATTTTTCAGCAGTTGGTTTTGGAACTTATCAGGGGATAGCTAAGGCAGATGTTACCCCTGTTCCTGAACCAGGTAGCATCTTAGGTTTATTAGGTTTATCCTTGGGAGCTTTGGTTGCTAAGAATAAAAAACAAGCTTAAGAGAATGTTTGAAAAGTATTATTGCTAACATCAAAATTTTAGAAACCTAACCCCCCAGCCCCCATTCCCTTGTAGCGAATGGGGGTTTTTAGTAGAGTTTTCCACTTTCCAAACAACCTCTAATATGATGTCCGGATGATTACCCATAATAAAAACTTATTTACTATTCAAGCTTATACCTAAAGGTAGGGGCTTGAATTACGAATTACGAATTATTTTGACGGCTTCTTTTTCTATTCTTCGCTTTCTTGATACAACTGTTGTAAGCCCTGTAATTGAGTTTTTCGGGAAACACGGCGATATTTTTTAGTTTCCAGTTTGGGTTCGTATTGACTCTGCCCTTTACCTTTAGTTTTTAACTTGAGAGTGGATTCAGGATCGGCTTGTTGTTGAAGCTGTGTTTGACGAGCGATCGCTGCATCCAAAAATTCCAAATAATGTTCGTATCGTTCCCAGTCTCCCCGCACTGCACACTCAGGCTCATCACGATGCAAACAATCGCTAAATCGACAGCTAGCAACTGCTAACCTCTCTCTTGCTTCTGGGAAATAATGTACTAATTCCTCTGGGCTACAATCCATGTCCGGCTGATTAAAACCCGGAGTATCTGCTAATAAACCACCGCTAGGCAATTCAAATAATTCTACATGGCGGGTAGTATGACGGCCACGAGCTAATTTGCCAGAAACCTCCCCCACTCGCAGGTTAGCGTTGGGAATTAGCCAATTAATCAGGCTAGATTTGCCCACACCGGAAGGCCCAGCAATTACAGTAATTTTATTGCTGAGATAGCTGGCTGCTTGGTCTATATTTATGCCATTTTGGACGCTGATAAATAACGGTTGATATCCCCAACCCGCTAGGCGATCGCTAATTTGTTGTTGTTCGGGTTGTGAAATTAAATCGCTTTTATTCAAGCATAAAAGCACATCCAAACCAGTAGACTCAGCCTTAATCAAAAACCGACTCAATTGATAAGGTTCCAAAGGCGGATCGGCTACAGCAAATACTAATAAAATTTGGTTAACGTTGGCGATCGCTGGACGATCTAATTCACTTTCGCGGGGTAAAACCTCAGCAATTGCTCCCCGTCCTCCAGCCCAATCTGGCTCCTCTACAACAACGCGATCGCCCACCATCACCTGTTGCCCGATTTTTTTCAGCCGCGTTCTGCGAGTACAAAGGAGGAGGGCACGCAGAGGGGCAGAGGGGCAGAGGGGCAGGGGGGTATTTAAATCTAATTTCTCCTCTGCTCCCCTGCTCCTCTGCTCCCCATCCTCTCGATCCAGCTGTACCCGATAAAAATTAGCCTGCACGGCCAGCACAGTACCCAGTAACTGTCCAGTTCCGGCAAAACTTTCCGCTGTCATTGGTTATTAACTGGACGACGCACTAACAGGGAAAAATAACTACTACAATCTGTAATTTTTTCCACCTGATAACCTGCCATTGTTAAACTATCGGGAACCTGCTCAATCGGTTCTCCTGGGTCTAGCCAGACTTCTAGCAAACTCCCCAATGGCATTTTCTCTAAACGTAGTTTTGTCCGCACAAAATTGATTGGACACGGGGTGCCGCGTAAATCAAGTTGAGCATCAGGAGTTGAAACAGAAGAGGACTTCATCACTTAAACAGATTTCCCAAGAATCCTTCTAAACCGCCTTTACCAGTACGATCTCCTTTAATTTTAGCTAGCTTCTCCAGCAATTCCCTCTCCTCTGGTGTCACCTTATTGGGAATATCAATTAATATCGTCAGCAGATGGTCGCCCCGACTTACGGGATTTCCTAATCTCGGTACACCGCGATTTTCCAACTTCATCACCGTGTTTGGTTGGGTTCCCGCAGGAATGATTAGTTCCACTGGCCCGTCTACCGTATCGACCTCTAACCGACAACCTAAGATTGCTTGCAAGTAACTAATTTTAATTTCCGAGAGAATATTGATGCCATCCCGTTGGAATTCCTCGTCTTCATTGACGAACAAGTAAACATACAAATCCCCAGCAGGGCCACCACGTTGACCGGCATCCCCTTCATTAGAAATCCGCAAGCGTGTGCCATTATCCACCCCAGCCGGAATGGTGATTTTGAGTTTCTTCGTTACTTGATTTGCGCCTTTACCATCACAGGCATCACACTTATCTTCGATTACCATCCCTGTTCCATTACAAGTGGGACAAGTCGAGACTTGAGTGAAACTACCGAAGGGTGTTCTGGTAACGCGACGGACTTGACCCGATCCGCTACAAGTTGAACAAGTACGCGGACGCGTTCCTGGTTTTGCACCAGAACCGCTACAAACTTCACAATTTTCTAAATGGGAAATGCGGATTTCTTTTTCACCGCCAAATACTGCTTCCCGAAAGTCTAACTTCAGGTCTAGCCGTAGGTCATCACCTCGTGCGGGGCCGCTGCGGCGTCTTTGTTGTTGCGCCGGGCCGCCCATACCCCCAGCAAAGCCACTAAAAATACTTTCAAAAATATCGGCAAAGCCACCCATATCGCCAATATCTTGGAAGCCTACACCGGCTCCTGACACACCCTCTGGCCCAAAGCGATCGTAACGAGCGCGGGTTTCTGGTTCCGAGAGTACTTCATAAGCGCGGTTAATTTCTTTAAAGCGTTCCTCCGCCCCGGCTTCTTTGTTCACGTCTGGGTGATACTTCCGGGCTAAACGGCGGTAAGCTTGTTTGATTTCTTCTTTGTCGGCGTCACGAGAGACACCCAGGATTTCATAATAGTCGCGGGCCATATAGCAAAGGTAAAAGTTAGAAGGAACAAAGCAGGAGGCAGTAGAACGTTACGGTTACTTGCTACCCTACAAAAGTTTTGCCTACAAAGCGTCTTTAGGAGGGCGGCTTGCCGGAGGACAGGCAGAAGATAAAATTAATTTTTATTAATAATTGATTTTACCCTTTACCCTTTACAAAAATCACCGACAAATCTTGAGCAACAGGCCTTTCCTCGTGGGAGACGACAAAAATTACAGAAATAGTTGCAAACAGAGAAAATCCCTGCTCAAACTTCTGACTGCCGAGTTTGCTGTCTCTTTTACAATTGTGCTACGTAGGAGAGGAAAACCCGCTCATCAACCAGAGGGGCTAGCCGCACCATCAGGTGTGGAAAACCACCCATATGCTTTGGATCGCATCTCAACTAGCACACCGTTTAGCCCACACTAATTTGCTTCTACAATCTAGCAAACTGCTGGGATTTTGTGAAACTTCGCTAAATTTAGCATCAATATATTTAGATATATTAAAGTGTTTTAACCAAAATCTCAAAATCAGGGACTGGGGACTGGGGAATAGGGAGTAGTTCTAGCATTTCCCCTGTGCCCCTTTGCCCCTCTGCCTCTTCCCGTCTGCCCCCAGTCTCCAGTACCCAATCCCTAATCTATCGCTTCATAATCAGCTTGTGCGGTGCTTTCTTCGTCAAAATCAAAGTTGAATTGGGGTATGAGTGTGCCGTTCATAGCTGAGTCTATTTCTGGGGTAAACGCACCAGTTGAAGGTTCGCCGATTTCGTCGTTTTGGCTGTTAGCTCGGTTGTAGACATCAGCACCAATGGCAAACAGGGTTTGTTGGAAGTCGTCTAAGCGCTGTCTAAATTCCGCTGTGGAGATACTGGAGTCAATCATTGCAGCTTGGAGTTGGGCGACTTTTTCACTAGCCAAGGTTTTCATCTGCTCGCCGATAAAGTTTCCGTTATCTTTGATGGTGGATTCGTAACTGAATAACAGGTTATCTGCTTGGTTTTTGAGTTCAACCAATTCTTTACGTCTCCTGTCTTCTTCAGCAAACAATTCTGCCTCTTGGCGCATCCGTTCGACTTCGTTATTACTTAAACCACCTGTATTGGTAATCCTGATACTTTGTTCTCTACCTGTGCCTTTGTCTTGCGCTCCAACCTTAAGAATTCCGTTGACATCAATTTCAAAAGATACTTCAATTTGGGGTACACCACGGGGTGATGGGGGAATTCCTGCCAGGAGAAATTTACCGAGACTTTTATTATCTCGTGCCATTGCCCGTTCGCCTTGGAGGACGTGAATTTCCACCGAGGTTTGTCCGTCAACTGCGGTGGAAAATATTTGTGACTTACTAGTGGGAATTGTGGTGTTGCGTTCAATAATTTTGGTAAATACTTCGCCCAAGGTTTCAATCCCTAAGGACAAGGGGGTGACATCCAATAGTAAGAGATTATCGACTTCACCACCCAATACCCCTGCTTGGATAGCAGCTCCTAATGCTACAGCTTCGTCAGGGTTGATAGAGCGATCGGGAGCTTTGCCATTGAAAAACTTGATCAACGCATTTTGGACTGCGGGAATGCGGGTAGAACCACCTACCAAAATAATTCGATCTATGTCTTGTGGTTTGAGAGCTGCGTCTTTGAGGGCTTGGATCATCGGTTCGATGGTAGCTTCGATTAATTGCCCTGAAAGTTCTTCAAATTTAGAGCGGCTCAGTTCCATCTCCAGATGCTTGGGGCCGGTCTCATCAGCGGTGATAAAAGGCAAATTGATGGAGGTATTGACCATACTGGAGAGTTCAATTTTTGCCTTTTCCGCTGCTTCCCGTAGACGTTGGAGTGCCATCTTATCTGGGGAAAGGTCGATTTTTTCTTGTTGCTGGAAGCGTTCGATCATCCAACGGACGATCGCATTATCAAAGTCATCTCCACCCAAGTGGTTATTACCACAAGTAGCCTTAACTTCAAAAACGCCATCCCCAAGTTGCAGAATCGACACGTCGAAGGTGCCTCCTCCCAAGTCGAAGACTAAAATTAACTGCTCTTGCTCTTGTTTATCTAATCCGAAAGCTAAAGCCGCAGCCGTTGGTTCATTAATAATTCGCAGGACTTCCAATCCAGCAATTGTACCGGCATCTTTAGTTGCTTGTCTTTGGGCATCTGTAAAATATGCTGGTACGGTAATCACTGCCTGAGTGACAGTTTCGCCCAAGAAGTTTTCCGCATCCTGCTTGAGCTTTTGCAGGATCATGGCAGATATTTCTTGTGGTGTAAAATTTTTTGAGCGAATTTGAACATCAACGGTATCATCTCGACCTTTGACACAGTTATAGGGTACGCGATCGCGTTCTACTTCAGTATCTTCCCAACGCCGCCCGATGAATCTTTTAATACTGTAAATTGTGTTTTCAGCATTGGTTACGGCTTGGCGCTTTGCCAGTTGACCGACCAAGCGATCGCCACCTTTGCCAAATCCCACAATACTTGGAGTAGTTCGTCCCCCTTCAGAATTGGAGATCACAAGTGGTTGACCGCCCTCCAAAACTGCGACGCAACTGTTAGTAGTGCCTAAGTCGATCCCAATAACTTTTCCCATATTTACCAGTATTTTTACTGAGTTTTTATGCTGTAATTATGATGTCGCGGATTAATTTTTGTTACTCCGAACCAAGGCTAGCTCAAAACTTCAGCATCTAGAAATGGGGGTAAGGGAAAAAGACGCTCTGACGCGGGGACACGGAGACACGGGGACAGGAAGAGTTGATTAAGAGCTACTGCGTCTTCCACTCTCCGCATCTTCTTTCCCCGCGTCCCCGCGTCTCCCACTCTCCGCGTCTTCCTCATTCCCCTCATCTTCCAATACTCAGTAATGATGCTCGCCTCTGCTAGAACCAGGCACTTTTGGTCAGCGAGGCGAGCGGTTACAGTTTAACTGAAGGCTTGACTCGACTGATCGTCTGGTGCGGCAGGTGTGTCTTCCTTGGGAGCAGCTACTTTGACCATTGCATGGCGCAGCACGCGATCGCCCAAGTAATATCCGCGCACTAACTCTTCTAACACTGTTCCTTCAGGATGTTCATCCGTAGGTTCCCGCATTACTGCTTCGTGTAGGTTGGGATCGAATTCTTGACCTTCAGGACGCATCGGTGAAACACCTAAGCGTTTCAGGGTATCTACTAATTGTTTATAAACACCTTGGTAACTTTTATGGATGGTCATCTCGCCTTCGGATTGCGGTTTGAGGTGCGATCGCGCCCGCTCAAAATTATCGACCACTGGCAGCAACTCCAGAATCGTGTTCCGCCTCATCTGCGCCTCTAGTTCTTCTTTTTCTTTACTAGTGCGTTTGCGGTAATTCTCAAAATCAGCGGCAATCCGCATATATTGAGTGCTACGTTCTTCTACTTGTGCTTTGAGAGACTCGATTTGTTGAGTCAGTTCTGCCAAAGCTGCTGTTTGTAGTTCAGCTTTCTCACTGGCAGCGACGCCATTTTCTCGATCAAGAGTAGCCGTATCCGCCGTTACATTGGTTTGGGCTGCCACTTGCTCATTAACTTCGCTGCCAGATTCATTGGAATTGATTGGGGCTGGGGAGTCGCTTTTCATTGCTTGCTTTACCTCTGTTGGTTCACCCAATTGCTGGCTTGTATTGTTTATCTGTTTATTTTCATCCATCATTGTCTACTGATTCCAGATGCTTTTTATGGCACTACATCCCCATAGCTTGCAACTGTCGTCATTGACGACTTGCAACTGAGGCTGATTTTATTGCCAACAAGTTCCTGGAGTGATGTCACCGTCATCTTATTGTGACAAATGGTGAACACGCTAGTTGAAACACTCCTAGTGCGGTAACCCGAACGAGTAGCGTAACTCTAGGAGTAAGTATTTTGCAAGAGTGGCGCTGAATCTGATTCGCCCCTCATCTTATTCATGGATAGGGTTTTTAAAGAGTTACTACTTAAAATTTAACGATTTATTCAATATTCTGATTCCTTCAAAAGTTTTAGGTATTGAGTCACCGAAGAGGACTTTTTTAGTAAATGAGAATTCTGTGTCCCATGCTGGGAATACTCTAACCAGAGGTTTTCCCAAATCAATTGCTCCCTTTATGACTCACTCGTCACCACAACGGCGCAGTACCGCTCTAACTACTAGAACAGAGTTTTCGCCCTTTGGCAACAAGCTAGTGCAATCTGGCTATGTTAATAGCGAACAGATGAGACAGGCACTAATTGAAAGCCGTAAATCCGGTAGACCGCTAACGGAAGTATTAGAGTCAATTACTGGCCAACAACTATCACCCGAACTGCTCAGGCAATACAAAAAACAACAACTATTTGAACTAAAAATACTCTACGGTGTTGAGTTCCTCGATCCGGAAGTCAACTCCTTTGCCGGTACGATGGTGGGTAATCTGATTGATACCCTGATTCCAGTCGATATCTGCCGTCGCCATCGTTTGGTGCCACTATCCAAACACGAAGACCAAACCCCGCCTTCAGTTTTAGTGGCGATGGTTGCTCCAGATAATCTGGAAGCTTGCGATGACCTAAATCGCATCTTGCGCCCCCAGGGCTTGGCATTGCAGCGAATGGTGATTACACAGGAAGATTATCAACAGGTAATCAACCAATATTTGGATGACCTGGCTGTTCGGCAAAAGCATCTAGAACGAGAAAGCTCTACAGATATTAGTCAGGATTTAGAAAATCTCGGAAATCTCGACATTGAAGATGCCCCTGAAGAGATGGAGGCCGATCTAGGGGCAGCGATGAAGGGCGCTGAAGATGCCCCAGTTATCAACCTTGTCAACAGAATCCTTGCTAAAGCGCTGCATGAAAAAGTTTCCGATATTCATGTTGAACCACAAGAAGAAAACTTACGCATTCGCTTCCGTAAAGATGGAGTGTTGCGTGAAGCTTTTCCCGTGATGCCGAAAAAAATCATTCCAGCTGTGACAGCCCGGTTTAAAATTATTTCCAATTTAGACATTGCTGAGAGGCGTCTACCCCAAGATGGACGCATCCGGCGGATGTTTGAGGGACGCAAAGTAGACTTCCGTGTAAATACCTTACCCAGTCGCTACGGGGAAAAGGTAGTGCTGCGGATTTTGGATAATTCCTCTACACAACTTGGATTGAATAAGTTAATTACCGATCCAGAGACTTTGCAAATTGTCCAGGAAATGGTAAGCCGTCCCTTTGGTCTGATTTTGGTGACTGGGCCGACTGGTTCCGGTAAAACAACTTCGCTGTATTCGGCACTTGCGGAAAAGAATTCTCCGGGAATTAATATCAGTACTGTGGAAGACCCAATTGAGTACAGTCTTCCAGGGATTACTCAAGTACAGGTGATTCGGGAAAAAGGGCTGGATTTTGCTACGGCTTTGCGGGCTTTCTTGCGACAAGATCCTGATGTGTTACTGGTGGGTGAAACGCGGGACAAGGAAACAGCAAAAACAGCGATTGAGGCTGCCTTGACTGGTCACTTAGTATTAACTACTTTACATACCAATGATGCTCCAGGAGCGATCGCTCGTTTGGGAGAAATGGGGATTGAGCCTTTCATGGTTTCTAGTTCCCTAATTGGCGTTTTGGCTCAACGTCTGGTGCGACGGGTATGTTCTGAATGTCGGATTCCCTACACTCCGACAACTGAGGAATTAGCACGTTACGGCCTATCAGCTTCCCAAGATGTAGAACTCACCTTTTACAAAGCTAACACTTTGACATTAGAAGCGATCGCAGAAGCCAAAACCAAAAATCAGCTTTGCCCAGCCTGTAATGGTGTCGGCTACAAAGGGCGTTGTGGCGTTTATGAAGTCATGCGAGTCACCGAAAACCTCCAAACCCTAATCAACGAAGAAGCACCCACAGAACGCATCAAGGAAGTGGCGGTAGAAGAAGGGATGAAAACCTTGCTGGCTTACAGTCTGGACTTAGTACGCCAAGGTGCCACCACCTTAGAAGAAGTAGAACGCGTGACCTTTACAGATACCGGTTTGGAAGCAGAGTTAAAAGCCAAACGCAAGACAGGTCTTACCTGCCGGACTTGTGATGCCACATTGAAACCAGAATGGCTAGATTGTCCCTACTGTCTGACACCTCGTTTTCAAGATTAGTCATTGGGCATTGGTCATAGACAAATAACAAACATTAAAAGGAAGCAAAACTATGGAAATGATGATTGAAGACTTGATGGAGCAGATGATTGAAATGGGAGGTTCAGATCTGCATTTATCCGCAGGTTTGCCTCCCTACTTCCGCATCAGTGGCAAACTCACTCCCATAGGTGAGCATGTCTTGACAGCAGATCAGTGTCAAAGGCTGATTTTTAGTATGCTCAACAATACCCAGCGTAAAACTTTAGAGCAGACCTGGGAATTAGATTGTTCTTATGGTGTTAAAGGTCTGGCTCGCTTCCGGGTGAATGTCTATAAAGAGCGTGGTGCTTACGCTGCTTGTTTACGGGCGTTGAGTTCTAAGATTCCTAACTTTGAAAAATTAGGTCTGCCTGATGTCGTGCGGGAAATGTCCGATAAGCCCAGAGGACTAATTTTGGTGACAGGCCCTACGGGTTCAGGGAAAACAACAACCCTAGCGGCAATGATTGACTTAATTAACCGCACCAAAGCAGAGCATATATTAACAGTAGAAGACCCCATTGAATTTGTTTACGAACCAATTAAAAGCTTGGTTCACCAACGGCAATTGGGTGAAGATACCAAGAGTTTTGCTAATGCTTTGAAAGCAGCTTTACGGGAAGATCCAGATATTATTCTGGTGGGTGAGATGCGGGATTTGGAAACGATTTCCTTGGCGATTTCCGCAGCAGAAACAGGACACTTAGTATTCGGTACGCTACACACTAGTTCCGCTGCACAAACCGTTGACCGGATTATCGACGTTTTTCCCCACGAAAGACAAACCCAAGTGCGAGTACAATTATCAAACTCTTTAGTAGCAGTATTTAGTCAAACATTAGTTTCTAAGAAAAATCCCAAGCCTGGCGAATATGGTCGGGTGATGGCTCAAGAAATTTTGATTGTTACTCCAGCTATTTCTAACTTAATTCGAGAAGGCAAAACATCGCAAATTTACTCAGCTATTCAAACGGGCGGGAAATTGGGTATGCAAACTCTGGAGAAAGTTTTGGCCGACTATTACAAAGCAGGAACAATTTCCTTTGAAGCAGCAATGTCTAAGACTTCCAAACCAGATGAAATTCAACGTCTCATTGGTACTTCAACACCACCACCAGCAGGTGCAAAACCGGGAGCCGGGGCTGTTAAAGCACATTAATCGGTGGATGGGGAGATGAAGGAAATGAGGGAGACAAGGGAGACAAAGAGAATAACTCTTAACTCCTAACTCCTAACTCCTAACTCCCAATACCCAATCACTAACAACTATTTTGAATTTATTTATGCCAACATTTGTTGCTCGTGTTCGGGATTCTCAAGGAAAATCTCGAACAGAAAAAATTAGTGCTGAATCCTTGGCGCAAGCTCGTACTAGTCTCAGAGAACAAGGTTTTGTAGTTCAAGAACTTAAAGAATCTAAAGGCTTTCAAGCAGGATTGGATATAAAGAAAATCCAAAATTCCTTTGTGAAAGTCTCTGTTAAAGATAAAGCAGTTTTTTCTCGTCAATTTGCCGTTTTGATGAATGCGGGAGTTGCGATTGTTAGAAGTCTGGGGGTACTTTCTGAACAGTGTAGTAATACTAAACTCAAACAAGCTCTCGTAGAGATTAGTAACGATGTTCAAACTGGAATGAATCTTTCAGAGGCAATGCGGAAGCATCCTGAATGCTTTGATGGATTATATGTGAGTATGATTCAAGCCGGCGAGGTTGGTGGTGTTCTAGACGAAGTATTAAATCGTTTAGCCAAGTTGTTAGAAGATGTTGCCCGCTTACAAAACCAAATTAAATCAGCATTATCTTATCCAACGGTCGTAGGTTTTATAGCAGTTGCTATCTTTCTGGGCATGACCATTTTTCTGATTCCCGTTTTTGCGAAGATTTTTACAGAAATTGGAACTGAATTACCACCTCTAACCCAATTTTTGATGGATGCTAGTCTCTTTTTGAGAAGCCCTAAGGTTTTCGGGCTTATCGGTGGACTTGTCGGATTGAAAATCGCCTATTCACGATACGCTAAAACTCCTGTTGGTCGCCAAACAATCGATCGCCTTTCTCTGAAAATGCCTTTATTTGGTGACTTGATTCAAAAATCTTCTGTTGCACGTTTTAGCCGGACTTTTGGTTCTTTGACTCGTTCAGGCGTGCCAATTTTAACTTGTTTGGAAATTGTCCGAGATACATCAGGAAACCAAGTAATTGCCAATGCTATAGATGCAGCCCGCGTAGAGATTCAACAAGGAGGCATGATTAGTATTGCTTTGCAAAGAGATAAAGTTTTTCCGGCTATGGCAATTCAGATGATTAGTATCGGCGAAGAAACCGGAGAATTAGATGGAATGTTGATGAAAGTTGCTGACTTCTATGAAGATGAAGTTGAGCAAGCAGTAAAAGCACTGACTAGTGTTTTAGAACCAATTATGATTTTGGTTCTGGGGGGAATGGTTGGTACAATTTTGCTGGCAATGTATTTGCCGATGTTTAAGGTATTTGAAAAACTTGGATAAGAGATTAAAAGTTAGGAGTTAAGAGTTATAAGTTAGGAGTTAAGAGTTAGGAGTTAAAGCTCTCAATTTTTAATTTTTAAATAAATAATTTTATTCTTAACTCTTCAACTCCAACTGTAAATTAACTAATTTTATTCACCACTCCTAACTCCTAACTAATTTATTATGACTGTGCAAAAATCTCAATACGAAACGAGCTTGGCAGACTACAGTAATCATCAGGCTGCGATCGCCTTACTAAAACAACACCGTCCATACTTGGAGATGATTCCCAGTCTCCGCCGTCCAGATGAAAGTGTAATCTCTATTCCTTTACCAATTGTTCGTCTTCGCCAAACTGCTACAACAGTTTCACAAACAATTTCTCTGCCTTGCGATGTCGCAATTTTGATGTGCGATCCAGAATGGAAAATTAAAACTGGAGTAGAGATTTTAATCTTTATTCATCGTCCCCACGAAGACTTTTCTGATTTGTTAGGACGTTGGCGACAATCCCAAGTTGTTTTAGACAATGATTATGAATGGTTGATGCCTCTACGCCACAGTCATATTTTGAGCGAGGGAGCTAATAGCATATATCCTTTATTTGTGGTTTTTTCTGAGACATCAGAACGCATTCAACGAGGTCTTGTAGGAGCAGAACTTCCATTTATCATCCAAACATCAAACTTTTTATTTGAAGAGAATTCCCCAGACACTTTTTTTCAAGAAATTCCACCAGCTTAATCAGAATTGAGTATAGGGCGATCGCTAACTAACTGGGCTTGAGACTAAAGGCGATCCTGTGCAATAAAACTTTACTAATTAATCAAAAATAGAAACTAAATTACAGCAGTTTTCAATCACATAAGGTACATAAATTTGTAGGGGCGCATAGCTATCATACGTGTCAACTTAAGCTCAAACGTTTATCCCACATGCGTTTTACCCCACCC
>JAVRBO020000096.1:0-6435 GCA_034531195.2 Nostoc sp. ChiSLP01
TGGGAGGTGTGGGAGGTGTGGGAGGTGTGGGAGGTGTGGGAGGGGTGGGAGGATGGTGAAAAAATCTTTCCCCCCTCTCTCCCCACACTCCCCTGCCCCTCTGCTCCCCAGTCCCCACACCTCCTACGGTTCTACCCAGCGTCCATCTGCCTTAATCAGATTGATTAATTCTTCTACGCCTTTGTCTTCTGGGACTTTTTTAATTTCTTCTCTGCCACGATACAAAGAAATATAACCAGGTGTTTTACCGACATAACCATAGTCGGCATCTGCCATTTCTCCTGGGCCGTTGACGATGCAGCCCATAACTGCTATGTCCAGACCAGTTAAGTGTTTAGTGGCTTCCCGGACTTTGTGTAGCACTTCCTCTAAATTAAACAAAGTCCGTCCACAAGAAGGACAGGCGACATATTCCACCATTGTTTTCCGCAATCCCAAGGCTTGGAGAATGCTGTAGCAAACGGGAATTTCTTTTTCTGGTGCTTCTGTCAGCGACACGCGAATGGTGTCGCCGATGCCATCAGCAAGTAATGTCGCAATTCCAGCAGTGGATTTGATTCGTCCATATTCGCCATCACCAGCTTCGGTAACACCTAAATGTAACGGATAATCCATACCTAGCTCATCCATGCGCTTGGCTATGAGGCGATAGGCGGCTACCATCACCGGCACTCGTGAGGCTTTCATGGAAATTACTATGTTACGAAAATCTAAAGATTCACAGATGCGAATAAATTCTATGGCTGATTCCACCATTCCTTCAGGGGTGTCGCCGTAGGTAAATAGCATTCTCTCAGCGAGGGAACCGTGATTTACCCCAATTCGCATGGCTTTACCTTGGTCGCGCAAAGAAACTACCAGAGGTTCTAGAGTTTCGCGGATTTTTTCGCCAATCTCGTCAAATTCGGCTTGAGTATATTCGGTTCTATTAAAGTTTGGCTTTTCAAAGACGTACAACCCTGGATTAATCCGCACCTTTTCTATGTGCTTGGAAACTTCCAGAGCGATTTTCATGCCGTTGTGATGGACATCAGCAACAATTGGCACGTCTTGGTAAGTTTTAATTAATTTTTGCTTAATTTCTGCTAGGGCTTTAGCATGAGCCATACTCGGCACTGTGACGCGGACAATTTCGCAGCCAATTTCGTGCAACCGACGGATAGCAGCCACGGAACCATCAATATCAAGAGTGTCTTCGTTAATCATTGACTGCACCACAACGGGGTAGCCACCCCCAATGGTGACATTACCTACCTTTACGGGACGGGTTTGACGCCGCTTGATAGTTGTATCAAAGGTAGGTTGAGTTGATGTAGTGTTTGCAGTATCCGGTGTGGACAGAGTTTGCATAACCTGTAATGGCAAATTTGCTGTAGTTAAAATATCAGATTTGATAAATCTCTGTTTCTCAGATTGCCACAGTAGGGGTATTTTTGGGTAATGGGATTGCAAAAAAGAAAATAAACAGGACTTACGCAAAAATTGCTAAAAAGCTTGATTTATCGAACCGCCAAGACGCCAAGAACGCCAAGAATTCGTAGAGTGGGCGTAAGTCCTAAATAAAGAAACAAAAGCGATCGCCTTAAATTTTCTTAACTAACCATACTTTTTAGCCAGAAACTTTAGCCTTAATGAGCTGTTACACCACAGCGATGGACAATTGCACAGCTTTTCTTCAACCTAAACCCGACGGATACTGCAAAGACTAGAGATTGCAGGGAGAAACTGTCAGATGAATGCTGTTGAGAGAACGACAGAAGCGATCGCCAGCTAAATTAGACTTATCACCAAATGCTTGAAGCCCTATGTTAGAAAAAACATCCACATTCCAGAAAGCTATAGAGGCGGTAGAAGCACTAGACCCAGAAGCTCAGGCTATTCTTGTGGATATTATCCAAAAGCGCCTCAAACAACAGCGACGGGATAACTTATTAAAAGAAATCGCACAAGCAGAGAGTGATTACGCTCAAGGTAATGTCCGCCGTGGTTCAGTTGCTGATTTGATGGCGGAGTTAGATGAATGAAAAGTTTGGTTTGGAGTCCGACTTTTGTTCGTGCTTTTAAGCGGGTAGTTAAGAAAAATCCTGAATTACGCTCTCAAATCGAGCAACTATTACAACAAATAGCTGAAGATCCTTTTCAACCTAGTCTACGTAGTTACAAACTCAAAGGTGATTTATCCGGTAGATACTCATGTTCAATTGATTATCAAAATCGAATTTTATTTAAATTTGTTACAAATCCTGAATCAGGAGAAGAAATTTTATTGCTAACCTTAGGTTCTCATGATGATGTGTATTAAAGTAACACTAGGCTTGAAAAAACTTGGGTATTGAAATTATTGATGTTATTACAGAATAAATCAAACTGTAATTATGAATACCCAAACCACAACTCAACTACCAATTCCGCCGCACTTCAACGCCGAAAAAGTTGGCGAAGTCTGGCGCGTGCCTTACCAAGAGATTGCAGTCGCAGCCGAAACATGGGCAAAACAACACAAAATTCAACCTGCAACTTTAGACAAAACCCGCATTTGTCTACTATTAATTGATGTCCAAAACACCTTTTGTATTCCTGGATTTGAATTATTTGTAGGAGGAAAAAGCGGTACTGCGGCAGTGGATGATAATCGACGATTGTCTGAATTTATCTATCGCAATTTGGGAGTAATTACAAAAATTGTCCCCACCTTAGATACTCACACCGCAACTCAAATTTTTCATCCTATCTTTTGGGTGAATCCCGCTGGAGAACATCCGATACCAGCAGCTACTAGCATCACTCCTAGAGATATCGAACAAGGTATTTGGAAAGTCAATCCAGCAGTTGCTAATAGTGTTACTAATGGTAATTACGAATTATTAGAAAAACATGCTTACCATTACGTTAAACAACTTAGTCAAGACGGTAAATATCCTCTCACTGTTTGGCCTTATCATTCAATGTTGGGCGGCATTGGTCATGCCTTAGTTTCATCGGTTGAAGAAGCAATCTTTTTTCATGGCATTGCTCGTCAAAATCAAACACAATTTGAAATAAAAGGCGAAAATCCTTTAACCGAAAACTATTCTATTTTACGCCCAGAAGTTTTGGAAGATTTTGAAAAACGTCCACTCGGTCAAAAGAATACGCGGTTAATTAAGCAACTTTTAGAATTTGATGTTGTAATTATCGGTGGTCAAGCTAAAAGCCATTGTGTTGCCTGGACAATTGACGATTTATTAACAGAAATTAAACAGGTAGATGCCACCCTTGCTCAAAAAATCTATTTGCTAGAAGATTGCACTTCTCCTGTGGTTGTTCCTGGTGTTGTGGACTACACAGAACAGGCAGATGCAGCATTTAAAAGGTTTGCAGAGGCAGGAATGCACATCGTCAAATCCAGCGAAAATATAGCATCTTTTTTTTAACGCAAAGGATCGCAAAGGTTTCGCAGAGGAACACAGAGATTTCCTCTGCGTTTCAAAACAAATCTCATTTCTTCAAATAACCCTTGGGATCTTGCGCTACCCAACCCAGAGATGAGCTAGAACGCACTTCAAAATGGAGATGGGGCTGACTGGCGCTTGGTGTTCCACTAGTGCCTACAGTTCCCAATAAGTCGCCTTTGTTGACTTTTTGACCGACACTGACATTGATACTGTTAAGTTGGGCGTAGCGGCTTTGGAGGCCGCCGCTGTGGTTAATGATGACCAACTTGCCATAAGTACCTTGGTCATCGGCAAAGGCTACGGTTCCAGGGGCGATCGCTAGCACGTCTGTACCAACTGGTGCTAACAAATCAACGCCGCTATGGAAGAAAACTTGACCTGTACCAGGATTTATCTGCCAGCCGTAAGCTAATGCCACATTTGCCACTTGTGCCAAAGGATATCCCGATAGAGATACGCGGTTTTGCGTACCTGTATCAGTAGGTACAGGAGTTTTAGTGACAACACCATCGGGCGACCAATTTACCCCCGGAACAAAGACGATTCTGGGGTCTTGTTGGCAACCATTCACCTCAAAAAGGCTATCAGCACGAACCTTGTATTTTGCTGCCACTTGCCGCCAAGTTTGACCGCGGGGCACTTCGACTACAATCCCATTGTACGGAGGAATTTGCAGTACAGTACCAACGCTGGCGGCCCCGTTATTCTGCAAAGCTGGATTCATGCCGATAATAGTTGTGGGAATGAGGTTGTATCGCTGCGCTATACTCTCCAAAGTTTCGCCACGAACTACTTTATGGCGTTGGAAGCGAGATAGGGCTGGAGTTGGGCAACCACCTACAGCAGCATTGGCGCTGTTCGAGTTTGGCAGTATGGATACTAGACCCAAGGCGCTAACTAAGCTACAGAGAAATAGTTGACGAAAAGGTAAAGTCATGTATACAAGTCAAAAGCGCATTAACTTTAGATCTTAAATGGAGAGTTTAAAAATTGGGCATTGGGTATAGGGCATTGGGCATTGGTTATTCTTTCTCCCCCTGCTCCTCCTGCCTCCCCTGCTCCTCTGCCTCAATCCCTAATTCCTTCTAAATAGATCTGTCCACTTGCCGTTGGCTTGACTACACTTAGAAATTAGCAACTGCATTGCTGTCCTTAAGCAGAATGATTATGAAGTTATCCTTAAAGCAACTGACCGTTTATCTGTTTTTACTCGCGATCGGCGGTGGTGCAGGTTTGTTTGGCAGTCGTTATCTACTGCCCCAAAATTCCTCGTTCCAACAGTTAAAAAATGTAACAATAGCTTTGCCTCCAGAATCGGTAGTTCCTAATTCTCCGAACGGAGCGATGGCAGGTACTGGAGGCGATAATGTAAATTTTATTGCAACGGCAGTGCAAAAAGTTGGCCCGGCTGTGGTACGAATTAATGCCACCCGTAGAGTAGCCAATCCCATTTCTGATGCTTTGAAAAATCCCCTCTTGCGGCGATTCTTTGGAGAGGATGAGCAACCAATTCCCCAAGAACGCATCGAACGCGGTACGGGATCGGGATTTATTTTGAGCCAAGATGGACAATTACTCACCAACGCTCATGTTGTAGCCGATACAGATACAGTACTAGTTACCCTCAAAGATGGTCGGACTTTAGAGGGTAAGGTGGTAGGCGTTGATTCGATGACTGATGTGGCGGTAGTGAAAATCAAAGCGAACAATCTACCAACAGTGAAGTTGGGAAATTCGCAAAATTTGATACCAGGACAGTGGGCGATCGCTATTGGCAACCCTCTGGGCTTAGATAACACTGTCACCATTGGCATCATCAGTGCTACAGACCGCACCAGCACTCAAGTTGGTGTCCCAGATAAACGCGTTAGCTTTATCCAAACTGATGCAGCAATTAATCCTGGTAATTCTGGCGGCCCTTTGTTGAACGCCCAAGGCGAAGTGATTGGTGTTAACACTGCCATCCGCGCTGATGCCCAAGGACTCGGCTTTGCCATCCCGATTGAAACCGCCGCCCGCATTGCCAATGAGCTTTTTACCAAAGGACGTGTAGAACATCCCTTCTTGGGTATTGAAATGGCAGACCTTTCTCCAACCAGAAAACAGCAGATTAATCAAGAAAATCAGCTGAATATTCAGCAGGATGTGGGGGTTGTCATTAAAGGAGTAACAGATGACTCGCCAGCCAAGCAGGGAGGACTTCTCGCTGGAGACGTGATTCAAAAAGTCAACGGTCAGCCAGTCAAAACCTCAGCGCAGGTACAGAAGCTGGTAGAGTCCAGTAAAGTTGGAGATATTTTAGCGATCGAAGTCAACCGTAGCGGTAAAATTCAAACCTTCAAAGTGCAATCGGGAACTTACCCCAAAAAATAGTTAGGAGTTAGAAGTTATGAGTGAGGAGTGAGAAGTTAGGAATTGTGAGTGAGGAGTGAGGAGTTAGGAGTTAGAAGTTAAAAACTTTCCACAATTCTTAACTCATAACTCAAAACTTCTCACTCTCACCTCATTACTCATAACTTTTGTTCTAAATGCATCCTTTGTTCCATTTGACGCAGAAAATAACCCGTCATCATAGCAGATGCTAGAAGCCCAGCTAAGTTTTCCCGGTCTGTTGTAATTTGTACGTTGAAATTTTCTGCCGGGAGCATTCCCACTAGCCCTTGGACATTTTGCGAGATGATTTGTTTGATTTCAGGGCTGACAGACTGGGCGACCCTGGCTAAAACATCAGGAGACTGATGTTGTAAGTATTTGAGTAATTGATTGGGGTATTCTTCAGAACTATCTGAAAGAAGTTGATTAGGGTGTTCCTCAGAGTTGTCATTCAAAAAGTCAGGATTAAACACCATTGGCAGTTTTATTTAGCTTAATTGCTAACTCTACTCTAAACCATAGAACAAGGGTAGCGCATTCACCACGGGTATAAGTCATTAAGAGGAGGCAGGGGGCAGGAGGCAGGAGGCAGGAGATGTGGGAGGTGTGGGAGGTGTGGGAGGTGTGG
>JAVRBO020000097.1:0-65985 GCA_034531195.2 Nostoc sp. ChiSLP01
CCGATACCCCAGATATCTCAGTTATTCCAACGCCAATACAACAAGTTATTCAAACTAATCAATCATCACGAGAAACCGATACCCCAGATATCTCAGTTATTCCAACGCCAATACAACAAGTTATTCAAACAGATGAACTTTCTTTTGAAGTTGAGAATAAAAGCACCACTTCTCAGAAAAATGTAATCCAAAAACAAGAAATATCATCAATTTCAAATCCTCGATTAGCTGAACAAGAATCGCTAAATAAAAGTAATATTTTTGAGGAAATTACAGCAATTGAGCCAAATTTAATTTCAGAAAATTATATTACTAATTTTGACACAGGTAATTTTCTCCTTGATGATTCTGCAATTACTTCACCTAATGTTGAAAATACCTTAGAGACGCATAGCAGTGCTACCCTACTGCCTGCCTCAGATGTTAAAAAAAGCCCTATTGCACTAGAACGAGAAATTGATAGTGTTACGAGTGAACCTTTAGTCTCTGCACCAATTCAATTAACACCTGCTTCAGCCTACATTGAAGATACATCTAATTTTTTAAGCGATTCTGATAGAAATGAACAGTTAGCAAATTTAGAATCACAATCTACTGTAGCTGTTAATGTCTCAGATTTTTCAACAAATATAATTTCACTACAACGTGATAATAATCTTGAGAGTAATACCAGCGAGTCTATAGAAAATCAGCTTAATTTGCCACTAGATGAAATTGATGAACCACTAATAGTTAGCAATATATTACCTGAGATTGGTGAAACAGAAAAAGTTAGCAACATATCGCCTGAAATTATTGAACCACCCATAGTTAGCAATATATTGCCTGAGATTAGTGAATCACCAGTAGTTAGCAATATATCACCTGACATTATTGAACCACCAAAAATTAACAATATATCACCTGAAATTGGTGAAGTGGCAAAAGTGAGGGATGTGTCATCAAATGTTGGGGAAACATCGAGTATTTTCCGAAAAATAGTTGATAATGAACAAATAGTACAGTCAGAATTGTTAGGTGCGATCGCTAATTCTGAAAACTTTGAAATTCATATCCCAGAGTACCAAGATATCCCAGAAAAACCAACTTTTTTACCAAATCAGTCAAGCACACCACCTCAATTTGAGCAAAACACCACTATTCAAAATTTAGCAGCACCTAAAGGTTATGCTACTGGTGGTCAAGTAATAGACTCTCACCTTGAAAATAATCAGCACATAGCAGCGTCAGATACCGTACCTGCAATGCTGACACCTGGAGAGTTTGTCATTAATACCAGGGATGCACAAAAAAATCTTCCTCTACTACAACATATCAACAGCGGTGGGATACCTGACGATATTATTGTTCCAAGTTTAGAGACACCCAACGCCAAAGAATCACAAAAAGCAACTTCTTCGCATTCGACTAAAGTCGATTCTTTTACAGACACTTCATTACAACTCAAATCTCAGGAATCTAATTCTTTAATTCCTTCTTTCTTGGGATTGAATGTTGGAAAACATAAACTTTCAGTACTCAATTCTCCGCAGCTTAATACTGTTGAAAACAAAACCACTGATTCACCCGTTACTTCACCTCAATATTCATCACCTCCCCTAATTTTTAGAAAAACAAATTCTACTGCTACTACAAGTTCGCAAGGGTCAGATACACCTTCCCAATGGTCAAGCGTGCAAGAACTATTCAATGGAAATAATGATGAAGATGAATTTACAAGCTTCTTTAGCGGTGGAGGATCTAATAGTCAAAATTCGGAATTTTCTGATGTTTATACATCATCAGAATCATCACCAAGTTTTGCTAAACACCGTGCTGCACCTAGAGGCTTCGCTCAAGGTGGAGAAGTCACTGCACCCGCGTCTGTAAACACAGAATCAGTAAGCGAAACAGTACAAAACACTTCTGCAAAAGGCGAAGAAGATAACAAAGATGATACGGCCGATCTTGAAGCTTTAGCCCGTGAAATTTATAGTAGATTACGCCAACGCTTAGAAATTGAACGAGAACGTCATGGCGGTTATTTAGGCCGTTTATCTTGGTAAATTTTATCCAATAAATTGAGGAGAAATAATCAAATGGCAACCCCAGCAATTATTGTTACCCAAAAGCGAAAACCACAACTTGAAAAAGCCAAACTTGTAGCTTATAACGGTGAATCTGACGATATTGAATTCATGTTTAACCCGACAGAAATTAGTTTTAGTCGGTCTGTTGAGTGGAAAAGTAATGATGGGAATAGAGGTACGGAACTCTTACCAAAGGTTAACTTTTCTGGAGTTAAACCTTATACGTTTTCACTCAAACAGTTGTTATTTGATACTTATGAAACTAAAGAATCGGTGATGAAAAAGTATGTAGACAAGATTAAAAAAGGCGTAGAAACAATTAAAGGAGGGCGTGATAAACGTCCGCCTGTTTACATATTAACATGGGGAAATGAGTATTTTTATTGTGTAATTACAAAATTAACTTACACATTAAATATGTTTTTAAGTGATGGTACACCAGTTAGAGCAATGGTAGATATAGACTTGCAAGAAGTTGATAAAAATAACCTTCCTGGGGGAAAAGAATCTAAATCTAAAGGGAAAGACCGCAAAGCAGATCCGAAAGTCGCGAAAACGTAGTCAGAATTCAGAATTCAGGAGTCAGGAGTCAGAATTCAGGAGTCAGAAGTTAGGAGTTGGAATCTTTATAAAACATAAAAATATTTGAAGCATAATTGTACCAATGTTCTTAAATTTATTCTGAATTCTGAATTCTGGATTCTAAAAATCTTCCCCAACACTAAAAGATTTAATATAGAAAAATTGAAGCTTATGCCTAACGCCAATCTTTATTTAAGCGATCCTTTAGTTGAGATAGAAGGGCAACCTGCATCTCCTGAATTCCTCAAAGATTTGCTCCAAATGACTGTGGAAGAAAGCGTGCATTTACCAGCAATGTTTACTCTGGTAATACATAATAGCTATATTCCGACATCTGACCGATCGCAAAATCAACCTTGGCGACACGAACAGCTTTTTAAAATTGGTAAGAAAGTAACTTTAGGTTTCAAATCGAGTACTACTCAAGACCAGAATTTTAGAAATGAAAAAACAAAAATCCTTGTTCAAGGTGAGGTTACAGGGCTGGAAGTTCACTTCAATGAAAAATCGGAAGCTAATATAATTGTTCGTGGCTATGATTTTTCGCATCGTCTTCACAGAGGCCGTTATAATCGCTCTTTTTTAAATACGACTGATAGCAAGATAGTCAAAAAGATAGCTCAAGAAGTAGGTATAAGTGTTGGAAAAATAGACGAAACTAGCGAAGTCCACAAGTATGTATTTCAAGAAAATCAAACCAATATGGAGTTTTTGCAAGAAAGAGCTGCGCGGATTGGTTTTGATTTATTTATTACAGAAGACAAGATAAATTTTTGCAAGCCAGAAAGTCAGGTGTCTTTAGATTTGAAATGGCTAGTTGATATTAGTAAATTTAGTACCCGTGTCACGAGTGCAGAGCAAGTGAGTTCTGTGGAGGTACGCGGCTGGGACTATACCAAAAAACAATTGATTAGCTCAACAGCCAATAAAGAACAGCAAATGACTCAGACAGGTAATAAGCTAGGAAGTAGTACCAGTAGCACATTTCGCAATCTGAAAGCTCCGAAAATGATCGTTGTAGATAAACCTGTTGCTACTAAAAAACAAGCAGAATTAATGGCTCAGGCTTTATGTGATGAATTGGGAGGAGAATTTGTTTATGCAGATGGTAAAGCTTTCGGTAATCCAGAAATTCGACCGAGGCGGGTAGTTAGTCTGCAAGATTTAGGCGATCGCTACAGTGGCCAATATTATGTCACAGAAACGCGCCACTTTTACAATGGGCGAGTTTATGAAACTGATTTCAGCGTCCGCGGCTTACGTGCTGGTAACTTATTCACAACTCTATCGACAAAAAAACATTTGCAGCCATCTGAGACTTTATTAGTTGGAATTGTGACTAATAACAAAGACCCAGAGAAATGGGGTAGAGTAAAAGTCAAGTTTCCCACCATGACCGAAGACCATGAAAGCGACTGGGCGAGAGTTGTAGCTGTGGGAGCAGGGCCAAACAGAGGTTTCGACTGTTTACCAGAAGTCAACGATGAAGTATTAGTAGGCTTTGAACATGGCGATATTCACCGTCCCTATGTCATTGGCGGCGTCTGGAATGGTAAAGACGCACCACCGGAAAAAGTAGATGATTCAGTTAGCAGCGGTGTTAGATTACGCACTATTAAAACTCGCGTTGGTCATGTTTTACAGTTCGTTGAAGAAGATAAAGCCAGCAGTAAAACAGGTATTCGCGTAGAAACTAAAGCCGGTCACAAAATGTATCTCAACGATAGCGATCGCCATATCGAAATTAAAACCGCAGGCGGTCATACAATCAAAATGGACGATAGAAGTAAATCTATTTCCATTGAAACCACAGGCGGTCATCAAATCAAAATGAACGACGCCGGTAAATCTGTTTCTGTAAAATCAACAGGAAATCTGTCATTAGATGCTGTTGGCAATATAGACATTAGTGCTAACGGCAATATTACAGTTAAAGGTGCAATAATTCGCCTGAATTAAGGCTTGCGGAAAAAAACATTGTTAAATATGATATCTGTACGCAAACTGCTGTTCTCAGACTCAATGGTAATGACTGAAACAAACTCTTAAAAGAAGGAAAATTAGACGGCTTAAGATATCAAGTAT
Organism: Nostoc sp. ChiSLP01; assembly: GCA_034531195.2. Classification (GTDB taxonomy): domain Bacteria; phylum Cyanobacteriota; class Cyanobacteriia; order Cyanobacteriales; family Nostocaceae; genus Nostoc. The sequence goes on from JAVRBO020000097.1 coordinate 4,737, forward strand.
ATCAATATGCTGAAAAAGATGGAGATTGCCAGAGTTTCTTATTTAGACAGATCCAAAGTGCACAGCCACAGACAATTACAGCAGCGCAATTTAGACAGTAATAGCTGAAGTAGCAACATTATAGTAGGGGCTTTACAGCTGTACATTGGTGTCAACTTAACGTGAAACCGTTGTAAAAATGTGATATTCAGTTCTCTTACTCACGCTCAAGATCCGCGTTACCCCACCCCGGTTTTGTCTAAAGCCAAAACCGCCCCTCCCCAAGGCATCGGGGAGGGGTTGGGGTGGGGTAAAACGCATGTGGGATAAGCGTTTGGGCTTAAGTTGACACCAATGCACAGTTGTAAAGCCCCTACAATGATTTGATTTTCTTTCGGTGTATTCTATTCAATTGAAAACCACTATAATATTATACCCAGACCGCCAATGTTTCTAGGGTATCTGGGCACAACAAAAAATGTAAATAATAGCGCCTAACGCACTCCTAAATTAAAATTTACTAAATTACTTTTTCCAAACTCTTGTCACTCAATTTCGATGACTTGTGACGTTTAAATACTGTAAAAACGCCCAAAGTACCGAAGGCTAGTAAGCTAACATTAGAGCTGGCTTCAGGGACGGTAACTATAGTTGCAGAAAAACTAATGCCTAACTCACTATCTTCCGGCCCAAAATTTTCAAAACCTGGTGTGAATGGCGGCGCAGAAAAAACCTCTAAATAACTTGGTATCGGCAAAAAACTAGCGAAAAAGGGACTAGAATAATTTCCAAGAGAAGTAGAATATCCGAAACCATCACCCGTTAACTGCTGAGCATTAAGACTAATTAAATTGTCAACCTCAAAAGGTTCGTTTCCTGGTATTGGAGTTCCGGTAGTTTGAAGGCCAGTAATTGTTTCACCATTTCGCGTACCAGTAATTCCTAAAATCTGGTAAAAACCCAAATCGTCGGGAGTGTCATTAGTAGTGAAAGTACCACTGGCGGTTACGCCAATACCAGAATAATTCCAGTTCCAATTTAAAGCAGAGGCGGCTTGCATTGTTCCGAAAAAAAATCCAGATGTAGCAGCAATTGTGGCACATAGTAGAGCTAAATTTTTCATGGATGTTGTTAGTGGGATTATTTAGACAAAGCCAAAAGTTAACGCAGATCTTGGAGGTTGAGTCAAGCTACAGCGATCGCAAAACCAATGGCAGTTTACCATTAAACACATAGTAGAGACGTAGAGACGTAGCAGTGCTACGTCTCTACTAGGATTTCGTGTATATTTGCCCCATCCTCGACCTTTGGCGAATAGGCTTTACCCGTTTGTGCCGATATCTTTGAAGATATACATTGTCACAGCTGTCTAAGTGCCAGATATGGTTTATGGTCGTGAGCGAGCCTATTTGGGAACAGGTTGGGCTTATCCATTGCGCTTGAATGTGCAAGGTGGAATACAGCTTAGCCGTGAAGAACAAAAAGTTAAAGAATCTATTTGGATTATCCTCCGCACTGGAGTAGGCGAACGTGTTTATCGTCCTACTTTTGGTTCGCGCTTGTCAGAGTTGGCGTTTGCACCTTTGAATACCGATACTCTGGTGCGAATTCGGATTTATGTTTTAGAAGCTTTGGAAGTTTGGGAACCACGCATTATTGTCGATGAAGTTCTCACCGAACCCGACCCCGTGCGCGGCAGAGTAGATATCACCATTAATTATCGACTCAAAGAGGGTCACGATATTTACAGCTTTGTTTATCCTTTTTATTTGGTTTCAGCTGGGGAGGAATCGTGAGATCAATTCAAAATTCAAGTTGCGTTTTCAGCGCACCAAAGGTGCGACTCGAAATTCAAAATTAACAAAGCTAAATTTCATCTGGGTTTCTAGGTTTATAAGTAGGTAAACATAATTAAATATAAAATACAAAAGTTTAAAACCCTGATAAAAACTGGCTTTTCCCTTCTGCCCCCTGCCTCCTGCCCCCTGCCTCCTAGTTATTTGTCACATTCTTTTTTTAAATTGGTATGAACTTTGACTTTTTACCAAAATTACCTTCCTCCAACTTAGACGATCGCGCTTTCGATGACTTAGTGGATGAATGTATAATGCGTATTCCCCGCTACTGTCCGGAATGGACAGACCACAATCTCAGCGACCCAGGAATTACGCTCATTGAGTTATTTGCTTGGTTAACTGACCAAATGTTGCTCAGATTTAACCAAGTACCCCGAAAAAATTATGTAGCGTTTCTGGAATTACTGGGTATTCGTCTCCAGCCTCCCGCGCCAGCATACACAGAATTAACTTTTTATTTAAGCGCCGAACTACCCGAAGCTTATACAATTCCCGCAGGTTTAGAAGCCTCAACTATTCAAACTGAAACAACAGAATCTATTACTTTTAGCACAGATTTGCCGCTAGTCATCGGCAAACCCAGAATACAGCACTTTTTAACCGCCCAAACCACCGAAGATATTCCCCAATCTCTGCGAGAGAGAGTCACAAGTTCCTGGACTCGTCAATCTGACGGTTACTGGACAGGTAACGAACAGGCAATTTTTGAAGAGGAACCCCAGCCTGGTAACTGTTTTTATTTAGTCATTAATTCTGACGATCCTTTAGATGCAAATGTCTTAGAAATTGTTTTCCAAGGAGCTGCGGCTACCCCGGCTGGCATTAACCCCAATCAACCACCCCGCAAATGGGAAGCCTGGGATGGAGAAAATTGGCAACCAGTTTTATTAAAAGAATTAGATGATAAAACTCGCGGTTTCAGTTTTTATGAAATGGCTCAACAAGGTGGAAACCCGGCTCAAGGTGGAGAGGTGCGTTTGCATCTTCCGCAAATTTGGCCTGTAGCTAACTTTACCTCTTACCGCGGTCGCTGGCTGCGTTGTAGTTTCACCATCACAGAAACCAATCAATCAGGTTACAATCGTCCCCCACGAATTACTGGTTTAGCAGTGCGCTCAATTGGCGGTACAGTCAGAGCCAGTCACAGTACGCTGATTCTCGATGAACGCTTGGGAATTAGCGATGGTACACCCGGTCAGAGTTTCCAGTTACAAAGCTCGCCAATTTTAGACCGCAAAGAAAACGAGTATATTTTAGTCACTCCTGCCAATGGTTTGCCTCAAAGATGGACTGAGGTGAGAGATTTTGCTGATTCTGCGCCGCATCACTTTCATTACACCATTGATTCACTTACAGGTGAAGTGCAATTTGGCCCGTTGATTCGAGAACCCAGCCAACTCAAACAGCAAACACAAGTGCGAAGCAAGATTCAACAACCACGGTTAGACGACACATCTGTGCAACTCAGTACTCTAGAAAACAGACAGTCTCAACACCAGTATGGGGCGATTCCTCCCCGTGGCGCAGAGATTAAATTAGTAGCATATCGTACAGGCGGCGGTAGAGAGGGCAATGTACAAGCCGGCGCAATTCAGTTTTTAAAATCTGCATACCCATACATTGACAGCGTAATCAACCTGATACCAGCAATGAATGGTGCCGACGCCGAGTCGCTAGAACAAGCTGTGATGAAAGCACCGCGAATTCTCCGCACCCGCGATCGCGCCGTCACCGCCGAAGATTTTGAAGTTTTAACCCAACAAGCAGGTAGAGGAGCGATCGCCCGCGTCCGATGTTTGTCAGCAAATTCACGCAGACAAGCAGGTATAGTTAGTTTAGTAGTAGTGCCCTTTGCAAACACAGATGCGATCGCTCAAGGTGATGGTATGACACCAGAAGAATTTGGTCTGAGTCGCGCACTGCAAGACCAAATCTTGAGCTATTTAGACGAAAGGCGCTTATTAGGAGTACAAATAGAACTCCAAGAACCCAATTACGTAGGCGTTTCCGTCCAAACAGAAATTGCCCTAGAACCCACCTACGACAATCCTTATGCCAGAGAAGAAATTCGCCGCAATTTAAGAGTAGTGCTGTATAAATATTTAAATCCATTAACCGGAGGACTCGACGGTCAAGGTTGGCCATTTGGGCGACCCGTTTATACATCAGATATTGTCGCCTTATTGCAACAAACCCCAGGCGTGCGTCATTTAGGCCCCGTTTTACTCTTTCCCATCCGCAAACAAGGAGAAATTTGGAGACGACAATCATCACCAGAACAATTAGTTGACCCAGGCCCAGAAGGCTTGATATGTTCCTGGGCTGATACAAATCTGCGTTCAAGTCACGACATCCAAATCATAAATCGATGATTTGTCATTAGTCATTGGTCATTTGTCATTAGTCATTTGTCATTAGTCATTTGTTTTTCTCCGCGTCCCCGCGTCTCCCTCATCTCCGCGTCCCCGCGTCCCCCTGTCCCCGTGTCTCCCTCATCTCCCCATCCAATCTTCAATCCTATGGTTCAAAGTCGCTTTAGTCCGGCTGTACGGATTCAATTAACGCCAATGCAAATTCCCGAAGCTTTACCTGTAGGGGGTTTGACCTTTGCCAATGAGGAAAACGCGGATGCAGCAGGACGTAGCTTACTCTTGCATCCCGGACACCCCAGTGAGATGGTTGTCCAAGTGCAAAACCTACAAGCACGTCCTTTGCGGGTAAACTTCAGCGTTGAGGGAAGCTTTCCGAGTGAGTGGTGTCAAATTGGCACAGAAGGTAGCGAGATTCCACCTCGCGGACAAATGGATGTAGTCCTCTACTTTTCTATTCCTGAAACATTTTTTGAAGATCGGGAAGCGATCGCCCCAGGAAAAAAAGACAAACTAACTCTGAATTTTCGCAGCTTAGTTACTCTACACATCGACCAAGGTACAGACAACGAACAAATCCACAGAAGCGAATATTTTGATTTATACATCCGTCCCTACACAGCCTACATGGAATTCTTGCCAATTTTGTATCGTGAAGTAGACTTTATTGGTCGCTTCATGAAAATATTTGAGCAAGCTTTTCAACCAATAATTGATAGTTATAACGTCATGTGGGCAAACCTCGACCCCCTGACAGCACCGCAAGCACTACTACCCTTTATGGCTCATTGGGTTGCTTGGCAAGTCGATTCAGTCTGGGATCTCCAGCAACAGCGCCGTTTAATTCGTCGTGCAGTAGAACTTTATCGCTGGCGAGGAACTCGTAAAGGATTACGTCTTTACTTACATCTTTATACAGGCTTACCTCTAGACGAACATTTACCAAATGAAGCAGATAAACATATTAGTATTACAGAACCTTTCGGCCCCAGTTTCATTATCGGAGACGCACAACTCGGAAGCGCAGTTTTAGCAGGCGGACAACCATATCATTTTGTAGTTCGTTTGCGTTCTAACATTTCTAGCGGCATCATTAACGAACAACTGATTCAAAGAATAATTGAACAAGAAAAACCCGCTTTTTGTACCTATGAATTAACTATCGAAAATCCTCCTAATTAAAAACTTAGTACAGCTTTGGGTAAAATAGTGACGAATTGAGGATTGAAATTTAAACGCATAGGCGCTTCGCCTTCCCGTAGGGTAGGAGCACAGAGGTAAGCGCAAAGGTACGCAGAGAATTCGCTACGAATTCATGAAATAATCTTTTCTTAATTTTGAATTTTGAATTTTTAATTACTTATGTCCCACCCTTTTCCACCCCCACCAATTAAATCCTTTGAACGCCTGCAAGCGACAGACGGATTACTAATCAATGCCGAACGCTGGCGAGCAGCCCACGATTATCATCGTTTGCGGCAAAATGCCCAATATCAAAGTTTAAATCAACCAGGAATTGTCTGCGGTTTAGGCGTGCGACATATTCCCGCACCAAGCCAAGTAGAAGCCAGATATCGAGATGGACGCTGGGTACAAATTCAACCCGGTATCGCCATTGATTTAGCAGGTAATTTAATTGTTGTACCCACCTCTTATGACTTTCCCATTGATATAGAAGTAGCAACATCAGAACCAATCATGGTCTACTTAGTAGTCAGCTATGTAGACCCCGATGAATTGCGACGCGCACAGCAAAGAGATATTGTTCAAGAAACGTATCGAATTGACCAAAGAAACTCGACACCAATCAGTTCAGAAATCGAAATATGTCGCATCCTTTTGCAACCAGGACATACTGATATTACTCAACCTGCGGATGCCTTTTTCCCTGGATATAACAACATTGATTTGCGTTATCGCCGCCAAGCACAAATGCGTCCCCAAGCACTTGTAACGATGGCACAGGCAAATCATAGCGATCCAGAATGTGCGCGTAATTTTTTCAGCCTTTCATACTTGTTACAAGCAGTAGAACCTTTATATCCCAATTTGCGAGGGGCTGACGAACCAGGTCAGGTTTCTTTATCAGAAAATATTCAAGATTATGACCTACTTTATCTCACTGGCGGACAAGCCATATCTTTAAATAGTCTCGAATTTGAATCCCTCAGAAATTACTTAAATTTAGGTGGCGTACTTTTAGTTGATTCACCAACAAATGCTAATGCTTTGATTGAAAGTACTCAAGCATTAGCACAACAATTAGAGAGTCCTTTAAGACCTTTAGAAGAATTGCAACGGAGTCATCCTTTAAGAACAAAACCTTTCTTATTTGCTGCGCTGCCATTGGTTAATCAACAACAAATTAAACTATTAATGGGTGGAGGAATTATTTTAGTAATTGGTGATTTAGCAAGTGCTTGGGGACTGGATAGAGACTTGGCTTTACCCCGATTAACTATTCGTACAGCTCAAGAATTAGGAATTAATATTCTTAATTATGCTTGGAAGCGCCGACAATTAATTGGTTTACAACAAGAAGATAATTCCGGTCAGTGGTAAATATAGAGAAGAATTCAGAATTCAGGAGTCAGAATTCAGAAGTTAGAAAAGGAAGTATTAAACTTTTAGCTGTTCTATCTCTGCATTTGTTGGTTGGTCTATTTCTATAAACCTCGGCCCAAGAACAAGAACTGTAATCATCATTAATATACTCGTCACCATAATAATGCTCACCACGCTGGGATCTTCAAAATTGCTTGTACCCACTAATAATGCTGCGGCAAAATTGCGTTGAGCCGTTCCGACTCCTAACACTCTTTGAGTATCAACACCAGGGCCGCCTAACAGATAACCTACGCTAAAAGAGAAGAGAATAAATACAGCACAAACAAAGATTGCACCTGTTTTCAATAAGGCAATGATATCGTTAGTATGAACTACTAATCTAACTACTAGACCTAAAAGCAATCCAGCATTAGATAATTTGAACAAAATTGGTTGAAGATTTGCAGCGATCGCACTAAATTTAGCTTTAATAAATAGTCCAATTACCAATGGACTAACCATCATTAATAACAACGGTTTCGCAATCTCGCAAGAGTTGATTTGCACCCCTTCTACCACTAATGGCAATACAATCGGCATATAAACAATTGTGCCCAACATCAGCAACATCATTAACCCGACAGAAAAAGCAATATTGCCCTTGACTATATGAGCGAGTTTTGGCAAAGCCGGCGGCCCTGATGCTACTGCCATAATCAGTAAACCATCTCTAAGGGGTTCGCTTAGATGTACTACTTGCAGTAGCAGATAGACAAAAAGCGGCACCAACACAAAATTTGTCAGCAGAGACAAGAGAACAAGACGACGGTTACGCAGTGGTTCCCAAATCTCCTGTACGGTTAGGCGTAAACCCGCACCCAACATAGTGAAAACAATGAATGTCAGAAGTGCTAATTTGTCGATTACTGGCAAAATTTCATTCATGATTTTTAATTAATGGGCATTGGGCATGGGGCATTGAAAGGTGTGGGAGGTGTGGGAGGTGTGAGAGGATGGGGAAGAAATCTTTCCCCCCACACTCCCGTCTCTCCCCACACTTCCCTATCTCCCCATTACTTCAACTCAAGACTGACTTGCTGTAAGTTGCCGGTAAAGGCGAAGGGTACTTGGTAGGTGTCAACGACGGGAGTACCCGTGTCTCTACCGATATCAAAGGTTTCGTCTAGGGCTAAACGATAAGCGATGGTTTTTTCAATTCGACCTTCGGCTACCTGCTGTTGGTTGATGAATAATTTGCCGATTCCGCCTGCACCTATTCCACCGTCATAATCAAAGTCAAACCGTAATATCGATTTCCCCGGAGGCAGTTTTTCTCTTGATTGAATGATGTAGCGATCGGCATTTGCATAGTTGTAGATATATGTAGGCTTGCCATCTTCAACGAAAAAGCTCCAACCAGCAAAACGTCCGCCTTGGGTTAAGAGGATGCCTTCTGCCCCAGTTTCGGGAATTTCTACGTTAGCTGTGATGCTGAAGGATCTGTTTTTCAAGTTTGGGGCGCTACCTTCTGGGATGCCAAATACACCAGGATAATAAGTAAAGTTTGTGCGTCCGGCGTTGAGACTGGGACGAATTTTGACATCAAACCGATCTAGAACGCGATCGTCTAATGGTAAGACTTGATGGTTACGGGCTTCTTTGAGAAAGAGCTTTTGCAGTTTTTCTAGCTTGTCTGGATTTTCCTCGGCCAGGTTGTTGGCTTCGCTGAAATCTTCTGCAATGTTGTACAGTTCCCACTTATCTGTATCAAAGTCACCTTTTACAGTACGTTCCCAAGGCAAGCGACCATGACGAGCCGCCGCTATCCAACCGCGATCGTAAATGGCTCGGTTGCCCAACATCTCGAAATACTGGGTTTCACGGGTGGAGGGAGCATCAGGATTATCGAAGCTATAAACTAGGCTAGTACCTTCTATTGGTTGTTGCTTGACCCCATTCACTTCTTTGGGGGCAGCAATTCCGGTTACTTCTAAAATGGTGGGTGCAATATCAATTACGTGATGGAATTGGCTGCGGATTCCACCTCGGTCTTTAATGCCTTCGCCCCAAGAAATTACCAAGGGGTTGCGAGTTCCACCAAAGTGAGAGGCGATTTGCTTTGTCCATTGGAAGGGAGTGCTAACTCCCCATGCCCAAGCCGCAGGAAAATGGTTGAATGTCTTGGGGCTGCCCAAGTCATCATAGGAAGCAAGCAGTTGTGGTAGATTTTCGGGTACGCCGTTAAAGAATTTCAACTCGTTGACGGTACCTGTTATACCGCCTTCTGCACTCGCACCGTTGTCTCCTACGATGTAGATGACCAAAGTGTTATCTAGTTCGCCGAGTTGGTCAACTGCATCAATTAACCGTCCGATTTCATAATCTGTGTGGGCGAGAAATCCGGCAAATACTTCTGCCATGTGAGCCGAGAGTTTCTTTTGCTCTGCCGAAAGGGAATCCCAAGCTGGCAATTCTTGGGGGCGGGGTGTGAGTTGGGCACTGGCAGGAATCACGCCCAGTTGTTTTTGGCGGGCAAAGATTTCTTCGCGCAATTTATCCCACCCTTGGTCAAATTTGCCTTTGTACTTGTCAATCCAAGCTTTGGGGGCGTGGTGGGGTGCATGGGTGGCTCCGGTGGCGAGATAGGTGAAAAAGGGTTTGTCAGGAGCAATGGATTGTTGGTTGCGAATCCAGGCGATCGCATGGTCTACTAAATCAGGTGTCAGGTGGTAATCAGGGTTATTTGCTGGCTTTTCAACTCGTTTAGTATTTTCTACCAACGCCGGACTCCACTGATTAGTATCACCACCAAGGAAGCCGTAAAAGTACTCAAATCCTAATCCTGTAGGCCAGCGTTCGAAAGGCCCGGCGGCACTGGTTTCAAAGTCTGGTGTGTTGTGCCATTTACCGAAAGCAGCCGTATTATAGCCATTTTGCCGCAGCACTTCGGCAACGGTGGCGGCACTCTTGGGCAAAATCGTTGTGTAGCCAGGATAACCTGTGGCTAATTCCTCAACTACCCCTGTATTCACTGAATGGTGATTGCGTCCAGTTAACAGTGCTGCTCTGGTAGGCGAGCAAAGGGCTGTAGTGTGGAATTGGTTGTAACGCAATCCTGTTTCGGCTAGCCGAGTCAAGTTAGGAGTTTCCACCGGGCCGCCAAAGGTACTGGCTTGTCCAAAGCCAACATCATCTAGTATCACTAGTAGAACGTTGGGCGCTTTGGCTGGGGCGGTTATTGGTTGGGGGAAATCTGGTTTTGAGTCTTTGTAAGTGATGCCAATTTTGCCCTTAAATTCTGGTTGGGGAATCGGTAAAACTTTGGATGTGGCTGCAAGGGCAGGGCTACTAACCGTGAGTATGATGATGGCGAGAGATACAATGAGCGATCGCCAAAGTAAATGCAACATAAACTAATTGGTAATTGGTAGGATTTGATTCAAGCTCTTAACTAAGCGAAATCCGATATGGGTAGTTCCGGTGTCGGGGGCTTGAGATTCTCGTGCAGCCGGACGGAAGCGGCTGCAATAGTTAGGCGCACAAAGATAAGAGCCTCCTTTGATGGTGTATAGGATGTTTTCTGTGGGTTTGTTGGGGTCAAAGCTTAGTTCTGGCCCTGTGGGATCGACACTGTGGTTTTTGTGGTCATGCCCTACGCCAAACAAATCTGAAGTCAATTCCCAGACATTACCTGCCATGTCGTAAAGGCCGTAACCGTTGGCTGGAAAGGAGCCAACCGGGGCGATACCTACGTAACCATCGCTTTTGGTGTTGAAAAAGGGAAAGATCCCTTGCCAGGTGTTAGCTTTTTTCTCAGAATATTGTTCGCCCCATGTATAAGTTGCGCCCTCTAATCCACCACGGGCGGCGTATTCCCACTGAGCTTCGCTGGCTAAAGATTTTCCTGCCCATCGGGCGTAAGCTGCGGCATCTTCATAGGCAATATGAACAACTGGGTAGTTTTCTTTTCCGGCAATTGCACTTTCCGGGCCGAAGGGATGTTGCCAATTCGCCCCAGTCTTCCAATGCCACCAACTCAGTTGCTTTGCTCCTGGTTTTGCCATCTCAAACACCAAGGAACCCGGTAATCTTTGCTCGTCTGGTAAGTCGGGAAACTCTTCTTTGGATAAAGGCCGTTCTGCAACTGTTACATACCCTGTTGCTTTGACAAATGCCGTAAATTGTGCATTTGTCACTTCATATTTATCGATACAAAAGGAACTAACTGTGACATCAAAAGCCGATCGCTCTTCGACAAAACCAGAGTTATCTGACCCGATTGTGAATATCCCTGCTGGAATCATTACCATTCCCTGGGGACAGGGATTTTCGGTAGCGGCAGCGGGAGGAATGATGAATAAAAGTGCGATCGCCACTACTGTCGCGAACAATAATCTTAAAAAACTTTTCCCTGGCTTGGACATGCTAAAAATTACCCCCTCGGTGGGGCTACGCCTACGCTTTTGAACGACAACATGCAAAATTACTACAAGCTTTTACAACGCTTGCATTAGGTGGTATTTACTCTCAATCAAACACATCAAAATTAAAACTAACTTCTGCTCAAATACTTACTATATAAAGCTTATAAAGATTAATACCCTGATTAAAAACCAAGACATATTAACCTTTAATCAAAATAATTTATTTAAAGGAGAACGCAGAATACAGATTTAGAACCTCACTGCTATTGGCAGTGTAATTCATACTGAATTTTGATTCCTGACTCCTGACTTCTTTTTTTAAACTACTGTATGTTGATATATTTACCGTATTTAAAACAATATTGATAAACTACCTCTTAGACAAAAATAAGTCAAGAGCTTTGTTGAAGGCTTATAAGTAGTGCTTTTTTAGTGCTTGGAGCGATCGCCTTTTCGCGGAGTATCTGCTGATATTACACAGCTCCGTCGCAGTGGTAAATTTGATAGTATCCAGCATTATCGTTCCATTGAGTTCGTATCCTGACGTTGCCGACTTCTGCTCTGGCGAACTGGGGCGTACCTTGGGAATCAAGACTAGTTTCAATGAAAGAATACTGCTGAGCCGTCACAAATGTAAAGTTTCCTATATTCAAATTCAATAGGTTATCACTGTCATTGTCACTCAGTCCCAGCAAATATCCCTCAATTTCTTCCCGTGCTTCGTCGTTTGTCATAGATATAATCGTGCTGCGGGGGATATTGCCACGAATAGCATGAATGTTCAGTGCAGTATTAAGATCGAAGTTATTGGGCGTATGGTTGTTGCGAAAGCTCGGCATCGTTGCGTTCGAGGCAGGAGGGGTGTAGTTTTGGGCTGCGTCTGAGTTGCGTTGAATGATGTTAGGAGCAAGTGTCCCAGAGGAAGGTAAATTCACCCTTTGTGCCATTCCATCGGCTTCTTGCTGGTAGAAATTTTCTGGCTGACGCAATGATATTCGACTGATGTCATGTGCCAGAGGCTTTTTTATCGAAGCATCTTGCTCTAAGAATTGTTCGCTTTGAGACTGCGCTTGTTGCAGATTTGACGACTTCTGAATTACGTCTGGTTGCAAACCAAACCCACGTACTGGATTCGCCAGCGTTGGAATATCGGGTGAGTTTAGTGATGGATTACTCCAACTTGATATTACTGTTTTCTGCTTCTCAAGCCTCATGCCCTCGCTCATCAATCCTCCTGCTTAAACTTCCTTCTTTATTTAAACCTACGCATCTCAAACTTTTGTCAACCAAGCCTCCCATTGTTTGGCAGCTTTGTCGCGTTCTGGATGTGGTGCTGCGGGATCGTAACTTCCCAAACTCTGCCACAACTGATTCCAGTCCTGCCCCTGGGGTAGCTTAGTGACTACAGCCTTAACAATCAAAAAAGCCCGTTGGCGAGTCAAATCATCGGCTGATTGCAGCAAAGGAACTACCAAAGGCAGAACATCTTTGCCTCCTTGCATGAGAGGATACATCGAAGCTGTGTAGGGATTGTGCAGAATATCTGGATAATCATCAAGGGTGGCGACCAAAGCTTTCAATGAGCGTTTATCGCCTAATTTATGTAAAGCAGTGGCAGCACGGGCACGCACTTCTGGATTACTGTCATGGGTGGCTTGAAACAAGGCATCGGCAGTGCTGGGGTCGGCAATTTCCGCCAGTCCCTCGGCCGCCAAACGACGGGTGCGGGGGTTGGAATAAGTCAAGGCTTCCAACAAAACAGGAGTAGCTTTTTTGCCTAAGCGGATTAGTTCTGCCAAAGCCAAACCGCTAGTATCTTGGTCTGTAGAATAGAGCCGTGTCTTAATTTGCTCCATCGGTGTAGCGGTAGCATCTTGATTATTCATGTACAAATTTCCTCCAATAAGCAGTATCAAAACTGTCACGAATATTCCTGCCATTCTCCACTTCACGGTGTCGCCCCTCCTCCTCCTGCGGCTGGTGCTGCTGGCACATGCTTAAAGCTCAAAACCACCCGACGATTGCCGCGACGATTTGCTTCTGCATCTTGGTTCGTAGTGGCATCAGGAGTGAAGTCTTCAGTTGCTCCAGAGCCGATAGTCACAGGACTAATCTGAGCTTCAGGTACGCCCTTAGCACGCAGAGCATCTGCGACTGCGTTGGCTCTGCTTAAAGATAAATCTAGGTTGTGCTGAGAAGCACCACCGCGCCTGTCAGCGAAGCCTTCGGGAGTGACTTGGACATCAGGGAATCGCCGCAGATAATCCAAGAATGTATCAATCTTGGCTGTTTCGGTGGCGCTCAGTACATCGCTATCAAAATCAAAGTAAAAAATGACTGGCTCGTGTACGTAGAAATCTCGATGTTTCTCCAAAGCCGCATCAAAAGTGGCTGATTGTCCTTCCTGTACTGATGCGTTTTCATTCTGAACCACCCCAGAACGGATCTGGAAGTTCCAATGAAGGGAACCATAAGTGGTCATGGTGTCTTCGCCCTTGGCAACTGTCTCAAAATCAAAGTTAAGATCCGGGTTAGCTGGGTTGACTGTTGGGTATCCAGGTGCATCAGTTAGTTCTGCTGCTTTGATATCGCTGGGGTCATTGGAGCGTTTGTAACCGATAATGGCTCCGCCTGCGCCACCGGAAGAAGGTCGCGAAAGTCCGGGAGTAGCAGGATTAGGTTGGGCTGGGCCGTTGCCAAAGGGGTACTGGGCAGGCAAAGCACTTCCGGCTGGGGCATCGGTTCCTACACCGCCGTGGGCAGGTGCATCATTGTGCAGTACATCAGTGAAATATCCGCCCTCAACTCCCGTGGTGGCATCAGCGGTGGTACGTAGACTAGCACCACGAGCAGCAGGTAAAGACTGAGGTTCGATATTTGCGCCTGCTGCATCTGTCAGACGCACAATCTGAATCAGTCCAATTTGGTTGGAGTAGGGAGCGGTGACTGAGGGTTCAAACCCAATCGTGATGGGTAAGTTTGATCCCCCTGTTGTGGCATTCACTTTAAACAAGCCGTTAGTAACGTTGTATGTGGGGTTAATTGCCCGTTGAATTAATTTTCTCTGGGCTGCACCTGTTTGCTGTACTACATGAGTCAATTCATGAGCAGTTAAGGCATCATTACCTGGTGATTTACCTGCACCAAAGAAAATGTTTTGCTTGTAGGTAAATGCCTGGGCATTCAAATCCCGATTCATCTGAATTGCTTGGCTGCCTGTATGTACCCGCACTTGACTGAAATCAGTGCCAAAGCGGGGTTCCATAAAGGAGCGCACCTCATTCGATAAGGGACTACCTCCACTTTCACTACTATTTAGCGGACTTTCAAAGTCTTCTCCAACTTGGAAGCCTCCATCTGTAGAGAGTTGTGGCGATGCCTCTTGTTCTGAAGCCTTCCTTTGGATAGATGTATTTAGAGGTTTAGTTTGCAATTCTTCCTCTTCCTCATCTTCTTCATCTTCTTCTGGCATTGCCTCCCTTTGCAGCAAGGGAGTTATGGCAGCTGCTAAAGGTTTGGTTTGTACTTCTTCTTGAGTGGGTGCATCCTGTAAACCGATGCCACCTCGATCGCTCTTTGGCTCAGGTATAACCATTCGCATAACCCGGTCGGCAACTGTATTGGCTTGCTGCTCGTATTGGTCATCTGGTTCGCCAACTGTGAGTTTTGCCTGTGGACGATGCAAGGATATTCGACTAATGTCGTGAGTCAGGGGCGATCGTTTGACGGCTTCTGGTTTAGCTTGCAATAATTGGTCTTGTTCTGGTTGGGTTTGTGCAAAATCGGCGGATCGCTCGGCTAGTGTTTCGGGCGCAGTATTTATTTGCGAACCAAAGCTACGTATTGGGTTTGCCAGGGTGGGAATATTTGGCGAGGCAAGGGAAGAATTCGTCGAATCTGATGCGGTTGATTTTTTGTGTTGCAGCGTGCCCAGCCGTTTAGCGGCTTGTCGATAGATATCGCTCATCTTACCCTTCCTCCATTAATACCTGAGCTAGGGCATATTATTTTAGACACATCATAGCAATTTGTTTTGTTGCGATCGCCATCAACTTAATGATTTGAGACCGATCTACTGTAGTTATACAGAATTGTTGAGTGTCGAATTTTCACTCAATCGAATTCCAGCTAACAAACCAAATCTTTGAGGAGATTTTTTCGCAAGGTAATCTAGCCTAGAGGTAAGAAAAATCATCCGGTGTACCTCTCCATTTTGGAGAATCAAAAACAGGTGTTCCATCTGAGATAATTTTCAGAGGAAAATCGCCTTGTGTTGTGTTGTCATCCCAATTCCAGTCTGTGCTGTAAATGTGTATTCCATGTCCGTCGTTCCCCGCATGGTCTATTGTCGGGCCGCTACCTGTCAAATTGATAGATAGGGCATCACCGTAGCCAATGGACATTGAAGAACCTTTACGCATACTTCCGCCTCTAAATTGTCTCACATCCATTTCTTGACCCTTGTTTGGCGGAGCTAAGTTGGGAATTTGAGCCGCATCAGCACTCAATTGCAGAGTTTCTTTGATAAAAGTTCCTCTCATATTGGTAAACTCAATCGCTCCAACTGTACCAACTAAATCTGCGGTGTGATCTCCACTGTCTGACCAGATAAACTCTACAGTCGTTTGTGTTTTTTGGTTTGTATTGAATAGTGTTTCAATCTCTAACTGAACTTTTGCTTTTACAGCATCCAAAATCGCTGCATCTATGGTGCCGCCAGGGGCGTTAGGCGATGTTTCTGGAGTTGCTGGGGCTGGGGTGGTTCCTGGAGTTGCTGGGGCTGGGGTGGTTCCCGGAGTTGCTGGGGCTGGGGTAGTTCCCGGAGTTGTTGGGGCTGGGGTAGTTCCTGGAGTTGCTGGGGTGGTTCCTGAAGTTCCTGGGGCTAGAGGTACATCAGGATGCTGTCGTTTCCACTGTTCGACATAGGCGTTAATGATTCTATACTGGACAATCAACTGTAGTTTTTGTTTATCTACAGGTGACATATATCCGTTATCTAGCTGAACGCTTTGTACGCCGCTTTGTCCGGGAGCGATCGCACCTCCAGCCTGTGCAGCAGCTTGACCAGCTTGAACCACTGCTGCTGCTACGGTTGCTGCTTCTGCGGCTGCTTGTGATGTCAAAGTCGAACCCCAAGCAACTACACCACCGATAAGTGGAACATTTTGTACAATCGGCTTTTGCTGGATTGAGTTGCCCGGAGTTTCTCCTTGTTTCTTGGCTTGAATAGATTGCTCTTTGTCTGCATCAGAATTACCTGCTGCGCGATCGCCCAGTTTATCAGCTTCTGCCTCCAAAGCCTCGTCTTGTACAACTGTGGCATTTCCCGCTCCAGACTGGTTTGGTGCATTCACTCGCCCTTGGCGCTGTTGAACTACATGGGTTAATTCATGTCCAATTAAAGCTTGACCAGATTCGCTGTTAGGGTCGTACTTGCCTTGAGCAAAATGTAAATTATTACCAGAGGCAAAAGCCTGAGACCCAAGTTTTTCTGCCTGTCCATCCGTATGAATTCGGACATCTGAAAAATCCGTGCCTAAAGACATCTGCATCTTTTGTTGTACAGGCTCTGGTAGATGTTGTCCGCCACTAGGAGATGCAACTTCTACTCCGTAGGATGTATCTTCCATGCCATAGCCTTGGACGACTGCATTCTCTGGCATATTGCTCGCGCCTTGGCTGAATCGTGTTTGCGATCGCAGCGATATGCGACTAATGTCATGACTAGGGAGTTTTTGTTTGCTAGATTCTGCTTCTAATAATTGTTCGTCCGCAGATTCTGTCTGTTCCGAGTCGGTTACTACCTCATTTACTTTTTCTGATGGAGCAGTGTTTATTTGGGAGCCAAAACCGCGCGTTGGGTTAGCCAATGTTGGAATACCTGGTGAGACAAGCGACGGATTTGCAGAAGTTGATGTAGCTGTTTTTTGGCGGCCAATTTTGCGATCGCTCATCTCACCCCTCTCCCCTAAATACTGTTTGAGTCGATCGTACAATTTCTCTAATTACGCCGCTATCGACGTAAGTATAAATTATCTGATTTGGCAATTTTATTTAATGTATCTTTACGGATCTTCATAAGGAAACAGGGAACAGACAAATGGTGCATGTAATTAATTTTGTTTAAATACTCCCAAAACCCTTACATCCAGAGGCTTTCTTTACCTATTGCCTATTACCTGTTGCCTGCTATAAAATTTATTTCGGTTGTTTAGCTTAACTTTTCTTAACATATTAAGGTAAACTTTTTATAGCCCTACTTAGTGTTTATACCGGAATGGAGTTAACTTCAAAAGAACTTAAATCAGAGTTCATACTAGAAATCCAAGCCTGCTTGCAATTAGCAGTTCCTTTAGTAATCACTCAAATCTTGGAAGCAGGAATTCCTTTACTAGATGGGGTGATGATGGGCTTACTTAACAGTCAAGCTTTAGCGGCTGGTGCTTTAGGTGCAGTTACCTTCTCTACCCTAGCCTCCATTTGTCGTTCTACTCTCTCAACAGTAGGCGCGACTGTTGCAAATGCTTTTGGTGCAGGAAAAATAGATAAAATTAGCTGTGCTACGAGTCAGGGAATTTGGTTAGCTGCAATTATATGTTTCCCTGTAATGTTTATGATTTGGCACTTTGATTTTATACTGATGCTAACTGGTCAAGAAGAAAGCAACGTATTATTAGCTAAAACATATTTACAATCTATTGTTTGGGGTTTTCCTGCTGCACTCGGTTTCTGTATCTTAAAAGAAGTTAGCTCTGCCCTGAATCGCCCCCAATTCCTAACAGTAATTACAGTGGTAGGGTTATTATTGAATGCAGCTGCTAATTATATATTCATGTTCGGTAAATTTGGTTTACCAGCCCTTGGTTTAGCTGGTATTGGTTGGGCAAGCACACTCATTTTTTGGCTGAATTTCATCGCCGCCGCTACTTGGATATGTTTAGATAAGTACTTTCAAGATTATCAGCTTAATTCGGCTCTGTTTGAGTTTGATAAAGAGATATTTGTAGATATCTTCCAAACAGGCTGGTACTTGGGTTTGCAGTATGGAGCAGAAGTTGGAGTATTCACTGCGATCGCTGTACTCATGGGGTGGTTTGGCACAGATAAATTAGCAGCTCATGAAATTGCTATGGAGACAGAAAGTTTTGTCGAAACTGTGTCTATAGGTATTTCCTATGCCATCACCATGAGAGTAGGACTATTGAAAGGACAAAACGATTTCAAAGGTATAAACAGAGCAGCATTTATTTGTATAGCACTTATTACTGCTTTGACGAGCATTGTCGCAACACTTTTTTGGCTATTTCCCAACAACATTGTGAGCATATATTTGGACATCAATAATCTGGAGAATGTCGAGATAGTTCAGACTGCAATTTCTTTTTTAGCTGTAGCAGCAATAGTTCAAATATTTTATTCTATTCAAGCGATCGCTGCTGGTGCTTTAATTGGGTTGAAAGATACCCGCACGCCAACATTGATTACGATGTTTGCGTACTGGGGAGTTGGTCTAGGCGGCGGCTACTTAATGGCATTTAATTTAGGTTGGGGCGCCATAGGTTTATGGTTGGGTTTATTACTAGGAATGCTCATCGGTGCAGTACTTTTAGTCAGCCGTTTTTATTTTTTGACCACTGATATCAGCACAAAGCAAGAACAGGAGTGTTGATTGTTAACTGTTAAGCGAGGAGTTAGGAGTTAACAGTTCTTCTCCTTGCCCCATTGTCCCCTTGTCCCCTTGTCCCCTTGCCCCCTGCTTCCTGCTCCCTACACTACTCCCTCAATTCATACCTTCGCCAAGCAGACTCAACTATTGTGGCAATGATTTCTGTGTATGACACGCCAGCCAAACGTCCCATAATTGGTAAGTCTGAGCGGATATGGTGAAGTCCTGGCAATGGGTTAATCTCCAGAAACTGCAACACACCATTAGCATCGCAGCGCATATCCACGCGGGCGGCATCATGGCAATCAAGAGTATGGTAAACATCCAGCGCCAGCTGTCTTGCCTGTGCTGCTAGCGGTTCGGCATCGACGAGCAAACGATAAGATACCCGTTCCAAGTATTCATCTTTGTTGAGGGTGGTGTAGGCAGAAGTTTCTGCTTGATCTGTAAAAATTACTTCCATTACACCTACTACTCGTGAGTCACTACCGTTACCAATAATACCCACTGTTAATTCTCGACCGGGAAGAAAGGTTTCCACTAGTACGGGCTGCTGGAATTGTTTGCGTAATAATTCGTATGTCGTTACTAGTTGTTCGCGTTCTTTAACAAAGGAACGCCCCGTTACTCCTTTAGAACTTCCCTCCGCTACAGGCTTGAGGAACAATGGCAAAGGTAGGGATACGGCTTGTGCTTGGGCGGTGGAATTCACTACTTCAAAGGAGGCTGTGGGCAAACCGCGATCGCGTATTATCCTTTTAGCTAGTGCCTTATCTAAAGTGAGGGCACAGGTAAGAGGATCGGAAAAGGTGTATGGTTGAGCGAATAATTCACAGACTGCTGGAACTTGTGCTTCGCGAGAACGACCTTTCAAACCCTCAGCAATATTAAAAACCAGATTCCAGCGATCGCCTTTTGCTAACCTGAGAGCAAGTTCTCTACCATTTCCAATACGTTCGGCTTGATGACCTAACTCAAATAGTGCATTTTCTAGCCCAATGATAGTTTCTTCATCGTCAAATTCCATTACTTCATCAGCACTAAAACCAGCTTTAAGGTAGTCTGCTTTTAGGTCATAACAAAGACCAATAAATATTTCCATTCAATGTATAACTTCCAGTAAGTAAGCTTTCGTTGTTAACTGTAATCTACCAATCTATTAATTGGCGGAATTTTAGTTTAGTTCAACAAGCGATCGATGAATTATCGAACCGCCAAGGCGCCTTCTCTACGAGAAGGATTCGTAGAGTGTGCAAAGTTACTGTTTACGGCTGAATTTTCTCCACTAGGCTGGCGACGACAGCAACCAAGTGTGTTGGTTCAATGGGTTTGGGAAAATGTGTTTGATAGCCAGAGGCGATCGCCTTGAGCCGATCTTCTTCCCCTGCAAAGGCTGTGACCGCTACTGCCGGAATCTGACCGCCTACTTCAATTTCCCACTTCCTGACTTTTCGGATAAAATCGTAGCCATCCTCTTGTGGCATACCGATGTCGCAAAGGATTACAGTGGGTTTCCAGCAGAACACTTGTTGCAATGCCTCTGCTGCACAAGTACAGGCTTGTACTTCTGCTCCCTGCTGCGTGAGTACAGCTCTGACAATATCTCTAGCGTCGGGTTCGTCGTCAACTACAAGCACTCGCACTCCCTCAAGGCCGTAGAGGTTTTTTATCGGCCAAGAGGTACTATCTACAGGTGTCTTTGACAGGACGCTAATCTTCTCCTGACGAACAGCCACCGGAAGTTTAACAGTGAAAGTTGCTCCTTTGCCTTCACCTTCACTGTATGCCTGCACTGTGCCACCGTGAAGCTCGACTAAGTGGCGGACGATCGCCAGACCTAGCCCCAAGCCGCCAAACTCCCTTGTAGTTGAGCCGTCGGCCTGGCGGAAGCGCTCAAAGACGTGTGGTAAAAACTCTGCTTTGATACCGATACCAGTGTCCCGCACCATCGCCTCGACAAGTGAGTTAGTTTGCTGAAGCTGCACTTCAACCCGCCCACCTTGGGGCGTAAATTTAACAGCATTCGACAGCAGGTTCCATACTACCTGCTGAAGCCGATTGGGGTCTCCTAAAACAGGTTCCACATTGGCAAGTTGTAGCTGTAAATCGATGTCTTTAACTTCGGCGGCGTGGCGCAGCGAATCGATGGCACTGACAATTAAAGTGGCTAAGTTTAGCGGCTGTGGTTCGAGGCGGAGTTTGCCAATTACGATCCGCGATGTATCGAGGAGGTCATTTACCAGTTGTGCCTGGGCTTTAGCGTTGCGCTCGATGGTAGCGATCGCCTGCTGTGTCTTTTCTTGGTTAAGCTTCCCGCCACGCAGCAACTGGGCCCACCCTAAAATGCCGTTAAGAGGGGTTTTGAGTTCGTGGGAAACGATAATTAAGAACTCGTCCTTGAGACGGTTAGCCGCCTCTGCTTCAGACCGCGCGGCTTCAACCTGCTTTAAGTGTTCGTCCCGTTCTCGCTGGCGCTCTTGCAAAAGGTCAGCCGAAAATTTTAAAGCTTCGCCTAACAACGCTACTTCTTTAATAGGTGAGGGACTGATGTGCGGATATTCACCTTTGGCGAGTGCTTCTGCGCCATAAGCAGCCGAGGCTATGCCCTGAGAAATCCAGCGCGACAGGACGATGGCGCCCGCGCCACTGATTGCAAGCAACGCCAAGCCAGAGACAACAACGAGCCACATCGCTCGGCGAGGCGGACTTTCAATGACCTCAAAAGGAACGACCACAGCGGTTGTCCAGTTAGAGAAATTGGCTCGCTTAAAGGCAACGTAGACTGGCGCTCCCTCCAAATTGATTTCTTGGTAGACACCCTCAGTAGCCTGAGCAATTCGTTTGAGAAAAGATGGAGTACCTGGTAGCCCCACAAAGCGATGAGGATTGCGAGTCCGGGCCACAACCACACCGTGTCCGTCAAGAATAGTACGCGTCCACTCCCCATCAACAGGTGTTTGTGTCTTGATAATACTAGCGAGTCCTTCAGGAGTGATAACAGCGGTTAGCACATACCGTAGCTTACTTGAGCGCATTACTGGAACGCGGATGGGGAATGCTAATTTCCGCTTCAAACCTCCAGGAACGAGATAGCCTACTGTCGGTTGATGTGTTTGGACAACACGTCGTAGACTTTCAGGTTCATTGGCTTTTGGTAGTGAAACACCAAAGGGATTATTGGTGTTCAGGATTTGTTGTCCGTCTGGTGTTAAGAGGATCGCATTTACCCAAGTCGGTTGCGTTTCTACTGTGCGCCGTGCCTCATTGTAAAAGGCTTTGAAATCACCTTTGTCAAGGCGCTCAGACGCTGCCAGTGCTTGGAGAGTCCTCGTTGTGGTGGAGATTTCACGCTCTAGATCTTGAGTGAGATTGCGTGCGGCTAGAACCAAGCGGCGCTCTGATGCTGCACGCTCGTTGAGCGAGAGTCTGTATACAACAGCAACAGCGAAAAAGACAACTGGCAGTAAAGTGCCTGCTACGAGTAATACAAGATGCCACTTCAGAGTCAACGTGCGCCCGCCGACACCATTCAAGTCATCGTGTATACTTTTTTTTGGTAAACCAACTCCCAAGTCTGAGGGGAATTCGGTTTTATCTGATCTTGTCACGCTCTTTTACTCAAAGCACACCAAGTTATTTGTGTGCTGTAATCATTTGGATTATAACTACCTATTAATCTAATACTAGTGATAGCTCTGAAATATTTTCCTTGATTGACGTATTTTTCGCGACCTAACTACGTTTATCAATGTCTTAGGGAGTATAAATTGCAATGACAGAGCAATCTAGGTTGTTTTACAGGAATATTCGTTAATTTTTGCTGAAATTTCCAATATTTCCCACAATATCCTCAAATTCGTTGTTTATAAAAGGTTTGGTAAGGATGAGCCAAAGGAAAAAATTGCTCAGTTTCTAGTAAAGTAAAGTTTTTAAATTGGAACTAGGCATGAAAAAGAGTACAACTTCTTATGCTCAATTACAAAATTCCCAAAAAATGGTTAGTTTTGGCTACAGTGGCTTTGATATCTGCCTTGTTAGTGGCGATCGCATCTACAGCCTCAAGTATTTATTTATATGGCAGCAGTAGTAATAATATCAAAGCCGATGCAGCAATTGTTTTAGGAGCAGCAGTTTGGGGAGAAGAACCATCTCCTGTTTTCAGAGAGCGAATTAACCACGCCATCAACTTATATAAAAATGGATTTGTTAAGACCATCGTGTTTACTGGCGGAGTTGGCCAGAGTCACGAACCAGCTGAAGCTATAGTCGGAAAAAATTATGCGATCTCCCAACAGGTAAAAGCTGCTGATATTCTCACCGAAACTCAATCGCGCACAACTCACCAGAATCTAAAAAATGCTTTGGAAGTAGCAAATGCTCATCAATTGACTAAGTTTCTGATTGTTAGCGATCCATTACATATGAAGCGAGCCGTATTAATGGCACGAAACTTAGGAATGGATGCGTATCCGTCTCCCACACCTACTACCCGCTATCGCAGTTTTAACAGTCAAATGGAGTTTTTGAGCCGAGAAACTTATTTTTACTTTATCTACTTAGTGTTTAAAATTTAGTATTTTACTCGATATTTGTGGAATATTTGACTAAAAATAATTGAATTTCAACTCTAGAAGATGAATACTTTACCTGATTGGTTTTTAATCCAAATTTCTCTATAAATATTTTGGTTGAATAATAGTAGAGTATTTGTAACTAAGAGATTTCAGTTCTTACTTTTGAGAGAGTAAAATATACTCCTTATGGGCAGGGATTGTTGGATGTAATGTGCCATCATAAAAATATGTCTTTGATTCATAAAAGCGGGGGTTGCTTTGGATTTCCTCCGGTTTTTTTATGTTTATTAACTGAGCATTAGTAAACAGCGCTCTTAAGTCGTCAGGACTAGAAATTAGATAAGTTATTTTTTTTGGCGTTGCTGAATTTGAATATGAATTTAGCTCACGCAAGGGCGCAGAGTCACAGAGAGTAAGAGTTGAGAAGAGTTAAGAAGAGTTGATTTTTGAATTTGAATATTAAATTCGGCAACGCCTATTTTTTGGAGTTACTGTCAACTGTAACTAGTTTTCGACCAACTTTGAAAGAATTTCTTGGTACGTAATTGTTTGGATTGTTTTCCCAAAATCATGAGACCACGATACTGCTAACTCCGCCATAAGTTGATCGGTTGAAGTGAGCGTTACCCCATGATTTTCCATCCTCCGCAAAGCAGTTTCATCAGCAAGTGTTGTCAGCGAACCACCTGCATCAACTACGACTTGAACTTTGTACCCATCTTCAACAGCGCTGATTGCCGGATATACAATGCAAATGCCATAATCAGGTTCTTTTTTCCTGTCGCCTCAATCGCTTTTTTGTAGTCCTCATATTCCCAGCAATCCACAACACCGGGACGTTTGATTCTTTGCGGTATTCTTCTGGCGCAATTGTTTGTAAATCTTCTAGTAGTAAACCTTGAAACTCAGTCTCCATACTACTAGTTAAAACGAGTGGCATACCTGTTTCTTTAGCAGTACGAGCAAGGGCACGTGTGTTTTGTACGATTTCTTGTTGTGGTAAATTTCGAGCTAATTTAATTGTGCCTTGCTAATGGTCAATCATACCACCAATGGTTGAGTATTCCTTAACTCCCTTAGGAAAAACCTTGAATCAAGTGCTGAAAAATTTTTGTGATTGGTCAAGATTTAATTTTAAAAATGTAGAGGCTGCAAGGAACCGCTATGATAATGGTGAAAATCGATCTCTTCTTAAAAATGCGATCGCCTTTCTCAACTTATAAGCAAATCCTATGGTCTACTCGCTGAAGCGGAATGAAAATATGCTTGTCGTGCAGCCACAGCTTATATTTAGATGGCTCAAAATCTATCATTAGTATGATGCGGGCAAAGTGTTTAACAACAGAAAGTATAGTTGATTACAACAAGTATCAACCTTTTGAATTGACTAACTAATCGATTGTGTCTTGAGGGTAAAAACAAGCAGATTCATCTCTGGAATTACAGCACATTGCAAAGAAATGACATACAGAATTAACCTGAAATACGCTGTAATTTAAAATCTCCAACTTAAAATTGGATGATTTTTATCTACTGAATTAGTACACAACTTCGGCTATTAAGGAGAATCAGCATGATGAGTATACTAAACTTGGCGCAGCTAAATAAAAGCTTGAATGAAGTTGAATATCCAATCAGCAAGAAAGATTTGATTAAAAATGCCGAAGAAAAAGGCTTTGATGAGAAAGTGCTCCGGGCTTTAAAGAAAATACCTTACAGGGACTATACCACCCTCACAGATGTTAGCGAAGCTATCGAACAGCTCAATATAGATAAAAACAAAGCCTGAATATCCCTAAAAAAAGCATCTTAAGCAGAAAATTTGCTGATTACTGCCTCAGATGCGATCGCTCAAATTGCTCGACCACCAGAACAGACACAACCAACAAATCTGTTAACAAGTTCTTTGGCGCGATGACCAAGCGATCGCAAACTCAACGACTTTCGTCATGTCCCCTTTGATGTCAATCTAAAAACTTGCGGTCAATGTAGTGCAGAAATCTTGCTCTTGAGTCGAAATTACATTTAGACTGCTGATGAGGCAACTTAACAAATGCATTTGAATACTACTGCCTGAGCATTGATTCGCAATTACTTTACTACTCATTAACAGGAGGGGCAAAATGTTTATTTGCGTTATTGCAGACTACGGTACAGGAGATCCAGCATTTACTGAAGTTACGCAACGCCTCCTCCTAGCTTTTCCCCACGCCCAAATTCATTTACTTTCGGTTCCGCCATTCAGTACTTTAGCGACAGGTTTCTGGATAGCCCAATTGGGACTTAACCCAGGCCCAGGCGAACGGCTGATTTATCACAATTGTGCGCCTCGTCAGGACGATCCCGAAGCCCGTCGAGACAATGAAGGAGAAGGACTAACCTATGCCCTTTTATCCAATGGTGTAAAAGTAGTGGGTGTGTTTGCAGGCTACACTCTCTCGTTTATCAAAGGCTATACCCAGGAATTGCGAGCGGTCAACGTTTCTCGTGGTGGTTCGCAGTTTCGCTCGCGGGATGTGTTTCCTGTAGCTGCGGCGGCCATCATGGGTGAAGATTTTAGCCTTTTGGGCGATCGCTTAAACAACGAGCAAATTCCAGATGTTCCACCAGATCGAATTGCTTGGATTGATGGCTATGGCAACATCAAAACCACTATTCCGGCGCATACGCTTAACTTGCAGCCTCAAAGTAAAATTGTCATCCGTATTGGAGATGTAGTCAGTGACGCAGTGTATTCTGATGGCAGCTTCAAGGTGCCAGAAGGAACTTTAGCTTTTGCCCCTGGTAGTTCCGGTTGGTCAGTTGGTGAGTCAACACCATTACGCTTCTTAGAACTATTTCTGCGAGGGGGAAGTGCTTGGGAGCGCTTTGGCCGTCCCCGTGTGAATCAGCAGGTAACTCGAATTGCGTAATCTCAGTAAATTGCATAAAAACAACAAATTTGGGCTTTTTTAATAAAGCTAATTGAATTTGATTAATTCATAGTGTTCCTGTTTGTAAAATACAATATTCGGCGTTGCTGATTGAGAATATGAATTTAGCTCACGCAGAGGCGCAGAGTCGCAGAGAGTAAGAGTTGAGAAGAGTTTATTTTTGAATTTCATATTCAAATTCAGCAACGCCCAATATTCTTAATGAAACAGTCCGCACTAATATTATTAACAGAACCTTACGCAGAGAAAAAAATTAGGTTAGCACTGTAAATTTTGGCTATTAGTTTAAAGCTGAAAGAGAATTATCAAGTTATTAGCAATATTAAATCAGATTGGACAAGTCTTACTAACTAGCGGTATTGCATATTTATCTACTTGGGAGGATGCAAAAGATTGCCATAATCTCTAGATTCTTAATGGAGGAAATTTCAGTTATGCTCAAAAAATTTAATCCTAACCTGAATAGATAAAAATATGGCACTACGCGATCCAGTTCCTGAAAACATTAAACAGCCAGTTAGAGAAGCGGCTTCTAATGTTTGGGTTGAGAAATTAGCAAGATTAGGCTATGCAGCAAAAGGCCTTGTTTATTTTATCGTGGGTTTATTAGCAGCACAGGCAGCATTTGGTTCTGGTGGCAAAACTACAGATAGTAGTGGTGCGCTAGAAACAATTGTCACCCAGCCTTTTGGTAAATTTCTCCTCAGTATCGTTACCCTTGGGCTGATTGGGTATGCACTTTGGCGTTTTGTGCAAACTATTCTCGATCCCGAACATTCCAGTCAACAGATGAATGGTAAACGAGTTGTCAAGCGTCTAGGCTATGCTGTTAGTGCGATCGCTTATTTGAGTTTAGCCGCGACATCTATAAAACTAATTATTGGTTCAAGTAGTAGCAATAGCGATTCAGTCAAAGATTGGACGATATATTTTCTCAATAAACCTTTTGGAAGATGGTTAGTATTCGTTTTAGGTTTGATAGTTATTGGTGTTGGGATTTCTTTACTTTATCAAGCATATAAAGGTAAATTTCGCCGCCATTTTAAACTTTATCAAATGAGTCGGAGCGAGCAAATTTGGGCGATGCGTCTGGGTAGATTTGGGATTGCTGCCCGTGGCATTGTTTTTGGTCTCATCGGCATTTTTATTATGCTGGCAGCAATTAAATTTGATGCTTCTCAAGCTAGGGGATTAGGTGGTGCATTGGCAGCTTTGGCAAACCAACCCTTTGGCCCCTGGATTTTAGGTGTGGTGGCTTTGGGTTTAATTGCTTACGGTATCTATTGCGTAATAGAGGCTCGCTATCGACATATAGCTAAATAGATTTTTGATTCTACTTTTGCTCGAAAATGCTTCTATCCCGTTAGAAGCATACAATTATCGCTGGTTTAGTGTTGAGCAATTCAAATCATCAGCTTATCCACTATGTAGTGTGGTTGCAAAAAGATGAAGCTTAAACTTGATACAAATACTTGGTAGAGGCTTTACAGCTGTCATACGTGTTAACTTAACGTCAAACTCTTGCTCTTATTAACTTCTTTCATTTCTGACTTTGTGTCCTTAGCGTCCTTTGCGGTTCGTTATCACTCCATCTTTGACACAACCCAGAGAAAAAAGTCTGTAGAAGCCACCAAGGCTAGCTTATAGCTTAAGTTGACACCAATGCACAGCTAGCTGTGCGCCCCTACAGTATATCTATATGTATCAAGATTTTTGTGAAATAATATAAGGTTTAAAAATTGGGTCTGATTTTTCTTTTATCAGAGTGATGAAAGAGCGATAAATCGTAAAGTTTCTTCATGCTAGACATAGAGAATTTATATTTGCCATCCTGCATAAATTCAACCTCAATTCCTGAAGGTAGTAAAGAGAGTTTGTAGTAATTGAGGTTGAGCCGTTATGCACAAATCCGCTGCTGCCCGTTTCTTGTTTCCTCTTACGATGATTGCAAGGATGCGGAGATAAACAATTCAAAATTCAAAATTCAAAATTCAAGACATTTTCAGTTAAGAAGAATAGTAGATTGGTTTGAGCGACTGCGAAACCCAACCTACGCCCCCTGCCCCCTGCCCCCCTGCCTCCTGCCTTCATTTGACAACTACCCATTGCGTAACACCCGCCATTCCTCGCCAGCCCAAAAATTTACCAATAGGTTCCGCCCGCTGGATGGCAATACGAATTAAATCGCCACCAACTCGTTGATGCCATTGAAATAAAGTTTGTTCGCCCTCTACCGTGACCACATTTGCCACCAAACGTCCACCTGGACTTAGTGCTTCCCAGCAAACATCAAAAAGTCCCGTTGCTGTCACTCCACCACCAATAAAAATTGCATCTGGTGTAGGTAAGTCTTTTAAGGCAGCAGGGGCTTTACCTTCAACGATTTGCAGATTTGGAGTACCGAGAGTAGCGGCATTATCAGCAATATATAGTAGTCTAGATGAATTTTGTTCGATCGCCACCGCCCGACACCGCGGATGAGTTCGCATCCATTCAATAGAAATTGAACCGCAACCCGCCCCCACATCCCATAATAATTGTCCCGGTGTCGGCGCTAAAGCTGCTAAGGCGATCGCCCTAACTTCACGCTTGGTTAACTGTCCATCGTGGTGGTAGGCGTTATCTGGCAATCCTGGTAATCTTGGTAAAGGGATAACCCCAGCATCAGCAATACAATCAACTGCGATCGCATTCAACGGTGCAATTTCAGTTTCATTCCAAGATGCAGCCGTACCTGCCACAATTCTTTCATGAATGCCGCCCATACGCTCCAAGACGGTGATTTTGCTGCCACCATAGCCGCGATTTGTCAAAATTTGGGCAACAATGGCGGGCGTGTCCTTTCCTTGACTCAAAATCAACAGTTTAGCTTTCGGATAAATGTAAGATTGGAGCAAGGAGGATGGACGACCATTTAAACTCAAGGTTTCTACTTCAGTTAAAGACCATCCCACCCTGGCACAGGCGAGGCTGAAGGTTGAAGGTGCGGGGATAATTGTTATTTCTGAAACGGGAATTCGACACCCTAAGGTGACACCAATGCCATAACACATAGGATCGCCGCTTGCTAGTACGCAGATTGACTCACCGCGACGCTTGATGATTTCCTCTACAGAAATGCTGATAGGAGATGCCCAGACTATTTTCTCACGTTGGTCATCACAAGGGAGCATTGCTAAATGGCGATCGCCTCCCACAATTACTTTAGCTTGTTCGATGACCGAAAGAGCGATCGCACTTAATCCTTGTAATCCATCTTCCCCAATACCGACGATCGAAAGCCATTTCTCTGTCATGCTAATTCATGATTAATATTTTTCGGCAATTACAAACAAGTAATCTCCTTGATTATTTTCATATTTTTTGACAACCTCTGTGATGCGTCCTGTGTGAATATCTGCTGCTAGCCTTTCACACCCAACTGCGATTTCCTCCGCCGAAGCTACCAAAGCAAAGGTAGAAATTCCAGAACGCACATTTTCATCTAAATATATTTCTGGACGATGTTTTCCACTATACAAAAATAGGTCTTGCAAGTTTTCAGAAATAAAATAAGATTCGATATTAACTGAATTAAAACCTGCTTCATTGAGAGCATATTTTACATTTTCTAAACTTGGCATTTGTTCAGCACATTTATATATAGCTTCTGGAAAATATTCAACTAACCAATATTTACTCATTTGCTCTGGCGTCGCAGTAAATAATAGGAAACGACCAGCCCTTAGGACACGAAAAATTTCTCTAAAAGCAGGAGTTAGCGCCGCAAAATGATGTATTGCTAGCGTGCATAATATACCAGAGAAACTTCCATCGGCATAAGGTAGCGTCTCTACTTCTCCAACTTGCCAAGCTAAAGCATTACTTTTATTTCTAGCAGCATCAATTATCTTTGTTGATTGGTCTATTCCATGCCAAATACCACCGTGTTTTGCTAAAGCCAGCGTGTAATTTCCAGTGCCACACGCCACATCTAGATATGAGGAATCTGATTTTATCTGAAGTTGAACAGCTAATCGATTAGCAATCTCAGGGTCAGCACGACGGGTCAAATCATAGCTTTTGCCAATTTGCTCGTAGATAGCCATTTGTTTGAGTTTTTGATGAATTTTTAGACTTACATTATTCTATGACTTTTACTACATGAACGCAAAATATTATGAGTTTCTGGATGAGTGAAAAAATAATCTTGGAGCCATTGACATCCTCGTGGGAGTAAATCATCTAATTGCAAACTCCACAAAATTACTTTACCATCCTTACTAGCAGAGGCAATAATTTTACCATCAGGGCTGAAACTGACGCTAGTTACTGAACCTTTATGGCCAAACAATGTAGTGATAGGAATTCCATCTTTTTTCCAAAGTTTGATAGTTTGGTCATTACTACCAGAAGCTATAATTTCTCCATCATGACTAAAATTGACGCTGTTTACAGAAGCACTATGTCCAGTCAAGGTAGTAGTAGTAATTAAAGTTCCATTTAACTGCCAAAGTTTGATAGTTTGATCTGTGCTTCCTGAAGCTATAATTTTGTCATCAGGACTAAAACTGATACTATTAATAACCTTTTTATGTCCAGTCAAGGTAGTAATTAAAGTTCCATTTAATTGCCAAAGTTTGATAATTCCATCATCACCACCAGAAGCAATAATTTTACCGTCGTGGCTAAAACTGACGCTTGTTACCCAATTGTTTGCATGGGCAGTAAGAGTTTTAATTAAAGTTCCATCCCACTTCCAGAGTTTAATAGTTCCTTGGTCAGTACCAAAAGCAATTATTTCTCGGTTTGGGCTGAAACTAACACTTGTTATCCCAACTTCATGCCCAGTTAAACTATGAATTAGAGTTGCATTCTGCTGCCAAAGTTTAGCAGTTCCTTTATCAGTACCAACGGCAATAGTATTAGTTTCGGGACTAAAACTGATACTATTTACCCAACCTTGATGTCCTGTGAGGTTAGCAATTAAAGTTCCATTTCGTTGCCATAATTTCACAGTACCATCATCACCACCAGAAGCAATGATTTTACCATCAGAGCTAAAATTCAGGCTAGTGATACCGCGTTTGTGACCAGTTAATGTAGTCATCATATCTGCGTTCAGCTTCCAGAGTTTCACAATTCCGTCCTCACTACCAGAAGCAATGATGTTGTTATCTTGACTCCAAGTCACACTAGCTACTGAATCGCCATGTCCAACTAGAGTATTAATTAGAGTACCATCTGACTTCCAAATTTTTACAGTTTGGTCATTACTACCAGAAGCAATTATTTTACCATCTCGGCTGAAATTAACACTATTTATCCTACCTATATGCCCAGCAAAAGTTCTAATTAGAGTACCATCTAGCTGCCAATTTTTAACAGTTTTGTCATCACTACCAGAAGCAATATTTTCCCCATCATGACTAAAATTAATGCTTGTTACCCAACCTTCATACCCAACAATTTTTTTGATTAAAGTGCCATCGATTTTCCATAGTTCAATATTTACCTCTTCATTTCCAACAGCAATATTTTCACCATTAGGACTAATATTAGCGCTGGTAATTGCATCGCTTTCAAGTGAGATAGTTTTAATCATAATCCCATCTTGCCAAAAATTTATAATGCCATCTTTGCTGAAAGAAACAAGAGTATTATCAAAAATAAATGTAGCATTGACTAACCAATTTTGCTGTACCGCTAGCAGATTTAGCTCATGCTATTAAACTCCAACCTAGATTGGAGGTAGCTTATTCGATCTACTTATTCCGAAGTAATATTTACAAGGATTTGAAAGATTATCAAGCAGCACTAGCAGATGCAAATCAATTGATTAAACTTCAGCCAAATGATGGAAGTGGCTACTTTACCCAAAGTAATATCTACAGTGATTTGAAAGATTATCAAGCAGCATTAGGGGATGCAAATCAATGGATTAAACTTGAGCCAAAGAATGCAAATGCTTACTTATCCCGAAGCATTATCTACAAGGATTTGAAAGATTATCAAGCAGCATTAGCGGATG
Source organism: Nostoc sp. ChiSLP01 (assembly GCA_034531195.2). Taxonomy (GTDB): domain Bacteria; phylum Cyanobacteriota; class Cyanobacteriia; order Cyanobacteriales; family Nostocaceae; genus Nostoc. The sequence goes on from JAVRBO020000097.1 coordinate 37,095, forward strand.
GAAATGAAGCGATTCAACTCCAGCCTGATTTAGCACAAGCCTACTCAGTCCGAAGTGGTGTCTACCAGAATTTAAAAAATTACCAAGCAGCCCTAGCAGATTTAGATCAACTTCTTAAACTTCAGCCAAACGATGCACTATCTTACGCTATCCGAGGCATTCTTCAATATCGGTTGAAAGATTACCATAGGGCGCTAGTAGATTTAGATCGTGCAATAATACTCCAGCCAAACGATGCAATAGCCTATTTACTGCGGGGAGATATCCACCAGCGGTTGAAAGATTATCAAGCAGCAATAACAGATTACAGTCAATCAATTAAACTTCAGCCTGATAATGCCAACGTCTACTTTTCGCGCGGCGTTGTCTACCAGAAACAAGGAAATTATAACGCCGCATTATCAGATTACAATCAAACGCTTACAAAAGAGGAAAAATTAGCAGCAGCTATCATCAATATTGGCTACATCAAATACGAAAAAGGAGATGTAGAAGGGGCAATACAGCAGTGGCAAAAAGCAGTTCAAATTAATGGTAAACTAGCAGAACCACAAATGGCGATCGCAGTTGCTTTATATGCCAAAGGTGAGCAAGAAAAAGCATTAAATATGGCACAAGCAGCTTTGCGTTTAGATAAAAGCTGGGCTGATGTCGAGGTTCTCAAAAAAAATATTTGGGGGACGCGCTTAATAGCAGAAGCGCAAAAACTCCTTTCCCATCCTACTATTCAAGTATTGCGAACAAAGGAGTAGTTTGTGTTTCTAGCCAAACAAATTTAACTTTAAACCTCACTTTTTTGTCGAGGGTCTTCATCTGGTGGATGCCAACCACCCTTTATCCAAAGACGACGTGCTTTAATGATAGAACCTTCATTGTGACGTTCATCATTGAAGTCTAAACGATTACAAGTAGCCTTTCCTATGGAAGTAATGCCAATGATTTTTAAACCATCTGCTGACCAGATAAAATGATCTGACCACTTTTGCTTACGAGGATGAAACAATGGGATAATTTCTCCAGTATCTCGATCAATGCCAGTTGTAAAGTTATAGCGATATCCATTGCAACGTTGACAAGCTAATGCTAAATTATCCGGTTCATCTGAACCATTAACAGAGCGTGGGAGGATATGGTCAATAGAAAATTGAGCCGCACTCGCTTCTTCTAATGAATGACAGTATTCACAAAGAAACTTTGCCCTTTCCCTGACTAATTTTTTGATAGTACTATTAACTGTCACGATTCAGCAATTATTCTGGCATTCAGTAAGGTAAAAATTCTGTCAAGTTCCAATATGCCTGTCAACTCAGCTTCTTCCTCTGAGGTGAGAAATCCAGCTTTTCTCTTAAGAGAAAGTTCTTCGAGTCGAGACTGTAATTCATCAGTAAATTTAAACAAATGTAGGTTTCTAACTTTACTGATTTTGATTCCAGACTCTACCCAAAATGAGGGTTGAACCATCATTTGAGTAATCATAAACTGTGTGTATTGCTTAATTTAGTGGACTAGTTTTATTGTAACAGCGAATTTTACTTGCTTTGCTTTTTCTGCATCTGTTTACACCCGACACCCAAAAGCCCTTAGCTCAAAGATTTAAGCTTATCTTAGAGGTTTTTTTAAAAGTGTTTGACTGTGATTTTAGGCACTTATCGATCCCCCCTAACCCCCCTTAAAAAGCAGGGCTGTTTCATTCCCTAAAACAGGTAAAATTGCAAGTGTTGTGGGGAGAAAAAATCATGGGTGCTTCTCTAATTGAACAATTGCAGCTTGTGGAAGATTTCAGAACAAGTGATGGTCGAAGGCATCCAATGTGGTTGGTGTTGCTGTTTGTAATCATGGGCACCATGAGTGGATATACTGGGTATCGTGCATGGGGGGATTTCGGGAAACGGCATCGTCGAATATTGATCCAGACGTTTGAAATCCAAAAACATTCGTGAGAAACAAGATCCCCCATTCCTCAAAGAAATCGGGGATTTAAACACCGCGAATTCTCACAAATCATAAACATATTTTAACCCACAGCAAATTCCGTGTATTGCCTTATCAACGGTTCCTGAAATGCCAACACAATATCTTCCTTTGGTACTCCTAACTTTACTAAATCATTAGCAATGCCAATCTCAGTCCCATCGTGTTGTATCCAAATCTTCCCATCTTTGATATCAAGATGCAAAACACAGCCATATTGCCGCCGCCGATTTTTCCACCCTACGTATACTAATTGATAGTGGTCGTGAATAGTATCAAAAATGATTTGTTTTTCTATTTCACTTTTTGAGGAACCTCGACCAGCATAAGCTGTTAATAATTCTTGAATATAACCTCGATTTTTATCTGATGTTGGAGAATTTATTTTCAAATTCGGAGTGGTTTGGGGAATTAGAATAAGATGCTTATTAGTTCAATGTTTTATGTCGCACGCAAAGGCGCAAAGGCGCAAAGAAGAAATTAGAAGTATAGTTGACGCGGATTTATATTGTTTGCAATGTTATTGTATTTTTTAAGGATGGTGGGAAAATGAATAGGAAAGTTTTAACAACTACGATCGCAGTAATTTTTGTTGGTAGTTTATTCAGTTTTCAATTACCTGCTATTGCTAAGAACTCTCAGATAAATGAGAAAAATTTGCTAGATACAAGTGTTATTATAGCAGATAATTTGGAAGAACAAAAACGGATTCAGCTATATGAAAAAGCTAGTCAATCTGTAGTGGCGATCGCCACTACTTTCGGACATGGCAGTGGTTTTATTGTTAGTGCAGATGGTCTAGTTTTAACTAATGCTCACGTTATCCAACATAGTTCTAAAACTGTTGCAATAGTATTAGCTGATGGTAAACAAGTCTTAGCTGATGTGGTTGGTTTTGCACCTGACGGTTTAGATTTAGCTGCACTCAAGATTCGCAATCAAAAAAATCTTCCGTATCTGCGTTTAGCTTCACCCGGTTCAGCACGAGTCGGTCAATCTGTCTATGCTATTGGTACTCCCCTGAGTTTGGAATTACAAAATACTTTGACCTCTGGTATTATCAGTCGCATTGAGCCAAAATCTGGCTTAATTCAACATGATACAGCTATAAATCCCGGCAATTCTGGAGGCCCACTGCTCAACTCTAATGGGCAAGTAATTGGTGTGAATAGTGCGATTTTGAATGATACCGAAATTAAAAGATTTATTGGTATTAGTTTAGCAATTCCTACTGAATTAATTCAGCCTTTTTTGGTAGCTGTTGAACAAGGTAATGCTCAATTAGCAAGTGGGCGTCAACAACCTCGTAATACTCAAGAGACGGATTTACCTTTGAATGGTCAAGTTTTGGAAGCAAGTTTAAAAAATGGCGGTCGCACTTTACCAAACAACAGCTATTTTCACACTTATGTGTTTGAAGGTAAAGCAGGTCAACAGATAACTATTGAGATGGATAGTCAGCAAATAGACTCTCATTTGTATTTGCTGCTTCCCGGTAAAAAACGATTAGTGGCAGAAAACGACGACATTTCCCCAAAGGATTTTAATGCTCGATTGACTCTCACTTTACCAGAAGATGGTATCTATTATCTATTGGCTAACACTTTTGAAGCAGGAGAATCCGGGAGTTATAACTTACGAGCCTCAATATCTCAGAGATGATTTATTTTTTGGGTTAGTGAACTATTAAGAAATTTACTCAGATCCCCGACTTCTTTTAGAAGTCGAGGATCGATTTTCTGAGTATGCTATACACACCTAGAATTTAAACCAATGTTGCTGTTGCTTTCAATGCAAAAATCCTTTCAATTACATCTTCTACTACCTTATCTGGGGTGGATGCACCAGATGTAATTCCCACAACAATTTCTCCATCTGGTAGCCAGTTTTCTGTAACGGTTAATTGCCCATTTAATTGCCGATGTTCAATGGAGTTTGATGATTGAATCCGTTCAACGCTATCAATGTGATAAGAAGGAATTCCCCGCTCAATAGCAATTTGTTGCAATTGAGTAGTATTTGAGGAATTAAACCCACCAATTACGACCATTAAATCTAAATTATCTTCCACTATCTCTAACATTGCGTCTTGCCTTTCTTGGGTGGCATCACAAATAGTGTTGAAGCTTTGGAAATGCTGATTTAATTCGGTAGGGCCATACTTTTGCAACATAGTACGCTCAAAAAGCTTACCGATTTGCTCGGTTTCGCCTTTAAGCATGGTAGTTTGGTTAGCAATGCCAACTCTTTCTAAATCGCGATCGGGGTCAAATCCTGGCGAACAAGCTTTGGCAAATTTTTTCAAGAATTCTTCACGGTTTCCACCGTTAATAATATAATTAGCGACATATTCCGCTTCTGACAAATTCAACACAATTAAATACTTGCCAGCAAAGGAACTCGTTGCAACAGTTTCTTCGTGTTTATATTTACCGTGAATAATTGAAGTATAATCAACTTTTTTGTGCTTTTCTACTGTATTCCAGACTTTAGATACCCAAGGACAAGTTGTATCAACAATTTTGCAGCCTTTTTCGTGAAGTATCTGCATTTCTTGAACGCTAGCCCCAAAAGCAGGTAAGATAACGACATCACCGATATCAACAACAGAAAAGTCTTTTTGATTAGCTTCCACCGGGATAAATTTTACTTCCATCTCCTGCATCCGCCGATTCACAGAAGGGTTGTGAATAATCTCGTTAGTAATCCAGATGCTTTCTGTGGGGAAGTGTTGACGGGTTTCGTATGCCATAGCCACAGCACGTTCTACACCCCAGCAAAAGCCAAAGGCTTGGGCTAGTCTGATTGTGACATCGCCTCGTTGTAGGGTGTAATTGCGATCGCGAATTTCTTGAATCAAGTTACTTTGATATTCAGATTGCAACTGGCTGGTAACTTCTGCTTGGTGACCAAACCCTTTGCGATTGTAATTTTCGGAATGTTGGAGCGTGCGCTTAAAAGCTTTTGTATCCATAAGATTAGTCTACTTAAACCACTATTTTTTATTCTCTCGCGCCTAGACGCGATTTATACAGACTTGCATTCAAAGATATTACTTCTTATCACTCCCTGAAACACGTTGAAGTTCAGGTTTTAATTCGATATTGCTATAAATCTGCAATGCAGAACGCCAAACTATATAGCCTTCACGATTTAGATGTAAGCCATCAGTAGTAAATTCCTGGCGGAGATTACCTTGGGTGTTGGTAAACAGGGGATATAAATCGAGAAATTTCACACCTTTTTTTGCAGATATGCGTTGCAGCCGCTCATTTAATCGGCGAATGCGATTATTCGTAATAGCCAAAAGTTTATCTCGTCCTTGCCAAGTTGCTTGTTCTCCACCATGCGGTAAAATCGACTGGACAACAATTTCGGCTGTGGGATGCACTCTTCGGAGGTAACTCATAATTTGCTGGTGATTATCTAAAATTACCGCGTCGCTCGTCCCCCGAATCAGGTCATTAATCCCAATCATCACAAAAATCACTTCTGGCTGGGTGCGGTCAAATATATTCAATCTTTTCAAAAGTCCGCGGCTGGTTTCGCCAGAAATTCCTTGATTGAGCCAATTTTTACCTTCGGGTAATAACTCAGTCGGAAACCATAAACTCAGAGAATCTCCCGCAAGTATAGTTAAGTCCGCAGGACGCCGATCGGCGGCTACTTTTGCTTCTTGTTTGAGAATATCTACCCACTGTTGATAAGTGAGTTGGTGACGGCGGCCTAAATCAGGTGTAACAACTGGGCGCGAGTTGTTTACGTTGATTTGCTCTGGGGATGTTATCATCCCCCCAAAAAAAGCGGTCAATTTCTGCTGTTGCCAAATTAGCAGAACGACCGCCAACAATAGTACGCCGTTGGTTAACAGCGAGAAAAATGCCCAGATAGGAAAGGTTTTTGCAGAAGTAGACACGACTAGCGAAATTTACCAATTATTTTGAATCAGATTTTAACGCTAGTACTCAAAAATTACACTTGATGAAAATGGGGAATAGGGAGGTGGGGAGACGGGGAGATGGGGAGACGCGGGGACGCGGGGACAAAGAGAAGAACTCTTAACTCCCAACTCCTAATTCTTAACTCCTAACTCCTAACTCCCAACTCCCCACTCATTACTGAATGGGGCGATCGCCACCAAACTCAGAATTATAACCTTCTTCGCCGTGTTCGTTGATATCCAAACCTTGCAATTCTTCTTCCTCTTTGACTCGCAGCCCAACTGTTGCATCAATAATTTTGAGAATAATCCAGGTACCAGCAGCTGCTATTACATAGGCAACGACAATTGCTACTAGTTCAACTCCCAATTCACCAAAATTACCACGTAGCACACCCTCTTTACCGCCTCCGTTGACTTGAGTGGTAGCAAATATGGCTGTTAAAATTGCTCCCACTGTACCACCAACGCCATGCACGGGATAGGTGTCTAAGGCATCGTCAATTAGTAGCTTGTGTTTGAAACTAATCGCATAGAAGCAAACCAAGGCGGTGATGAAACCAATTAAAATCGCTGATAGCGGTGTCACAAATCCCGCGGCGGGAGTGATGCCCACCAAGCCAGCAACGGCTCCTGTAGCGGCTCCCACGGCGGTTGGTTTACCCCGCAAAGCTGCTTCCAAAATTAGCCACATTAAAGCCGCTGCCGCCGCAGATGTATTAGTAGCAACGAAGGCTGTTGTTGCTAGATTTGTGATTAAGGTACCCGAAGTTCCGCTAGCAACGGATAGGGCACTTCCAGCGTTGAAGCCGAACCAGCCAAACCACAGCAAGCCAGCACCCAGTAAAATGAACGGAACGTTGTGTGGCGGGCTAAGGCGGTCGGGATGGGTTTTCCGAGGCCCAAGGACGATCGCTGCTACTAAAGCAGAAACCCCGGAACTAATGTGAACTACTGTACCACCAGCAAAGTCGAGGGCACCCAAACCACCAGCTAAACCTAAAAATCCACCTTTGGCCCATACCATGTGTGCTAGGGGAGCGTAAACAAAGGTTGACCACAGCAACACAAACAATGAATAGGCGCGGAAACTCATCCGTTCGGCGATCGCCCCAGAAATTAAGGCTGGGGTGATAATGGCAAACATAGCTTGATAAATCATGAATGCCTGGTGGGGAATCGTCGCTGCATAAGAAACAATTTCCGCAGGATTTGAACCTTTGAGATAATCGGTTGTCTCTAAACCGACACCATTCAACCCCAACCACTGCAATCCACCGATGAACGGCAAACCTGGCGCAAAGGCCAGACTATAACCCCACAAAATCCAGGTAACTCCGACGATCGCCATTAACACAAAGCTCATCATCAATGTATTTAGGACGTTACGCGATCGTACAAATCCACCATAAAAGAACGCCAATCCTGGTGTCATTAGCAGCACGAGTGCTGCCGAAATCAACATAAATGCTGTATCTCCAGTATCAGCAGCAGGAGGACTGGCCGCTGATGTTTGGGCAAGAGCATTGCCCATCAACGGTTGTGCCAAAATTACCAGGGTCATAGCCCCAATCGTGACAACTTTCTTGAACACTTATTTTCTTACCACCAACAAATTTGTATTAGATTAATATATTTTCAGTACATTTTGATACTATTTTTTGTCTTGAAAGCTACTCTATTTTGCTTTTTTTGAAATGTTGACAAAAGTATAATCATTTAGATGAGTTTATGAGAGTTTAATTAAGATTTCAAGAATTTGTAAGCCTGGAGAATCTTTCCCAGCCTTACCCAATAATTTGCACAAATCCAGAATGATACAATTTTTTCCATCTCATGCACAAACACGTACATAATATAGCCGTATAGTTGCTTGTAAGTACGTAGTTACTAAAAAACCTTTGCAATTTTGCCTGGGTTACTGTCTTTTGAAAATGAATCATCATAAAATTTATGGGTCATAGAATAAAACAAGAGAAAGACTTGTTGCAAGTTTATTCTATTAAGAGGAAGAGGGAACGGGCAACAGCAACAGGTAAACCCTATACTTATACCGCTTGACTTTAGCTTTATACAAATACCTTGTTAAAGGCCCACCTCTTCCCATACGTGTTAACTTAACGTGAAACCCTTGCTCTTATTACAGCTATTTTCAGGTAAATAGACCACACGGTAGGGGCTTTAGCATTGTTCATACGTGTCAACTTAACGTAAAACCCTTGTCAAAACTCGATTTTGGATTTACTCATTTTCCATGAAGATCCGCTCTACCCCACCCCAGCTTTGCTGACGCAAAACTTCCCCTCCCCAAAGCATCGGGGAGGGGATTAAGGGGTGGGGTAAAACTAAGCGTTTGAGCTTAAGTTGACACCAATGAGCAATGCTGTGCCCCTACGACAGATGTGGTTCAAATACATGAAAACTGCTGTAATTTCTATAATTTCTTTCTTTTGTGACTTTGTGTCCTTAGCGACGGCGGTCGCTCCTTTGCGGTTCGTTATCACTTCATCTTTGACAACGCAGAGAAAAAAAAGTCTGTAGAAGCCACCAGGGCTAGCTTATACCTTAAATTGACATCAATAACCTCTTCCCTGTTCCCAACTTCAAGGAGCTTGGCGAACAATAATTAAGTAATATTACTTAAGTACGCGGTACAAACATAATAATTAATACGCTTACCAAAGCTAAACAAGCTCCAATTAGGTCGTAGCGGTCTGGAATTACCCTGTCTACCTTCCAACCCCAAAGCATTGCCATTGCAATAAAAACGCCGCCATAAGCCGCATACACTCTACCAAAATTGGCTGGCTGAAAAGTTGCAATAACCCCATAGATAGTTAAAGCAATTGAGCCTAATATCCCCCACCACAACGGCTTAGCTTCACGCAACCACAACCAAATCAAGTAGCCACCAGTGATTTCAAATAAACCAGCACACAAAAAATACAACAGCGATTTAATCATTTGACAATTCTTGACTAGGGTCGAACTCAGTGAAATTACGCTAACGCTTTTAACTCAAGTATTGTCATTAATTAAAGTAAGTTTGTCGATCGCGTTGGGCATTGGGTATGGGGAAAAGGTTAAAGGTTAAAGGGAAAAGGAATAAATTTAATCTTTCCCCTTTTCCCCTTACCCCTTTCACTTTCCCCATACCCAAAGCCCAATGCCCAATGCCCGATGCCCCATGCCCCATTCCCAATCCCCCGTAGATAAGGCTTAAGGATGAAAGCACCATTACCTGATAACGAAGCACAGAGAATCGAGACGCTTTTGCAGTATAAAATCCTCGATACACCACCTGAAGCTGCCTTTGACGATCTCACTTGTTTAGCCTCGTATATTTGTCAGACTCCCATTGCCTTAATTAGCTTAATTGATATAAACCGCCAGTGGTTCAAGGCTAAGGTGGGTTTGGATGTGCCAGAAACACATCGAGACCAGGCGTTTTGTGGCTATGCGATTCTACAACCTGATGTTCTTGTTGTACCTGATGCCACAAATGACGAACGTTTCGCTGCAAATCCACTGGTTACTTCTAACCCCAGAATCCGGTTTTATGCTGGTGTACCTCTAACTAATGCTGAGGGATATGCACTAGGAACACTTTGCGTGATTGACTACGTACCGCGGAAACTTACTCCAGAGCAGATAGAAGCATTACGAACTTTGGGTCGTCAAGTTATGAAGCAACTGGAATTGCGTCGTAATTTGGCAAATTTAGTACTTGTGGCTAATAAAGGCAAACAATCAAACAAAGTACGCAAACAATTTTTCAAAAGAATTGCAGCGGGCTTTGTTTTGGCATCGGCAATTTTAGTTGTGATTAGCGCAGTTTCTTATCAAAATACAAAAGTATCTACTAATAACCGCAGCATCATAAAAAATATTAATAAAAAAATTAACAGCTTAGAAAAACTACTGTCGCAGACAAAGGACGCCGAGACTGGACAACGTGGTTACATCCTGACTGAAAAAGAAATTTATTTAAAAGCGTATCAAGAAGCACTTGCTAACGTAGATATAGAAATAACAAAACTGAAGAATTTAACCGCAGGTCAAGCAAAGGAACAAAAGCAGATTGCAAGGCTTGAATCTTTAGTTGCAGCTAAAGTTACTCAACTAAAACAGACTATCAGTTTGCGCCAAAATCAGGGATTACAAGCAGCGTTGCAGGGACTACTGACCAATGATGGTCAAAATCTCATGAATGATATCCATAAAACGGTTCATGGGATAGAGAACCAGGAAAAAGGGCGGCGTCAGCAATTATCACAAGTTACAAAAGCTTGGACTCGCCAAACAACTTTGACAATTGCGATCGCCATTTGTCTAAGTTTTTTCATTATGGCTGTAGTCTACTATTTAATCTATCGTGAGGTTTGCGAGCGCAAACGCACAGAAGAAATCTTAAACCAAGAACGCAACTTTATCTCAGCAATCCTTGATACAGCTAGCGCTTTGGTAATAGTTACCGACTCCCAAGGGCAAATTGTTCGTTTTAATCAAGTTTGCGAACAAATAACAGGTTATTCCTTTGACGAGGTAAGAGGTAGGTATTTTTGGAACTTGTTTCTACTTCCTGAACAAGTGGAGTCAGTCAAAGCAGTTTTTGAACAACTGCAAGCTGGTAAGAATTTCCAGGAACACGAAAATTATTGGGTAATGAAGGATGGCAGCCGCAGGCTAATTGCCTGGTCGAATACTATCTTAAAAAACTATGACGGTTCTGTAGAATACATTGTTGGTACGGGTATTGATATCACAGAACGCAAACGAACCGAACAACATCTGAGCGCACAATACGCTGCAACCCATGTTTTAGCAAATTCCACTACAATCAACGAAGCTATGCCCCAAATTCTTCAAGGAATTTGTGAAAGCTTAGGATGGGATTTGGGGGAAATTTGGATACTAGACCAGCAAGCAAATGTGCTGCGTTTTTTCGGTGTCTGGCATAAACCATCCCTTGAGTTACAAGACTTTGTAGCCTGGAAGCAGCAAACAACTTTTGCGCCAGGAGTCGGACTACCCGGCCGTGTTTGGGCGAGTTCCGAAGCGGTTTGGATTGCTGATATCGTTAAAGATCTGAATTTTCCTAATTTCAAAATTGCGGCTCAACTAGGCCTACATGCCGCTTTTGGTTTTCCCCTGCGTACTGATAGCAAAATTCTCGGTGTCATTACCTGCTTTAACCGTCAAATCCAGCAACCAGACGAAGACTTGGCAAAAACCATGAATTTTATTGGCGAACAAGTGGGGCAATTTATCCAGCGCAAACAGGCTGAAGAAGAATTACAACGCCAAAACTTGCGATCGCAACTTTTTACAGAAATCACCTTAAAAATTCGCCAGTCTTTGCAAATCGAAGAAATTCTCGAAATTACTGTCAATGAGGTGCAAAAAATCCTCCAAACTGACCGAGTATTAATTTATCAACTTCAGCCAGATGAGTCTACAACCACTGTAATTGAAGCAGTAGTTTCTGGCTTACCAGCTATTAAAGAGCAGAACACCACCGCTCCCTACTTCCAAGCCGAATACTTACAACAGTATTATCTCCAACAATACCGTCAAGGACGAGTTGTGGGGCTGGCTAATTTGGATCTCCTCGAACTCGAACAAAAACATCTAGAATTAATGCAACAATTTGGCGTAAAAGTCAATTTAGTTGTGCCGATTCTGGTCAAAGAAGAACTTCGCGGTTTGCTCATAGTTCATCAGTGTGACTATTCTCATCAATGGTCTAACTTTGAAACTCATCTTTTGCGGCAAATAGCCGACCAAGTAGGTATAGCCATAGCCCAAGCCCAACTATTAGAAGCAGAAACTCGTCAACGACAAGAACTTGAAATTGCCCGTTACCAAGCTGAATTAGCTTCTCAAACCAAAAGTGCTTTTTTAGCGAATATGAGTCACGAAATTCGCACTCCCATGAATGCAGTATTGGGAATGACTAGTTTAGCTTTAGATACTCCCTTAGACCCAGAACAGCGAGATTTTATTGAAACGATTCGCATCAGTGGAGAAGCTTTATTAACTTTAATTAATGAAATTTTAGATCTCTCCAAATTGGAAGTCGGAGAGATGGCTTTGGAGACTCTAGATTTTAATCTATCTACTTGTGTTGAAGAAGTATTAGAATTATTGGCTCCCTCAGCCCATAATAAAGGATTAGAAATTGCCGCCTTGATTGAACATAACGTTCCCATTTATCTCCAAGGAGATGCTGGAAGGTTGCGGCAAGTTCTTATGAATTTAATCAGCAACGCAATCAAATTTACCAGTGCTGGCGAAGTAGTAGTGGAAGTACAATTACGTTCCCTTTCTTCCACTTCAGTTAGTATCTACTTTGCCATTACAGACACAGGTCTTGGTATTAGTCCCGAAGATGAACCCAGACTGTTTATGCCATTTACCCAAGTCGATGCTTCTACCACTCGCAAGTATGGCGGTACCGGGTTAGGGTTAGCGATTTGTAAACAGTTGGTGACTTTGATGGGAGGAATAATTGGGGTGGAAAGTCAAATTGGAAAAGGATCTAAGTTTTGGTTTGAAGTACCTTTCGCCAAGCAACCTGAGCCTGTTTTAAAATCATCCCCAATTTTAATTAATCGCCGCGCTTTAGTAGTAGACGATAACCTTACTAATTGCAAAACGATCCATCATCAAGCTAGTAATTGGGGAATCCAAATAGATCGAGCCAACAGTGCAGCAGCAGGACTCAAAGCTATTCAGGAAGCTTGTGAGCAAGGAAATCCCTACGATTTTGCCTTAATTGATATGCAAATGCCCGAAACAGATGGCATTAAATTAGGAGAACACATTAAAGCCAATTCTACAATTGCTGACATACCTTTAATTATCGTCATCTCAACTAATCAACGGAATCAAGTACAGCAAGCCCTGAAAATCGGATTTGTGGGTTATTTAGTCAAACCAGTTAAGGCATCTCGACTTTTTGATATGATTATGAATATTTTACAAACTCAGGAAAAACTAGAACAAGGGACTAGGGAAGAAGTTCAAAATATAATCACTTCAAATATTGCTAACTCTTGCCCTATTTACGAATCTCCAAACCCGAATTCTTCTCATAAATCAAAATTAAAAATTTTACTAGCTGAAGATAATTTAGTCAATCAAAAAGTGACGCTGAAACAACTCCATACTTTGGGCTATAAAGCTGATGTTGTTGCTAATGGAAAAGAAGTTTTACAGTTATTAGAAAAAATTCCTTATGACTTGATTTTAATGGATTGCCATATGCCTATTCTTGATGGTTTAGAAACTACAAAAGAAATTCATCGTTGGCAAGAGAGTGCTTTTGTTAGTCGTCGCCGTCCTGTGGTAATTGCAATGACAGCTAATGCCATGAAAGAAGACAAACAAAAGTGTTTAAATGCTGGAATGGATGATTATCTCAGTAAGCCGGTCTTGAAAGAAAAATTGGCGACTGTCCTAGACCATTGGGCAGACATCATCCTTTCACAACAGGTGATAGTTGAATGCGAACAAACAGTTTCCCCTATCAACAACGCTCAAATTGACCAAACAATCAATTGGGAACACCTACATCAGTTATCGGATAATGACACACAATTTGAATTAAATCTCTTACAAATCTTCGTTCAAGATATTAAACCCCGTTTAGAGATTCTCAAAAGTGCGATCGCACTTTATGATTTTGGACAAATTGTTCGAGAAGCTCATTATCTCAAAGGTGCTACTAGCAATATTGGAGCCACAGCTATCTACCTAGTAATTGACAAACTAGAACAACAAGCTCTCCAGCAGGAGCATAAAGGCGCTGCTAAGTTAATCTCAGAAATAGAAGAATTTGTCAACCATATTCAAGAATTTTTAGCGGCATCAGTGAATCAATAGGGATTGGGGCATTGAGAGGTGTGGGAGGTGTGGGAGGTGTGAAAGGTGTGGGAGGTGTGGGAGGTGTGGGAGGTGTGGGAGGATAGTAAAGAAATTTTTCCCCCCTCTCTCCCCACACTCCCCACACTCCCCCATCCCCCCTCTCCCCACCTCCCTTACACAGCCAAGCCTTGGGTTGCTTCCAGCAAATGTTGATGAACGGATTTTGACGCACCTAAGATCAATCCAGGGAGACTATAGTTTTTACAGGTATACAGTGGCGGTAAAGTCGAACCATCAAGAGTAGTGACAACATAGCCGGCTTCTTTTACCAAAAAAGCCAGGGCAGCACCATCTATAAATTTGCCAGATCTGATTACTGCTCCACTCAAATCACCAGTGAGAATACCATTAAGATTGGGTATTTGAATATCACTAGAATAATCATTGGCAATATCAATTACTTGATAACGAGCTTTTAATAGAGGCGCGATCGCATTCATTCCCCATCCTAACAATACAGCAGGTTTGGGCGATGTAATCTCCAAAGGAACGCAGGCTTCTAAATTCATTTCCAGCGTTCCTTTAAAGGCTCCTTCGCCCCTTAAAGCATAATAAAAAACATTTTGGGCGGGAGAAATTGCCAACACTGCCTCAAAATCATCCGCATTTAAAATACTGAGAATAATTTGATAATTAGAATGTCCATCCATGTAAAATTTTGTGCCATCAATTGGGTCTAGTGTGACTAAATAATCACCCTCAAGCCCAAGTTCAGTACCACGAAAATATTTCGTGTTTCTAGAACTTTCATACTCTTCACCAAAAAAGCGAATCTCTGGAAAACTGCCCAGCAATACTACTTCCACTAGATTTTGAATCGCTATATCCGCATCAGTAAGTGCAGCCGCAAAAAAGTTATCTTCTTTTTCTTTAATGGGAAGTACAGCAATTTTTGGTTGCATAAAACGGGCGTAGGCTGCTGCTACTTTCAAATGGGGAAGTAAAGTTGACAAAATTAATCGAGTACTCGGTGTTGTGGACATTCCAGCAAACTCCTAGCTTGAAAATAGCGTTGACTGTTGACTCTTAACTGATGACTGTAAAAGAAATATTTTCATGCGTTGGTTGTGGGTTTTTCCATAAGCGACTTTCTTCAAAAAAGAGACAAGGGTAAATAAGAGAATGGACAAACAAGGTAAATTGCGGACAAGGAGCAAAAGAGGGTTGGCAACAAGTCTTGACTTTGAAGTTAATCAGCGCTGGCTTGGGGCATTTGTGTTGTCACCTTGTCCTTCTACCTTCCATCATTTACAAGAAGACAGAATTCTATATTCAGACAAAATTACGGTATCATGAACTACTCTTTTTTGGTGACGCAAATTTCCCCACCCTAAAGCTCAGGTAGTTTCACCCCTCAAACTACGATTTTTCGCTATCGCGTTAGATGTAGAGACGTTGCAATGCAACGTCTCTACAAGCCGTCTCGTAGGTAAACCAAGAGTTTCTATCAAAGATATTTTTTATATTTATTTGATTTAAATTAAATACTCATCCCAAGCCACGGGAAAGGAGTAATCTGAAAACGCAGACAAAACCTGATTTTCACTGCGGGTTTCTTCATCTAGAACTTTGACGACTTTGTTATAAATATCTTGTGCTTGTTGGGGGGAATCACCGATGCTGGTTAATCCCAACTTGCCAAACTGGGAAAGACAACCCATAAGATGAAAGACTGTGCCCGTCTCGGTACCGCTGTCGAAGTGCAGTTTGTAGTCAGCGATGATATCCATCAAATCGTTAGGTAATAATCCCCGATAGCGGTCTTTTTGGAGGTTGTCGGTGGCAATGTAGTATTTGGGACGACCTTGTTGGCTGTAAAATAAGCCCGTGGAAAGGTCATAGCGACCGTTGGTCAATAATTTCAAGGTCATGAATGGATGAGTTGTGCCGCCTTTACGCAGGTTAATTTCGATCGCCTGAATATCCCACTCTCCATTACCTTTGTCAACTACGATAAAATCTACCCCAAATCGCTCTAGGGCACCTTTCTCGGCTAGCTTTCTGCCTACTTGCAGTCCCAATTGCTGTAATTGCAACCGATACCTTTCATCAGCGGGAAATCGACAACCAAGATAAATCTGACCGTCTGGGCCTCCGAGAATTTGGTCGTGGGTGGAGAGAATTTCTACTTCGCCACCGGGTGTAATTCTTCCTTGAACGCTGGGCGAACGCTTAATTTCTCCTTCCACAAATGCTTCCGCAATTGCCCCCAATTCTGGAATTCTTGCCGAAAAATTCTCCCAAGTTTCTTGTTTTGCTTGAAAGCGCATTGTCGAAAAGCGATCGCTAATTGCTGCTACCCTTTGAGCATGACTACTTTTACCAGGTGCGACATTCTCAATCGGTCTTAAATCTACTAGCGCATTTCCTTCTCCAGAAATACCTTCGTTGAGTTTCACCACCATTCTTTGTAATGTCGGTTGGCGTTCCCACAAATCACTAGCGGCTTCTGCTAAATCGCTGTGATGCCAAACTATTTCACTACCATCTGGATGTGGTACTTCACTTTCACTAAAAATTTGCCGACTACCACTTTTTGTCCCCCAAATCTGTAAATCTGGCGCAGCAGCGTACAGTGGTACGCCCAATTTTACAGATAATTCGCCTTCAAAAACCGACGAATTATAGCAGATCATAAATGATTTATCTAGCCTCAACCCTTGACGAATTCGTTCTAGCAACCGGGGACGTTCTAAAATCTTTTGGCTGAGGGGTTTGAGGGAGGAATCGTAAGTAGAAAGTAGCAGCAAGCGATTGCGAGCATGAGAAAAGGGGATTCCTGGCAAAAGTTGTAAATAATAATCAATGATACTGGGATGCAGCGGTACTGATGTGACATAAATAAGTCTAGTACGGGGATTCCGCAACCTAATCAAGGAAAATAGTAATCTTTCTTCATAATGTTCGCAGCCCTGAATTTTGCGGAGTTCGCGCTGGTCAATACTCAAAGAGGGAATAATTACAATATCAGCTTCACTATTATCAAATAGCTCGATAGTTTTCCAGCGATCGCGCAGAGTTGATTGCAGATGGCGAAACTTTTCAATCTGCTGTAATTCAGAAACATCCACTGTTGCCATAATCTCTACCTATCGCGATCCAAAAACTACTTTACTGTTCTGGTACATCCCAAGCCACTCATTTGCAGAAAATTAAATAATATTAATTTTCTTGTTCAAAAATTGAGTAGCTCAAGAAATTAGTTTCAGCAAACCAGAGAAATTTGACAAAAAATGCTATCAGGTTTTGCGAAAATACCAGCTTAGATTAATATTAACGAAAATAGCAAGGATTATAGTGCGTATTTTGGCACTGATGAATGTTAAGGTAAAAATTTATATTGAAATTTCTCGCTGTATATTACAAAGATATAGGACTCATATTTGATTTTTTCAAAAATCAGTACACTTGTGCCTGGGCTGTTGCCTCTCTAAGCAAATAATTTCAAAAATCAAACCCAAACCCTATAGTTATAGATAAATTTGGTAATTACAGCACTTTGCAAGTAAATATTGTCGGTTCTACATCCTGCCTACCCTTGTCTACCCCATTAAGATCGAATGTGCTGTATTATTGTTTGAATTGATTTTATGTCTTAAGGTTGAGAAAAGTTCAGGTTACTTTATCTCTAGAGACCGATAAAGACTTGGAACAGACATAGTTTACTTATTATACAGATGAGAAGTACAAATCCTTCATCATATGAGAGTTGTGTACTTGTTTTTCGTGGTCAGATGAATAACCTGTGTCAGGTGTGAGGAGAAATAAGGCAAGCCGCGTACAATTATTATTAATAAGTACGTTTGGTAAGCACTCGGTGTGTAAAAGCCTAAAATTGCAAAGGCAAGTGGGAGCCAAAGCAAAAAATAAACCTTGGATTGAATATTCGATCCAAGGTTTACTTTTGGAAATAGGGATAGGGAATGAGGAGATAGAGAGATAGGGGAGTGTGGGGAGTGTGGGGAGAAAGGGGGGAAAGATTTCTTCACCATCCTCCCACACCTCCCACACCTCCCACACTTCCCATGCCCAATTCCCAGTAAATATTCAATTACTAAAACAAGACTTATGCCCAAATCAAAAGAGCAAAAACTACAACCGCCACAGCAACAACAACCACCAGGTACAGAATCAGAAATGACGCCAAAACCCAAAGCTGATGATGCTCAGTATCAAGGTAGTGGGAAGTTACAAAATAAAGTAGCATTAATTACGGGTGCAGATAGTGGTATCGGTCGTGCTGTAGCGATCGCTTTTGCTAAAGAAGGTGCAGACGTAGCAATTCTTTATCTTAACGAACACGACGATGCCAAAGAAACAAAACATTTGGTAGAAAAACAAGGGCGGCGTGCAGTAACTATAGCAGGTGATATTGGCGACGAAAACTTTTGCCAGCAAGCCATACAGCAAACAATTGGTGAATTTGGCAAACTCGATATTCTGATCAATAACGCTGCCGAACAACATCCCAAACAAAGTATTGAGGAAATCACTAAAGAGCAATTAGAGCGAACTTTCCGCACTAATATATTCTCTATGTTTTTCATGACTAAAGCTGCACTCAAGCATTTAAATGAAGGCAGTTCTATCATCAATACCACATCAGTGACAGCTTATAAAGGTAATCCGCAACTACTAGATTATTCTTCAACAAAAGGTGCGATCGTTGCCTTTACTCGTTCCTTATCACAAAGCTTAGTATCGAAAGGGATTCGTGTTAACGCTGTCGCACCAGGCCCTATTTGGACACCTTTAATCCCCTCAACTTTTCCCGAAGAGAAAGTTGAAACTTTTGGCAAGCAAGTACCAATGCAACGAGCCGGACAACCAGAAGAAGTTGCACCTAGCTATGTATTTTTAGCATCAGATGACGCTTCTTATATGTCTGGCCAAGTCTTACATGTTAATGGTGGAGATGTTGTCAACGGCTAAATTAAAAAATTAGCCATTGGTCATTAGTCATTTGCGAACCACAAAAGAGAAAAGTCAAAGTGTCTTGGGATTTTTAAGACCATCGTCAGTTTTTAAAAGATGACAAATGACTAATGACAAATAAATAATCACTCTTAAATCTCTCCCTGATTTTCATCCATTGGGGAGAGGATTTGATGTTTAAAAATTGCTAATATACCCAGTAGCAAACGTTTAAGAAAAAATAACTATCTCTATGGCATCTCCCGAAACATTGCATGGTAGAGAACTAGTAGATTGTGCTAGAGCAAATGCTAAGCAAGGAATTGAAACTGCTGCTTATCAATGTGGCTATGGTGAAGATCTCAACACATTTGCGCGAGAACTCAGGCAAGCCTGTGAAGAAATGAATTTGCAAGTAAAGGAACTTAGCGAACTGATTACTGAGCAGGACTTGATATTGCAATTGGGTACTGGCGAAATCGTTGCTCCAGATACGCCATCAGAATTATAAAATTTAGGAGTGAAAAGTTAGGAGTTAGGAGTTAGGAGTTAAAAAATTTCAAATCCCGATCCCTATAAGGAGTTAAGAGTTAAGAATTAAAAAATTTCAACTGCAAACTCCCAACTCATAACTCATAACTCATAACTCATAACTTTAAAATTACCCGTGCCAAATTGAAGTAAATCAAAACGCCGAGTACATCAACTGCTGTGGTAATGAATGGTGCTGACATTAATGCCGGATCTAAACGCAGAAAACGAAATAGAAATGGCAGTGCGGAACCGGAGACAGAAGCTAAAATAGAAATCGCTACTAGACTAGTGCCTACAGCGATCGCTACTTCTAATCGTCCTTGCAAAAAGTAAGCCCAAACAGTAGCGATGGTACCTAGCATTCCTCCTAATAAAGCACCAGCTATAGCTTCACGTCCAATTACTTGCAATGAACCAAGCGATCGAATTTCATCGGTGTTCATCCCGCGAATTACCACCGTGGAAGACTGGGCACCTACGTTACCACCAGTACCAGTAAGTAAGGGGATAAATGCTGTCAGTGCTACCACTCTTGCTAAGATATCTTCTTGGGATTTAATAATCGTTCCTGTGACGGTATTGGTTAAAAGCAAAACCAATAACCATAAAACTCGCTTCCGAGCAACTTCTAATAAATTCATCTGAAAATAGTTGTCGCCCCCAGACTGCACGCCACCGCCCAAGGCATAGATATCTTCGGTGGTTTCTTGTTGCAGAATATCAATCACATCATCAACAGTAACAATACCTACTAGAAGCTGTTCTCGATCTACCACAGGCACAGCCAAAAAATCATATCTTTGGATTAATCTGGCAACTTCTTCTTGGTCTGTATCGGTGTGGACAAACACCACATCACGCGTCAGAATTTCGCCGATAATTTCCTCTGGCTGAGATGTCACTAATTCCCGCAACGATACAATTCCTGTTAACCGCCTCGCCGCATCGGTGACATAAAGATAATAAATCATCTCACTGGCATTAGCTAAGTTGCGAATTCGCTCTAGAGCTTGAGATACTGTCAAGTTTTCTTTGAGCGAAATGAACTCTAGAGTCATGATTCGCCCAGCAGTATCAGCCTCATAGCCCAGTAATAGGGCTGTCGCTTGGCGTTCCGCTGGACTTAGTTGTTCTAGGAGACGATTAACGACTTTTGCCGGTAACTCATCAAATAACCTCGTCCGGTCATCCGACGACATTTGGTCTACAATATCACGGACTTCCTGACTTTTGAGTTCCTCAATTAACCGTTCTTGAACGGTGTAGTCGAGATACTCGTAAACCTCGATAGCTTCATCCTTAGAAAGCAAGCGAAAAGCCAAAGCGTGCATCGCTTCTGGCAAACCCTCAATTGCCTCGGCAATATCCGCAGGCTGCACAGGTACGAGAATAGCTTTTGCTCCCTGCAAGTCCCCTGCTTCTAGGAGCATTTGCAGCTGAGTCCGCACTAAATCCCGCAATTCCCTGCGTGAGACATTCTGGAAGGTAGAGTTTAAATTGTTTGTCTCAGTCAAAGTTCACTTTCCTCAGCCAGTTTGAACAAGGTTGCTGCCATTAGTCTAGGGGAAAGTGGGGATATAGAACGTCAAACTTCTGATTTTTCCCAACTTGAGCTAATTATACTTAACTGCCAATGGGGCGATCGCTGTTACATCAGTAGTTTACTAACTCTTGTAACAAAAATTTAGTTTTAGAGTCAAAATGAAGTATTAGATAAATAACACTTTTTAAAATCTTTAAATATACAAAATTTCTTTATGAAATTTTTATATAACTATTATTTACAGGCAAAAAAATATGAGAATATTCTATATATGCGTAATTTTTATTTAAAAATCATAAAAAATTTGATGTATCTTTAAAAATCCATATTTAATATGAATATTTAAACAAAATTGCATAAAAGAGATAGACATAATACGGTGATGTAGTGTCAAATATTCAATTGATTGAACTGAGAAATACATATAATTACAGGCGAGGTATTAAAACACTACTTACGCATATACTTACTTCATGGAGTACTGACTTATTTGCTTAAAAATTTCATGTGATTTGGATATCAGGTTAAATTACCATTCGTTCATGGCGATTTATATTTTTTAAATAAATTGACCAAACTGAATTGACACATATCATAAAATCTGAAATTTCTAGAAAACAAAGTTTAATCATGGCCCATACGCCATATAACTAGTCTCTAGTATTTCCGAAGTACATATCTTCCTATATATCTGGTTGCTTTTAGTGGAGATATAGGAAGATGTGTAACTTTATGTTGGTTGATTTTTAACTTGTTACA
The DNA here is from genome assembly GCA_034531195.2 of Nostoc sp. ChiSLP01. Lineage (GTDB taxonomy): Bacteria > Cyanobacteriota > Cyanobacteriia > Cyanobacteriales > Nostocaceae > Nostoc. Next base: position 58,685 of record JAVRBO020000097.1, read on the forward strand.
AATACACAGCAAATAATCGGATTCAATAGTCAAAAGAACAGATGGCGAAAATGTGTATCAGCATTGATTAATATATAAAGAAGTAAGTAAATTCCATTAGGGTGGCTACACATTTTCCTTCAAAACATTCGATTCAAAACTAATCCCAAACTACTGATTATGGCATTAGTTTTAGCTCTATTATGAGGCACATATATCAATGGACGATTTACAGAATCAAAATAATTCACTCTCCCCAACATCTACAAGTCCAGTAATTGGTGGTCAATCATCTCTAGCAGCGCTCGACCAAGCGCAACCAAGTATATTGGGTGGGTCTAGTAACCTCATTTCTCAAGGAAGTGGACTCAAAGGAGAATATTTTGACAACGCTGATTTTACTAACCTGAAGGTAACTCGCACAGATAGCACAGTGAACTTTTCGTGGGGTAATGCTTCACCAGATGCGCTCATTGGTGCAGACACCTTCTCGGTGCGTTGGACAGGTCAGGTAGAAGCTAAGTACAGTGAGACTTACAACTTCTATACCAAAACTGATGATGGCGTGCGGCTGTGGGTAAATAATCAACTGCTGATTGATAAGTTTGTCAATCAAGGAAGCACAGAACATACTGGTTCTCTTGCTTTGGTTGCAGGTCAAAAGTACGATATTAAACTTGAGTACTTCGAGAATACTTACTCTGCTGTTTCTCAACTGTCTTGGTCGAGCAACTCTCAAGCCAAAGAAATTATTCCTCAGTCCCAACTTTATACTCCGGTGAGTACAGCAGCAGCTGTCGGTAATGGCAACGGACTCAAAGGAGAATATTTCGACAACGCCGATTTTACTAACCTGAAGGTATCTCGTACAGATAGCAAGGTGGACTTTAAATGGGGCAGTGGTTCTCCAGATCCGCTCATCGGTGCAGACACCTTCTCGGCGCGTTGGACAGGTCAGGTAGAAGCTAAGTACAGCGAGACTTACAATTTCTACACCACTAGTGATGATGGCGTGCGGCTGTGGGTAAATAATCAACTGCTGATTGATAAGTTTGTCAATCAAGGAAGCACAGAACATACTGGTTCTCTTGCTTTGGTTGCAGGTCAAAAGTACGATATTAAACTTGAGTACTTCGATAATACTTACTCTGCGCTTTCTCAACTGTCTTGGTCGAGTAGCTCTCAAGCCAAAGAAATTATTCCTCAGTCCCAACTTTATAGTCAGGCGAGTACACCTGTTGGTAATGGCAACGGACTTAAAGGAGAATACTTTGATAACGCCGATCTTACTAACCTGAAGGTATCTCGCACAGATAGCAAGGTGGACTTTAAGTGGGGCAGTGGTTCTCCAGATCCGCTCATCGGTACAGATACCTTCTCGGTGCGTTGGACAGGTCAGGTAGAAGCGAAGTACAGCGAGACTTACAACTTCTACACCACTAGTGATGATGGCGTGCGGCTGTGGGTAAATAATCAACTGCTGATTGATAAGTTTGTCAATCAAGGAAGCACAGAACATACTGGTTCTCTTGCTTTGGTTGCAGGTCAAAAGTACGATATTAAACTTGAGTACTTCGATAATACTTACTCTGCGCTTTCTCAACTGTCTTGGTCGAGTAGCTCTCAAACTAAAGAAATTATTCCTCAGTCTCAACTCTATTCACCAGCGTTGGGAACCACTATCACCTTAAGCACATCTCCTACCAGTGTGAACGAAGGAGATGGTAATGTGGCGGTTACGGTACTGAGAACTGGTGATTTAAGTGTTACTTCTACAATTAAGTATGCTACCTTAGCTGGTACTGCAACAGTAGGGAATGACTACGCCAAGGGCGGCGAAGAAATAGGGGGGACACTCACCTTTGCACCAGGAGAAAATAGCAAACAGATCCTCATTCCGATCTTTGATGATTCATTAGCAGAATCAGATGAGAATTTTAGTGTAGCTATCGATCAGCCAGAGGGTGCAGGACTGGGAATCCAAAGAACTCTGGGAATCACGATTAAAGATAATGATAGCCAAGGTCTGACTTTCAGTCAGCCAGTAGTTAAGGAGAATGATAGTACTGCACAAGTAACAGTTACACGCAATAATGCTTCCGGAGTTGCTAGTGTGAACTATACAACTGCGGATGGAACTGCTAAAGCTGGATCTGACTATGTGGCTCTAACTGGAACCTTGAACTTTGCAGCCGGAGAAGCCAGTAAGACTATTTCCATTTCCCTGAAAGATGATTCTGTGACAGAAGGCGATGAAGCGTTTACTTTGAAGTTTAGTAATGCAGTTGGCGTGTTGCTGCCTATTACTCAGACGACAGTAACTATTCGCGATAATGACTTAGGTGACTTCCAGAGAAAAACTGTAGTTTCTGGGTTGACTACACCTATAGACTTTGGCTGGTCAGCTGACGATAAGCTGATGTTCGTTGCCCAAAAAGACGGGGTAGTGAAGGTGTTCAACACGAGTACGGGTGTCTTAGAATCAAAGGCATTTATTGATATTTCATCGCAGGTAAATAACATATCAGATCGCGGCTTGTTAAGCTTGGCGGTACATCCAGATTTTGGCAAGAATCCCAATGGCAACAACTATGTTTACCTGCTGTTTACCTACGATCCTAAAGAAACTGCTAAAACCGATCCCAAAAATAATCCCAATAGCACCCTAGACGATGCCGATAGGCGAGGTAACCGTGCAGCACGGCTAATTAGAGTCACAGCCGATCCCAACACTGGTTACAAAACAGCGATCGCTGGCAGTGCAGTTACACTAGTAGGCAAAAATAGCATTTGGGATTACATCAGTCGCCCAGATAAAGACAGCACATTCGTCGATCCAAATGATGAAACCAAGAATGAAGCACCATCTGGTATTTTAAACAAAACCACTGGCAAATTGTTTGCCAACGCCCAGGAATATGTGGACGCTTTGAAAACCAACAACATCAAAAACGTCCAGGATTTCGTAGCAACTGATAGTTCAACCCACTCCGGTGGTAGTGTACGCTTTGGTAACGACGGTACTCTGTTTGTGAGCTTTGGTGATGGTACTTCCTACAACCGAGCAGACATCCGAGCAACTCGCGTCCAAGATATCGATAATTTATCTGGTAAAATCCTGCACATTAACGCCATCACTGGTCAAGGTTTAGCAAGTAATCCTTTCTATAACGGCGATCCCAATAGCAATCGTTCCAAAGTCTATGATTTAGGTATGCGTAACCCCTTCCGCTTCACCGTCAATCAACAAACTAATGTTCCTTTTATCGGCGATGTGGGTTGGTACAAGTGGGAAGAGATCAATGTTGGCGGCCCCGGCAAAAACTTTGGTTGGCCATTCTATGAGGGTGGTATTGATTCAAATGGCAATCTCATTAATATCAAACAAAGCGCCTATGCTAATCTCGATATAGCCAAAGAGTTCTACGCTAGTGGAGAAACCGTTACAGCACCAATTTACGCCCGCGATCATTTAAGCGGTTCTACTTCTATCGGCGTCGGCACTTTTTACACCGGTGGCGCCTTTGACAATGCTTTAATGAGCTTCGATCCCACCAATGGAACTATCACTGCTTTCACATTGAACAATCAGAACAAAGTTATTGCAACTACACAGTTTGCTTCCAATTTAGGAGCACCTGTGAGCGTTCAGGCTGGAGATGATGGCAAGTTGTATTACGCAGACTTGATCTCAGGTAAGATTGATAGCTGGACACCTGTTTAAAATAACTTGAGTGGGGACTGGGGGAGGTGGCTTCGCCACGGGAAAAGGTTAAAGGTTAAAGGGAAAAGGAATAAATTTAATCTTTCCCCTTTTCCCCTTACCCCTTTCCCTTTCCCCATTCCCAATTCAAGATAACTTTGCGATCGCTCCCAACAATTTTTTAGTAGTTGATGTCAGGAGTGTACGACGATAGGCGTCAGCTGCTTTTTTAATTGCTTCGGCTTGAGTGGGATAAGGATGAATCACGCTGCTTAACTTACTCAAACCGATTTTGTTGACAATTGCCGCGGTTACTTGTGAAATGATTTCGCCGGCGTGACTGGCGACAATGGTTGCGCCGAGAATTTCATCGGCACCTTTTTTGTGGTGGATTTTCAGAAATCCTAATTCTTCGCCATCAGCGATCGCTCGGTCTACACTACTAAAAGGAATGGTAATGGTCGTCACCTCAATGCCTAATTCCTGCGCTTGGCGTTCGTACATTCCTACGTGGGCAATTTCTGGGTCGGTGTAAGTTACCCAAGGCATTACTAAGCTACTAAGTTTGCTACGTCCCAAGCCAAAGGGAGAAAATAGGGTATTCTTAATGACAATCCGCGCAGCTGCATCGGCAGCGTGGGTAAATTTCCACTTCATGCAGATATCGCCAGCTGCGTAGATTTTGGGATTGGTTGTTTGCAGATAATCATTTACCTTCACGCCTTGGCGTTTGTCGTATTCTACACCTGCGGCTTCTAAATTTAAACCTTCTACATTTGGCGATCGCCCCGCACCGACTAAAATTTCATCTACTGTCACAGAATCTCGATGACCATTAGAGGAAAAGTAAAGCCGTTTACCTTCGGTAACTGTTACCACTTCTTCTAATTTGGCATTCAAAACTAAGCGAATTCCTTCGTTAATGAAAACCCTTTGCAGAATTTTAGCGGTCTCGGCATCTTCTTTATTGAGAATTTGCGAACCGCTATGAAAAAGTATCACCTCAGAACCCAAGCGCCTCAAAGCCTGCGCCAATTCGCAACCAATGGGGCCGCCACCAATTACCGCCAAACGTTCCGGTCGTTGAATCAAAGAAAAAACCGTTTCATTGGTGAGATAACCTGCTTGTTCGAGTCCGGGAATCGCGGGTTGTGCGGCTCTTGCTCCAGTTGCAATTACAGCTTTTTTAAAGCGGAGAGTTTTATCGCCAACTTCCACAGTATTCTTACTCGCAAAGCGACCGCTACCCAAGAAGACATCGATCCCCAAACTTTGAAATCGCTCTGCTGAGTCATGAGGGCTGATATCAGCTCTGATTCGCCGCATCCTCGCCATGACTTTGGGAAAATCAATATTAATATTGTGTTGGGAAACATTAACTCCTAAATTTTTAGCATTCCAAATTTCACCAACTACACGAGCAGAGCGAATCACAGTTTTAGATGGTACGCAACCAACATTTAAGCAATCTCCACCCATGAGATGCTTTTCAATTAATGCTACTTTTAAACCTAAATCTAAACCTGCTGCGCCTGCTGCTACTACCAAACCGGCTGTACCAGCACCAATTACTACCAAGTCGTAAACCTCGGCGGGTTGAGGATTCACCCAATTTGGCGGATGGACGTAAGATATTAATTTTTGGTTAAACTCGTCCATTGGGCGAACTGTGACTCTCTCGAATTCTGAGCTGGTCATTGTTGATACCTCATTTGAAAAGTGAAAATACCAAAGTCAAGATAAATTTATTAATGGTTATTTAATGAGAATTACATCTTTGCGCTGTTTTATCAGTTTGAAATTTGACAAATAATCTGGTTTTTGAAAGAGGAAGGAGTTTTTAAACGCAAAGGGACGCTAAGTAAGCGCAGAGGAACGCAGAGTTTTACTAAAGAAAATGGTTTAGTGAGGGAAGGAGGGGCAGAAGCTATAAGATCTCATCTTCTAATGCTTTGCGGGCAATGCGGGTGACATAAATTGTAACGGCTGCTGTGGCAACAAAACCGAGAATCCGAATTACCCATTGTAAAGTAGGGTTAGTGGGTTGAGCCTGAGTACCAATTGTGGCAAGATTACCCGCAAGGGAACCAATGTAAACATACATAATAGTTCCGGGAATCATGCCTACAGAGCCGATAAAGTAATCTTTCAGCGAAACTCCTGTGATGCCGAAAGCATAGTTTAATAAATTGAAGGGAAATATTGGCGAGAGTCGCGTTAGCAGGACGATTTTTAATCCTTCTGTGCCAACGGCTTTGTCAATGGCGGTAAATTTTTTATTGTCTGCAATTTTACGAGCAACCCAGTCTCTTGCTAAATAACGTCCAACCAAGAAAGCAGCAGTAGCGCCAAAGGTTGCACCAACGAACACGTACAAAGAACCCCAAACTACGCCAAAAATCACGCCAGCACCTAAAGTGAGAATAGAACCTGGGAAGAAAGCGACGGTGGCGACAATGTAAAGTGCAATAAAAGCGATCGCTCCTACACTACCAAGGCGATCGATCCATTGCAATGCCTCCCGTAAAATAGCTTGGGGATTAAAAGAATTGGTCTTTACAGATTCTTGTGCCAAAGCAAACTCTGTATTCAACAAAAACCCAAAGCCAACTACTAGCAATATTAATCCAATCAATCTAAAACTCCTCATTCTCTCTGCGCCTCCCTTGTCTCTGCGTGAAAAAACATCCCAATCATTACTCTATCGATGAATCTCGTTCCTCCAAATCATTTCTTTGTGCCATTCCCACACTTTGATTTAAAGCTTTCTGAGCAATTTTTGTAATATAAACAGTCACAGCAACGGTAGCAATTAACCCAACTATTCGCATTACCCATTCCCATATTTGACTTTCTGGAGTACTTGGTTGACTAGATGTATTAATCGCGGCAAGATTCCCAGCTAAAGAACCAATGTAAACGTACATTACAGTGCCAGGAATAATGCCAAAAGAACCTAATATATAATCTTTGAGAGAAACCTGTGTAACTCCAAAAGCATAATTCAATAAATTGAAGGGAAAGACAGGAGATAGACGAGTTAGCAACACAATTTTCCACCCCTCTTTCGCAACTGCTAAATCAATCGCTTTAAATTTAGGATGTTTGTCCATTTGTTGGCAAACCCAATTGCGCGAAAAGTGGCGTCCAATCAGAAAAGCCAAGGTAGCTCCAATTATGGCAGCGATTAGTACATATATTGACCCCCAAAATACTCCAAACAAACAACCACCTTTGAGAGTTAATAGAGAACCGGGTATAAACAATAATGTTGCTAAGTTGTAAATTAATATGTAAGCAATAGGGCCAAAGATGCCAAGACCCTCAACCCAAATGACTAATGTGTGTAAAAGTCCTTGAATATTTAACTGTTTAGCAGCAATTATAAAAGTGGCAATCAGGCAACTTAGCAGTAGTAGTTTGAGTTTGGAATTTAATGAGTGCTTCTTCATTTTGATAAATTTGACCTTCTGAGGCTCGACGTTGACCTTCTGAGGCTCGACGTTGACCTTCTGAGGCTCAACTTTGACCTTCTGAGGCTCAACTTTGACCTTCTGAGGCTCAACGTTGACCTTCTGAGGCTCGACGTTGACCTTCTGAGGCTCAACTTTGACCTTCT
>JAVRBO020000098.1:0-95612 GCA_034531195.2 Nostoc sp. ChiSLP01
CCAGGTCGGTTAAATCCGTCGCCATCAGTAGTGATGGGCTTTTGTTGGCTAGTGGGAGTGAAGACAAGACTATCAAACTGTGGAATCTGGCAACAGGCTCAGAAATTCGCACCCTAACTGGTCATTCCAGGTCGGTTAAATCCGTCGCCATCAGTAGTGATGGGCTTTTGTTGGCTAGTGGGAGTGAAGACAAGACTATCAAACTGTGGAATCTGGCAACAGGCTCAGAAATTCGCACCCTAACTGGTCATTCCAGGTCGGTTAAATCCGTCGCCATCAGTAGTGATGGGCTTTTGTTGGCTAGTGGGAGTGAAGACAAGACTATTAAACTGTGGGAAGTCGCAACAGGAAAAGAAATTTGCACCCTCAGTCATTTTGACTCAGTTAAATCTGTTGCCTTTACCCTCGATGCAAATTGCCTTGCTGCTAGTGATAATAGCGGAAATATCAAAATATGGCGATCCAGCTAGTTGTAGAATAACAGCGTCACAATAATATTAGAACTAGCGCACAATCAATATATATGAGCGTCATTATATCCGATGAAACCTTAAATGCCTGTGGGATGACCGCAGCCGAATTCAAACAGGAAATTGCATTGTTATTGTTTGGGTCTGGTAAGTTGTCTGTAGGACACGCCAGCAAGTTAGCCCAAATGGATAAAGTACAGTTTTGACAGCTGCTCAAAGAACGCAAAATTCCGCTTTATTCTTATGACATAGAAGATTTTGAACTCGATTTAAAAAACTTGCGTGAGTTAGACAGATTGTGATTGTAATTGTTCAAAAACAAAGAGGGCTTCAGATCCCCGACTTGTTAAACAAGTCGGGGATCTTGTTATTCACCAATAATTTAGGATTGCTATATAGTGATACCTCACTAATTACCGGCTTGGGTGCGATCGCCCCTCAATTAGCTTTGATATCCTTTGGTTATCGTCGCAAATAAAGTAGTCAATGAACACGCAATTGGTCGATTCACTAGTACAAATCATCGAATCCCTCACTCCAGAAGAGCGCATCTTTTTACAACAGCGACTAAGCAGCCAGCCAATTCAAGTGACAGTCGGTGTCTGCGGTGGACAGCCACGCATTCGCAACACGCGCATCCCTGTGTGGACGCTGGTGGCTTTTCGCCAACAGGGAGCAAATGAGGAAGAGTTACTGCGAAACTACCCTACCCTAACCCATGACGATCTAAAAGCTGCCTGGATTTATTATGAACAGCACCAAGAACAATTAGATCGAGCAATCATCACGTTCACTGAGGATGATGATGGTTAAGCTTTACTCTAATGAGAATTTTCCAATGGATATAGTCAGAGAACTGCGCCAGTTAGGCTATGATGTCCTAACTTCCTACGAAGCAGGACAAGCAAATCAAGGTATCCCTGATGAGGAAGTTCTAATTTTTGCCACACAAAACCAGCGAATCGTCATCACTCTTAACCGTGACGACTTCATTGCCTTACATAATAGCGGCATTGCTCACAACGGCATCATTATCTGCAAAACTGATAGAGACTATTTAGGACAAACTCAAACTCTCCACGCCTACTTACAAGATATTAAGTCACAAAGTCTTACTTGGGCGATCGCACTGCAAAATCGCCTGATTCGTGTCAAAAAGCAGAATCAACCTAAATCCAGCAGACAAGTTTTCATCATTCAAGAATACTCAAGATAAGTGTCAAAGCTGTTGAGCAAACACAAATTTTTAATTTGAAACGAAAACGTTCTGACTTCAAACCAGAACATTCTCACTTTAAACGAAAACGTTCTGACTTCAAACCGAAATGTTCTCATTTCCAACGAAAACATTCTCACTTCAAACCGAAAATTTCTCGTTTCAACCCAAAACATTCTCACTTCAAACAGAAATGTTCTCGTTTCCAACGAAAACGTTCTCACTTAATACTAAAATATTAATGCTCTGAACTCGGAGTGTCTCACTTTAAACAAAAACACCCAAGCTCAGAGCAAAAAGTTTTATGTTTTTATCTAGAAGCGTCGAGTTAATTTCTCGACTTATCAACTTTGTGGTTGCACTTTTTTAGCTTTCCGCGCAAATCTTCGCCCTAAATCATCAACCATTGTCTCTAAACCCGCGCCTTTACCACTGACTTTGGCATAGTTATATACCATCAAACCCGCCGCATAAGCTTCGCTACCAACAGCCACAGATGTATCATCCACCAGTTCTTGCAGTTGCGTCAACGACAGCATAATGGGATACAGGGCTTCAAATAATTCAATATCTTGGCGCATTTCATTCAAGTTAAAAGAACGCGGTAAGAAGTCAGGGTTTTGTGTGGCGATTTCCAATGCTTTACTTACAAACGCCCGACTCTTATCTCCCAGCTTGGGTAAAGCTTTACGCTCCTCGGTTGTCAAATCAATCAAAAACGGTAACTTTTCGCGAATAGTAACTATAGCTTGCATCACGGCTTCTCTGTCTGCCGAAGAAAGTTTTGCATTAACTTTATTATCTGCCATTTTTCATACACCTTTAATGCTACTAAATTTCAGTATTCCCGAAAATATTTAGGCAGTCATAGTTATTTATCAGCAATTAAGAAAAACTTTTTTATACTTTTAGGGATTACCAAGAAATAAATTATCTAGTCTTGTAGGGTGGACATCTTGTCCGCCCTTTTCTACGGGCGGGCGAGACGCCCACCCCACAAGAAAAGTTGTATATTTTTTTATTTGGTAGTCCCTTACACAAGTAATATTTCGCTAATTACCAGCCTTGAGCAAGTTTCACCATTGGAGTCCAGCGACATTTGACCAAAGGAAGCCGAACATTTAGAGATAATAGTAGTAGCGGCAATCTCAAAATTTGCCATTAGCGGTGCGGTGCGCTAGCACTTGTGTGTATGCGATCGCTTGATTTTTAACACACTCGCTACACCAGTTTTATGACTAAATTAGATTGAGCGATCGCAGCAAAACTTAGAATAATTCTAAAAACAAGTTATGACTTATTTTCCTTCCTTTATTCCCCAATCCGATCCCCCGCTTCCTCCTTGGGAAACGCTACCAACAATGTATGATTTACCCAGCGACAACCCAGAGGAACCAGGTTTGCCAGACGACTTTCATTTTTTACAACCCTTACTTTTATACTTAACTTTTCAACCAATTAACTGGAATCCCGAATTAGTTTACAGCGCCGCTGACCTGAATTTGTACTACACTATCGAGCATCCTTTGTGGTACAAACGTCCAGATTGGTTTGGTGTAGTCGGAGTCCAAAAACTATACAAAGGTGAGGATTTACGTTTAAGTTATGTAACTTGGCAAGAACCAGCAAATCCTTTTGTAATTGTGGAGTTGCTATCCCCTGGTACAGAAGATGAAGATTTAGGTACTAAACAAAATAAAACAGATAAACCTCCTAGCAAATGGGAAGTTTACGAACGAATTTTGCGAATTCCTTACTATATTGTTTTCAGTCGTTACACAAATGAACTGCAAGCATTTCAGTTGCTAGGCGGTCATTACGAACCGATGAATTTGACAGACGGACGCATACTAATGCCAGAGATTGATTTAAGTTTGGGCTTATGGCAAGGTTCGTTTCGAGATATTGAAAGGTTGTGGTTAAGATGGTTCACTTTAGCAGGAGAATTGATTCTTGAACCTACAGAAGCAGCCATAGAAGCTAGACAAGAAGCCGAACAAGCAAAAAGAAAAGCAGCAAAACTAGCAGAACGCTTGCGACAATTGGGCGTCAATCCTGATGAACTATAGCGATCGTAAATGAGAAAGTGAAATATTGCATAAAGGTTTGTTGACTGTTGACTGTCAACGGTTAACAGCCATAACAGATATTTTTCACAACTGAAATAGGATTGCTATAGATTAATTATTGTAACTGTGGATATTTTTTCTTTCTTTTTTATTAACTTATATTACTAAGAACCAGGTTTTACAACACAGAGAATAAACAATAAAAGTAGAAATTACTCTATTAAGGAGGATAATTTTCTATTTTAGAAGAATAGTCGCCGATCCTGAAAGCTTATATATTTAGATGTAGCAACATTAGGTTGCACAAAAGTTAATTTTTAAGAGCGATCGCACATAGAGTACTTAAAATACATATAATATTTGAGTTTGATAAATCTATAGCAACTTCAGTTTTGCCGAAAAACTATGAAGTCATGCTAACTAGCTGTTTCCAGGCTAAGTAGCGATCGGGCTACTAACGCTAAGATAAGGTTAAACAGCGAATCAAAAAGCGATGCCCAAAGCATTCGCAGATATTACCGCAGACACGGGGCATATCCGGGCTGCTAAAATATAGCCGTAACCACATAGGTTAGGACATAATCACAAGCGCGAATGTTAGGAATGGTAATAGTTTTACCTCCTGCCTCTCGCTATACTTAATATCAAGTATTACTAAATTACTAAAACCTAATCAAGAAAAAATTGCTAATTTGGTCACACAAGACCATTTAGATATTGTAGAAAAGTGTATTTCCTAGTATTGACAGTGGTGTTAACCTCTATTTTATAGATGATATAAGCCTTTATCTGCTAGAGTTTCTGACTTTCAGCAACTAAATAATTTATCACTAATTTAAGATCGCTAGGAGTGCGATGATGATGTCACAGTCCCCTTTGACAAGACCAGAAATAGCCGCTGGAACTCTAATTGATAACCGCTATATTATCCAAAAACTTTTGGGACAAGGAGGATTGGGGCGAACTTATTTGGCGTTTGATACCCGTCGCTTTAATGAAGCTTGCGTTCTCAAAGAGTTTGCACCTATTGGTACGGGCGAAAGTGGACTCGAACAATATCGTAACTTATTTAAAAGAGAAGCTAAAATTCTTCACCAACTGCAACATTCTCAAATTCCCAAGTTTTTGGCTTGCTTTGAAGGAGACGGCCGGCTGTTTTTAGTGCAAGAATATGTCGATGGTAAAACATATTCTCGGCTGCTAGGAGAGCTTCAACGCCAAGGAAGAAGTTTTTATGAACAGGAAGTTATCCAGTGGCTAAAAAACCTACTGCCTGTATTGCAATATGTCCACCAGCATAACATTATCCATCGAGATATTTCCCCCGACAATATTATGTTGCCAGACGGCAAAGATTTGCCAGTACTAATTGATTTTGGTGTCGGCAAACAAATTACTGATATCAACGAGACCAAAACTTCAAACCAAGTAACTTTTGTCGGTAAAATGTCCCTTGTTGGTAAAGTAGGATACGCCCCTCGCGAGCAGATTAGTTTGGGTTTATGTTCTCCCTGTAGTGATATTTATGCTTTGGGAGTAACAGCTATTGTACTGCTCACAGGTAAAGATCCATCCTTATTAATGGATCAGTATTCCTTAGAATGGAACTGGCGTTATTATGCCTATGTTACTGATGGTTTCGCTCAAATACTCGATCGCATGTTAGCCGATAGACCCAACAAGCGATACCAAACAGCAACAGAAGTAATCGCAGATTTAGTGCTTCTCGAACAACCACAAGTAATGACATCTGCTGGGATGGCCAATGATTTGCCTCCCACCGTATTTAATCCTGAATATCAAGCCATGTCGGCAATTTCCGACTCATACAACCAAATGGGAGAAACTCTCTTTAGTTCGCCCGATTTACCTATGAGTCCACAGATTGGGCAAATTGAACAACAACAAGCTTCTCTTAATCCAGCATTTGTTAAACGTTGTCAGCAAGAGTTAGCTTACCACATCGGGCCAATGGCAACTCTAGTTATAGAAGAAATATTGGCTCAAAATCCTTACATTCCACCCGACCATTTTGTAGAATTGATAGCCGCAGAAATTCCCAACTTTCAAGCAGCTTTTGAATTTAAAAAAAGCTTATTTTCGTAGGCATTTAGAATTGAGAACTCAGAATTCACAATTCTGAATTCTCAATTATGGCATTTCTTAATCTCCCGTGCTTCCATGAGTGCGTTTGATTCGTTTCATTGCCATTTCTAAGCTTAATTGCATCCGCTTAAAAGCTCTGGCTAGATTACCAATCTCATCATTGGACATCTGCTCAAATTCAACTTCCAAATGTCCCGTACTGACTTCCTCCGCGATGCGAGTCATGCGTTTGAGAGGAATCACAACTTGTCGATTTAAGAAAAAGTTAACTAACAGAATAGTTGCAATAAAAATCGTTGATACAATGAGAACGATTAGTAAAGAAGATTGATTAGCTTTATTGATAACATTATTAGCTGGTACTGATATAATTTGAGCGCCAACAATTTCATTCAGTTTCCAGCCAAATCCATTGGCTGTACCATAAAGAGTAATCATGCTTTGAGGTGCAGCTTCAGGTACACTGTGACACTTCAAACAGCTTTCTTCAGAAATTGGCAACGGACGAGCAATATAAAAGATATCTCCACCAGGAATTGAGCGAAATCCACTCACTTCTTTTAAGTCTGGTTTATTTCTGAACTTTTCTACAATCTCTGTCTCAAAACCGTCTGCTTTATCTCGAAGATTTGTAGGGTTGAGAGTTGCTTCTTTATAGAAGAAGTCACGGTAGTCTGGTGTTTTCCGCAAAATTTCAAATACCTCCCGTGCTGAGTATGCAGGTACGCTTTGCGGCAAAAACTCCGTTGCTAATTTATCAGCTAACTCTGGATTAACTTGAGTATTGGTGTATTTACGAACAGAACTCATTGTTTGCATGAGCATCAGAGCTGTTGAGCTAATATCTTGTTTGGCATTCTCCCTCAGCAAAGAAGAAAGAGCAAATCCGCTTAAACTCAGACCAAATGTCAAAATGACTACTAGCAGAATTGTAAACTTTTGTTTCAGATTTAGATTCTTCAGCATAATTTTAGATTACCTACAAGTCAAATTATTATGAACAAATATCGCTAAAGTCATAGTTGATAAGATGAGCAACCAAGTTTCATATTTTGGTGTAAAGGCATAGTTTAACTAAAACTATAAGGATATATCCAACTTTATACTATTAATTAATAGTAACTATTGAGGTGATGAAAATGTTATCTAAGTAATTAACTTCAGAAAGCTACAACAACAATACAAATAGAATTCCCAAAAATTCGTGTTGGCTGTTCTGATACCGTGCCAAAATAAATACCAGAAAACGTCAAATATTACTAATGGTGTGGAATCCAGGAAAGTCTTTATTCGGAGGGCGCTACATTATTGAAAGCCAACTAGGCGAAGGTGGAATTGGCATCACTTATCTTGCCAGAAATCAAAGAAATCAACTGCGAGTGATTAAAACTCTCAAAGAAGAAATCCTGAATCACCCCGCTTGGATACTCCACCGAAATAAATTACGGCAAGACTTCCGTGATGAAGCCGTTCGGCTGGCTGTGTGTCACCATCCTCATATAGTACAGATAGAAAACGTCTTTGATGAAGGAAATTCGCCTTGTATGGTAATGGAGTACATCCAAGGCGAAGACTTAGGACAACGCTTAAAGCGGGTAGGTTTGCTATCAGAAACAGAAGCACTGTTATATATCCGGCAAATTGGCGACGCTTTAACGCTGATTCATTCTAAAGGGCTGTTGCATCGGGATCTCAAACCGCGCAACATCATGATTCGCATTGATAAATCAGAAGCAGTGCTGATAGACTTTGGCATTTCTAGAGAATTTATTCCCAATGTAGTTCAAAGGCATACAGTGTATCGCACTCCTGGTTTTGCCCCACCCGAACAGTATGAATTAGAAGCGCCACGAGGAGAATATATTGATATTTATGCCCTAGCCGCGACTTTGTATAATTTGCTTACAGGAGTTGTACCAACAAGTGCAGACGATCGCCGTCACAATGTTAATTTAGAACCACCACAATACTTTAATCCCAACATCAGTAATAGAGTAAATCAAGCTATTATGTGCGGCATGGATTTGGAGTCAACTTATCGTCCCCAGTCCGTGCAGGAGTGGTTGAATTTACTTGAAAGCGATTTTAGAGAAGATTTAGCAACAATACCATTATCTTTAGCGAGGAAGCCCAACCAAGAGTCAGCAAGACCCGTTGTCCAATCATCGGGGCCTGTTGTAATACTAGATCGGCAGAACTGGCAATGCATACAGACCCTTAAAGGTCATTCTAGTATGGTTCATGCGATCGCCATTAGCCCAGATGGACAATATCTTGCTAGTGGCAGCAACGACAAAACTATCAAACTTTGGCAACTAAGTACTGGCAAGCAAGTGCGTCAGCTGGGTCGTTGGTTTTCCGGGCATTCCAGCATGGTTCATTCCCTTGCCTTTAGCCCAATTTCTTTAAATTCTTCTTATCAAGGAGAGTCTGGCAGAACTGGAGGGTTCACAGATATCAACTCAGGAATTTTGGCTAGCGGTAGTTGGGACAACACGATTAAATTGTGGGATATCAACACAGGTAAAGAAATTCGTACTCTCATTGGTCATACCAACTGGGTAAATTCCGTCGCCTTCAGTCCAGATGGCAAACTGCTCCTTAGTGGTGGTGCTGACTGTACAATTAAACTCTGGCAGATACACACTGGCGTAGAAATCCAAACTTTCAGAGGTCATAGCGACCCAGTTTCATCAGTCGCCTACTCTCCTAGAACAGCTACAACCAACAACCAGGAGAGACAGCTCATCGCTAGTGGTAGTAATGACTGCACCATCAAACTGTGGCAAGTATACACAGGCAGAGAAATTCGCACATTTGTTGGACATACCTTTTTTGTCAACTGTATCGCCTTCAGTCACGATGGAGAAATCATCGCTAGTGGTAGCGGCGATAACACAATTAAACTTTGGCATATCAACACAGGCAGAGAAATTCGCACCCTTACTGGTCATTCTGATTCAGTTTGGTCAATCGCCTTTAGCCGGGATAGGCAATTTCTTGCTAGTGGTAGTTGGGACAATACTATCAAACTGTGGCATTTACATAGTGGTACAGAAGTCACCACACTAACAGGGCATTCCAGCTATGTTAGATGTGTCGCCTTCAGTCCTGATGGACAAACCCTAGTCAGTGGCGGCGATGACGATACGATCAAAATTTGGCGACGGGGGAAGTGAGGCTCTTGAGGCAGGGAGGTGTGGGAGGTGTGGGAAGTGTGGGAGGTGTGGGAGGATGGTGAAAAAATCTTTCCCCCCTCTCTCCCCACACTCCCCAGACTCCCGCGTCCCCCCTCTCTCCCCACACTCCCCACACTTCCCCATCTTCCCCATGCCCACTACTCCCCCTCTTCTAGCCTTCCGATAGAATTGCGATCGCCCAAAAATTGTCACAATAATGGCGGCAACCGTTATTTTTGAGCAATAAATAAATTTATGGGCTTTGGTATTGGCGATTTATTTTGGATTTTCCTGCTTCTTACTTCTTTGCAACCCCTTTGGCAAAAACGCCAAGTAGAATATCGGCGCTTACGTGCTTTACAGGAATTCCAGCAGCAACGCAAAAGTCGGGTGATTTTGTTAATTCATCGGCAAGAGTCCATTAGCTTACTGGGAATTCCCTTATCTCGCTACATTACTATCGAAGACTCAGAACAGATACTTCGAGCAATTCGTCTCACTCCCCCAGATGTGCCAATTGACTTAATTTTGCACACCCCTGGTGGTTTGGTTTTAGCTACAGAACAAATTGCTAGAGCATTAATTCGCCACCAAGCAAAAGTTACAGTCTTCGTACCCCACTACGCCATGAGTGGCGGTACCATGCTAGCTCTCGCTTCTGATGAAATTGTTATGGATGCTAACGCCGTTTTAGGCCCAGTCGATCCCCAACTCGGTAACTACCCAGCAGCTAGTATCGTCAAAGTAGTCGAAGATAAACCCATCAGTGAAGTCGATGACCAAACTTTAATTATGGCTGACCTCGCACGCAAAGCAATACAGCAAGTACAACGCTTTGTGCGGACTTTGCTCAAAGACAGTATACCTAAACAAAAAGTTCAGCCAGAAAATATCGAATCGATTATCGAAGCTTTAACAACTGGACGCGTTACCCACGACTATCCCATCACTGTTGAAGAAGCAACAGAAATGGGGCTGCCCATAACCGTTGGACTGCCCAATTCTATTTATGATTTGATGGATTTGTACCCACAGCCACAAGGAGGACGGCCCACTGTCCAGTACATTCCTATGCCTTACAATGAGCGTAGTCCAGCTCTACCTGTGCCCAAAGGCAGGCCTTTAGAAGAACCCAATAATCCCTAATTCCTAACTCAAACACAGAACAACTAATACCAATTCGCAATTCGTAATAAAGAAATTCAGATTATATCTAGGTTTCGGGTTTAAATCTGTTGCTGAATTTTTGAGAATTGGTATAACTTTCTCAGAAGCTGCACGCATCTTTGCCACAGTCGTCCTTATTAGACCTGCCTTGAAAATAAGGCAGGAGGCAGGAGGCAGGAGGAAAAGACATTTTCATTGTTCCTTGTGAGTTGCACTCATGAAGTCTCTTGCAAAAGTGCAAAAAGCACTTTTGTGGGAAAAGGTTAAAGGGGAAAGGGAAAAGGGAAAATACCAAACATGCACCCCTTTTCCCGACTTCTGCAACAAGTCTATTGATACCAAGCAATAACTTGACAAATAGAGAAGCCTACACTTACCCAGAGGGTGGTGTAGGAAATCTCACGAATTAGCAACTACTAATTATCTTGAGTTGAGGCTTTGAGGTAGGAATTTTTCCTGGTGATTAAGGTGTAGACGTAGGTGAAGGAGTTGGGGTAGCTGTTGGTGTAGCCGTCGGTGTCGCTGTCGGTGTAGCCGTCGGTGTTGCTGTTGGTGTAGCAGTTGGGGTAGCTGTTGGTGTAGCCGTCGGTGTCGCTGTTGGCGTCGCTGTCGGTCTGGCAGTTGGTGTCGGACTCGGTACAGTTCTCGGTTTATTGGTCGGTTTAGCAGTTGGTGTCGGTGATGGCTTAGGAGTTGGCTGACCCACAAGTGCCTTTGCTTCTCCATCGAGCTTTTGCCGAAGTGCTAAATTAGCAATCCCGGTTTCTTGCAACTGATTTTTCTTTTGGTATTCCTTCACCGCAGCTTCGGTCTGAGGCCCATAAAAATTATCGCGGGGAAGGGGAGGATTCGGCTTCACCACCGCATTCAAATTCCCTTGCAGAATTTTAACGATGTTAGCAGCATAAGCTTGGGTTTGTGGCCCCGCTATCCCATCAACTGGTTTTAGCCTATAACCAGTTTGAAATTCACGAATTGCTTTTTTGGTTTCTTCATCCGTCAACGGCGTATTTGTTACCTTGACGTTGTAGCCTAATCCCCGCAACACAGCACGAAATTGCTGTGGCGTATAACTACGTTGAGGAGCTGCAAAACCTGTATCTACTATTACTATGCTAGCAGTTAACAGGCAGGTAGCAGCAAAAGTTGCGCTTGATTTTCCAAACCCACACCACATAAATGAAAACTCCTTTGGCTTAAATCAGGAGGATTATAGACGTTAACAGCTGCATTTTAAGTTTCTTTAATAACTTTTTTCATAATTGTTTAATGATTTTTGAATAATTTGTAATTTATCATTTGTCAAACTTAAATGCGTTTACAAAAACTAATCTGTGTCATCCATCAAAAGAAGTATCTTATATTAGCGAAGATAATAGGTTGTCGAAATTTGGTAGTTAATAAATCAGACAATTGATATTGAAAAGCAAGTAAAATGTATAATTTAAAACAAAAAAATGAAAAATATAAAAAATCCTGAGAAGCGCAATCTGTGGTTTGAAAGATTTATGACAATCCTGGCCACAGTAAATTTAAGTTTAGTTTTGTTTGATTTAAGTTACGTACATTGGCGGGATTTATACTTACAAAAACTTCCCCAAATTGTCCACATTTATGACCCAATCAAAGGTATTGAACCGCATCGAGAGACGAAAAAGTATCTAGAAACCCTAGACGCATTGGAAGAACAAGTCAGCCAAACAGGATTACAGTCGCCTGAGGTAAAAAAGAGGCTAGAGGAAATAACTCGTCTTAGCGACGAGATGATCGACACTAATCCATTTGCGGGCGCGAATAAGAGTGGTACTCTAGAAAAAATCAAAAATCGGATGCGCGATCGCATCGACAATGAATCTGCAAAACAGTCCTTTGCCATTTTTTGGAGTCAACCGTACTTAACTCAAAAAGGCTGGCTGCAAGAAATTAATTTTTTCAACCAGAGAATTCGCCCTTTAATTGCCACTAACTACTACCGCCGAATTGAGGAAAGTGGGGAATTTGTCAATAATTTCTGGATTGTTGATTCAGTATTTGTAATTTTATTTGCTCTAGAATTGCTGGGTCGTACCTTTTTCATCAGACGCCAACATCCTGGTTTAAGCTCTTTAGAAGCACTCTTGTGGCGTTGGTACGATCTGTTATTATTAATACCATTTTTACGTTGGCTGCGAATTATACCTGTTTTAGTTCGTCTCGACCAAGCAAAGTTATTAAGTTTGTATCGAGTACGCCGACAAATTAATCAGGGAATCGTCGCCAATTTTGCCGAAGAACTGACAGAAATTGTAGTGGTGAGGGTAATTAACCAAGTTCAGGGTTCAATTAAGCGAGGTGAATTAATTCGCTGGCTGTCGCAACAAGAGAATGTGCGTTCCTACATAGATATTAATAATGTCAATGAAATAGAAGCGATCGCAGGCCTTTTGGTAAAAACAGTTGTTTACCAAGTGCTACCCGAAATCCAACCAGCGATCGTTGCCATTTTGCGTCACAATATCGAAGCCGTCATCCATCAAGTTCCCATCTACCGCAACCTCCAGAACCTCCCAGGCGTTGGGCAAGCCCAAACCCAATTCAGCGAACAACTAGCGACCCAAATCACAACAAATCTTTATAAAACTTTAGTTAGTGCTGTTGAAGACCCTGTTGGTGCAAAACTCACCAGTCAACTTGTACAAAGTTTCAGCGACGCCTTGACAGGGCAAATCAAAGAAAAGCACTTACTTGCAGAAATTGAGAGTTTACTTTCTGACTTCTTAGAAGAAATCAAACTCAACTACGTTCAGCGTTTGTCCCAAGAAGATATCGAGCAAATCATCGAGCAAACCAGACAGTTACGAACACAGGCATCACTTCCAGCAGTACTTGATAAAAGCACCACCCTTCCAGGGAGATGAGGCAGAGGGGCAGGGGGCAGGGAGCAGAGGAGAAAGAGGTAATTTTCATTTTCCCCAATGCCCGATGCCCTGTTTGGCCAATGCCCCAGTACAGAATAAATGCGCTAAACTCGAATTAGGGCGAACCACTATTGGTTCGTCACAAGACTTCTTGGAAGATATCCCTATCGCAGGAAGTGGGTCGATGCCCACTTTTTTTATTGAATTTTCTCATGGCTCATCCCTTAGTACCAAAAATTATTGATTTGGCGACACCAGTGGCAGAAGAACTGGGATTAGAACTAGTTGGTGTGGTTTTTCACACTAACCAAAGTCCACCAGTACTGCGGGTAGATATTCGCAATCCTCAGCAAGACACTGGGTTAAATGATTGTGAGAAGATGAGTCGTGCTTTAGAAACCTCCTTAGATGCTGCGGAAATCTTTCCAGATGCTTATGTCTTGGAAGTGTCCAGTCCTGGTATTTCGCGGCAATTAATCACCGACAGGGAGTTTATCTCTTTTAAAGGATTTCCCGTCATTATCTCCACTTCCCCACCTTATGAGGGACAACAAGAGTGGACTGGTCAGCTGATTCGCCGGGATGAGACAGCAGTTTACTTAAATCAAAAAGGTCGTGTAGTCGAAATTCAGCGCTCTCTAATTACTAGGGTGCAGCTAGACGAACGCCGATAAATGAATGACTGGGAACTGGGGACTGGGGACTGGGAATTAGAAATTACGGAATAGAAACTGGGGGAATACAAGAGTAGAGGAGCTTCCGGTGCTTCAGGGAAAGTTGCAGCAAGTCTTTCCCTGAAGCACCCCATTACCTCTACCCATGCCCCATGCCCTACACTTCGGCTTCTCTACGAGACGCACTCGCATTCGCTCAGTACAAGTGCCCAGTCCCCAGTTCCCAATCCCCAGTCCCTAATTTTTACAGGAGATTGCTTATGTCAATGGTTACTTTACCTGGATTAAAAGAACTAATTGAAAGTATTAGTCGCGAACGTAATTTACCTCGTCTTGCAGTTCAATCAGCTATTAGAGAAGCACTACTTAAAGGCTACGAACGTTATCGCCGCGCCCAAAATCTAGAGCGCAAACAGTTTGATGAAGATTATTTTGATAATTTTGAAGTAGAACTGGATATAGAAGAAGAAGGATTTCGCGTTCTTTCTACTAAAACCATTGTCGAAAAAGTCAGTAACACAGACCATCAAATTTCTCTAGACGAAGTTCAACTAGTAGCTCCCGAAGCCCAGTTAGGTGACTCTGTAGTGCTGGATGTGACACCAGATCAAGGAGAATTTGGTCGCATGGCAGCCATGCAAACCAAGCAAGTACTAGCGCAAAAACTCCGGGATCAGCAGCGTCAGATGGTGCAAGAAGAGTTCCAAGACTTAGAAGGAACTGTTCTGCAAGCAAGAGTCCTGCGGTTTGAACGTCAATCAGTAATTTTGGCAGTTAGCAGTGGCTTTGGTCAGCCAGAAGTGGAAGCGGAGTTACCGAAGCGCGAACAGCTACCCAACGATAACTATCGGGCAAACGCCACTTTCAAGGTATATCTCAAAAAAGTTTCCCAAGGTCAGCAGCGAGGGCCGCAGTTACTAGTATCTAGAGCCGATGCTGGTTTGGTAGTTTATCTGTTTGCTAATGAAGTACCAGAAATTGAAGACGAAGTAGTACGGATTGTTGCCGTAGCTAGGGAGGCAAACCCCCCTTCCCGTTATGTAGGCCCCAGGACTAAAATAGCAGTAGATACTCTCGATCGCGATGTAGACCCAGTTGGTGCATGTATCGGAGCTAGGGGTTCGCGAATTCAAGTGGTAGTCAACGAATTACGCGGTGAAAAAATAGATGTAATTCGCTGGTCGCCAGACCCAGCAACATATATCGCTAATGCTTTAAGTCCAGCACGAGTAGATGAAGTCCGTCTCATGGACCCAGAAACTCGGCAAACTCACGTACTAGTGGCTGAAGACCAACTGAGTTTGGCCATTGGCAAAGAAGGACAAAATGTCCGTTTAGCAGCCCGCCTGACGGGCTGGAAAATTGATATTAAAGATAAAGCGAAGTACGATCGTGCTGGAGAAGATGCTAAATTTCTAGCTTCTAGAGCTAAATATCAAGCAGAGGAAGAAGATGATGATGATGTTGATTTTGAGGAATTAGAGGCTGAAAATCAAGAGGATTTAGAAGAAGAATTAGATAATGATACTTTTGATGCTGAGGATGAAGAATAATTTATCAATCTTGTTAAATTTTGTTACTGTTGATTTTAGTCCCAATCTCAAAAATTTTTTGTTGAAAACGAGTTGGTATAAGTAAAAAATAGTAATAACGAACTTCTTTCTACACCCAAAAAGCAGAACTGAGATCCTAACAAAACTGATGAAACCAAATTATCGGCGCTGTATTAGCTGCCGCAAACTAGGTTTAAAAGAAGAGTTTTGGCGGATTGTACGCGTCTTTCCTTCTGGAAAGGTACAATTAGATCGGGGCATGGGGCGTTCCGCCTATATCTGTCCGCAAGTGAGTTGCCTACAAGCAGCTCAAAAGAAAAATCGACTAGGGCGATCGCTACATGCATCAGTGCCAGAAACGCTGTATCAAAGCTTGTCGCAACGTCTAGCCAGCAATAATACCCAAAATCAAATTTAATTATTTGGAACAACTTAGTGGCGTCATCAATAGAGAAATTGTGCGAAAGTCGAATTAATCCGCCTTTTTCATATTCTCTGTCGAACGCTAGGGTTAGTGCCAAAATAGTAAATGGGTGTAGAAAGCATTCGACTCTTCGATCAAAAGAGGGGTAAGGCAACACTCCCAGAACAAAATGTACTCGATTGTGTTGTGGAAGACTCAGAATCAGCAAAACAAAAAACTACAAAATGGCAACCTGGTAGCGCTCAGGCGCAGTTCGGCGTCAAGGGTTCCCATAAAAATCTTTTATTTAAAAAATTTTTATGGGCATCTCTCAACCATCATTCCTGGTGGGGATGCCATCATTAAACCGAAACATCTCTCTTTCCTGATTGGAGGCACCGGCAAAATCACCAAGGGCAACCTAAAAACAGTAATCAAAGGATGGAGATGTCGCAAACCAGGCAGCCATCCGCTAAAACTGTAAATTAAAGGGGAAGAGTGGATGAACAACGGCAAAGTTAGAATCTATGAATTATCAAAGGAATTGAATTTGGATAACAAAGAGCTATTAGCAATTTGCGACCAGCTCAACATCGCGGTCAAAAGCCATAGCAGCACGATTTCAGAATCCGAGGCAGAACAAATTCGTACAGCTGCACAAAAACTCGCAGCGACAAATGGGACGCCCAGAAAGGAACCAGGTACAACCAGCCATAAATCAAATTCACTACCAAACGGCGGACGTAACCGACCTGCTGCACCCCACAAACAGCAAATTTTGGAAATACGCAAACCGAAAATATTGAGAAATACTACCTCCAACGCCTCAGAGGCGTCAGTTGCTACCAATACCCAAGCTGCTTTGTCTGAAGCTAATCCTCCCTCACCTCCACGGCCTTTCGCTACACCAGTCTCACCCATGAAGCCGACGGCACCAACTCGACCCGTACCCCGGAATCAATCTGAGACCACAGAGCAACCTCCTGTTAAAGACTTGGAACAAACACCTCCTCCAAATCAGCCACAAGAAAAACCAGTTGCCCAAAAATCGGAAAAAGTAATTCCACCCAGACCGAAACCGGACAAGCCTCAAAAACCGCAATTAGTTGCGCCACCGGCCAGACCCGCGGCGGAACAACCAGAGGTAACCGAACAGCAACCTCCGGCAGACAAACCGATCCTCAAACGCGAACGTCCGCGGCCCGCAGAAGGCGATCGCGACCATCAAATTATTAAGCCAAAAGTCGCTAAGCTGCCAACAGACCAGGCCTCGCCAGCGGCACCACAAAAACAGCCTCGTCCCACCACTTCACCTGGTAAACCGGAGCCAAGAGGAAATCGGCCATCAGCGCCATCACCAATAGGAGACGGGCAACGGCCAAGGCCTGCACGTTCTGGTGAAGCTGTAGCAGCAGCAATGCCAATTGCTACTCCACCAAGACATCTGTCAGCAATAGCGGCGAAAACCGAGGTATTAGGTGACGAGCCAATCGCCCCCGATCTCCTGGATTTAAAACGGCCAACTCCACCCCGGCCAGCCAAAGGTGGCAAAAAGTGGGTAGAAGAAGAAATCATCGACGAAGTTAAAGAAAAAGCAGGCAAGGCCGGCGTAAAAGGCAAGCGAACCAAGCCAATAGTTCTGGATGATGACGAATTTGAAGACGATTTACTCGATGATGACGATCTAGACACACCAGCCACCGTCCAAGTCAGTCTCTCCATCGCCCGTCCCCCCAAACCCAAATCGACTCGACCCACACAAGCCCCAGCGGCAGCCTTGGCTAGTGCGCCAACAGCAAGAGGTAAAAAATCTACTTCCAACCGCGACCAAAACCGTCGCCAAGAAGTCGAAACCAAGCGCGAACGTCCAGAAAAAGTCGTGGTCACAGGGCCAATGACTGTCCAAGAATTGGCTGACCTGTTGGTTGTTGCCGATACAGAGATTGTGAAAATCCTGTTCCTCAAAGGCATGGCAGTCAGTATCACCCAAAATCTGGATATTCCAACAATTACTCTGGTAGCAAAAGAACTAGAAATAGAAGTTGAAACCGCCGAACCAGAAGCAGAAGCTCGGAAAGTTACGGAAATGGTCAGCGTCGAAGATATGGAAAATCTCCATCGGCGTCCGCCAGTAGTGACAATTATGGGTCACGTAGACCACGGTAAAACAACTCTACTGGACTCGATTCGTAAAACCAAAGTAGCTGCTGGGGAAGCTGGTGGTATTACCCAACACATCGGTGCATATCATGTGGATGTGGTACATGAAGGCAAACCACAGCAGATAGTCTTCCTAGATACTCCCGGTCACGAAGCCTTTACAGCGATGCGGGCACGAGGAGCGCGAGTAACAGATATTGCTGTGTTAGTAGTAGCTGCGGATGACGGCGTTCGTCCCCAAACCATTGAAGCTATTAGCCACGCCCAAGCAGCAGGAGTACCCATTGTCGTCGCCATCAACAAAATTGACAAAGAAGCTGCACAGCCAGACCGGGTGAAACAAGAACTCACCCAGTATGGTCTGACACCAGAAGAATGGGGCGGTGAGACAATCATGGTGCCGGTGAGCGCCATCAAAGGCGAAAACTTGGATACGCTCTTAGAAATGATCCTGTTGGTAGCAGAAGTCGCAGAACTATCTGCCAACCCAGATCGGGCTGCCAGAGGAACAGTCATTGAAGCACATCTGGATAAAGCTAAGGGAGCAGTTGCTACCCTGCTAATTCAAAATGGTACTTTGCATGTGGGAGATATGCTCGTAGCCGGCTCTGCCTTTGGTAAGGTGCGGGCAATGGTAAACGACAGAGGCGCAAGAGTTGAAGCCGCTTCTCCATCCTTTGCTGTTGAGGTGTTGGGCTTAAGTGATGTCCCAGCAGCTGGCGACGAGTTTGAGGTCTTCGAGAACGAAAAAGAAGCCCGAAACCTAGCAAGCGATCGCGCCGACAAACAACGCCTATCCCGCCTCCTGCAAGGACGCGTCACCCTCACAACCCTCTCAGCTCAGGCACAAGAAGGCGAGTTAAAAGAACTCAACTTGATCTTGAAGGGAGACGTGCAAGGTTCTGTGGAAGCCATCGTGGGAGCGCTCAAGCAAATCCCCCAAAACGAAGTCCAAATTCGGATGTTATTGGCTACCGCTGGGGAAATTACCGAAACAGATATCGACTTAGCATCAGCTAGTAACGCTGTAATTATTGGCTTCAACACCACCTTTGCCAGTGGCGCAAGACAAGCCGCTGATGAAGCGGGTGTAGATGTTCGGGAATACAACGTGATCTACAAACTCTTGGAAGATATCCAAGATGCCTTGGAAGGTCTTCTCGAACCAGAGTTGGTGGAAGAACCCTTGGGTCAAACCGAAGTCCGTGCCGTCTTCCCAGTCGGTCGTGGGGCCGTTGCTGGGTGTTACGTTCAATCTGGCAAGCTAGTTCGCAACTGCAAAGTGCGGGTGCGACGTGGCGGTAAAGTGATTTATGAAGGCGTGCTGGACTCCCTCAAACGGATGAAAGAAGACGCCCGCGAAGTCAACGCTGGTTATGAATGCGGTGTCGGTATTGATAAATTCAATGATTGGGCTGAAGGTGATATCATCGAAGCCTATCAAATGGTTACCAAGCGCCGTACTCTCACCTTAACAAGATAGTGCTGAGGGTAAAATGGTTAGAAGTTAGGAGTTAGGAGTTATGAGTTAAAACTCTCTAATTCCTAACTCTTAACTTTTAACTCATAACTTTAATATATGGCTTCATTTCGCTCTGAACCAATCTTGTGGATTCACGTCGCTGGATTAGCGACGTTACCTATTTTTTCAATACTCTGCTTATTGTTCCTGTCTGTGGGCGAGCCGTTTTTGCCCGTCTGGATGGAACTATTCTTAGTAGGAACCATTGGTGTTGTGCCGCTGCTATGGATGCAGCTGCGTCGCCCCTTTTACATCTTTGGCCTTTTGGGAATAGCTTTAAAGCCAGAAAATTTGACTGAGCGGCAGCGAAAAATTCTTTGTTTAACTAATACAAAGTTAAATCGTATCCTAGCCTTAGTGACAGCATTACTGTCCATTTGGGCGCTATGGCATATCTATCAATTTGCGCCATCAGTAGCAAATAGAGTTAAATTTTTACCACAATGGCGCAGCCTCAGTTTAATACTTGCGGCCTTAACCTTTTTAGCGAGTAATTTATTTTTACAAATACCTATTAGTGTCATGCGAGTTTTAGTGACTAATGACACAGAATTTGCGGCCATAGAACCGTTATCTTTAGAGAAGATTAAACAAGATTTTACGATTCTAGGCGTGCGGGTTAATCAAATGTTGCCCCGATTGTTTGAATCTTTGTTCGCAAGAAAAATAGATTCGCAGCAGCCCCCAGAGTAAATATTATTTTATTTGAAGTGGCTAGGAGCAGACGCGGGGAAATGACGGAGATGAGGGAGTGAGGGAGTAAGGGATAAGAATTAATCACCCATGCCCCATGCCCAATGCCCAATGCCCTGTTTTGCCCAATTACTAATAACAGAGGAATGAGGAATTATGGCTCAAATTCCAGCTTATAGCGATCGCCAATTTTCTGCTGATAGGGAAATTTGGTATAGCCTTAAATGCGCTATCTCTAATAGTTCAGGTTTTCAACGCTGGCAACTAGAACGCGATGCTCAATTACAAGGACTTCGCTTAGAACAGCAGGTACAACGGTATTTACGAGAAACTTTAGAAACTTTAGCTTATTAGGTACTCAGTAAATCTTGTAAGTAATGAAGTTGGTGGTAGCTCTTGTCCAAGCGATCGCCACTGCTTTGTGTAATGACATCCCACCATAATTAATTGCCAAATCCAGCTATGGTACTTTGACTCAGCAAGGAATTTAAGCCCTTGCCTGGTTATTTGAGACTTTAGCTGGATTTATGCTGTGCCGTAGTATTAGAACTCTGGTTTGATTAGGTGAAAAACTCGCGCTCAAATCGAAAAGGCTGATTCCCCACTCCCCACACAAATCAAAAATCAGATTCGATTGCCATAGTAAAATTTTCTGAATTAAAGTATATAACTTATGTATAAGTTCTGTGATTTATCTCAGGAATTTAGCTGAATCAGTGCTAATCATTCGGTATAGTTTTGCATGGGTTTTATAGCAGCTTACAAAACTGCTAGCTTTAACCTTGTTCGACATACCGTAATTCAGCACATCACAGACTCAAAAATGAAACATCGGGGTTTTCAGACTTCTCCAGCGAAAAATTTTCGCCTTCTTTCTCGCAATCATCTTAGATATAGCCTACGCATGGTAGGCGGGCTAACGGCTTTGTTTGTTGTTTCTGGTGGGTCAATAGTACTACCTGGTGAGGTCAATGCTGGTGCTACTCACCCGGAAGGTATCGCCCCAATCACAGCCCAAGTTCCTACCACTGCAACAGTCATTTACGTTAATCCTACAACTGGTGCAGATAACGCTGGTGCTGGTACTACGGCTAATGCACCTTACAAGAGCATAAGTTTTGCTCTTAGTCAAGCCCAAGCAGGGACAACAATTCAACTTGCACCCGGAAATTATAGCCAGGAAAGTGGGGAAACCTTTCCCATCTTGCTCAAACCAGGGGTAACACTCCGGGGTGATGAAGCTACTAGAGGTCAGGGAATATTAATTTCGGGTGGAGGTTTCTACACTAGTCGCACCTTTGCCAGACAGGACATTACCATCCTTGCCGAGCAAAATACGACTATTACAGGGGTCACTGTCACGAACCCAAATAGCCGAGGTACTGGTGTTTGGGTGGAATCAACGAATCCCATCATCAAAAACAGTACTTTTACTAACAGCATCAGAGAGGGCGTTTTTGTCACTGGTACAGGCAACCCCAAAATCGAAAGTAACATCTTTGTGCAAAATAAAGGCAATGGAGTTTCAGTTGCTAAATCTGCCCAAGGAGAAATCCGCGGTAACTTATTTCAGGATACTGGTTTTGGTATAGCGATCGGTGGCACTTCTACACCCTTAGTTGTAGAAAATCAAATCATCGAAAACCAAGACGGTCTTTTTATTTCAGAGTCAGCTAAGCCCGTATTACGTAAGAATGTCATTCAAAACAATAAGCGGGATGGTGTTGTAGCGACTGTTAGTGCTTTACCTGACCTTGGTACCAATGAAAATCCTGGTGGTAATCTGATTCGTAATAATGCTCGTTATGATGTCAACAATGCTACTAAAATTGGTACAATTCTCGCTGTTGGCAATGATATCGATCAAAAACGAATTGCTGGTTCAGTAGATTTTGTTGCCGCAGTTGTTGACGTACCCCCAGGAGGAGCTGTCGCCTTTAAAGATGTGCCAGCAAATTACTGGGCAAAAGCCTACATCGAGGCCTTGGCTTCCCAAAATATTATTGCTGGGTTTCCTGATGGTACCTTTAAACCCAATGAACCTGTAACCCGCGCTCAATTTGCCACCATTATCACTAAGGCTCTGACACCACCAGCCAAGCGCCCAGCTATTAAGTTTAAGGATGTAGCAAGCAATTTTTGGGCTTTTGCTGCTATTCAATCTGCTTACCAAAGTCAATTTGTTTCTGGTTATCCTGATGGTACTTTTAAGCCACAACAACAAATTCCGAGAGTGCAGGCGTTAGTAGCTTTAGCAAATGGTTTGGGCTTAACTGCCAACGATCAAAGCGTTCTTTCGTTTTACACCGATGCTGGTCAGATTCCTAATTATGCGATCGCCCCTGTTGCTGCTGCAACTGTACGCCAACTAGTAATCAATTATCCAACTGCTAAGCAACTCAATCCTAATCGTCAGGCGACTAGAGCTGAAGTTGCTGCCTTTGTTTACCAAGCACTTGTTAATAGTGGACGTGCCCAACCAATTCCTTCATCCTATTTGGTAACAGTTCAATAGACCTCTTGCAAAAGTGGTTCTTTGCGTTCTCTTCTCTGCGCCCACCGAAGTTCAGATCGGCGGAAGCCGCCGCTCCGACTTCTCTGTGCGCCTCTGCGTGAAACAAAAAATATTTATGCAAGAGACTTCATGAGTGCAACTCACAAGGAACAATGAAAATGTCTTTTCCTCCTGCCTCCTGCCTCCTGCCTTATTTTCAAGGCAGGTCTAATAAAGAGTGCTGAGTTCTAAGTACATAGAAGTACAGCCTTAATTGATTAATTGAAAGCGCCAGACTGATAAATTTACAGTCTGGCGCTTCCAGTATTGTGAATTTTATTAAATCTCAGGTTTGAGTTATAAAATTTGGGGTCTTTAAATATAATTGACCCCATTTGAATCTAATTGAGTTTATAGTCAGGGTCTTTATATTGGCTGACCCCGTTTCAACGATTTTCAGTCTCTCAGAAATTTTTACTTTTTGAGATTTCGTAATAATTTCTTTATTTTTTCTTTCCTGATATTTTAATTGCTATCAAAATATTTAAGCTAATGAAGATATGTAAAAAACCACTGCAAAAATTAACAATCCAAATGGATTCAGGAATTAGTATTTTTACCAGATTAGCGGCTTTCTTGGCGACGCTGCTCCCAGCGCCAGAGAAAAACCATCAAGGTAACAATTCCTATTTGAAGAGCCAAATTCGGCAAAGCGCTGTCAATATCGCGCCCTGCAAGCACTCTGAAAAAAAATATGAATGCCCCAATTAAGCCAGAAGCACCGAAAGTAATATAGAAAAATTGTCGCAAACCGCGATAAGGGGCTGCCATCTCTCCTTTGAGGCGGTTATATTGTTCGGGGCTGAGGCGATTTTTGGAATTTGGATTTACCATAGGTGAATCATGCTATACTATTGGATTGTGTACGCCGATGTGGCTCAGTGGTAGAGCAGCTGATTCGTAATCAGCAGGCCGTGGGTTCAAATCCCATCATCGGCTTTTATCAAGTATTACTAAACACTAAAGTTTGGCATAAAGCAAGCATTTAGCCAAATCAGTGTCAAAAAATAGCATAGCTAGATCGATTAACGATGCTGATTCTGGCTAAAAAATCCAAAAAATTAAATCTCCAACTGAGTTTCACAGAAGGCTTTTAATAAATCAATACAATTAGCGATCGCTCCTAAATGAGCAATTTCATAACCGTGGGTATTTTGAGTAGGAAATGCTAAACAAGCAGCACGTCCAACATGTCCAAATTTCATTGCAATTGAAGCATCACTGCCAAATCCACTAAGAGTTGTAAACTGAATTGCCATATCCAACTGCTTAGCACTTTGGCGTATTTGTCCATTTAATCCCTCATCATATATTCCATAAGCATCTTGAGATAAAAGTACAGGAATTCCCCCATCCTTAACAGGATATTCCTCAGATAATGGACAAATTTCTAAAGCAATTAAGGCATCTAAACGCTGATTTTGAGTAAAAAATAATGCGCCAATTGCACCGACTTCTTCTTTTGCTGAAGCCACCAGATAAACATCCACAGGTGGTTGTTTTAGACTTTCAGCTAAAGCTAACAAAATGGCAACAGAGGCTTTGTTATCTAACGTGTAACTGGCAATATGATCCTTTAATCTAATTGGCAACTTGCGATGTTTGCCAATCACCATTCTCGTTCCAGGTCGAATCCCAGCAGTTTCTAGTTCGGCCGTAGTGCGTTTAGTTTCAATCCAGGCATTTTCCCACTTGACGCTAGTATCTTCCTGCTGGACTTTTTGGGGAGATTCGTGGGAAACGTGGCGGGAACCAAAGCTGAGAATTCCGCTGATGGTTTCATTGTCTCCCAGTAAATCTACCACACCTTCGCCGTAAATCCAGGGAAAAGAACCGCCGAGTTTGCGGACTTCAACGCGACCTTTATCGCCGATATTTTTAACAATCCCACCAATTTCATCTTTATGAGCTGTAATGGCAATGGCTCGGTCTGGACTTCGCCCAGGAATTTTTGCAATAATGTTGTCGGCGCGATCGCACCAGACTTCTACACCCAGTGCTGTAAATCGTTGGATTAACAACTGGTTAATTTCGGCTTCTGCACCACTAGGAGAATGATGCATCACCAACTCTGCAATAATTTGAAATAAGCGATCGTAATCCCACATTAATAATACTTGTCAACTGTATGAGACGATTGTGCGCTAGACACCAGACTCGCAGTCGTAAGTGCCGACCTTTTTTGCTGGCGCTTGAGTACTCCTACTGTACCGAAAGTACCAACTGCCAACAATGCCCCCAACTCTGTCGAAGGTTCAGGAACAGACTTAGCCTCAATCGCCGCCAGTGCAGTGTCCGCTATCACCTGATGAGCAACGGTGGTTGGGTGGTAATTGTCCCAGATGAGAAACTTGTTGTTGACAGGGTTACATGTATCTAGCTTTAAATACTTAGATTTACATTATCTTCGATCGAATAGGCAACAACTTTAACTTTGCTTTAATTTCAACGCATCAGCCGCTGAGACACCCTCACCTTGAGTTCCAAAGTACCACAAAGCTGTAGCAGCTTCAGCACGAGTTACTGGTTTTTTGGGTTGAAACAAGGTCGTATAGCCAAACACCCGCCGAATATTGGATTGTTCCCCATTTTGAAAATCAGCCAAAACTGCTCTTAAAGCTTTAGAATCAATTCGAGCTGCGTCTTGAAAACCCCAAGTTTGTTTGACAGCATCCAAGTTAGCAGAGGGTAAACCTTGGCGAGTATCTAAGGGTAATTTCCACAGCAGTAACACCTCCCGTGTTAAGGGGGCATCAGGACGAAACAAAACAGCAGTAGAATCTCCAGATAAAGGACTGGGAATTAACCCAGCTTCAGCTAATCCCTGAATTGCTGGAAAATCGGGGTCTTTTGAGGACACATCACTAAAAGCTGGTTGAGTGGTTTCTGGTGCCAAGCGAATTTGTTTAGCTGGATTGCTGGCATACATAGCATTATTAGCAGCAATTACCCAACGGGCGTATTGGCGACGCGTGACGATTTTACCGGGTTCAAATTGGTTAGCTGTGGCAGCAGAATTACTCTTAGTTGTCTTTGATTCTATAGGCAAAACACCTAAAGCAGCCAAATCTTGAATGTGTTGTCGCCATTCTTGTGGTGCTTTATTGAGATCGTTAAATGTCTGAGATTCACGTGTGGCTGTGGGAGTTGTTTGGTTATTAGTCGTGGTTGGTGGCTGTGACGACGAGTTTGCAGGTGCTACAGGCCCGATGAACTGCGGATCTCCTGCTGGGGGAACGTTGTTACTAGTGTTGTTAGGATTTGTACTTGGAGTAGGTTGTACTGTTGCAGTGCTACTATTTGGTACGTACTCGATCGCTAATTCAGTGGCTGTTTGGGGTTGATTGGGTGTAGCGTTGGTAACTGATTGAGGCTGAATCGAAACTTTCAATAGGGAATTATCCCGACGTGCCTCAAAGACACCTACTCCATCATCTGTTGGCTGTTGCGAAATTTGCCAGTTATTTGTTTGCAATTGGCTGCGATAAAAGCTAGCAATCAAGTTGCTAGGATCGGAACTCAACCAACGAGTTGAGACTCTGTTTTCTGAATCGCTAGCAGGTGTAACTTCCTGTAGTTTGGCATTGGAATATAGTGGAATATCTTTAGGGAAATCAGCTGGTAACTGAACTGTTGAGTCGTCTTGCTGTGCTTGTGGTTGGTTAGTCTGAGATTCTCCAAAGACAACCGGATTATTTTGCAGTCTAGGATCTGCTGCCAAAGACTCCTCAAGGTTTTTGGCCGCTGGACTGTTAGCACAGGCTGTTAACGAAGTCAATAAAACAGCCAAACTCAGAAATACAGCTGGACGTTTAGCAGGAAGCACAGGAAATCACAAATTGAGTTTCAGTTCCTACCCTAGCGCAAACTGTTCGTGAAATGGGGACTGGGGGTTGGGTATTGATTACTGGCAAGAAATTTTCCCAATCCCTAGTTCCTAGTCCCCAGTACCTCACGTAGCGCTATTAATGATGTCTCAAAAAATTAGTAAACGGTAGCTAAGCTACCGTGTTGTCTTCGTTTTACAGCCATTAGGTTTTGATAATTCCCATGCTTATTTATAGATTTCCCTAAAATTCTGCAAAAGTAACATTTTTGGGAAAAAAACATAAATAAACCCACAATGGTCGCAATACAAAAGTATTGCGCTGTAAATACTCAAGTTTTAGGATGGTTATCTAGGTTTTCCCGGACTAAGCATGATAATTGATTGATAGCTTGCTAAATAACAATCTAGCAACCAAAAGCTTGACGCTACGCCCAAATGCACTAGTTTAATGCGATCGCCAAGCACCTGAAGTGATAGACTATGAATAAAGCCCCCCTTAGCCTCATCAAAAGAGGGGAATCAATGAAATTGGCTAACGCTGGCTTAAATTTCGATTCTGAAGATTATTCATCTGACGATGGTAAGCTGGATAATGAAATGTCCGAAAAATGCCAGTGTTGAGTAATTCCAGGAACTTAGCGTCAGTTTTTAGTTCTTGAGGGTAGGGGTTATGTAAAGCAGTTAACTGGTTTTGGATTTTGAATGGAAACAAACCACGAAGCTACTGCACTCCTGAGGATTTTGGATTTGTTTTACTCATTAGGGGTGAAGCATCTAGCTTGCTAAAAACCAGCAGTGTCAAAAAAATCTAAAATCTAAAGTTCTTAGTTAAGTGTCGCAGCGGTTTTTGTAGCATCTATCAATGTTCTTTACGAAAAGTGCTAGTTGCACTCTAGTCGAGAGTTTGTTGGTAGCGCTACACAGGCGGCACACCACCCCCGATAAATCCAACAAACACTTTCTCCTCCCCACTCCTGTATGTTTCTTAAAAGCCTCAAAAGTAGTGAGTGCTTCCTCTGAAATTGCGATCGCTGGTATGTTATCCAAAGCTCCTTCAAAGCAACCCACCCTCTATTCTTCTGGAATAGCAAAGCAGTTGTCTGAGAAAGATCCAGATCCCTAACAGCACGTCCCTAGCAATTTATCAAGGCAGTAATTACTATGACTATTTGCCAATTCTACTGATGATTGGATAGAGGCACAAAAAACACTTCATCGAATGCACTGGCAGTTGAAAAAAACTACACATTCGATCTAAATAGTTAACACCTACATGATAGATCGGATACAATTGGCATCTACGTTAGGTTCAGTGTTCCCTCGTTCAAAGCGACTACTCATATTCACATACTGCTGTACTAGCCAATTTGACATAGTATTAAACTTTTGACATGCTGACTATGCTGAACAATTTTGATTCAGGGCAAATTAAGGCTTATATTCAAGGAACATGAGTGTTTTTTGGAGATAAAGTCAGCCAAAAGAAGGCAAAAGGCTCAAAAACATATATCTTATGTCAAAAATGCACATCTGATATGAGTATGAAAAATCTAAAATAGATATTAAATTGAAGAAAAACGAACGACCATCGACAACCATTAGTCCATTTTACTTTTTGTAAAGCGTCGCCGGGTTGTTACCAGTGCTGAAACACGATTACATGCAAGTTTCCCAGGATCAGCCTATTTATTCTGAGGCTCCACTCCAGCTGCTACTTTTTGTCGATGGACGCCCAAAGTCCCGACAGCAAGTGCAGCGAATACGTGCTTACTTAAAAGAGTTGCAGACTGAGTATAGTTTTGAACTGCAAATAATCGATGTTGGTCAACAACCTTACTTGGCAGAACATTTTAAATTGGTAGCAACACCAGCTTTAATCAAAATCCATCCGGAGCCACGGCAGATTCTAGCTGGGAGTAATATAGTAGCGCAATTGAAAAACTGGTGGCCTCGCTGGCAAACCGCCGTAGACACCTACTTAAAATTACAGGAAGACTTACAAGAACGTATAGACGATAATGGTCGGGTGACATCGCCCAAATCTACAATTCGTTCGGTGGCCGTTTCTGCTGAACTCATCCGCCTCTCAGACGAAATTTTTCGCTTGAACCAGGAAAAAGAAAACCTTCAGGAACAGTTACAGTTTAAAGACCGAGTGATTGCGATGTTGGCACACGACCTCCGCAATCCCCTAACTGCTGCGGCGATCGCCATAGAAACTCTTCAATCTAACTACAATGTAGAAACAGGCGAATTCCAGCGCCTCAAACCGTCGATGACGGCACATTTATTAAAACAAGCCCGCGGTCAAACTAAAATTATTGACCGGATGATTGCCGATCTTTTGCAGGTAGGTCGTGGCAAAGACACAGAAATTCCGATTTTACCACAAAAGGTAGAGCTAGGTAAACTGTGTTTAGATGTACTAGAAGAATTGCGCGATCGCTACACTACCAAATCCCAAGAGGTAGAAACAGACATTCCCAAAGACCTGCCCTACGTATATGCTGACCCAGAACGCATCCGGCAAGTGCTAGTAAATCTGTTGGATAATGCTATCAAATATACGCCCAAAGGCGGGAAGATTAGCATTGCTGGATTACACCGCACCACCCAGAAAGTTCAGTTCAGTATTGGCGATACTGGGCCTGGTATTCCTGTAGAAAATCGCGATCGCATCTTTGAAAACCACTTCCGCCTGCAACGCGATGAAGGTACAGAAGGTTACGGCATCGGCCTTTGTTTATGCCAACGTATCATTCGAGCGCATTACGGTCAAATTTGGGTAGACTCTGCCCCCAATAGCGGGGCATGGTTTCACTTCACACTACCGGTTTATCCTTCTTAGTCATTGGGTATGGGATATGGAGAGATGGAAGACGCAAGGATGCGGGGAATAACCAATGACTAATGACTACTTGAAACAAAGCGATCGCGCCCACCAGCTTTTGCTTGGTAGAGGGCTTTATCTGCCCGCACGATCAAATCCAAAGGTGAGGATTCCCAAGTGGGAACAACAGTTGCTACGCCCATGCTTAGGGTAACGTACTGACTCACTGCTGAACCATCATGAACAATTTGCAAATCTCTGACTGCTGCTTGCATTCCTGCGGCAACGTGAACTGCACCAGAGGCATGTGTATATGGCATAATCACAGCAAATTCTTCACCACCATAACGGGCTACTAAATCTTGATGTTTTTGTGCCTTTTGGCTTAAGACAGTACCCACCTTTTGTAAACAGACATCGCCGCCAGGATGACCATATTTATCGTTGTAAAATTTAAAATAGTCGATATCACATAAAATAAGTGACAGGGGGCATTCCTCCTGTGCTAAGTTAATCCACTGAGTATTAAGATAATCGTCAAAACGACGACGGTTTGGTAAGCCAGTTAAGCCATCGACATTGGCGAGGTGCTGCAAAGCTTGGTTTGCTGCTTCTAGCTGTTTGTATACTTGAGCTTGCTGTAGTAGTCGGCGTAGCCGTTGGCGCAATACAGGCCAATGAATTGGCTTAGTAACATAATCAGTTGCTCCCGCCTCAAAAGCACGGTCTACAGATTCCTCATCGTCCAAGCATGTGATCATCAAAATGGGAGTTCGTTCCCATATCTTGGATATCACGGTATTACCAAGCACAGAATCAGTATCAAAGGTTGCCAGTGCTGAGATCAGATTATTTCTAGCAATTTGAAGCAATTGTTTACAGCAAGTAAAGCCATCCATCACAGGCATTACAGCATCCAGCAACACTATATCTGGTTTAATAGTCTCGTAAGCATCTAAACATTGCTTACCATCATTGACCTCCACCACTCGGTAACCTTCTTGCTCCATAGCTTTACGCAGCAACACTCGAATGGTCTTGTCGTCATCAGCCACTAGAATCAGTGGTGGTTGCTTAGAAAGAGAAAATGAGCTTATGCCTGACATGAGTTAAATTCTACTTGCGAGACTATCCTGAAAAAGGCTGAGCAATCAGAAGGTATGGGAGCGATCGCTGTTTTGATCGATGCCAGCATTTGTGGCAAGGGTGCGTTTGGCTTGACAATCAACTGTTTTTTGAGAATAGACTGCTCAATATTATTGAGCCAAGCAAGCGGTAGATAACTAATTTGCATATACAATCTATAATTGGAACTCAAAGGCAATTGCTACCTTTTTATTCCCCTATGGTTATGGCAGGAAATGTTACTGTTATATTTCCCCATTATTAAAGTCAAATTACAATTATCTTGAGAATTGTAAATATCGACCTTAATTATTTAATTTTGTGATTCCTTTAAAAACCTAGCTATATAGGTCAAACTAATTCGTTAACTGCACTGAAAATCTAGCTAATACTAAATAGTAAGATCGCTTTACTTAAATTAATTGAGCCTATTGGCCAACGATTGCAGTGATTTAGTATAATTACATAAGATTGATATTATGATATGTGGAAAGCTTTATTTTTTAATTAACCATCCTTGAAGAAATCAGTAAAAATTCTTATATTTGTTATGACTGTTGGATAGTGAGGATACTTAACTAACTTTAAAGTAGATTAATTGAGTAATTATAATTTCATCAATAAAAACTAATAAAAAAACTTAAATGTTGTATTTAACAAATAAATTTATAATCATATTAAAATCAAAGACCAAACCTCTAGCAATTTGTGATTGTTTATGAATTCCAAAAAATAAGCGATCGCCCAAACAAGAGAAAACACAGACTAAAGAAAGCAGGCAGATAAAATATTTATTTATATAATGCATAATGCTCGCAAAAATTAATGATTTAATTGCTGCGTAAATTCTTTTTTATAGAAAACGAATACTAGCTTTTTTGCAAAAAAAATCAAAAACCATCTACATTCACTAAAAATAAAAATGCCAAATCCATTAATGTATCAGCAGGATAATTTTGTTGTTCTAGAAACAAATCAACCAGAACAATTTTTGACATTATCAGAGTTATTAGAAAAACTCCAAACAACTCTCCAGCAATTTAAAATTCAAGATTTACCACCGGACTTGCAAAAATTTGATACTGTGCAGGCCCAAGCACAACATTTACTCGACACTAGTTGTGAATTAGATATTGGCCCCGGACAATATTTGCAATGGTATGCAGTTCGTCTAGAAAAGTAATACCATTTGGGATTTGAGATTTTGAATTGGGAATAAGTTTGTGTGTCTCAATTGTGTGAATTACTGGGGAGCAAAGGGGTAGAGGGGAGACTAATTACTTCTCAATCAACAGTCTCACTCCCCAGTCCCCAGTTACCAATATTATTGACTATTGACTATTGATTCTTTTTGAGCATTTTTTATTAATGCTAATTCAATTTTATTTTCAGATGGCTGGGTTATTTGAATTTCCACTCCAGGCCCGAAATAATTGGTCATCTTTTCTTGTTTTTTTTGCCATAAGTCAATTGGTATTAAGGGCGAATCAAATTCTAAAATTAAAGTGTAATTTCCATTGACTTCTGTTTCTCGCAACCCTGTAACTATTGGTCGTTCTTCATCGCTGGGACTCAAACCCAAAAAATCAAGTGTTGTATCGAAATGGGCATCTTGACCATAGCAATATCTGGTAATGTCTTTGCGAATTTTATTTTGAGTTACAGTTGCTTCCTGCTGACGCAATTTTAATGTTGATGGTGATGTAGGTTGGCTAAAGGGTATTGGTTTGAGTTCATTAGCTTTCAGTGCCAGCCCCCCTAACAATAAAGGAATCCCATAAAAAAAACCGACAAGATTGAGTGTTGCATTATCAGCAGCATAGGCAACGAAGCCAATGATGGTTAATATGCTACCGATAGTTAAACCGAGTGTTCCCAAAGAGATTTGGCCTAGCATGAGCTTAGATGAGTATAAATTGCTAATATCTCATACCATTTCTAAAAATCTTGGCAACAAATGAATTGCCTGTAGGGGTTTACAGTTGTGTGCCCCTACCTACGTATTTGTAGTACGAGTTTTATGAAATGATATTAGTTTTATTATCATCGGCTATGAGCTACAAATTAGGAAAGAGTATTAGCCCATCTTGCTTGCAGCATTCTCAATGAGTCATACCAACTTTGAATTTTAGATTTTGGATTAAAAGCCTTTGCTAAAAATTCCTATGCCAATTTGGTGTCAATCAGCCCGCAATAGCCCAAGTCCACTCATAATAAGTTCAGCCAAGGATAGTAACTTGGGCTGGGGGTAGGAAGTAATAATAGCCTGTTTGTTGGCAAAAAACCCTTCGTCAACCGTCTTTAGAAGGAAATACGCTTGGGTTAAACGAAGTGAAACCCAGCCTACTTAGTATTCCAGAATATTGAATTATGAGTTAAGTTTAAACTTAAAGGTACTTAACACAAAGAAAAAATAATGGATCTACAGACTATAAAAGAACGAATTGCCGTAGTCCAAAGTAAGCGGGACTACTTGCTGAGTCTACTGGAACAGCCAAACTTGGGAATTTTAAGAATTGACGTAAATCAAGCTTTGGAGGAACTAGATGAGTTAATTGATGAATTTAGACGCACGGTTCCGCAAACAGAACTATAGTTAGGGAACTCCAAGAAATTAAAACAACTACTTGAAGTTGTTGACTGATGACCGTTGAGTGCGAACAGTAGGATATTTTTTATTTGGAAGCCGCTTAAGGCTCGCCATTAGAGTAGAAAGTATCAAAAAGTGCGTCGGTGTACCCTTGAACTTCAGGATATACCGACGTTTCTCAGTAATATAATGTCTTGAAATCCCTGCAATTGAGCTAAGCCTGG
Source organism: Nostoc sp. ChiSLP01 (assembly GCA_034531195.2). GTDB lineage: Bacteria > Cyanobacteriota > Cyanobacteriia > Cyanobacteriales > Nostocaceae > Nostoc. Next base: position 33,262 of record JAVRBO020000098.1, read on the forward strand.
GTTGCTAATGCAATACATTATAATTCAGTCTGTAATGCCATTTACTGCACGCTTACCTAACTGCCTAACTAAATCAATAAGTTCAGAGGTAGGTACGTCTTTTTTACAAACATCATCAAAGCTAGACATTTTTTTTGTCCCCTGGAAATTTACATCCTCTACTGAAGAGTAAGCAAGGATTTGAGTGTTAGGAGATATAGCTTTGATTTGGCTAGATGCACTCCAGCCATCCATGACTGGCATTTGTAAGTCTAGAACAATTACATCAGGCTGCCAACGTTTAACCATTTCTATAGCTTCTTGACCATTAGTGGCTAAGCCTACTACTTGGATATTTTCCTGGCAAGAAAAAGCCAATTGTAGAGTTAAACGAGTAAGTTCGTGGTCATCAACTACTAGAACGCGCAAGGTAGAAAACTCACAGGATAACATTAACATTGAGGGAAAAGACAAAATTATTTACAATAACCCCTCTAGTTTATGGGAATAAGTGCCAGTACTTACTCTATCCTATGGTTGAATAACTTCTATAAACCTATGACAAATAACTTAGATAACTTTTCAAAAAATTAAAATTTTGTAAAAAAAACTAAGTCGATCTGGTTTTGACACTCCCCACAACTAGAAGCTGGCGGATTCTTGCTTGATAGGGATTCTAAATAGGTAGAAGCTAGCGGCTTGCGTCGTCTGATTTGCGATCGAAGTACGGGAAACTTAATCTTTTTAATCAATCAGGTTTGAGGCTACACCAGTTGAGCGTAAGGCCATATTAAGCAGAGTTTTTTGGGAATTGGCTTCTGGAGAATCATCATAAGGACGGCGTTGAATATAAGTACCATCAGCTTGTAACTCCCAAGCTTGGCGATTATCTGCGAGCATAATTCCCAAGATTTCTTGCAAGTCTTTAGCAATGTCTGAGTCTTTGATTGGGGTAATTACTTCCACTCGTCGGTCTAAGTTGCGGCGCATCCAGTCAGCACTACCAATATAAATTTCCTCCTGTGTGTTGTTATGAAAATAGTAAATCCGAGAGTGTTCTAAAAAGCGACCGACAATGCTGATTATGTGAATGTTTTCACTAATGTCTTTGAGTCCTGGGCGCAAACAACAAATGCCCCTAACAATTAAATCAATTTGCACTCCGGCGCGGGAAGCTTCATATAAAGTGGCGATAATTTCGGGATCGACTAAAGAATTCATTTTCGCAACAATGCGCCCAGAAAAGCCTTTTTGAACATTTTCAATTTCCCGACGAATAAGTGCCAAAAAGCGATCGCGCATATTCACAGGCGCAACCAATACTTCTCGATAAGACTTTTGCCGAGAGTAGCCTGTTAAGAAATTAAATAAATCTGTGATGTCAGCACCTACTTCTTCACGGCAAGTAAACAATCCCAAATCTGTATACAAACGTGCGGTTTTTGGGTTATAATTACCAGTCCCAATATGTACGTAGCGACGCATCCGGTCTTTTTCTCGCCGTACCACCAAGACGGTTTTACTGTGGGTTTTCAGTCCCACTAAACCATAGACAACATGAACTCCAACTCTTTCTAATCGCTTTGCCCAGTAAATATTATTCTCTTCATCAAACCGCGCTTTTAATTCCACCAGCACAGATACCTGCTTGCCATTTTCGGCGGCGGCGATTAATGCGTTGACGATGGGGGAGTCGCCAGAAGTCCGATAGAGAGTCATTTTGATGGCTAGCACATTCGGGTCATAGGCGGCATAAGTAATAAAGCGCACCACTGAAGCAGAAAAAGATTGATAGGGATGGTGTACTAATAAATCTTTTTCACGAATCACAGCAAAAAAGTCTTTTCCTTCGTCTGTTTCCAGTGCATCTGGGTCTAAACTCGGTTCTCTAAGCCGTTGGAGGCGCGACGGTACAACAGATTGACGTGGCGGATCTTTGAGTTCTGGTAGTGGTAAGGACATAAAAGACATCAAATCCCGCAGTCCCAAAAGACCATCTACTTCGTAAACATCACTGTCTGTTAATTCCAAGTCGTGCAATAATCGCGATCGCACTGGTTCAGGTGTTTGGGATTGAATTTCCAACCGCACTGGACTTCCACCCAGTCGGCGTTTTCGCAGTTCTTGTTCGATCGCTAATAATAAATCGTCGGCTTCATCTTCTTCTAAGACTAAATCAGCATCGCGGGTAATCCTGAACGGATGATATTCTTGAATATTCATCCCTGGAAATAAAGATTCCAAATTATGAGCGATCGCTTGTTCTAAAGGAACCCCAACCCAGTGAATCGGTTTTTCATTTTCTGGGGTTGCTAACTCAGGAGGTAACGGTAAAAATCGCGGTAGAACGTTAGGAACTTTTACCCTGGCAAAAAATTCTTCTTCGGTGTCTGGGTTTTTCACCACAACTGCCAAATTCAGACTGAGATTAGAAATAAAAGGAAACGGATGACTGGGGTCAACAGCCAACGGAGTCAAAACTGGAAAGACTTGTTCTTCAAAATAGCTATCGAGATGATTCCGCTGTGTCTGATTTAAATCTATATAATTCAGGATATAGATGCCGTGATTTGCTAATAGCGGGCGGAGTACTTGCTCAAAATGTTGATGCTGTTTCTTTACCTGGGGAATCAGGGCAGACTGAATATCGTCTAGCTGTTGTTGTGGTGTGCGACCATCGGGAGTTAACAGGCTGACCTTCGCTTCAACTTGTTGCTTTAAAGCAGCAACCCGCACCATGAAAAACTCATCTAAATTAGAACAGAAGATTCCTAAAAACTTGAGGCGTTCGAGAAGAGGAGTGCGATCGTCACAGGCTTCATGTAAAACTCTGCCATTAAATTCTAACCAGCTTAACTCTCGGTTAAGATAATATTGTGGATCGTTAAGATTGATGGGAGTAGTGCTTTTTTTAGATTTCGCCATAATGACCTAAAGGCAGGCAGGTGTAGCCATTTAACTTGGGGATACTAAACATAGTAAGTTAAATAGTGCTTGGGCGTTACGCTCAGGCAACAGTTAGTTATCGCTGCATTTTATAGGTGCTTTTAATTATGTAGAATATTGGTATTTCGTAGGGGCTTTACAGCTGTAAAGCCCCTACAACGTTATGTCTTAGAATTCAAATCATTGTCCAGAGCATATTACCCGTAAAGATGCACTCAAGATTTAGCAAAGATATGACATCGACATTTGTGAAAGTTTTTCACTAATTATTAAATAGAGTTTACATAGATTTTTGGTATTGCCAACAGTCTAAAGCCACACTTAAAGTACTTTTTAGATTTAGTTTTTCTCAACAATAATATTTGTAACCATTACTACAAAAGCTATACAGATATTGACTAAGCAGAAATCTCTATTTTTTCAGATATTAATGCTGTTGCTCAGATCCACACTAACAATTTTACCCATTATTTTTTTTCATTTATCACCGCTGAAATTTTTATAAAATCCAGTGTTATTACTGAAATATTTATAGGAGGTAATGGTTATATTGAAAACGCAAAGATAAACAACACGAGGAGTTTGTTAATCATGAAAATTTCTGCGATCGTTAAAGGCAGCGTTTGCTTATTAGGTTTGGTTGGCGTTGGCAATTTATTTGCTGCACCTGCAAATGCAGGAGATGCTGCTGCTCGTGGTGCGGTTACAATTGTTAGACCATCAGGCTCTTCTATCAGCGTCAGCGCTGAGTTAACTGCACCTAGTGCTGCATATTTTACCGGACCAGCATTAACTGTTACACCTACATATGGTGGTGTTGCAGGTGGAAATGATGAAAGTGTAGTAGATTTAATGATAGATCCAGGTGCAGTTGTAAACCTAACATCACCGCCTAGTGCCACAATCGAAGCAGCTATTGCAGCACAGATTGATGCCGCTAGTTTTACAGAAGTTCAAGACCTAGCAGCCCTTGTTAGAGCAGCTAGTGCTGGCGGTTTAGAATAGACTGATTGTTACCTGACAGAAAATCACGATAGTGTAAAAAGCGATGGACTTTTAGTCTAGATGCTTTCACACCTTCACTGATTTTTAATGTCTTTTTGGATATTGTTTGAGAAAACATCGCCATCAGTTGAGATAAGACGGCTACTACTATCTCCATCCGAGGCATTTGCATCAAAATATTTGGTAATACGCAAATCAATTCTTCGACTGACTCTCCTTTGCCTATATCCATAGTTTCGATAGGGGATAAAGTAAAGAGCGACTCAGATGTAAAAGATTGAATAAAAAATACAGCCCCTTGAATATAGTTGAGGGGCAGTATTTCCAAACCTATCCACTATATTACCATATAAACCCGGTTTCTTGCAGAAATCGGGCTTTTGACATTGTTTAAATAAATACTTTACAAAATCTTTTCAATTAATCAATAGATCGAAGGCAAAAAGCAAACGGCAGAAGCTGGAAGGTAACAGGTACAAGACAATAACGCAATAATTACTCTTGCCTTTTGCCCTTTGGACTTTGGCTTTATTGACTAAGTGTCAATACTTATACCAAATTTTAGTAGTCTAGCAATCAAATTTTCTGACAAGTTACCGCTATATTGCTCATGCCAATCTAAAAAAGCATGAGGAATAAATTAGCCATGTATAGCGTATTTTGTCAATTGCTTGTAACTCTTAAAAGAAGCATTTGTTTGCTGGGTTTTATTAGTATAGGTAATTTTATTGCAGTGCCAGTATATGCACAAGAAGCTGTAGCGCGTGGTGCTGTTTCTATAGTTTCACCTTCCGGTGCCTATCAAAGTCTTAGTGGTGAACTCTCCTTACCTGTTAGTAATAATTTTTTAAATCCCGGCACAAACACGACTCTAACAATAACACCTACTTTCACAAATATTGGAAGCACTAATCAAAGAATCACTTCTTTATCTCTAACAGTAGGCACAGCTAACGAAATAATCACAAATAATAATAATTTTCCTTTGAATCCAACTTTACAAACAGTGAATAATCAAATATCAATTCCCGATACAGCATCTCTCATTCAGACAATCAACAGTACTAATGGCATAGGGTCTTTAGAATAGTTGAAAAAATATATAAATTTATTACTGCATCTACGATCTTTAATAATTTTTAAGCAAGAGGTAAATAAAAAAAAGCTGTTTGATTTATCTGATTTTTTATGCAGTTAAATAGGAGTATTATATATTGTCTAAATAATATCTAAAATTTTCTCATTTTTGCTTGCCTATTGGCTCTTGTATTTAAAATCGATAACCACCTTGAATTTGCAAATTAAATCCCTCTTCGCCAGTACCAATTTTAGATTCTATAAAAACATTATTCTCAGGAAAGCTATATCTAAAAATAGCTCCATAGTTGAACCCAGATAAGCGGGTATTTAAACCGATATTTTTGGTAGAGTAATTTTTAATATAAGCACCAGCAGATAAATTTCTACTGAGTCTTTGTAAACCTTGTAGCTCATAGAAAAAACTTTTACCCAACTCTAAGTTGGTAGTAATATTCAAGCCCATGCTAGTACTAAGTTCGCCACTAAACAATCCTAAAAACTCACCATTGCTATTCTCTTGAATAAAAGCTATTGCAGGTGCTAAAGAAAAACTTAAATTTCTTTCCTGATGATTAAAGTAATAGCTTAATACAGTGGAAAAAGGATTATTACTATTTGATGCACTATTCCAATCAATTTTCAAGGATGGTATGTGAGTATTGATACCTACAGGTTTTTTATTTGAGTTTAACTGGACATGAGTTTTAATATAGTTAACCAGAATATTGGCATATATACCCAGAGATGGTTCTGGTAACCCTAAATTATTATTAGAAACTCCAGGTGCTGACTTGGCATTGATATTAAACCAAGTTCCTACACTAGCGCTATAGTTTAAATCCCCAGAAGAACCCGCAGCTAATAATTCTACTGAAGGCAAAGATAAATAACCATCAAAGCTTTTAAAACTCACACCTATGAGATCGACTCTGGTAAGTTCAAAATAATCGAATGCTAAATCAAATGTCCGGACTGGAATTGGTACTATAGTATTATCTTCCGAATTAAATCGTTGTACAAATTGTTGACCTTGCGAGTTAGTCAAAATAACTTCAGCACCGCTAGATTCGTTAATAGGATTGATACCAGTATTAGGCAAAGGTATTTGATTTCCTATGAAAGTCAGAGGGCCAAATCTTTCATTAGACAGTCTGAGGTTTGAAAAGAATGTATCACCTGGATCTAAAAGTTCAATATCTCTTTGTAAAAATTGAACTGCGCGTTTGTGATTTCCTGTTCTCAGTTCCAAAATACTAGAATTATTGGGAGTAATTTTACTCTCAATTGTCATGTTTCCAGATACTTGTTCCAGGTGACTGGTTACATTAGAATAAGCTAAAGTACGATTTAGCCTATTATTAATTTGTCTTCTTTGATTTGGTGTAGCCTTTGTATTTAATTCAAAAAAGCTTTCTCCGTTTTTAAAACGTTCTCGTGCTTCTGCTAAATTTTCGTCAATATTATCTATATTAATGAATTCAAAAATTCCACCTAAAGCCAGCCCTAAAGTAGAATTAACTGTTTGTATGCCATCAATACTAAAGTCACTAAAATTAGCTGTAAGAGAGAATCCCGGGCCTGCAAAAACATTAGAATAACTAGCACTAATTTTTTCTGGGTCGTATTGAATAACGGTGCGGTTATGAGGATAGCTAGCATATAACCTGTGCCAATTAGAAGTTTTTTTTGTCTCCGATAAAACTTCAAATGTAGGGTCTCTTTTGCCGAAAGAGAACCAAGATAAAGAATTTAAATAAGACAAGTCTCTTTCAAGTGGTGTCAAATAAGGATTAACTGCTATATTTAATAAATCAACATTATCAAATTGTCCTCTCTGGGCAATCTTAATACCTGGCAATGAAGAGACAGGAGCAGTAAAACCATAATCTTCACCTGTCAATATATTTCCCCATAAAATACCAGCCGCTTCTAAAGCGCGATCGGGAATAATTTCGCCTAGTTGGAGTTTAACGCTTCCGCCATTTAGTAAAGGCTTTAAATTTGTGGTAGGAAAGGCTTGTAGAAGTTTAGGTGAATTATTAGCATCTAATAAATCAAATAAAGCTCCGCCGCCATCATTACTAAAAGTGGAACCACCACCAATAATTGGTGTAGTTCTTTCCAGAACTGTGACATTAGGATCGTTATAATTAATTCCGCTATTAATTACCACTCTACCAGCAGGTATCCCTTCAGGATTAATTAGTTCTCCTGCTATAGAAAGTATAGAAAAATCTTGAATTTCAACTCCGCCGGTTAATTCATCAAAATTCACAGGTAGAGTACTAATATTTTGCAATCCCCAAAATCCTTGGGTTGATGTCATATTTTGGGTAGTGTAAGTTTCAGTAGCTCTACCTTGGGCAAGAATACCTGCTTGTGTACCTTTAGTCTCAATTACTAATCGATTTTTATCGAGAACCCAGTAAAACTGATCGTCTTTAGGAAATTTAGCATAGGTAAACTTATCAATAAAATCATTGTCTCCAGAAAATCTGATCTTTAAATCTGTATCTATATAATTTTCGTCTTCATTTGGTTTAAATAATTGAGGTTTAAAAGTCAGGTTATCAGTAGGATTAGTAATCCAAGGATACCTGTTAGCACTGGCAGTTAGAGCATTAATAATTATTTTCTTTTGGATTGCTTGTTGTTGCTTTTGTGTTCGACGTAGTTTTTCTATTAGTAATCGTTGCTGGAGCGTGTATGGTTTTGGTTGATTTGAATTTGATGGTTTAATTGTATCTGGTTGAGGTTTTTCTTCATCTTCTTCCGGTGGCTTGGGTGGGTTATCTTTATATTCTTCAATTGGGATAACGTCAGCTAAAATCGTTCTGTGTAACTCTTTTGGCTTGTCTAAATTAGATTTAGCATCTTTTAAAGCCTGTATTAAAATTGCTTTGCTTTGAGAATTATCTATTTTATTAGGCTCATTACTGGTGATGAAACCAATATTGTTTTTACTATTTATCTCTAGAGCGATCGCAGATACTTGAATTAATACAACTCTACATGATATTGTTGAATACAATAAACAAATTCCAATGATTCTTGCATTAATTTTGAATCTCATTAGGGAGATATTGATAATTGTCTGAATTGAAATTCTCAAGGTATTCACAATAAAATTTCTGGTAATTCAAGTTATCTGGACTTGTCTAAAAGCTGAGATAAATCATTATTAAATATTTAAAATTCAGATTTATTTTGATGTATTTAACAACAGTTTCAGTAAATCTCGATATAAACACTCATAGAAAAACGATTTTTTATATTGCGTGTAAAGAATAAAATAAGATTAAGCAGATTTACCGCAACAAGAGTGTAATTCTTGAGCAAAAATTCAACCTCAGCAAAATCACCAAAACTCAACTTTTGAGCTATTTTTTAGCCGTATAAATACGTAATATGAATATATTTAAGTCAAAAAAATGGAGTAAAAAAACATGTTTCAGGCTACTCGGCGTCGTCTGGCTATTTGGTATACCACGGTAACTGCTGTATTACTACTACTGTTTGCAAGCGGCGTTTATTTATACGTCCGCAGTACACTGATTGAGCGAATTGACGATACCCTTAACCATGTAGTGGAAATAGTAGAGCGATGTTTAACAACAAACCCATGTGCATCTAGACTCATAGTTGAGCCAGCCAATTCCAGCGCTGATAAATTTCTGATGAATGTAGAGGCGAGTTTTCCTGAGAATGCTAACAGCGTAGAAGATGACCACATCGACCTAGAATGGTTTAGCCCCACTGGTGAATTAATTTGGTCAACACTATCTGAACCCTTAGATATTCCCATTCATGCCAACCGCACAGGTGAAACCGTCCGCGTTGTCAAGGGAGAGAAACAAAAAGATAGAGATGATATTTCCACTCCCTACTCCCCACTTTTATTGCGACAAGTCACACAACGAGTGGAAGTCGGACGGCAAGTATTAGGATATCTGCGTGTTAGCCATCCTTGGTTTGAAGTTACAAAGCCCAGTCGCCAATTAATTTTTGATTTGGCGTTGGGTATTGGGTTAATGCTGGTTTCTGTGGCAGCAAGTGGCTGGTTTCTTTCGGGTAAAGCTATGGAACCAGTCGGCGAGTCTTATCAACGTCTCAAACAATTTACTGCTGATGCTTCTCACGAGCTGAGAAGTCCCATCACTTTGATTCAAACCAATGTGCAAGTTGCTCTTGCTGACTTGGAGTTAGCAGAAGCAGAAACTACTGCTTCTATGCAATATCGGCAACAGTTAAAGATCGTGGAACGGTTAACGCAGCGTTTAGGTAGGTTAGTTAATGATTTACTCTTCCTTGCAAGGCAAGATAGTGGTATCAGCAAAGATGTCTTTGCGCCTTGTCCTTTGGATGCTTTGCTAATGGAAGTTCTTGAAGAACAACAACTATTATTTCCAGAAAAAAAAATTGCTTTAACTTTAGATTTAGTCGATCCTCCTGCTTCGGAAACTAGCCCGGAATTACTAGAAAATTGGTTTACCCTTGTGGGCAATTGGGATCAATTGGTGCGACTGTTCACAAATTTGATTACCAATGCCTTGCATTACACACCAGCAGGTGGACGGGTAAAAGTAGAATTGGCACGGATAGAGGGAATAAATCGCGTTTCTGGACGACGTTACACTGGCAGCCAGTTGCAAGTTAAAGTCAGTGACACTGGAGTCGGAATTCCACCAGAGGCGCTACCGCGCTTGTTTGACCGCTTTTACCGGGTAGACCCAGCACGCACTCATAGCACTGGGAATAAAGCTACAGCCAGCGTTACAGGTTCAGGATTGGGATTAGCGATCGCTGCTGCTATTGTCGAACATCACCAGGGTCATATTCAAGTTGAAAGCACTCAAGGCATTGGCACTACTTTCGCTGTGACTTTACCAATAACTCTTGAGTCTTAAATTCTCAATTCCATAATTTGCTTTGATTTTTGAATTTATTTGTTAGGCAGGGAGTCGGTAGAGACGCAATTAACCCTTGTCTGCACAAAGTGGGGAATAGGAAATCAGCGTTTTTGAGTTGAAGGTGAGTTTTGCCACGCAATCAAATATAGCAGGAGGCAAGAGGTCAAAGTATTATTATTCCTGGCATTCAAGCTTGTCATTATGTCCTAATCTATGTGACTACCGCTATATGAGTTCTATATTGTTTCCTGTGGCAGATGTAAATATTTAGCTTTTTTACTATCTGCATCTGAAGTAACAAGATAAATTAACTAATACAAAAATGTCAAAAATAAAAATGATTCAGGTGTCTTGATTTTTCAAGGTTTGAGCTTTTCAGCCTTCAGAAGTAAATTTTATGTCCAAAAAGATATGATTTTCAAGCCTAGAGTTAGATGTAATACACGTAAATATTTATTAATATAAAAATGTAATTCAAGAATTTAGAACTCAAAATTCAAAAATCAGAGTTGTTAAATAATTTAGGATTACATACCAATTTAATATACTTATCTTACTAAAATTCTGACAAATTCTGGATTCTGAGTCCTAAATTCTTACATTTAAAATTTTTCAATCAAAATTAGGCAACCCAAGTCTTTTTAGGAGTTAACAATGGTTTATAATTCTCCAATTTTTCGTAAGTCTGCTGAATTTTTAGGCGCTATTTGCGGAGGGCTACTAATTACCCTGCCAGCGATTCCTCAAGGAGTAGCACAACAATCTACCCCCCGCATTAACCCTTGTCCTAGTATTTTCTACGAAGAACCACATAACTCTCGCGTTGTGGTACCCCAAGGATGTCCTCCAAATGCCCTAACCCAAAGATTAGCAGCACAAGGACTTCTTCCTGTCCCAGCGACTCCATCACCAGACCAAGTAAGATTAGGTGTTGGTGGTGAAGAACCTCCAGTACCATCACAACCAGGTGTTATACCACCAGGGCCAGTTCCTCCAACTCAGGGCCAAGTACCTCCTACCTCACCACAACCAGGTGCTACGCTACCAGGGCCAGTTCCTCCAACTCAGGGGCAAGTAACTCCTACCTCACCACAACCAGGTGCTACGCTACCAGTAGAACCAGCACAAACCCCGAACACTACCATCGCACTCACAAATAGTAGAGTTGATATCAAGTTGGTGAATGACACTGCGGCTAATGTAACTTACCAAGTCATCGGCGATACGGCACCCAGATTGCTAAGAGGTAAATCCAGTGTCACACTCCAACGCGTAACCGTACCCGTAAGCGTGACATTTCAACGAGAAGATGGCGGACAACTAACGGTAACTCCACAAACCTCATCAGAAGCAGGAACTTTAGGAGTTACATTCAACGAAACCGCTGATGCATCTCAAGGTAAAAGTGCTTTGAGAATTGAACAAAACGGTTCAGTATTCTTCAATTAAAAAAGTTAGAAGTTAGAAGTTAGGAGTGAGGTGTTAGGAGTTAAAAAGTTAGTTATATGGCGGTGCGTTAGGCTAAAACCATAATGCACCCTAATTAAGAGCTACTCCTAACCCAAACTCCAAACTCATAACTCTTAACTCCTAACTTTTATTCATCGTCTGACCATTTTAGTCAGCTTATCCAGCAAGAGTACTTCTTGTTTGCTGTCTTGCAATTTTCGCGCCAGTATAATAGCTCTTTCGTAAAAATTACGAGCAGTTGGGTAGTTACCTAACTGCTCGTATAACTGAGCATAGGATTCAAAAGATTTTAATTCTTCTCGCACATTTTGTAATTCTGTGGCAAGTACTAAACGCTCCTGTAATAAATCAAAAGCGCGTTCGTGGCGACCTACAGCACTGTGAGCTGTAACTAAACCATCAATTGCTCGTAATTCGTTAGTGCGATCGCGGTTAATTTTAGCAATCTGCATTGCTGCACCATAAGTGCCAATGGTATCTTGATAATTTCCCGATGCTAAATAAGCCTCACCTAAATTATTTAAGGTGTTTGCTTCACCGATGGCATCACTACTTTGACGCCGAAAAATTAAAGCATTTTCATATAATTTAATTGCTTTGTTGTAATCTCCCAACCTCGCTGTCACTAATCCCAAATTACTCAAAGATAGTCCTTTACCTTCAATATTTTTCACATTCTGAGCAATTGTCAGCGCCTCTTGGGCAGTTTTGCCAGCAGCAACAAATTCTCCTTCTTGGAGTAAAAATGTCGCAATATTATTCAAGACAAAAATCTGAGATTGAAAATCTTTAGTATCACGAGCGATCGCTAATCCTCGCCGTAAAGCATCTTCCGCTTCTTTTGAACTACCTACCTGGATATAAGCCTTAGCAAGCAAATTATAAGCCAAACCCTGGGCTTTGAGGTCGCCAATTGAGTGATATAGTTCTAGCGCTTGTAAGCAAGAGGCAATTGTTTTATTTGCATATCCTGAGGCATATTGTTGTTCGCCGATACGCAGCAAACTGTCTGCTTCATCTCTTGATTGTCGCCCAACGGAGCTATTTAAAGGACGATGGAGTTGTTCGGTAATATCAACCGCACTCGCGGCTATGGGAGTCAGCAGAAAAGTAAACAATAAAAAGCCGTGCAAAAATACTTGACGCTGAAAAATCGCAGTTACGTCAACTAAGTCTACCTTGTGTCTTGGAAATACAAGCTGTTGTCTCATAAAACTTACCCATCAAATTGCAGGCTTAAGTAGAAGATCTAAAGTGAAGTTTTAATTTTAATTTGAAGACAACTGATACTCGCATTTATACGTAAGCTAGCCTTGAGCAAAATTTTCACCAAGATAAATAGCACGAATATCTGTGGGTAATTTGTCCTCTAGCATACGATAGCCTTCTTGGAGAAAATTGGCTACTTCGTTAGGAGCGATCGCTTCTCCTTCCGCTTGCAAATAAGCAGCAATTCTAGTGTCACTCCAATGAAAAGTTTGAGACATCAACACAATTAAACGCAGAATTGGAGGTAATTGATCTAATGCTTGTTCTACATAACACCATAGCGGCGGCGAAGTTGCTTCCAGAGAATAGTGAATTGCTTCTGTGGGTGGTACTTTAATCTCGTTAATACAAAAAGCGGTCATGTTAATTAACCAATTTTGCATGGTTAAGGTTTCTTGGTTCGATTCACCACGAGTTAAATTTAATCCACCGAGTTCGTAGTAGATATGTCGCCAAGTGAGGGCAAACAGATAATCTGCTTGTACAGGCGATCGCGCCGAATGCCGAATTAAGGTATACACTATGGGGCTATAGCGGCAAAAAATCACTGTAAAATACTTGCCAGCATCAGGATACTGCTGAAACAGAGCCAGTAATTCATCGTCACTATGATGAAACAGTGACTTAACCAGGGGGTGATTAGCTTCAGGAAAAGAAGGAATTTGCATCAGCCTTGAGATTGATAGTTGTTAAAAATAATTTTGGCAATTGCACTCTTGTAGTTAATCGCATAATATCTTGGTGTTGCTCAAGTTGTAGCCCCAGACTCAGACTAGTTAAATATTGATAAACTAAAAACAAGGACTTGATTTTAGTCTTAATCGACAATCATAAAAACCTCTCCCTTTATAGAATCCTTATTTATTCATGGTTATAGCAGTTAGCGCGATCTCGTTCCTTTTCAGTCCCCTTACTTTAGCCTCCTTTTTGCCCTCCCTACCTTTGGATAGCCTCTTCTCCACCCAAGGGATCATGGTGATGCTGTTGGCGGCTTACGCTGGTGCAATGTGGATGTTCCTCACCAGTGCTCCAAAAGTACACACTGTGATGGTGTCAGATTTGGAGATTGCCCGACAGTTGTATGAAGGGCTGCTAGATTTACCAGCAGCTGAAGTGCCTTTGCACTACTACTACAACTACGAACAAACCATAGGTGCAACTGGAATCGATCCGCTGTATATGTCTACCTCACCGAGTTTGTCTAGCAAAACGATGAATAACGGCAGTGAAGGACTGTGGTATCAATTAAAGAAAAATACCCAGCTACACGTCATTACTGGTGCAAGTTTAGGTAGCAAAAATCAGCAACGTCACGTCTGCTTTGACCACGAATGTCTGGAAATGATTTTAATGCGAGTAGAAGTGCGCGGTTTAAAATTCAAGATTCGTAACAGCAAGCCCCTGAATTTTTTGGTCAAGGACTATGAAGGCCGGATTATTGAACTAGCTGAAGTAGCGAATTAGTTCTTCAAACAGAATTTAGAAGGCAATTAGCTGTATCTTAGAAAAAGTAGGGTGTGTTGTCGCGCAGCGCAACGCACCATTTTAATGGTGTAAATAAATTGGAAAAAATGTACACTTCTCACCTATATGAAATAGATTTCTATGCTTGGACGCAAGAGCAGGTTAGCTTGCTCAAAACTCAACAATGGGAACAAATAGATACGGTTAACTTGATTGAAGAAATTGAAACTTTGGGCAGAAGAGAACGACAATAATTGCGAGAGACGAAGCAAAGAACCATAAATCATCGCTTCACTCACCTCGGAATAAACCTCATAATCTTTACTCAAGCGCCGAAATCGGTTCAGCCATCCAAAAGTGCGCTCCACAATCCATCGTTTGGGCAACGCAAGGAAGGTGTCGGAGGTTCTTTCTATAACTTCAACCGGCACATGTTCACCACAAACCTGCCCAATAGCATTGGCAAAGTTCTTGCCAGAATAACCTCGATCCACCCAGATGACTTCTAATTTGGACAACTTCTCCTTTGCCTCATCCAACACAACAGATGATTTCCATGAAAATTTTCAACCTTGGGTACAAAAAAAATATCATGTGTCAACTTCTAACTCTTGGGCAAAAATTATCATGCTCTATTGTGGGAATGAACAAGAGGGTTTTAATACTTTTTATCGGTTGTTAGATGAGTTTCAAAATCGAGACAAAAGTTTAGAACATCAACAGAAGGTAACTACTAGTTATGAAGTCAGTAATAAATGACACAAATCTCGTTTAAAGTTCAAGCTTTTTGGGATAAAGATGCTGAGGTTTGGGTTGCAACTAGCTCAGATGTGCCAGGATTGGCAACAGAAGCTTCTAGTATAGAAATTCTCACGCAAAAGCTTCGAGTAATGATTCCAGAACTTATTGTTCTGAATGGAATAATAGGCTCTGATACCAATTCTGTATAAAGATGCGCCAAAGTATATAAGGAACGAACCGCAAAGGACACAAAGAAAAAAAGAAGGAAGGAAGCCAAGAGAATTTGGCGCAGCCTCACAAAGAAATGGTATGACTATGTAGGCTCAATTACTTTTGAATTAATCAGCGATCGCCAAAAGTTAATTCATGTGGCTTAATCAATAGACTAAGTTATTGCTATCTTCGTAACACACTTGAATTTACTGGTGGTGCGTTAGCCTACGGCATAACACACCCTACAGATTTTTTTGCTTCCCTTGTGTTTTGTTAGGATTTGGGCTTATATGTCGAAGCAACGTGCAATTCTTTGAGTTGCTTGACATCCACACCAGAAGGTGCATCTGTTAACAAACAACGGGCTTGTTGCGTCTTCGGAAAAGCAATCACATCTCGAATCGATTCTTCCCCAGCTAGCAACATTACTAAACGGTCTAAACCGTAGGCGATGCCACCATGAGGCGGTGTACCATATTCAAATGCTTCCAACAAAAAGCCAAATTTATTTTGTGCTTCTTCTGGAGACAAACCGATTGCATCAAACACCTGTTGTTGAATTTCTCGCTGATAAATCCGCAGACTACCGCCGCCAACTTCTATACCGTTGAGTACTAAGTCATAAGCTTGGGCGCGTGCAGTTTTTAAATCGCTCAAATCATCAGGGTGCGGTGCTGTAAACGGGTGGTGCAGTGCTTCGAGACGTTTTTCGTCGGCGTTCCACTCAAACATGGGGAAATCTGTAATCCACAGCAAGTTAATTTTTTCTGGATCGATTAATCCAAATTCCCTAGCAATAACTTGCCGCAATCTATCTAAAGTTTTATTAACGGTGGCAGCATCACCAGCCCCGAACAATAACAAATGTCCAGCTTTGGCGCCTGTGCGTCGGAGAATTTCTTGTTTTTGTTCGTCGGTGAGGTTGTCTTTAATTGCCCCAATGGTATCAATTTCGCCATCGTCTCTCACCCGAATATAAGCTAAACCTTTAGCACCGGCTTCGCTGGCTTCTTTGAATATATCTCCACCTGGTTTAATACGGACATTAGAAATTACATCGTTGCCGTTGGGAATGGGTAGGATTTTGACGACACCACCATTAATTACAGTGTCTCGAAAGACTTTGAAACCTGAGTCTTTGACGATATCCGAGACGTTGACTAATTCCAAACCATAACGGGTATCTGGTTTGTCGCTACCGTAGCGTTCCATTCCTTCGGCGTAGGTGAGACGGGGAAAAGGCCGTTGTAATTCAATACCTTTAACAGTTTTGAAGATATGGCAAACTAAATTTTCGTTGAGTTCGATAATTTCTTCTTGGGACATGAAGCTCATTTCCATGTCCAACTGGGTGAATTCTGGTTGTCTGTCGGCGCGTAAGTCTTCATCACGGAAGCAACGGGCAATTTGATAATATCTATCCAAGCCTGATACCATCAGCAATTGTTTAAATAGCTGTGGTGATTGTGGTAGAGCAAACCATTCACCAGGGTTGACACGGCTGGGTAGAATATAATCCCTAGCACCTTCGGGAGTAGAACGGGTAAGTATTGGGGTTTCGACTTCGATGAAACCTTCCAAATCTTCCAGGTAACGGCGCATGGCTTTGACAATTTGATGACGCAGCTGCAAATTTTGGGCCATGCGTTCGCGTCGCAAATCTAAATAGCGATATTTCAGCCGCAAATCTTCCCGTACTGTTTCGCCGTCGGCTATGGAAACTTGGAAAGGTAATTGTTTGCGGACAGCGTTGAGTAGTTGAATTTTATCTGCGTAAATTTCTACTTCACCTGTGGGTAGACGGGGATTTAAGGATTCTTGGGGGCGTTGCGTCACCCTACCAACGATTTGGACAACATATTCATTTCGCAGGGCATTTGCCTGTTCGTAAGAATCAGGGGTGCGTTGCGGATCGCTGACGATTTGCACGATGCCAGAGCGATCGCGTAAATCTAAAAATATCACGCCCCCATGATCGCGGCGACGGTCTATCCATCCGTAAAAGGTAACAGTTTCTCCAATATGTTCTTTTCGGACTTCGCCGCAATAGTGAGTTCGCATAATTGTTAGTTCTTGTTTCCAGGGCTAGATTGGCAAATAAATGTCAAAGCTTCCCCATTATCTAGCATCAATAGTAATTGTAGTAGTTCCAGTTCCACAAAAAACGCAATAATCTAACTCCTCTATATATCTAGGGAACTCATGACCGAAGAGGATGCGGCTGGCGAATGAAAGTCAGATCCCTCGTTTATCCACAAAATGGTTGGTTGAGACGTTGCAATGCAACGTCTCTACATCGGCAAACTATTTCTCTGATACCGCTAACGTTTAAATTTGGCGTTTCAAAACTACAGTGTCAAAGAGTGAGTATTTGTCTCAATCAATTTCGCCAAATCTTGCAAGAATGCCGCAGCATGGGCACCGTAAATAATCCGGTGGTCTGAAGTAATATTTACTTGCATTTGTTGGCGCACGGCAAATAAACCGTCAGGTGTTGCTACCACTTGCGGGCGGGATGCACCGATCGCTAAAATCGAACCTTGTCCTGGTGGTAAAATTGCATCAAATTTATCTACGCCAAACATTCCTAAGTTGGACAGAGTAAAAGTACCGCTGTTATATTCTTGGGGTTGTAGTTGTTTTGTTCTGGCACGCTCTACTAAAGACTTCCAATTACGCGATAGAGAATAAATATCCACTGCATCTGCATTTTGCAGCACAGGTGTAATTAATCCGCCATCATCCATTGCCACAGCTACAGAAATGTTGATATCAGAATGATAAACAATTCCCTGGTCTGAGTAGCTAGCGTTCAAAAGTGGGTGTTTTTGTAATGTTACCGCTACAGCTTTCGCCAGTAGCGCCGTCATTGTTACGCCTTTGGATTTAATTTGTTTATAAAGTTTGTCTAACTCATCAGTGGTAATGGTGTAACCAACACGGAATACAGGCACAGATAGACTAGCTACCATGTTCCGTACTACGGCATTTTGGAAGGTAGTTAGAGGCACGATTGAACCAGGAACAGCTGCCACGGCTGGTGTGGGTGCGGCTGGTGGTGTCGGTGGCGCGGGGGGCGCTACTGGGGTAATTGGTGTTGGTGGGGCAGCAAGTGGGGCGGGGGCGGGTTGCTTACCTTTATTAACAACTGCTTCCACATCTTCGGCAACAATGCGACCGTAGGGGCCACTGCCTTGGAGTGAAGCCAAATCAACTTTGAGTTCTTTGGCTAACTTACGGGCACGGGGTGAAGCTACAAGTCTTCCTTCGCGATGGTTAGAACCATTTTGAGACGCCAAAGTAGGAATTCCAACAGAAGCAGCCACGGGAACTGGTTCGGGAGAAGGACTAGCAGCAGGCGCACCGCCAGAATTGGCAAGAGATTTCGCAGTTTCGATTTCAGCTTCGGTTTCGGCAATGAAGGCGATCGCAGATCCTACCGGGGCAGTTTCACCAGCTTGCACTATGATATGGGCAAGAAATCCTTCATAAAAGGTTTCTACATCCATATCTGCCTTATCTGACTCTACAACCACCACTGTTTCGCCTTTTTCCACTTTGTCCCCTGGCGATTTCACCCAGGAGACTATTTTGCCTTCGGTCATGGTGGAACTCAACGCCGGCATAAATACTTCGTGAATGCTCATAGGGTGGTTCGGGAATCAATGGTTTATGGACTTTAACAGCTTTTGTCAGATCGAATTGTATCTTGATAAAAGAATTTTGGATTGGAGATTTTATATTTTAGGTTGGGCAGGGGGAGCAGGGGGAGCAGGGGAAAAGGTTAAAGGAAAAAGGAATAAATTTAATCTTTCCCCTTTTCCCCTTACCCCTTTCCCTTTCCCCATGCCCTGTTTGCCCAATGCCCAAACTCAGGAACTTAAATCTGATTTAAAGGTCTATACTACAGAATTATTGTTAAAGGATAGTTAATATCTTGTTTTGGTTGTTGGCTTTCAAAAACCTTCAAGAGTGTCTCACAAATCAAATGAGATTGCTACAGATAAATACATTTATATTCCTCATACCACTGCTTGAGATAGAGGAGCCTCTTCAAGGTAGAGGATATGGGATATAGTTCAATCTAGAATTCAAAATTGGTAATCAACCTGTTTGAAATTCCTGTTTACTTTTATGTCGGCAAAGTTAAGATTGTTTTTGATTGTGGTATTTACCGTCTTTGCCACTGCTGGCGCTGGAGTTTTGATGACTGGACGCCAGGAATCTCCAGCGATTGTTGATAATATCGATCGCCAACCACAGCAGGTAAGAGCGATTCATCAGTCTCAGGAGGTTGTGGCATACCCGGAGCGTTCCAGCTATAAAACTATACCTCTAGAAAGTATTAACTCATCTCTCCAAGGAAGCGACCCCGCGACACTCGCTTTGAATGCTTTTGAGGACATACCCTCAGTGGGAGGAACGCGAAAGGTAGAGGTGGCTTATCCAGAACGAAATCAAGCCTTGGTGATTATTACACAAATCAAGCCTGGTAATAATTCTGTTGATACAGTTAAATATCGAGTGGAGATGACGACCTTTGGGCGATCGCTTTTTATTAGTTCGCCTCCAGTGTGGCAAATTGTTTGGGCTGGCTCCCAGGTGGAATGTTTGTCTGGAAGCCGCCCCCACACGAAGTTAAATCAGATTTGTCATTAGTCATTGGTCATTTGCAAAGGACAAAAGACAAAGCGCAAAGTCTGAGCGCCGGCTTCCGGCGATCAGAACTTTGTAAGAGAGGACAACGGACAAATTTAAATGTCGCCGCGAATTTCTTCGACAACGCCATCGCGCAGAACAATTTCGACTTGCATTTTGCTAATCAAGTTATCTCCGGTTTCTACTTTGAAAAAGCCTTCCATTTGGAATTGGTTGACTTCTTGATCCTGTTGGAGAAACTGCACTTGCTGGAGGTTTTGCAGCAACTGATTTTTCTGCTCTAGGAATTCACTTTTCTTTTGATTGACTTGGAGTTGAATATTGTCAATTTGTTGGAGGGTCTGGGGGCCTGGTGGTTGCAGACTCTGTTTTTGAATTGCACTAATCGCTCTTTGTCCTTCAACGTCTAGCTGTTGCAATTGCTGGTCAAGTTGATTAATCTGTGCTTGCAGCTGCTGTTGTACTTCCTCTTTCCAGAGGGGAGTAACAATCACTTTAACGTTGACAACGCGTTTCAAAAGCAAATGAGATTTGGAGACATCCATAAATATTTCACGTTCACTCTTATATAGTTGGCGGGTGGAATCATCAGGCAAACATGCCGTCAATAATATCGCGATACCGTTCCACAACGATGTGTCGTCGAATTTTCAATGTTTGTGTCATCAAGCCGTTTTCGATGGAAAATGGTTCCAAAATGAATTTGAACGGCCCGATACGGTCATCTGGTCGATACCCTGGACGATTCTGCACTTCGCGATTTAATTCTTGGCGAAATAAATCCTGGATCATTTTACTCTCCAAGTCTATTTTTTGACCTGATGAGGTAATTTCGCGATCGCTTTGTGTATCCAGTGTCAAATTCTGATCTGCTGCCCATTTTTCTAAGGCTTCGAGATTGGGGACAATTAAGGCTCCCAAGCTGCGTTGGTCTTGGCCCAGAAGCATGATTTGATCGATGTATGGCGATCGCAAACACGCATCTTCGATGGGTTGCGGCTCAATGTTTTCGCCGTTAGTCAAGACAATGGTATCCTTCGCTCTACCAGTTAACACTAGGTCGTTTTGTGGCGTTAACCAACCCAAATCGCCGCTATCAAACCAACCTTCAGAGTCAATTGCTTTGGCTGTGGCTTCGGGATTTTGGTAATAGCCTTGCATAATCTGGGGCCCCCTTAACAATACCAAGCCTCGCTTTTCTGGTGGCAAAGGCGCTTTTGTCTCAGGATCTACGATTTTAGCTTCTGTGGCGGGGAGTGGTAGCCCCGATGCGCCAATCAAATTTCGCCAAGGACGACGCACGTGGGTAACCGGAGAAGTTTCTGTCAAGCCATAACCTTGCAAAATCTGGACGCCAATAATTTCAAAGAAGTTATCGATGTGTCTGGGAAGGGCACCGCCGCCGCTAATCATCTGCTTGACTTCTCCGCCTGTGGCTTCCCGGACTTTGGCATAAACTAGTTTTTCTCCCAACTTATGCAGGGGTAACAAAGCTGATGCTTGTATGCTAGCTGTAAATCGTTCCACGGCTGAGGCATGAAGATTATTTAAATCCAATCCCTGAGCAACTCGCCGCGCTTTAATATATTTCTCGCTGATGCCTAATAAAAATTTAATCAGGCGTTGCTTGTTGGCTGGTTGTTCGCGGAACTGTTTTTGCACTCCTTCATAAATCGATTCCCACAAACGGGGCACACCCACCATATAGTTGGGTTTAAATTGCCGCAAATCTCCTTTGACGGAGCGCAAGTTAGTATAAACTTGCGTGCAACCTTGAGATAGTAGGTAATATTCAACAGTTCGTTCGTAGCTGTGCCATGAAGGCAAAATACTAAGAACCATGTCGCCTGGATTTGGTTGCAATACTGTACCAAATGTTGTCACTTGGTGCATCAAGTTGCTATAGGAGAGCATCACACCTTTGGGTTTGCCGGTGGTGCCAGAGGTGTAAATTAAGGTTGCCAAAGCATCACGGTTTTGCTTGACTGGCACAAAATTATGTTTTGCTCCAATTTCATTTAATTGGGCAAAATTTAGCACTTTTAAAGGTGTTTCCGTGGGTGGTGCTTCATCTGAAAGTAAGATGACGAATTGAATTGGTAGATCGTTGAGGCGATCTTGCAGTTTTTTAAGTGTCTTTAAATCTTCAATTACCACTGCTGTACTGCCACTGTTGGCGATGATGAACAGCAGTTCTTCTTTTTCAGCTTGGGAGCTACGCACCGCATCAACTCCTCCAGCAGTCATGATACCTTGGTCGGCAATAAACCACCGAGGACTGTTGTCAGCAATTAAGGAAATGCGATCGCCTAGTTTTACTCCCAACGCTTGCAACCCAGCAGCAAATAGTTGTATTTTTTCTGCTAACTGAGTATAACTAATCGCTATTTCTGGTTTAACGTGGGGGTTTTGCAGCGCAACAATATCGCCAAATTCCCTAGCTGCCAAAGGCCAAACTTCTGGTAGCGATTGCACATTTGTATAATCTACCAGCTTCTTTAATGCTTGGCGTTCTTGCTCGCTGATATCAGATAAAAAAGAAGACGCTGTTTGAGTTTTTGACATAACACCTTAACTAAATTTCAAACGATCGCTTTTGGAGCTTGTTTTGTTATTAAGCTACAATAACCGTCCTCATTATTCACATTCTCTTTTGTGTACGATCGTTCCAGGAATTCCAACTTTATATTTACAAAAATTTATGTTAAGATTGATTTACATAGACTGCAAGCTATAGATCGCCTTTGCAGTTAGAAACAGCGATCGCCTACGCTTACTTTTCGCAGGGGATGATTACCTATGAATTCGATAGACGCAACACTGCTAACGCTGATAAATATTGCTGCCTGCATAGCGTTACCTAAACTTATAGCTATCTTTGCAGCTAATAAAACTAAACTTAGTGAATTATCGGCAAATAGTTCAGAATTACAAACAGCCAAAGTTCAACTTACGAGTTTTCCCTATTGTACAGTTTACCCATTGACGGGTAGCCAATACTGCAAATTTAGTCCTGATTTTTGCGATCGCTGTTCGCCGAATTGATAGACTATTTGCCAGTAAAAGTTTTTCAGTGGTTTTGACGAGCAGCTATTCTAATTAACTCTTGAACGCATATTCATTCTAATTTCGCAGAATCTCTTTGAGATAGGGATTCTTATTTGTATGAGGTACGCAGGTGGAGTGGCACAGCTGCGCTACCTTGCAATGACCTACAACAGACTTGAGAAGTCAAGGTTTGGAGGCGCTGACTACAGAAAATTTAGTTAATTTTACATTATTTAATTTAGTTTAATTGATTCTTGCATACTTATTTAAATCTAAGTAATTTTATATAGGATTCATATTTGATTGTTGAAATATACATAGGGTTATTGGTGAGGATACGGCATCCAAGCCTTGATAGTGGCGTGTCAAGACTCAAATGTTGCAATAAATTTTATTGTGGGATGGGTGTCCTCACCCGTCCAGGCGGGCAGGATGTCATTGGTGTCAATTTAACGTGAAACCCTTGTAAAAATGTGATATTCAGTTCTCTGACTCACGCTCAAGATCCGCGTTACCCCACCCCAGCTTTGCTGACGCAAAACTTCCCCTCCCCAAAGCATCGGGGAGGGGATTAAGGGGTGGGGTAAAACGCATGTGGGATAAGCGTTTGAGCTTAAGTTGACACCAATGGCAGGATGTCCACCCCACAAGAGCTAAATTTTATGCACTATTTTAGCCTTGCCATGCCACTACATATACTTAAATTTTTCCAAAATCAAATTGGACTCCTATAGCTAAGTCAGTATAATTACTAATTGAAGCCAAACTACATATATAACTAATATAACAATTAACATAACGATCGTTAAATCTATTACATGTCAAATAGCTTGTGATGCCCAAGCAGTAAGAATTTAGCAGTTTATTTAGAAAGTTCACAGACTACTAGTACTGTCGGTGTGTTTCCCAAATGTGTTTTCTGTGGTCGGTGTGGTTCGTTCTTTAGCCCTCAAATTTGGGTTGTGAAACTACTTAGTAGTCTATAAATCAACAAATTATGGGTACGGAGAGTATTGGCACAGGCTTAATCGGATGAGGAGCGGTGAGTAAACCCATAACCAAACGGCAAAATTGAAATCGGGACGCTTTGTTTTTTGTTCTTAGGATTCTCGACAAATTATTAGTTTAAAATAACAGGTTTCATTATGAATCGGAAACAAATCGCAGAATTTTTTCTCGAAGATGGCACGAAGTTTTTAGCTGAAGTTGATGAGTCAGAAAATAGCAATGCTCTAACACGTGTTGCCAGACCAGACACAGGGCAAATGGTAGTCGAAGCTAAAAAGAAATTTGATGAGGTATTAGATCAAATACAACCTGTAGCTTCAGTTATTATCACCAAATTGAGCCAGTTGAATACACCAGCCGATGAGGTAGAGGTGAAGTTTGGGATTAAGTTAAATGCTGGTGTGGGTGCAATTTTCACTTCTGTAGGTGGTGAAGCTAACTACGAAATTACCTTGAAATGGAAGCAGGACAAGGCATAGTAATATATGGTAGCCAGTACAGATAATTATATTCAAACTTTTAGAGCGGCGATCGCCAGAATTTTTCATGCGAATGGTGCGGTAGTTGGTGTAGGTTTTTTAGTCTCTGGTCGGACTCGTAATTATATTTTGACATGCGCTCACGTTGTGACCTCGGCTCTATCTTTACCAGAGGATATAGTTGAAGCTCCTAGTAATAATATTTATTTAGATTTCCCTCTAATTTCATCAGGGCAACAACTAAAAGCGAAAGTTGTTTTTTGGCAACCTGTTATTAGTAATGTATCAATTTCTAAGCTTGAAGATATTGCTGGGTTGGAAATAGAAGACCCCTTGCCTAAAGAAGCTCAACCAATCAAGCTAATCTCAGCTAAAAATATTTGGGAGCATCCTTTCCGTATATTTGGTTTTCCTCACGGACACAATGATGGCGTTTGGGCCACAGGGGTGTTGCGAGACAGCCAAGGAAAGGGATGGGTGCAACTCGAAGACAGTAAGGTAACTGGCTACAAAATAGAACCAGGCTTTAGTGGTGCGCCTATATGGGATGAAACCCTTGTGGGAGTGGTTGGGATGGCTGTGGCGGCGGAGAAACGGCGAGAAGATATCAAGACTGCTTTTATGATTCCTGTGGATGTATTGAGCGAAGTATGGGATGAAATAGCTTTGTCGATTTCGCCAAATGCTCATAGCCAGACTATTAAAAGCAGAGTGCAACAACTCAAAATCAAAACTTTGCAACAACGCTTTGACGTTTTAAGTAGCGATTATGAAGCAGCTTACAATCAACTCAACTATACACTTAGTGCTGGCGATCGCAATATCATTCAACGCCAAATTAACAGCATACTACAAGAACTTGAGCAAGTAGAAAGCGAACTTAATATTATCAGCAATTAATTTAACTTTTAAATGCAATGAACAATTCTTCAGAATTACGCAAGAACTATCTAGAACAGTTGATAGCTCATTTAAAAACTGATATTGAAACTATCAGCAGGCAAATATCGCGTACCCTCGATGATGTAGATAAGAACAAATTACAAAGGCAAATTGATGCTAAATTCGATGAGATGGCAAAAGCTGAATCAGATTTAAACGAGCTAAATCGAGAATCTCTAGAGCACGAACCCGATCGAATCCCATTCACTAATCGTGATGATGCAATTAGTGAGATTACAGCGATTAATTCTCCTCCTTATCGTCTGGTAACAGCTCCTAAAGGCTATGGGAAAACAGAATTTCTCAAACAGATTATGGGGCGTTTTCAAGAATTGCAATGGTGTTGTGCTTATGCTTCTATGTCTAGCGATGAAAGTAGTGAAGACTTAGAAAAACGATTAGCAAGCTCTCTCCAACTTCCCCTACCAGAAGGATATGAATTAAGTTTGGGAGAGGGTTTAGGCTTACTATTACATAGAAATTGGGCTAGATGGCAATCCCAGGGGAAAAAAGGTATTGTACTGCTCATCGATTTAGATGGAAATGCTCCACCAAAGCAACGTTTAAACGAAATTTTTAACGATCTTAAGGAATTTACATGGAGAATTGAAAGATGTTTGAAAGAATTACAGTTCTTTAAAGATAATTCCCGCAGACTTCGAGTTGTGATTGCAGCTCGGTGTCTGATTGATATCCCTTTAGATCGTACTTTTCCAAAATTAATCCTCTCTCCTTTTAACTGGGAAGTGATTCAGGATACAGCAACAAAATATCTCAAGCCAATCGAGATGACTTCCGAAAGTGTTGCTCTCCTTGCAGGACACTTACTGTATTTAACTGGCGGACACCCAGGGGGAATTGCTGAAGCACTAAAAGTTTATCGCAGTGGTGGTTATACAGTCAGTTGGTTTTTAAACAGTTATGGCAACCAACTATGGGAAAAAAACCTCAAAAAGTGTAGAGATCAAATTAAAGAAACCTTGACAACAGAAAATAATCATCTCTACGAATCCATTGAAAAATTAAGTATATTTCCCATCCTCAATGGTACTTGGGTATTAAAGGAAGCGGTTCGGAGATTTCAGTTACCTTTCAGCGATGATAGTTTTAAATTAAATGCTGAACTGACAAAGACATCTATTTTTACTCGTGATAAAACTATTATCAAAAATGGCATGACGCGGCGGCTACTAGTTATTGGTCTTTTGAGAGAAACTTCGCCAGATAACTTTCAAAAACTTTGTAGTGAAGCGGCTCAAATTTGCTGGGAATATATTCACGAACTGAAATCAAAAAATAATTCTGCTGTTGCGGGTACTTGGTCTATGCAGTATTTTTTTCAAAGCCTTCAACAACACGCTGGATTTATTAATTTTGGTGCTAATAGTTTGGCTTATCGACAAAAACTCCGCAAAGATTTTTTTGATAAAACCGTTGAAGAAACTCTGGGAATATTTCGCAATACAGACCGAGAGCAAATGCATGAATTTCTTTATACGCTTAAATCTGAAGTAGAAAATGACTGGGAATTTCAGTTTCTTGTCAATTACTATCTACACAATGACGAATATAATGATACACCCTATAGAGATTTAATTCAAAAGCTTGATGAAGCGATTCAAAATAATTAACTGGGGAGTAGGGAGTAGAGATATATTAAATAGGAGTTTGATATTATGCCTGAACTAGATAAATTAGAGTTTGTTGGTCGTGAAGAACATCTAAATAGAATCATTTCCCTTGTTCAGCAAGCTAATAAGTTGCGTGTCATCTTGGTAGAAGGTAGAGGTGGGATTGGCAAAACTTGGTTGCTGGGTGCATTACAATCCCGCCTAAATCAAGTTCAAGTTGGGACAAGTGAAATTATTGATTGCGATATCCCTGTTTTTAATGATGCAGAAGATTTATACACTCAAATTGCTAAACAATTATACGATTCTACATATCAAAAATGGTTGCTGGGGTTACGACAACTGCGAGAAGATGAAAACTGCATCAGCCAAACCGCATATAAACAGGAACGCAGACAACTTGAAAAGTTCTTGGTCGATGAAATTAATCGAAAATCCAGCCAACAGAGACTAGTATTTCTAATTGATACTGTTGAGAAACTAGGACAACCAGAGGCCAGAGAGGAAGTTTGGCAACATGTTGGCGATTTATGCCATCAATTAGATAATGCCGTATTTATTTTAGCAGGTCGCCCTAGTATTGCCCGTCAAATTCTGGAAAAGTCATTCAACAAAGAAGAATTAATTTATTTGGAATTAAATGAGTTTACTCGTGAGGATGTGCAGACATACATTGCTTCTAAAGAGGAACAGCTTCACTTTACTCTGGGACAAGACTTGGCTCAAAAACTCATAGTTCTTTCTGGTGGCAGCCCGATCATGATTGAATTTGGGGTAGAGTATGCTTATCGGGAAGTTATACCAGATTGGTTAGAGAGTGAAGATATAGAAACTATTCCAGGTAGGTTGGAAAAAACTGGTGGATTTGAAGCTGAGATGGTTCGACATATTACGCAGCTTCGCACATCAATGGATCGGCTAACTCTGTTACTTTCACGTATCTACCCATTAGATAGTTCTGATATTGCGAATTTATTAGAAATATCTCTAGAAGATGCTCATAGATTATTTATTGATGCACAGACCTACTTTTTTATTAAACCAGTAGTAGGTGGTTCTCAAATATCATTGCATGATATTGTACGAGACTTGGTTGAAAAATATGTATGGACAGATATTGACCCGGATTTTGAATGGAGAAAACGAGATAGTCGGATTGCTGCTGAATATTTCAAGCAAAAAGATTATAAACTAGGGCCACAAAAGAGCATATTGGATATTCAAGATTCCTCCGATCGTTCCCAGAAAGGCACTAGCATTGAGTTTCTCATTGAAGAAGTGAAACAACTGCGGGAATTTAATACTACGCGATGGCTATGGAATGCTTTATATGCAGATGCGATCGCTGGTTTTGAAACTTGGTATGAAGTTACTAACACCATACGCACTCAAGCCAAGAAATTTAGCTTTGTCAATCAATTATTGGGAATCGTCAAACAGTTTGAAACAGAGCTAAACCCTGATAAAAAACTGAAAATGATTATTTTTGAATCAAGGATTGTTCACGCACTGAAAGACAAAAAAACAACAGAAAATGAGGTAAGAAAGTTAGAGGGAATACTATCTGAACAATCTGCTAATTCTGCTCATAAAGCAGATATTTGCAATGTCTTGGGAATGCTGAATGCGAAGTTACATCTTTATGACGAAGCTTTAAAATATCAGCAAGAATGTTTATTGCTAGTCCAACGTAACAAACTATCAGCTATTCCTGGTGTAGCTAACCAAGTTGGTTATCTTTATCGGCAACTCAACAACTTTGAGGAAGCTGAAAAATATTACAAATTGGGTTGGGATGCTGCTATGGAAGTTGACACTCCTAATAAAGGTTTAACTCAAGTGATGGCTAGCATTCAGAATAATTTGGGATTTTTATACGGACAACAAAAAAATTATGTCAAGGCGGAACAATGTTTTAAGGCTGCTATTGATATGTGGTCGAGTGTTGAGAGCGAACGCGAAATAGCCGACGCCGAAATAGCCTCTGCTAGTATTTGGGTAGATGATGGTAACTATGTTAAAGCTAAACAACTACTTGAGAGAGCGTTAAGTCGTTGTGACAATGAGGAAAATGATAATCGAATATTGTGTAGGGCATACTTTCAGTTAGGTTTAAATCAGTGGTTTAGTGCTGAGATCCCAAATGAAGATGTTTGGGATGTGACACAGGTAAAATGGGATCTCAATCTGCTTTCTCAGGCTCAAGATGCTTTAGAAAAAAGCCTAAAACTGGCAGAGAAATATGGACGAGAAGAGGAGTTACCTGGAATTTTGCATCAAGCTGCCAGTGTCTATTGGCTTGTTGGGTTTCAAGCAGGCGATCGCTCTTTGTGCGAACAAGCTCTAAAACTCAACGATCGCTCTTATCACACTAGTTTAGAATACAACGATATGCGATATGCCATCGATAGCTTGGTAGGTAAAGCAGAGTTTGATTATTATGCAAAAGCCTACGAGCATATTTGTGATTATGCACGGGAACTTAGCGATCGCTTCCGATCCTATGAAAATATCCATACGCTATACTTTGGCCGTATATTACGAATAGAAGGTGATGTTGCATTTCAACAAGCTAACTACGATTTTGCTTTTAGCAAATATGCTCAAGGAATACCCAAAATCTTTCAACATGGAGGTTTTGGCCCCTATTCGATCCAACATGAGCTAAATTTATTGCAAAAGAAAATCGAACGGTTGCCTATAGAACTTTCTAAAACTTTGCTCCAGCAACTCAAATCTCAGTGGCAAGATCGTAAAGCTCTCAAGGAATGGTGCGATCAACAAATGTTTCTGACTAGAATCCGTGCAACAAAACAGCCATCTTCTCATGCTTAATAAAAAAAACGATCGACCCCAAATCTTAGTTTCTCTCAATTCTACCTACGTACCAACTGGACAATGCGACTGTGATGGAGGGGACTGTGCCTGTGACTTATCTCCGTTAGCAGAATTAAGCTCAGATATCCCATTATCTCTGGGAATGGAAACAGAGTTTGTGAAAGTTCCCAGCTCGCAGATTATGAATTTAGATAATACTTATTCTATTTGTTACGGTATTTATCATCAAGCAGCAGTTCTGAATAAATCAGCACTAGATTTATTAGATAAATTTACAATTCCTCATAAGTTAAATGATATTGCAATAGAGGATTTTCACCTCGAATTAACAGACTTACAGACAGCTATTAGAGAACTATATCAAGCACGTTTAATAGTACCTAAGAATAATTGCTCGTTTAACCTAAATGAAATCCCAGAAACTTTAACAGCATGGTTGCATATCACCGATCGCTGTAATTTAAGATGTGACTATTGTTATCTTCCTCATTTAGCAAAGGATATGTCAATAGATATAGGTAGAACAGCCATTGAATCTACATTTCGCTCTGCCACGTTAAATAATTACCGCCGCGTCAAACTCAAGTATGCAGGAGGAGAAGCGTTGCTCTGCTCTCCTTTAATTAAGGATCTCCATTTGTACGCTCAATCCCTTAGTAAACAAACAGATATCATATTAGATGGAGTTGTTCTCAGCAATGGAATATTAATTACGTCTGAGATTATTGAGATGCTGCAAACATTGAATTTACGTCTCATGATTTCCCTAGACGGATTAGCAAATTTCCACAATATCCAAAGAAGTTATGCAGGCAAAAAGGGATCGT
Source organism: Nostoc sp. ChiSLP01 (assembly GCA_034531195.2). Taxonomy (GTDB): domain Bacteria; phylum Cyanobacteriota; class Cyanobacteriia; order Cyanobacteriales; family Nostocaceae; genus Nostoc. The sequence continues at coordinate 63,771 of JAVRBO020000098.1, forward strand.
TTGAAGATGTCGAACGAGGTATTAAAATTGCTTTAGAAAATGGTCTGATACCAGATATTTCCATCACAGTTACTGGACGTAATGCAGAAGGTTTACCCGATGTTCTGGAATGGATATTAGAATATAATCTGCCCTTTAGTTTAAATTTCTATCGTGAAAACGAACTGTCAGCTTCTTACGAGGACTTGCAATTAGAAGAATCTAGGGTGATTGAGGGAATGTTGGCAGCGTTCAAAGTTATCGAATTCAAATTACCTAATCGTAGTTTACTAGGTTCATTGATCGATCGCGCCAATTTATCGTCTCCTCATAAACGCACTTGTGGAGTTGGGCAAAGTTATCTCGTATTTGATTACAAAGGGGAAATTGCTAAATGCCAAATGCAATTACATAAAACTGTATCCTCAGCTAATATTCACGATCCTTTAACTGTCGTGCGACAAGATAAAGCAGGTATTCAGAATTTGGCAATCGAGGAAAAAGAAGGTTGTCGTGCATGTGAGTGGAGATATTGGTGTACAGGTGGTTGTCCTTTGGCAACGTTTAAGGCTACAGGTCGTTACGATATTCAATCTCCAAATTGCAATATTTACAAAGTTCTTTACCCGGAAGCTGTCCGATTAGAGGGCTTACGCCTTATCAAATATAGTTACCCAACTAAGTAACTAGTACCGCAAGACGGAATTGAAAATTCAACATTCAAATTGGAATGTGTGGTTTATTTACGCTCTACAGCAGTCCTAAATCATTGTCAAAAAATAAGTTTTGTAAAGTTAACGATCAAAACTTAACTATTATGTATATATGTGGTACTAAATTGCAAAAAGTCTTCTTTTGAAAAACATATTTAAAAATTGATATTTACCATAGGATAAAAATATATATATTTAGCTTATAACTAATAAAAGAAATTTAAAATACCGTTTTCAGTAATTGTACTAATTTTGCTGCAAACTAGTAATTATGTGAAATACATATTTTTTGAACAGGGGAGATAACATAATGAGTTTGATAGATGGTTTATTAATGACCCTACTTAGTACTGTTGCTTGCCTAGCACTACCTAAGCTGTTATCTGTAATTCTGTCTGCCAAAAACCAGAACACTGCACTATCGCCAGCTACTGTAACTTCCCAAGATTCCAACTGATGAAATCTCCAGCTATTGTAAATGTAAGCTGACGAACTGTAGGTATCGCCTTGATGAGGAGAAAATTTAGTTATTGGTGCAAGGCGATATCTGACAAAAATTTATACAGATTTTATTTTGTAAAAAGAATAATTTTGATTATTTCTTACTGATTTGTTTTTGGTGTAGTGATTTTAGGTCTGACAATAATAAAAAATGCAAGTAGAGTCAGAACTAACATTTGCCAAGTTACCAAATTCCAGCCTCCGAGATTCCAGCAGAATAGGCCAAGGGTGGTACCTACAGCACCGCCGATAAAATAGGTAGTCATGTAAACTGTGTTGATGCGACTATTGGATTGAGCATCAAGGGTGTATATCCTGGCAAGGTTGGTAACCTGCATTGCCTGTACGCCTACATCTATTAACAATACAGCAACAGCGATCGCCAGTGCAGAATTAGCAGCAATTTTAGCAATTACTATACTTGCAATTACCATCGATACAGCAAGAGTCAAGGAACGTTGTGAGTTACCTTTATCGGCTAGTTTACCAAAAACTGGAGCCATCAATGCAGCGGCGATCGCCACAAACCCATAAATCCCAATTGTGTCAGATTGAAAATAAAAAGGTGCTCCGCTTAAATGAAAAGTCAGCGTCGTCCAAAATGAGCAAAAGACGCCAAACAATAAACCACCAATTAACGACGCTTCTCTTAATAATAAAAAACGTTTTAATTGATAAAGAGTTGATTTTAATAATTCCAAATAATAACCATCAAAATCATTTTTGACATTCGGCAAATATATCTGTAATAAAACAGTCACGATTAAAATCATTACTGCTGAAAATCCATATACATAACGCCAACTAAACCATTCAGCAATATATCCACTAAAAACTCTTGCGCCTAAAACTCCAATCAATACACCAGTAAAAATGTTACCTACAGTTTGGCCTGTAGTTATTCTATCTATACTTGCTGCTAAAGGAAGAATAACCTGGGCTGAGACTGTCGTAATTCCAATTGCTATGCTCAATATCGAAGCTTGGACGATGTTTTGTGAAAATGTCATAGCTATCAACAAACAAAACAAACATCCCAGTAAGGTAAGAATTAATTTTTTCTTGTTAATTTTATCGCCCAAGGGAATTAAAAAGAAAAGCCCAAAACCGTAACCAACTTGTGTAAGCACAGATATGCTACCCACTTCGGCTTCACTAACTCGAAAAGAAGATGCAATATCTTTGAGGATTGGCTGATTATAATAAACGTTAGCAACACAGACACCAGCTGCGATCGCCATAATCAGTACCTGGATTTTAGTTAATCCGTTACTTGAGATTTGTGTTTCCATTTAATCTAAAATTTATACAGGAAAAAACTGGTTTACACTACAGCTAAAAGTATCTCGTAACGCGTCCCTTCGTTTTCTGGTAATATAGCAATCCTATTTGATTTGTGAAAATCGAAGGGCTTGAGATCCCCGACTTCTTAAAGAAGTCGGGGATCTTGTTGTTCGCGAATGATTTAGGACTGCTATAGTTCCACATCCTGAGTTGTCCAGCGTACTCCAGTATTAAGCATTTGATTCATTGCTTAACTCCTTTAATCTTGCTCTTGTATTTTAAGGTAATTGTTGACTGTTAGCTGTTGACCGTCGATTGATTAACTTTTCACTTGCGATTTTTGCGCCACCATTTACTCGCATAAAGTAATTTTTGACTCATCGCCTAACTCTTTGAATCTCACTCTTAATATTTTAATTAGAAAATCTTAACAATTTAGCAGTCACAATACCTTATAGCATCTTGCTACAGGAGCCACAATAGTTAAAGAATTAGAAAAACATTTGATGCATAAATAATTAATCAAAAAAATTACTCAAGTTGTAACCCTTCTCTTAACAAGTACTTAACGTTCACTAACTAGATAATATGACTCAAGTCCAAGTCGAACCCAAACTATACAGCTTCGATGAATTTATCAGTTGGTATCCCGAAAATTCAGAGGTGCGATACGAATTGCATGATGGAGTAATTATCGAAATGCCCAAGCCAAGGGGAAAACATTCAAATCTCACAGGTTCCCTGATTGAGCAACTATTGATAATTATCAGGCAAAGTGGCTCTGGCGGCCTCTGGACTATTCCCAGAGAATCAATTATCAAACCCAAACGAGAAAAATCAGGTTACGAGCCGGACATCATTGTTTTAAACAAAGAAGTTCTTGGAGATGAACCACGCTGGGAAAGCGAATCGATTATCCAAAATCCTGATTCGGTCAAATTAATCGTCGAAGTGGTTTCAACTAATTGGCGTGACGATTACTACGATAAACTTCGAGATTATGAGGAAATGGGCATTGAAGAATATTGGATTATCGATTATGCCGCACTGGGAGCGAGAAAGTTCATTGGTAATCCCAAGCAACCCACAATTTTTGTTTGTAACTTGGTTGAGGGAGAATATCAAATGAGTTCATTTACAGGAAAGACGGCCATTGTTTCTCCGACATTTCCCCAATTCAACTTAACTGCACAGCAAATTTTCGATTTGGCTTCGTAGAAAAGCATTAATAGCAATTCGTAATTAAAAAATTTGGCATTGCTGATTCAAAGTATGAATTTGCCTCACGCAGAGTCGCAGAGACTAAGAGTTTTAAATGTCTGATTTTTAAATTTCATACATCAATTTAGCAACGCCAAAAATTTAGATCTGGTCTGGGTTTTGGGGTTTGAATATGTTGGAAAGATTTCTGGAATTGGTATTATATCATGTCCGGCTAATCAGTTGTGATTCAATACATCTTTGCACAGACGGCAAAACCCTCTCCTGAAGCCCCTCTGCCCCTCTGCTCCCCTGCGGTCTTAATGACAAGTCTTTCACTGAACACGATATCACTTCCGATTTTCGCGCCGCCACTTACCCCGCACTAAGCGAATTTCATCAAAAGTATAGCTTTCGCCTAGTTGTTCTCGAATGGGTGTCAAAGATATATCACCAAGCACTTCTAAAACTTGCCAAATTTTTTGTTGACGTTCTAAAGGGATTAACTGATTTAAATCTACAGGCTGATTTTTTTCGATTAAATCTGCAAGATGGCGAATAATTGTAGTCGGGCGAATGTTGCGTTTTTGGGCAATTTCAGCAACACTCAAACCTTGTTTATGCAATTGAAATGTAAAAATTTCGGTGTCTGAAGGCAAGCTATTAAAAGGTACAAAATTATCCTGCGGTGGATCTAAAAAACCTCTTTCTTGGCGGTAAGCCCGAATTTCTGCGAGGAATTTTTCGCCATATTGGGCAAGTTTGTGAGTACCTACGCCAGAAAGTTTACCAAATTCAGTCATTGTTTTAGGCTGTACCTGTGCCATCAATTTCAAGGTAGAATCTGGAAAGACAATATAAGGTGGAACAGATTGTTGGTCGGCGAGTTGTTTGCGTAGCGATCGCAATCTTTGCATTAAAACTTCTGCTTCGGCAGCTTTTTCACTTGTTTGTGTCAAACCAATATTTTGCATTACAGTCACAGCCAGGGAAACTGTGCGTTGTCGCCGCATTACTTCCCAACTCAGGGGGTTAAGTTTTAAAACTGAGTAACCATCGCTAGTCTGTTCTAGTAATCCTTGATGTAAAAGCGATCGCGCCAACATCCGCCACTCATCTACAGTTTTATCTTTGCCAATTCCGTAGGTAGAAAGTTTATCGTGTTGATTTAAAATAATCTTTTGGTTTTTGGCACCGCGCAACACATCAATAATATAAGTCATGCCAAATCTTTCTTTGCAACGCGCCACACAAGATAAAAACTTCATGGCTTCAATTGTCCAATCTTCCATTGGTTTGGGATTGCGGCAATTATCGCAGTTACCACAATTCCCACCAAACCGTTCGCCAAAATAACCAAGCTGAATTGTCCGCCGACAAACAGTACCTTCAGCATAATCAATTACCTGCCGCAATTGTTGTTTGGCAATCAATTGTTCTTGGGGGTCAGTTTTTTGGTTAATACTCCATTCGATGGTTTTAATATCAGCAAAGCTGAAAAAAAGCGTACAACGTGAGGGTTCGCTGTCCCTTCCCGCCCTACCTGATTCTTGATAGTAACTTTCTAAATTACGCGGTAAATCAAAGTGAATTACTAAACGCACATCTGGCTTATTAATTCCCATTCCAAAAGCAATTGTCGCCACCATAACGCGCACATCGTCGCGAATAAATCGAGTTTGATTGCTGCTGCGTTCTTCATCAGTTAATCCAGCATGATAAGGCAAAGCTGAAATCTTATCATTTTGCAACTTAAAAGTGAGTTCATCAACTTTTTTGCGCGTCAAACAATAAATAATCGCTGAACCCTCGCTTTCCCGGACGAGTTCTAATAATTCGGCGTATGCAGACTTGCTTTTAGAACGAACTTCATAATAAAGATTTTGGCGATTGAAGCTGGCTATGTGGATACTCGGTTGCTTCAATCCTAATTGTTGAATGATATCACCACGGACGCGATCGGTGGCTGTGGCTGTGAGTGCAACCGCTGGAACATTGGGGTAGCGTTTTCGCAGAGATATCAACTGGCGATATTCTGGGCGAAAATCGTGTCCCCACTCGGAGACGCAGTGTGCTTCGTCAATGGCGAAGGTAGAAATACCGATTTGATGATGGACTAAATCGAGAAACGGCAGAAATCTTTCACTTAACAAACGTTCTGGGGCGACGTAAAGTAATTTAACTTTGCCCTTAAGGATAGCTTCTTCCCGCGATCGCACCTGATACTGATTCAAACTACTATTGAGAAACGTCGCACTAATATTATTGTTTCGCAGTGCTTCTACTTGGTCTTGCATCAAAGCAATTAATGGCGATACTACTACAGTTAAACCTTTTTTGATTAATGCAGGTAGCTGAAAGCACAAAGATTTTCCCCCACCCGTAGGCATCACCACCAATAAATCCCGATTTTGCAGCGCGTCTTCGATAATTTGTCGTTGTCCGGGGCGAAATCTTTCATAACCGAAGTGATATTTTAGCGCTTGTTCGAGATTGGGATACTGAAGCATAGCGATCGCTTTTTTGCAGATGTTCTGCGTGGATAAGTAAGTTTTGTTAGAAAAGTAAGATATATTTTTAATAATCTTAGCTCGTTGATTTTGTGTAAGTTGAGAATTTCTAATTTTCAGCGATCGCAAAAACTTAGGCTAAGATTAGAAAATTCGGTAGCAGGTGAGGCTGTCAAAAACTTCTCCATCATAGCTTGTACCAATCCTACAAGCTAAAACAGCACTCTTCAATAGTGCCTGGAAAAGTTCACCCCAGCACGATCTAATACCGTTAATCTTACTCAACCTGACTTTTCACGGGGTTTGGAAACTCTATTTGAGAAAGAGTAAGGGTGTGACAAAGCTGGAAGGAATTTGTGAAATTCCAAAATGAAAGCTGAATAAGTGTGTGTTTTCCCTAAACCCTTACGCCTTTTTTCATATGCCGTGAAAAGTTAGACGGTATTAACTTACTCCTACCGAGAGGTACGGTTATTCAAATCTGTTGCTCCAAGTAATCGTTCTAGCCGACGCTTGGAGCTTTTTAACGTTATTCAGTAAGCTATCGATAATAAATTAAACCATATTAAAATAAAAAGTAGCAACTAGCTTGATATGTAGCGTTCTCTAATTGGCTGGCGAATCTTCTCTTTTGCGATCGTCGATTAATTCATCAAAGCGGATTACTATAACTTTTTTAAGTAACTACTAATTTGTCTTGATAGTCAATTTTATAACATCTGAAAATTTCTGAATATATATAAATTAAGATTCGTCTATGATTGACAGATATTTGGCAATTTGGCAGTTTGCGATTTTGGTATTTTGATATATTGCAGAAATTACCAAGATGTTTTTACTTATTATACAAAGCACGGTCTAAAACCCGTGCTTTTTATTCGTAATTATTTGGCATTTTGGCATTACATTAAAATATATTTGTGATATTATATTAATTTGAATAACTATAATTCAACTGCAAATAAGTTAGTAACTTACGATTTTTTAAACTGATATTATTTGCTAGCTTTTCAACTTATTGAGTTTTATTTGTGCTGTTTTTTCTAGACTCCAAGGTGCGCTGCCACTTTCAAGCTATTGAGGCGGGATAACTCATCTCATCTTTTATTTTGGCTCCTAATTCTCATCGGCGCTCTTGAGTAGATATTTGTAAAGTATTATGTTGTATGGAGATCCCCTATAACTTCCCTAAAAAAGAGAAGGATATGGCTTTGAAAGTCCCCCTTCTTAAGGATGATTTAGAGGGTTATGAAAGTGTTTTATACGCTATCGAAGGCTTTTAAAAAATTTGATTAGTATCTAAATTGTTCTGCTATCGGCTTCCTGGGACGGCAGAACAATTTTCTTTTCCAAGTATTCAGTGATACTAGAAAAGTGTCTTATCAGGTTTGAGGATATTTGAATACTTCCTATAGGAAGATGCCCAATAAATATAATTATGAGTAAATTAATTCGGGATGTTGTTATGCACTGGATTTATATTGAGGTTTGGCTCACCACCAAACCTTTTTTATATTTCTTGAAAATAGGGCATGGGGCATTGGGCATCGGGCATTGGTAAAGATACAGCATAATTCTAGATTCTGGATTCCCGACGACACTAAAAAGTAAAAGTACTCCGCAGAATGCCGATGGTAACTGAGTCGCTATCTGGTGTATGACCCGGTTGCAAAATATGAATAATACCTGGTGTAATGCTAATGTTATCGTTTAGCTGAAAACGATAAAATGCTTCAATTTGAGTCGTCGTCCCTGGTTGTCCTCCAGCGCGTCCCAAACCGGTGTTGATAAAATCGGGGACATTATTCCCTATAGGTAGATTACTACTAGTAATTTTCGGAGGCTGTCCGACATAAATTCCGCCCAAATTACCCTTGGCAAATAAATCGGGGAAATTTAAAAATACCATATAATTTGTTGTTTCAACATTTCCCGGTTGCCCTGGAATATAAGATTTAGTATAACCACCCCATGCACCTGCACTAAAACTCTTGGAAATTTGCCAAGTTACAGTCGCACCCACAGCATTGGTTTGTAGTGGTGCTGCTCTTCCGGTAGTGCTATTAACCGCAGTTAAGCATTCATCGCCAACAAAAGTTAGTAAACAACCATCAGAAGAATAATTATTAACGTAATACAAACTTAAATCTAAACTATCAGTTGGTGTCAGCAATAATTGTACGCCCGTAGTGGTGTTTCCATCAAATAAACCGCTACGTTGACCGGGATTTCCTGGTTGATAACTAGTATAAATTGCCTGCAAACTAGCACGTTTAGCAAATTGCCAATCAATAGCAATACCACCGTGGCCGTATCCTGTATTTAAAATCGGGTTTCTTTGGGCAAAATAAGACAGCGGCCCTGTTGCAGCGCTTTCTACTCGATTTGGGCCTCTAAAAGCAGTTGGTATACTGACGCCTTCTGTTCCTACCATGACTGCTAATTTATCTGTCACCAACCAATGAAAATTGAGGTCACTGACAATCAAACTATCTGTAGGAAATTCGTAGCCAAGTAAAACATCATTCCGAGAAACGCTATTAGTAAATCTCGGTGCAGTACCACCTCGGCCAGCTAACAAACCTGTGAACAAATAACTACGGGGAGTGATTTGGCTAGTTAAATATAACTGCGCCAAGGAAATAACATTAATGTTTGTTCCACCATCATCTGTGTCTTTTTGTCCATCTCTAGGATTAACATCGCCACGATTTTTAGTCCGTCCTTGAAGTCCAACTATTAGTAATCCGCTAAGTTTAGTTGTTGTGGAGAATTGGTTGGCTTCAACTTCGGCATTTCTAGCTTCTAAACTATCGACACGTCCTTGTAAAGTCGCTAATTCAGCTGCAAATTCTTCCTGTAACTTTTGTAATATTGTTAAATCTTCGCGACTAACTAAATCGTTCGTAGCCGTAGCAATTAACTCATTGATTCTATCTAAACAAGCATTCACACCAGCAGCAAATTCGTACCTAGTTAAGGCGCGATTACCGCGATAGTTGCTATCAGGATAACCCGCTATGCAACCATAGCGTTCCACCAAAGACTGCAATGCAGCGAAAGCCCAATCACTCGGTTGTACATCCTTGAGTTGGGAAACCGATGTCACTTGCGCCATCGAATCTGCTGGCGAGGAGGATGCTCCTACAATATCGCTCTTAAATCCTGAATTCTGAGTAGTTTCTGTGTCTGTGGGAATAGCGATCGCTTTTTCTACAACTGTGTTGACTCCCGCAACGAGTAACCATGCGAGCATCCAGATTTTGTTATAACTGCGGCTAATAAGTCTACCTTTCAATTTTTTTATACTCTGCTCGCATACTTAAGTGAAGAGTGTATTCGCGATCGTTTGATGCTCACATGAGTAAATTTACGTATTTTGTAGAAAATTAGACATAATCCTTCTGGGCAACTTCACAAAGGGCGAGTATAACTATTAGGGAATAGGGTGCAAGGATGAGGGAGTTGACTCTTGACTGTCAACAAATGACCAATGATAAATGCCTAACAATAATTGATTGATAACGAATATGGCAAAACGCTCGCGCAAGTTGACGCCAAAAACTTCTAAAGAAAATAAACAAAATCAACCTCGTGCTGGTGTGAGGAAACGTGTAGTTAAAAAAACGCTTCAAAAACCAAAACCAGGAAGTTGGTTGTCATCAACGCTAGCGATCGCAATTTTATTAAGTAGCGCTGGTTTAATTATTACCTTTGCCTGGATTAGTGTCCTCTTCATATTGAATCCAGACCAAGTAAGCTGGATGAATAAAATTTTACCATTGTGGGCGCAAATTCCCTTAGGTAAACACGAACGCCCTCAAACTTTTAAAAACATTGAACTGAATTTAACTCAAAAAAACCTAATAGTCGGCGAACTTTTACCTTTGTATCAAGATACGAAAAACTCGTTTTTCATGCCAGTTTTTCAGCAGCGTGCTAATTGTGAATCTGATTGTCAAAAACTTGTTGAAATCAGAGTTTATCAGCGATCGCAAGAGTTAGAGTTTAAGTCTGAGCCGGAAAATTATTACTATTTAGAAAGTCAATTACCAATAACTGGGCCGGAAGAATCCTTTGTGATTTCTTCCTTGGCTGATGCAACATTAGAACCTCAAGATATCAGTGTTCCCCTACCTTTAACTAAGGTACAACGCTTTGAAGGTCAAACACCATCAGCAGGGGTTTGGTTTAATTTACGGGGCGAACGCCAACAGGGAACTAGTGCTTTGGCTTACGGTCACATCGTATACTACAATCCAGAACGCAGTAATTTACAACAAATGTTGTCTTGGACAAGTCCCACTGGTCAATTGCCCAAATGGCAACAAGTAACTGGTGATGCGACAAAAGAGTTAGTTATCGATGGAACTCTAGGTTTAGAACCGCGCTTGGAAGTTTACCAAGTCAAACCTTTAAAGTTATTTCTCAAACCAATTCAATTAGAGGCAATTACCCTCAAATCGCCAGTCCTTAAGGATTCTGGATACCAAAATGCCTTATCAATTGCCCGTAGCGGACTTTGGACGCCAGCTTTTGATTGGTTGAAATTTATCAAAAAACAGCGTAAAGGATTACCAGAGGGGGCGCAAGCCCAAATGGATTTAATTCGCTTGCACTCCCAAGTGACTAAATCCCAAGCCCAGAAAAGTTGGGCAAGTCCTAGCGAACAAATACTGGCAGATTTAATTGATGGACGCTGGCAAAAAGCTTTGCAGGTGTTTGAATCGGCACATAACGTCCAAGAAATTGCTACTCTACTCAAAGGCGATGAAAAACGCTTGTGGAATCGCACAGTAGCAGCATTGCGAGTCAACCCAAATAGACAAGAAGTGCAAGCTTGGTTCGCTTTGATTTTAACTGTCCAACGAGGGCGAGAAGCTGCTAATTCTTGGTTGGAGACACAACCACAAATTACCAAAGATCGTCTTGCTTATATTCAACGTTTGTTAGCAAAACTCGATGGTGAAGCTACAAAGTTGCAGATATCCCACCCCAGTCAAATTGTTGGTACAGTGCAACCAATCGCTGAAGTTACTAGCAGCGAGTGGCTACAACCAAATTCCACAGCAGACTTGAAACTTACAGATAACCAAGTTTGGTATCAGGTGGAGGTTAGTGCATTTTCTGATGGCAAACGCTGGCTAAATTTTCCTTTTGAGAATTTGAAACCGCCCAAAATTTCTCCCGCAAAATTTTTCTGGGAAACCTTGGGAATTAATTCTGACCCCCAAATGCAGATAGTAGTCTGGCTACCAAACGGAGAACAGCAAATTACCATCGCTACTATCAAAGCTGTGCAACTACGAAATAAAGTTTTGCGCTTACTAGTTGCTGCACCGAAAATTCCAGAGAATCAAAACAATGTTCTCCAACCGAAACCCTTAGCCCTGACGAATGCAGCGCTGGAATGGGTGCAACCATTTCCGATTACTCTCCGAGAACTGCAAGCACAAAATCCATCAGCAGTCAAGGTAATAATATCGAGCGTGTGGGAATCTTTACAAAAGTCCGGGGAAGTTCCGCCTGGTGATATTCCTAGCTTTGAACAGATGCAAGACAAGTTAGGTGATTGGCCTGTTCAGACTATTGATTTAACAAATAACGGTCAGCCGGAAATAATACTCACAATCTCAGGAACGACGATCGCATCTTTGAATCAACCTCAATCTGGAAGTGGCGAGGAAAAGACAAATCAATCTCCTGACCGTACTATCATTTTGTCTGACAGCGATGAAGTTATTTATACAGATTTTCAACAAAATTCTTTTCAAAAATTATCTGCGATCGCCAAGCTTCCAGGCGTGCAATCTTTAGCTTTACTAGTAGAAAACGCTGAAAAATACAGCCTCAAGCGGTGGTCAGAGAAAAATCAGCGCTTTGAATAGCACGCAATTACCAAAAATTTAGTCCAAAAATTTAGTCCAAAGAGGTGCTGGCGATCGCTATCTAAAAAACTGAGTTATTCTTTTTGGTTACTAGCAGCTAGGCGTTGGTGCTTGAGGTTTTCCAACTGCTGCAACAGGGAGTCTACCTCTGCTTGTAAGTGCATAAATTTAGCTTGCTGATCGTCTTGATAATAAGCCTTGGTTAGTTTGGTAACCAAGCTAGCTTGGGACTCGCGATCGGAAACACTGGATAAACAAGTAGGCATCTTTAATTAAATCCGCTTTGTTAAACTCACACCATTAGCAATATTATAATAAGCCTATTTTAAGGTTTGTTAAATTATTGTGTATTTTTCATTATTTAGTTTAATAGGTTTGGGGTTAGATCATAAGAGACGGCGATCGTAGTTGGTCTGTTCCAACAGGGGCAGGGGGCAGAAGGCAGGGGGCAGGAGGCAGGGGGCAGGAAGCAAAGGGCAGAAGGCAGGGGGCAGGAGGCAGGAGGCAGGGGGCAGGGGAGAATAATTAGTAACCTATGCCCAATAACCAATGACCCATAACTAATGACAAATGACAAACTCCCCACTAGTTATGATAAAGTTACACTCCGAATAAAATAAAAATCGCAAGTTAAGACGCCTTGCAGCACAAAAAATAATATTCTGAAATAATATTCTCTTTAGAATTCAGGGATTGGAGACTGGGTACTGGAGACTGAGAGAATAAGCAATCCCTAATCCCTAATCCCTAGTCCCTACTTCCTAACCCCTAATTAAAAAACTTTAAATCCCGTGACTTTGAGCTTGTCTGCTGCTAAATCTTATCGCCAACCTTGGCCCGGACTGATAGAAGCCTATCGCGAATATTTGCCTGTCAGCGAAACAACGCCGGTTGTGACTTTGTTGGAGGGAAACACACCCCTAATACCAGTGCCGGCGATCGCACAACGCATTGGCAGACAAGTACGTGTGTTTGTCAAATACGATGGTCTCAATCCCACCGGTAGCTTCAAAGACCGAGGGATGACTATGGCAATTACCAAAGCGAAGGAAGCAGGGGCAAAAGCAGTCATTTGTGCCAGCACTGGCAATACTTCAGCTGCGGCCGCCGCTTATGCTAGGCGTGGCGGGATGAATGCTTTTGTGCTGATTCCCGACGGCTATGTGGCATTAGGTAAGTTAGCCCAAGCTTTAGTTTATGGCGCAGAAGTATTGGCAATAAAAGGTAATTTTGACCAAGCTTTAGAAATTGTCCGCGAAATGGCGGAAAACTATCCCATCACTTTGGTGAACTCGGTCAATCCCTACCGCCTAGAAGGACAAAAAACAGCAGCTTTTGAAATCGTCGATGTGTTGGGTGATGCCCCAGACTGGCTATGTATCCCCGTGGGTAATGCGGGAAATATCACAGCATATTGGATGGGCTTTTGTCAATATCATCAAGCCGGAAAGTGCGATCGCCTACCGAAGATGATGGGATTCCAAGCCGCAGGCGCAGCACCTTTAGTACACGGTCAGCCAGTGGCAGATCCTGAAACCATAGCTACAGCAATTCGCATTGGTAACCCTGCTAGTTGGGAATTGGCGATTGCTGCCCAATCTGCCAGTCAGGGAAAATTCCACGCCGTTACCGACACCGAGATTTTGGACGCTTATCGACTTTTGGCAGGATCGGAAGGTATTTTCTGCGAACCTGCTAGCGCGGCTTCTGTAGCTGGCTTATTACAAGTAAAAGACCAAATTCCCACAGGGGCGACAGTGGTTTGCGTTCTCACAGGCAACGGTTTAAAAGACCCAGATACAGCCATTAAACACAATCAGAGCCAATTTAAACAAGGTATTCCAGCAGAACTCAAAGCAGTAGCCGAAGCAATGGGATTTTAGCTTATTCCAACAAATGTAGAGACGTTGCAATGCAACGTCTCTTGGAAAACCGAGAGGATATGCAAAGAAGGCAGAGGCCAGCTATGCAGAAGATTTACCTTCTGTCTGATGCACGATCCGAGATAGCGATCGCAAGAAAGCAAGAATCTGAGTGCCCACCATAATCTCCGATTTGGTGACTAAGAATAGAGCGGGGTTAAAGCCCCGTTGAAATTCTTCCCTTCTGCCTTCTGCCTCCTGCCTTCTTTACACATCCTCTGAGGAAATTCGTAATTTTTGGGTTAATGTCCACCAATAAACTGTAAATTTATTGCTCTTAAATTGATTGGAAATTTCTATCCCAAGGAAAAAAATTGCGAATTACGAATTATTAATTAGTAATTATTTTAAACGTCTGTCTCATCATTTATAAAGTCAGAATTATCTTGAGAATTATCTTGAGAATCTGCCTGTAAATCTTGTTCGTTATCGATACCAAAGGCTCCCATAATACCTGCAACAATTACACCAGCAACAACTTGACCAGCTTGACCAGTAAGACCACGAACTAAACCATTAAAGAAAGGGTTCATAAGATTACCTCATCAGTAATATTTTTGTTGATTGGCTGACAGACTTAGCTACCAATCAACATTGCAATATTCCGGATAAATCAAACTTTGTTGGGAACAAAATATTTTTCATAGAGTCGAAAGCCGCTCTAGTTAGGATATATATGATTAAGTTTTATCCAGAGAATTTTAGTTATCTAAAAACTCTGACATTTTGCAATTAATCTCATCCGTAAAATTCCAACTGCGCCCTGTAGTTCCGGTTAGTAATGAGTTTTCTACTAAATAATCGGAGATTTAGTGATGGCGATTATTCGTGATGTAGTTCTTCTAAATGTAGTTACCTTTATTTTGGGATTTCTTCTAGCATTTGCAATGCCTAACTCCACTTTGGAAGAAATGTTGCCAACAATTGCTCTGTTTAATTTCGTTATTCTCACTTTAAGCTTTTTGATTAGTGGTTGTGTTGCTAAAGTCAATCGATTTCGACATTTGAGGGTTGTCGCAATTCTAATTTGGTTAGGAAGTATTGTTAATATCTATATTGTTCCCGGAGCAAGTTTATTAACGTGGTTGATATCTAGTATTCCAATAGCCATAACTATGTTAATTGGAGGTGGTTTATCATTTTTAGTTGTACCAAATACGGCAGCTACCAATGCCAGCGATAAAAAAGAATATAAGTCTGCTAAATCCTTTAAAACTTGGTTCTTTGGATTCGCAGCTTCAGTTGCTACATCAGTTACTACATCTGTATTAAAAGAGTTAATTATGAATACGATCGCAAATCAAACTTAATTATTCACCTCTGCTCCCCTGCCCTTTTCAAGGGCAGGTTTTTTACATTGGGAAATATTTCCCCGCGTCGAGCAAAACGCGAAATTTAAAAAACTTACCCCTGTCCCAATACTGCTCGGTTAACGATTTTTAACTCGGCATTGGGTTTGGGGAAAAGGTTAAAGGGTAAAGGTTAAAGGTTTTTTCTTTCCCCTTTCCCCTTCCCCTTTTCCCCTTAACCGACAAGTATTGACCCCTGTCCCACTTCGGCTACGCTCAGTGACCACCTGCCCCTTGTCCCCTGCCCTCTGCTCGCTCGCGTGTTAAGCTATCGATCGCATCACCCAAGGCGGTAGTAAGACTTTTACGAGTTTGAGCGTGGTTTTCCTGTTCAGTCTTCAAGGCTTGCAAAAGGCGATCGCGTTCTTTGATTGCATTGACGAGTAAGAGTTGCAATTCCTCCACAGATTGTAATTGTGCTATTTCTTCTTGGATCGCTGTAACTGGTGTAGCAGGTAGCGTCCCTGTCTCAATACCTTGGAGTTTATGCAAATCTGCCTTGAGAGATGCGATGGCTTGTTGGGACAATTGAGCATCTGTGCGTCGTTGTTCTGCTTCTGTGTTGTAAAGCTGACGCCATTTTTGGGCACTTTCCCAAGCCGCATCGCGATCGTGTTGAAGTTCTACTAGCTGCTGTTTGAGTGTCTGAATTTCTGTCAGCCACTGCTGTGTTAAAGCTGTCGTTTGATTAGTATTTTCAGCCATTTTTATCCTCATAGATACTATTAAATAAGTCCAAAGTCAGAAGTCGGAAATACGCTTTTGTGATGCGAATTTAAATTCAAAAAAAAATAAGCAACTCCTACCAGATGGGGTACACTTTTTTGTCAAAGAAGAACTTCAGCATAAAATTCCCATTCAGCACTGAATAAAGAATAGAGAGTAGTAATTCTTAAAGAATTACATTTAAGGTCTGCGGCATTAATGCTATTTTCTTTTCGATAAAAAAGCAACAATTTTATTGGGTGCTGGAAATGAGGAAGCTACTTGTCTTAAAGCTGGATGGCGACCTAGAAAAAGGTGTACGGGTGACGCTGAGGGTAGAGGAAGAGGATAATCGCCCCAGTACGGAAATCACTGGCTATCTGCCTTTAAACCCAAACCTAGCAACAGCAATCGATCTGTGGCGGTCTACATATCGAAGTTTGCAAAACTCTACCCGCATGAAAGCAGGTAAAATTACTTACGACACTTCCATTGCTGAGTGGATCTCAAATTGCAAAAAATCAGATAGTGAGTTGCGTAAGCATCTCAATCAATGGCTAGTATCAGACTCCTTTCGCCCTATCCGCGACCAATGCCTCCTACAATTTACCTCGGATGACGAAGTGCAGTTGCTGATTCGCACTTTGAATAAAACGCTGTTGAAACTTCCTTGGCATCTATGGGATTTGGTTGATAATAACTCTTTTGTGGAAGTGGGTTTAAGTGCGCCAGATTCACAACCAACAATCAAAGCAAAAACACCCACATTAAAAACTAAGGTAAAAATTTTAGCGATTCTAGGTAATAGATCTGGGATAAATATTCAAACTGACCAACAGGTGCTAAAAAATTTACCAGAGGCCGAAACTACTTTTCTAGTAGAGCCGCAACGTAAAGACATCAACGAATATCTATGGAAGCAACCGTGGGACATCCTGTTTTTCGCAGGTCATAGCAAGACCGAGGATGATAAAGGCCACATTTATATCAATCAGACAGAGAGTTTAACTATTGAAGAACTCAAATATGCTCTGAAAAATGCCGTTGACAATGGATTGCAGCTAGCAATATTCAACTCCTGCGATGGCATGGGATTAATGTTTGAGCTACAACAGTTGCAGATTCCCCAAGTTATTGTAATGCGGGAACCAGTGCTAGATGCCGTAGCACAACAGTTTTTAACTTATTTTCTCCCAACATTTGCTAGTGGTAAATCTTTGTATTTAGCAGAACGAGAAGCAAGAGAAAAGCTGCAAGGTATAGAGAATGAATTTCCCTGTGCTAGTTGGTTACCAGTAATTTTTCAAAATCCTGCGACTGCGCCGATGACTTGGCAAGAGTTAGGTCGCCGTCCTACTAATCTTTGTCCGTACCGTGGCTTGTTGGCCTTTTGCGAGTCAGATGCACTGTTCTTTTTTGGACGGGAAGCTTTTACAAATATCCTGGTGGAAAGTATGGAAAAGCCACTGGTTGCCGTTATTGGCCCGTCCGGCAGTGGTAAATCTTCAGTGGTATTTGCCGGTCTGGTTGAGCGCCTGCGCCATCGCAACTGGCAGATTGTGTCTTTTCGACCAGGCGATCGACCTCTCCATGCTCTAGCTGCTGCACTGATTTTACACAGCTCGCCCCAAATGAGTCAAAGCGATCGCCTGCGAGAAATCCAAAAAATGGCAGACTATTTACAACAGGAAAATGATGCCTTGCGGAATATAGTAGACCAGATTGTTAGGGAAAAAGGCACTCGCCTGTTGCTGATTGCAGACCAGTTTGAAGAACTTTACACCTCAGTTCAAGAACCACAAGAACGTCAGCTTTTCTTAGATAGATTACTAAAAGCAACCAATAATTGCCAGGATTTTACTTTTGTCATCACCCTCAGAGCTGACTTTGTGGGACAGGCACTCTCTTACCGCCCATTTGCTGATGCCTTACAGTATGCTGACCTCAAACTTGGCCCAATGAACCGGGAAGAACTAAAAGCAGCAGTAGAAAAGCCAGCAGCCTTGTTGGGGGTAACGATTGAAGAAGGATTAACGGAACGAATTTTAGAAGCCATCAGTTGTGAACCTGGCAACTTACCATTATTAGAATTTGCTCTACATCAACTCTGGGCACAACAGCGAGACATTCAGCTGACTCATGCAGCTTACGATGACATTGGTGGCATCGAAGCGGCTTTAGCTGTTTACGCACAAAAGGTATACGGCAAATTAAATCAAGTGCAAAAGGAACAGACACGGCGAATTTTCCTTCAGTTGGTGCGTGCAGGCGAAGGAACTGAGGATACACGTCGCGTTGCCACATCGGTGGAAGTGGGAGAAGAAAACTGGAGTTTAGTCACACACCTGGCTTCCGAACGTTTACTAGTTACAGGACGTAATGAAAGTACAGGCAAAGAAACCGTGGAGATTGTCCACGAAGCCTTAATTCGAGAATGGGGAAGTTTACGCCAGTGGATTGAACAAGACCGAGAATTCCGTACTTGGCAGGAGGGATTACGGACTCTCATGCGGCAATGGGATCGTAGTGGGCGAGATGATAGTGAATTATTACGAGCCAAACGTTTAGCTGATGCAGAAGAATGGTTCCAAAAACGCCCAAATGAATTGATAGCAGAACGGGAATATATTCAAGCTAGCTTAGCACTGCAAGACCGGGAAAAGAAAGAGCAAGAACGCCTAACGAGACAACGCAAAAAAGTATTTGTAGTTGTTAGTTTGGCAATAACTAGTGTTTTTACTGTAACGTTTGCAGTTGCATGGTTGTTAACAGAAAATCAAAGACAAAAAGCAGAAAAAAGTGAAATTAGCGCCTTAAATGTCTCTTCCGAAAAACTCTCAATAGCGAACCAAAAATTTGAGGCTTTAATATACGCTTTGAGAGCAGGCAAAAAACTTCAGCGAGCAATTTGGAGAGACTCTACAATATATCAACAAGTTGTCAATACGTTGCAACAAGCAGTTAATGAAATACAAGAATACACCCGCTTAGAAAAACATAGAGATTGGGTTTATGGGGTGAGCTTCAGTCCTGATGGAACTCTCATTGCCAGTGCCAGTTTAGATAAAACGGTCAGACTTTGGCATCTAGATGGCAGTATGGTTGGAGCAGCCATGCAACACGATGGTAAGGTTTTTGATGTCAGTTTTTGTCCCCAAGGTCGGATGCTGGCTACAGCGAGTGCCGATAAAACCGTCAAAATTTGGGGTTTAGATGGTGTGTCTCAACTTAAAACGTTGAAGCATAATAGTGTAGTTTTGGGAATAAGCTGGAGTCCAAATTGCCAAACTCTGGTGACTGCTAGTGGTGAGGGGGTTACACTCTGGGATATGAGTAACTACAAATCAACAAAGATCCAAAAAGGTGCGGTCAATAGTGTAAGTTTTAGCCCCAATGCTCAAATGATTGCGATCGCAACAGATGATGATACCAAACTTTTGAGATTAAATGGTAGTATCATTCAACGTTTTAAAGGTCATACAGACAAGGTTAATAGCGTTAGCTTCAGTCCAGATGGTAAGACTATTGCTACAGCCAGTTTTGATAAAACGGTTAAACTTTGGAATCTAAATGCTACTTTGCGTACCACTCTTCAAGGGCATACCGATCGAGTTTTTGATGTGAGTTTTAGCCAAGACGGCAATACAATAGGTACAGCTAGTTGGGATGGAACTATTAAGCTTTGGAATCTAGATGGTACTTTGCGTACTACTCTCAACGGCCCTGGCGGTAGATTCACTAGTATTAGTTTTAGCCCAAAAGGCAAATTCCTGGCTTCTGGTAGTACAGACAAAAGTATAAAAGTTTGGCAGGTTAATATTAATTCTCTGCCTATTCAAGGACACAATAAAGCAATCCGTAGCGTTGCTTTTAACCCCAAAGATAATAGTATGTTGGCAACTGCCAGTGAGGATAAAACCGCCAAGATTTGGAAAGATGGAATGTTTAAATCTGCACTCAATCATGAAGCAGAAGTTTATGGCGTCAGTTTTGGCCCTAATGGCAAAATGTTAGCTACTGCAAGCGGAGATAAAACCGTTAAACTCTGGAATAGCGATGGTTCTTTGCGTAAAATTCTCAAGGGACATCAAAAATTAGTGTTCTATCCTACTTTTAGTCCTGATAGCAAAACCATTGCTACAGCTAGTGGTGATAAAACTGTCAAATTTTGGAATCTTAATGGAACAGAGATTTTACAACCTCTAGTAGGACATACTGACAATGTTGTAGATGTTAAGTTCAGCCCGGATGGCAAGATGATTGCCACTGCGAGCGATGATGGAACTGCTAAAATCTGGTTATTAAATAGTACTTTATGTACGACATTGCTAGGACACACTAGTGAAGTCAATGGGGTTGCCTTTAGTCCAGATGGCAAAATGATTGCTACTGCCAGTGATGATGGCAAGATAGGAATTTTGAAAATAGATAGTAATTTATGTAAAACTCGACCAAAGAATCTTACACTCTATCCAGGTCATCAAGAAAGAGTTATCAGTGTTAAGTTTAGTCCAGATAGTCGGTTAATTGCTTCTGCTAGCTTTGATAACACTGTAAAAATATGGGACAAATCTGGTAAATTACTACATACTCTTCAAGGACATAAAGATTGGGTGTGGAGTGCAGATTTTAGCCCTGATGGCAAGAAACTTGTCTCGGTAGGTAACACCAAAGATCTAACTATTCGATTGTGGAATTTAGATAAAATTAAAACTCAAACTTCAGATTTAAATAATTTGCTCAAAGAAACTTGCCGTTATGTCAGCGACTATCTCAAGAATAATAACAATCTTAGTAATGAAGATAAACACCTTTGCGATCGCTAACGTCAGAATTCAGAATTACACATCTCCAACAATGAATGTAGAGACGTAGCAGTAGAGACAGATGCCCACCCCACAAAACCATCAACATTATCTGGCATGTAATGTCAAGTCAGGGGTAGCCAGTATTTATATCAGCATAATATCAACAATTTGGTAAATCGCATTAGTATAATACCGACAATGCTACAAAAAAATATGCAGAGGCAATACAGAGAATTAAATTGTTTCAATAGTCAATTATTGACTGGCACTTAAGGCTATAAAGGGGCGGGCAAGATGCCCACCCCACAAGAGAAGAGAGAATGTGATGATTGAGATTATTCAGGGAGTTGCCAAAAGAAGGAGTAATTTTCTGGGGTTGATGATAGTCCTGCTTTTACAGGATTTTGTCTGATATATTCCCAATATTGTTGAAATTCTTGGTCATTTCTAACAATACGGTCATATCTTTCATCTTGCCAAACTATTACTATATGTTTCATCACTTTCGGAATTTGTTTAGCACTATAACCTTTAATACTTTTCATAATGCTACTCAATGACCAAAACTCATTTTCCGATTTGAGTAATGGCTGAATAAGCAGATGCACATGATTTGTCATAACTACAAAGACAAATATTTGATATCTGTTTTTATCAAAAAACAAACAAGAATTAAAAACTATTTCTCTAGCTTCTAGGCTAAGTTCTAACTTTTCCCAAGTATTAAAGGTAATGAAATAAACAGCCCCATCTAACTCCCAATGAGGTAATCTTCTGTGAAAAATTTTCAACTTTGGCTCTTGCATTCAATATACTATTTCTAATTTTTCTATAACTTTTCTTGTGGGGTGGGCATCTTGCCCGCCCCTTTCTCTATTTTTCCCACCCAAAACAAAAAAATCCCCTGCCGCAAGGTGGGGGATTTTTATTACTTACCTACAAAACTAGCTGCCGAATTAACCGAACTTACCAGCAGTAGAAGCAATCAAGAATGCGGCGTGGGCGTCTCGCCCGCCCGTGGAAAGGGGCGGATAAGATGTCCACCCCACAAAAAAAATTGTATATTTTTTTATTTAGAAATCCCTTAACAAGACTTTCACCGAAAAACTGGATAAGCTAATCGTGATTCAACCCAACCTACAAATCTATTTAGCTGAAAATTGCTCTAAACTACAAGCACTATGAATCGGATTGTGTCATAATTCGATTTTATAATTTTGAACTCTGTATTTATGCCTTGTTCTGCCACCCTTACTCAACTGGCCGAAGTGCTTTCGGCTCGTCCTTTAAACTTATATGAAGCTGGTTTAACACAAGTCAGTAGCGGTATACAAACAGATACTCGTATCCTCAAGCCGGGTGAAGTGTTTTTAGCTTTACGAGGCGATAAGTTTGATGGACATGAATTTGTGCCAACAGCGATCGCTAAGGGTGCCATAGCTGCAATTGTAGATTTAGAATATGAAAATCCCGGATTTCCTGTATTGCAGGTATCAGATACCCTCAAGGCATATCAGAAAATTGGCAGATGGTGGCGCGATCGCTTTGATATTCCTGTAATTGGCGTTACAGGTTCCGTAGGTAAAACTACGACTAAAGAATTAATTGCGGCAGTTTTAGGAACAAAAGGAGCAGTTCACAAAACTTATGGCAATTACAATAATGAAATCGGTGTGCCGAAAACTCTTCTAGAACTAGGTGCAGAACATGACTACGCCGTCATCGAAATGGCTATGCGGGGTAGGGGACAAATTGCCGAACTGACACAAATAGCGCGTCCCACCATTGGAGTGATTACCAATGTGGGAACGGCCCATATTGAGTTGTTAGGTTCCGAAGAAGCCATTGCCGAGGCAAAATGTGAGTTATTAGCCGAAATGCCTGCTGATAGTGTGGCAGTTTTGAATTACGACAATCCCCTATTAATGACTGCGGCGGCGAAAGTTTGGACAGGAGAAGTCATAACTTACGGTTTTTCTGGCGGGGATATCTCAGGAGTGTTGATTGATAACGAAACTGTGGAAGTCGCAGGAATGCAACTAACTTTACCGTTACCCGGCCGTCACAATGCGACTAATTACTTAGCGGCTTTAGCGGTGGCAAAGGTTTTGGGAATTGATTGGGCAAGTTTGAAAGCAGGCGTGCAAGTGGATATGCCCACAGGGCGATCGCAGCGGTTTAATTTAGCCAATGACGTGGTAATTTTAGATGAGACATATAATGCTGCACCAGAAGCGATGTTAGCAGCATTGCAATTATTGGCAGACACACCAGGAAAACGAAAAATTGCGGTGTTGGGTGCAATGAAAGAATTAGGAGAACGATCCGAACAGTTGCACCAGCGAGTGGGAGAAACAGTGCGAAAGTTAAATTTAGACGGCTTGTTGGTGTTGGTTGATGGAGAAGATGCCGAAGCGATCGCTAAAAGTGCTGGCGGTATTCCATCGGAGTGCTTTGGAACTCATGGGGAATTGGTGGCGAGGTTAAAGACATTTGTGCAACCAGGCGATCTTTTACTGTTCAAAGCCGCCCACTCAGTGGGGTTAGATCGGGTTGTCAATCAGTTACGTGCAGAATATCCCAAATGATACCATTACAAACCGAACGTCTGATACTGCGAGACTTTGTAGAATCAGATTGGCCAGCGGTTCATCAATACGCTGGCGATGGTGAAGTTGTACGTTATTTGACTTTTGGGCCTAATAGTGAAGAAGATACCAGGAATTTTTTGCAAAGAGAAATTTTATTACAAAAACAAGAACCCCGTCAGCATTTTGCTTTGGCGGTAACTTTGAAAAATCAAAAGCAATTAATTGGTATCTGTCGAATTTCTACGTTAGATACTGTTAATAAAACAGGGTCTATTGGCTACTGTTTTACTAAGCAATTTTGGGGACAAGGATATGCAACTGAAGCTGTAAGAGAAATTATATCCTTTGGTTTTCAAGAATTAGGATTACATCGCATATTTGCAACTTGTCATCCAGCCAATATTGCCTCGGTACGAGTGATGCAAAAAAATGGAATGCAACAGGAAGGATATTTGCGACAACACCATTGGATTAAAGGAGAATGGAGAGATTCATGGCTATATGCTATTCTTGAGCATGAATGGAGAGAAGCCAACCGATTTTAAATTTAGACGTTGCCCAATGCAGTAGAGACGTTGCAAGGCAACGTCTCTACTCAAATCATTTTTCCCGATAGCCTCCAGCGTAGTTAATCACGCAAATTGTTCTATATGATTTGTGAGTTCCAAAAGCAACACCAGAGACTTTAAAATTGCCGTTAAAAATGTTTGTTCGATGACCGCGATCGGGAACACCATCATCAATAATTAATTGCATGACGATATCTTGGGCAGTGTTTGGCCCGTAACTGATGTTTTCGCCTGCGGTTGTCAGCCATCTACCATAGCGATTGATGCGAGTAAAGGGATTGCTACCATCGCTACCATCATGACCTGTGACACCTTTTGACCCTTGGTCTTTAACGTGGTCTTTTGCTGCTAAAGACATACCTTTAGATGCACTTAAAGCACCTATAGGACGTGCGGATTTGAGAAATGCGATCGCCTCATCGACTGCTTTTCCCCCTTCTTGCGTTACCAAATAAGTATTACCAGAAATTTTGACTCGCTTACCTTGAAAGCGCTTTCGATAGTTTTCCAAAATCGGCACATATGATTGGGGATTTGTTCTCACTTTATTGGTTTCAACAATTACCTGTTGTTCCAACGGTGAAAGGTAACTCGCTTTAGCTAACAAAGTCGGGCTACTTTCTTTAGTTACTGCTGGTTGAGAGTTGGCCGCAGTCGGACTAGATTGAAGCAATTGATCTGAACAACCAAATATTAGGGTAAGTGGAAAAATTACCCAAAACTTAATTCGATGCATTGATGACCTCACGATTTTTCTATCAATTAATTTAGTCAATTAGAAGGAATAGGAATTTTCAAACCGCAGAAAATGTCAACGCTTTTACACTTTGCCTAAGATCGAGGTAGATGAAGACACTAGTCATATAGATAACACTGCTATTCTCTTTGTTCCTGAGATACTACAAAATTATCGCAATGAGTTTTGGAACTTTAACGCTTTGTAGAAGGATTCTCCAGCCTGTAGTTAAAGTTGCGATCGCCACTCTATGCACTGATTATTAAAATATCAATAGCTGATAAAGTTAAATTAGGCAAAATATAACTAAAAAAATAGCAACTCTAACAATATAATTAGGTATCGATTGAATAAAATTTTGATAACTGCGATCGCACCTGAAAAACTTTGTAATAGTTAAATTTAAGCTGAGTAAACAGATGCGGATACTTGGAAATATTAACTACAAAAGGTACTAGCCATGAGTTCCCGCGCACTGCTATTAGTAAATCGTCATGCCCGCCACGGGCAAAAGGGTTTGTCTGAAGCGATTGATTATTTGAAGACACTCGGCTTTACTTTAATTGAAGAGTCTACAGAACATCCGAAACAACTTCATGAAATCATACTCCGCTATCAACATCAAGTTGATTTAGTAATAGTTGGCGGTGGCGATGGCACTCTGAATGCCGCCGTAGATGCTTTAGTTGAAACTCAGTTGCCCTTAGGAATTTTGCCCCTTGGAACCGCAAATGATTTAGCAAGAACTTTAAATATTCCCAACTCTCTTAATGAAGCTTGTAATATTATTGCCCAAAGAAATTTACACCGCATTGATTTGGGTTGGGTCAACGGCAAACACTTTTTTAATGTTGCTAGTCTGGGATTGAGTGTAAAAATTACCGAACGACTTACCAAAGAAGCCAAACGCCGTTGGGGAGTATTTGCTTACGCCGCCACTGCATTACAAGTCATTTGGTCAGCTAGACCTTTTAGTGCTGAGATTGTCATCAATGGGGAATCGATTCGTGTAAAAACAGTACAAATTGCTGTAGGTAACGGTCGTTATTACGGCGGTGGTATGGCAGTGGCAGATGACGCTGCAATAGATGACCAAAGGCTGGATCTTTATAGTTTGGAAATTCAACACTGGTGGCAGATTATATTATTATTACCTGCGATGCGACGAGGGCGGCACATACATTGGCAGAGTGTACGCTCTCTTCAAGGTCAGGAAATACGGTTGTCTACTCGCAAGCCGCGTCCTATTAATACAGATGGTGAAATCACTGCTTACACACCTGCCCATTTTCGAGTTATACCTAAAGCTGTAGCTGTTTTAGTACCCACAGAAGTCAAGATTTAAGAGTTAGGAGTTAGGAGTTAAGAGTTATGAGTTTGGAATTATTCTCCTCATCGCCTCAACTCCGTACAGACAAGGATTAACCCTTGTCTGTACCTACTCCCTTGGATCTGCCTTTGATAATAAGCATCAACTGACGCCAAATGCATCTGAGATTTTCTCAAGATATAAAATCTTTGTTAGAACGCCTAGCCGAACAACCCCTGACTCTAGGTGATATTCTGGCTGAAACCTCAGAACGAGGGTTTAGCCTAGTAATTACATTATTAGTATTGCCGTTTTTGTTTCCCATGCCACCGGGATTAACTGGCCCTTTTGGTGGTGCTTGTTTGCTGTTGTCAGTGCAAATGCTTTTGGGAAGGCGATCGCCTTGGCTACCAAAAAGAATCGCTAACTACAAATTTCCTCGTCGCTTTGCCGAGTTACTTTTACAAAACTTAGGCCGCCTGACTAAAGTTTTACAGAAAATCACCCGTCCCCGATTAAGAAAAATAGCTCATAATCCTTTGATTTGGCGAATCAATGGGCTTTGTATCACTTGGTTAACAATATTACTCATATCGCCAATTCCCTTTACAAACCCCATTCCCACTGTAGGTATTTTACTTTTGACTGTTGCTACCATCGAATCTGATGGTTTATTAATTTGTATCGGCTACGGAATTACAGGTTTGATTACTTTACTATTTGGATTTATTGGATATGCTTTATGGTTAGCTCCTGGTTTACTACCATCTATATTTAAATAATAAAAGCCCCAACCCAGAGGCTGAGGGCTAAGACTTATGTGATTTATTAGAGTGCATCTAGTATTTATTAATCCTTTTGAATTATTGTTCTATCCGGGAAAAATTGATTTATTAAGCATTTTTTTCCAAAGCCAAAATTATCAACAATAAATAAAGCCCCCAACTAAAAGCTAGGGGCAATAAATTTATTAAGGTGCATCTACCATTTATTAATCCGCTTTTACTCTTGCTTGCTCCGGGCAAATTTGACTTTTTTAGCAAATTTTACTTTTTGAGAATAAAAATTATCTGCAATAAATAAAGCCCCCAGCTAAAAGCTGAGGGCTGTGATTTAATTAAGGTGCATCTACTATTTATATATCCGCTTTAGCCCCTACTCAATCAGGAAGAATTGAAAAAAGAATAGATAGTTGTGGGATTGATTTTATTATCTATAACTCAATACAGTTCAGTTAAGACTCGATCCTCCCTAACCCTCCTTAAAAAGGAGGGAACCAAGCCCCCCTTAAAAAGGGGGTTGGGGGGATCTTCCGGAGCTAAATACCGTTAACTGAACCGTATCGATCTATAACTAAGTGCTAGCTTCAACCAGAACAACCTGCGGTATTTGACTAAGTAAGTATTGCCCATCTTCATAAGAATTTTACAAAAAGCTTAATTTTCCCTTAAGTACGCGAAGTTTCTGTTAATATCTCTAATGTGATATCCGCAATAGTACGAATATAGTTTACTAGTTGGGTATATAACTGTGAAAATTAGACACACCCAACTCGATGAAGCGATGTCTACGACGGGCTATACCTACGCATATTATCCAAGTTGCCGCGATCGTTCTATTTTCCCTTGGCAGCCTTGGTATTGTCGGAGGAAGCTTTTTCCTCAGAAAAGCTTTTAGCAATACTAGCGAACCTGAAATAATAACTGATACAACACGCTACAAAGAAATTCGCAATCAATTATGGTCTGACCCTGGCCAGCTAAAACATTTTCCGAATCAGATTCCCACAGATGCTAAAGATATTCGCATTGCTTACTCTCCTGAATTTTTACAAGGAGGTAGTTTTTTTCAAATTAGATTGAAACAGTCTCCAGAAAAAATAAAAAAATTACTTGCACAATACAGAAATAATGCAAAACATAAATATAGAGGTGGCGACACAAACGACCATATAAATCAACCTAACGGTGTGCCAACAACTTTTTTCTACACTAATGATTCTGCTGGGGAAACTTTTCCAGATGCATACGAAATATTAGTATTAAATGCAACAGACAGAGGTAAATCCGGTTTCAAATGGAATCATGGAGATAGCTATGGTGTTGCAATTAATAGTTCTGCCTCAGAAATTATCTATTGGGCTGAACAATGGTAGTTCTTACTCGATGTTAGTTTTATTCTTTTAGGTATATAACTTTGGATAGTTAAAATTTATATCCATTATGGATAATATCTAAAAGATGCTAAAAACTAATCTGAATATTTAGAATGTCAACTGCTTTAATTACTGGTGCCTCTAGTGGTATTGGTAAAGCTTTCGCACAGGAATTAGCTGCACGCAAAACCAATCTTGTACTCGTTGCTCGTTCTGAAGATAAACTCAACCAATTAGCTAAAGAATTAAAACAAGAATATAAAGTTGAAGTAGACGTTATAGCTAAAGACCTTACAGAAGCTAATGCCGCTGCTGGTGTATTTGATGCTACAAAAACAAAAGGATTAACGATTGATTTATTAATCAACAATGCTGGTTTTGGTTGTTATGGGGACTTTGCCGAATCAGATGGAGAAAGACAAGTTAAAATCGTACAATTAAATATTTTGGCACTGGTGGATTTAACCCATAAATTTCTACCAATAATGCGGCAACGTCGTTCTGGAAGTATTATTAACGTATCCTCAATTACCGGATTTCAACCGATACCATATCTTTCTGTGTATGCTGCTAGTAAAGCTTTTATCCTTAGCTTTAGTGAAGCACTCTGGGCAGAAAATCGTCAATATGGCGTTCGTATTTTAGTTACCTGTCCAGGCCCAATCGAAACAAATTTTTTTGCAGAAGCTAATTTTCCTCCAGCTTTAGCAGGAAGCACAGAAAAAGTCTATTCTTCTGAAGAAGTAGTCCGCGAATCTCTGAAAGCTTTAGAAGAATGGCAGCCTACGGTTATTATTGGTGATGTTGCTACTCAAATTAGAAGTACATTAGCTCGATTAGTACCGCGAAAAGTTCTGCTGAATATTTTGGCAAAAAGGTTTAAAAGTTAATACTATTTTGAACGTCTTTTTTAAAATTCACTAATTTGAATTATAGAGATCCTCCAATTAGCTTTTAACCAAAAATCACATATAGCGAGTTAGTTGGACGCGGTAACGGTCTTTTTTAGTAACAGCAATTTCTCCAACTTCTAAACGTCCTTTGGAACGAATGGCGATTAAATCGCCTGATTTAACTTGAGAACTAGCTTGAGTTACTTCCTTCCAATTGACACGCACATCACCAGAGTCGATTAAATCGACCATTTTACTGCGGGACATACCAAAACCAGCAGAGGCGATCGCATCTAATCGCAAAGAGGCTTCCACAGTAGTTAATTCTTTTTTCTTAGGTTCTCGTACCTTTAATTCACTTATCTCAATCCGTTGAGTTTTCACAGGAACCGATCGCACCTGTTTGAGATTCATTTCCAAAAATTCCACCAACTCTGGTGCAACGATCGCCTGGGCCCCTCTTTCTCCCAAAACAATAATATCTCCTGTCTTTTCGCGCACAATTCCTGTCCCCAGCATTGCGCCTAAAAAGTCGCGGTGAGTGGCGGTATCAAATAAGAAATTACCAGCAATTTCTAGTGCAACAAGGCTGACTTGAGATGGATCTAAGGGAAGTTCCGAACGAGCGATCGCTATTCTTTGGCGTTCAGCTTGCGGATATCCACCCCATACAACTAATTGCACCTCTGTTAATCGGCTAAATACTCGTTGAATTTCCGCTAACTCTGGAGGAGATAAAAAATCCGTCCCAACTACTTCCCAAGTTTTAATAGCTTGCTCTGCTTGGTCAATTACACGAGCTACACTATCTCGATTTTCAACACCCTTTAAAAGTTCTTCTCGTGGCAACATTATGAATTAGTCATTGGTCATTAGTCTAAATTCTGAATTCTGAATTCTGAATTCGTGAATTCTTATCTCGATTCTAACTTTAATTCCCATGTTATAAGATTTTCATCTGTGCCAATTTGTTGCATTCCTAATTTTTCGAGAATGCGAATTGAGGCAACATGTTCGTTTGGAGAATCAGAGATAATGCTTTTAAGTTGCGGCTGAGTAAAGGCAAAATTTACTAATGCTTCTACTGCTTCAAAAGCAAATCCTTGCTGACGATAGGCTGATATAATTTCATAACCCATTTCTGTTGTTCCTTGCTCATTAGGTTTGTCACCAAATCCCAAATCACCAATCAGCGTATTGTCAGCGATGTGAATTATCAGCCACACACCCCAACCCAAGAGGTAAGGATCGTCTATTAGCATCTGAGCATAGATTGGGAAAAAATCTAGCACCTCACCTGCATACCATTCATCGGGAACGCGTACCCCTAAGAGCCTTTCTACTTCGGATTTGTTTTTTGCCACAACGGCTTGTGCTACTTCCAAGCAACAAGGAAGCAACTCAAGCCGTTGTGTCGTAATGTGTAGACTGTGATTCATTTGCTACAGGCTATTTGTATCTCCATAACCCTGAATATTTTCTGGTTCAAATTGCCGTAATATCCTCGTTGCCTGACGAGTTAAAGTTTCAGAACCTTGAACTGCAATTAAGTATTTACCCGCATCCAAACGATTACGGTAGGGTAAAGCATCACCACTACCTACGAGTAAACCAACTCCACCACCGACAAACACACCACCCATAGCACCACTAGCAGCACCCAGCAGTCCTCCAACGATGTGATTGCCAACTTCGCCCGCCCAGGCAAAAGTTTGCAAATTAGTAATTAGGCTGAAGGTGAAGCCTGCAAAAAAGCCGAATGGTATCAGCCAGGTTGCCATAAGCCGTGCTTGCTTTTTGGCTTGGTCTTTGGGGTCAATTAAGCCAAACTCGTCAGCAGTTTTATACCCCTTCCCCAGGATAGTACTGTTTATGCCTTCTTTTTCTAAAGCTAAGTAAGCAGCTTCAGCTTGAATGCGGTCTGGTAATACGGCAACAAGGTAATTCATTGATTCTACAATACTTAATTTAATAAAAGTTTTGCCTTAATTAACAGCGTATCAGTACTGTGGGCAGGAGTCAGAAGTCAAAATTCAGAATTCAGGAGTCACAAGTCAAGATTTAGAAGTCAGAATGGGCTTTACTTTAAAGAATCCAGTGGCTCACAAAAATTGTTCACACCTTGCTTGAGGACATAAATTAAAACTGGCGTTGCCAAAATCTTGGGAAACGTCGGCGTTGTTTTGAGATGTTCCATCATCTTCCCAAGTGAACCATTGAGCAAATCTTCGCGATATTCTTGTTCGCAAATCACCGCACGCCATTTTCTAGCCAAAGCATCTAACCATTCGGAATTTGCTCTTTCTGGTTCTTGTCCTGCGCGGATAGCTAGCGTCATCGCTGCATCCTCTAAATCTCCGTCACAGTCTTCAATCAAGTCCAGCGCTTCCATATCGCTGGGATCGTCTGCCAATTGAGAGCGAAACTGTGCAATTTCTTGAGATGTTACTTTAGTCATGAGTCTTTGACAAGGCGAGCGATGCCTACGGCGGTAAACTACGAACACTCAGTTATGTTAGTTCAATTTTGACACTTCACGTGAAAATCGGGCATTGGGTATGGGGTATAGGGCATGGGGCATGGGGCATTGGGCATGGGGATTGAGTTTCTGAACTCCATTAATGAACCTCTGAACTCCATTAATGAGCCTTTGAACTCCATTAATGAACCTTTGAACTCCATTAATGAGCCTCTGAACTCCATTAATGAACCTCTGAACTCCATTAATGA